>NZ_FOPV01000053.1 GCF_900113575.1 Nitrosospira sp. Nsp14
CCAACGAATACCCCCTGCGTCACCCAGTTGATGAATTCGTAGGCCAGAACCTTCGAATGGATGAGGAAGGTGGCATTGGTAATGGTCGAGATCATCACTTCCCTTACCGGCACCGTTTGGTTGGGCACGGTGTAGCGCACGATCGATACCAGAGCTTCCCCATTTTGAGTTTTCAAAAGCGGCACAACGTTGGGCTTCGATCCGTCCCGCAGGGTGAGAGTGTCATTTCGCGGATTGGCCGCAAAGGCGAAGTCGGTAACCGGAAATGGATTGGTCGTGTTCACGTACTCAAAAACTTCCTTGCTGAGTGCCGCCGGCACGCTCCATTGACCTTCATAGCTGGCTCCGCCGGAGGAATAGACCAGACCGTAATCCAAATATACCCCATAAGGAGGCTGTGGATCCCAGTAGGTCCCCGGCCATCCTGACAGTACCGCCTGACGGACACCAAAGTTTTTCTGGTAATTGTGCAGCATGTCCCATTCCGTGGGCGTGAAGGCTGGGTTCAGTCCAGCGTCCGTCAGGATGATGCCGTTATAGTTGCCCACGCAACCTGCTTCGGCAGCCAGGCAGTTGGCCCCTCCCGCATTAGAGGCGAGCATCGCCGCGGTAAGATCCTGCGTCTTGGAGTTCAACACATCGTATGGCACGCCCATTTCATCGAGCACGGGTTTGATGTAGGCATAGCCCACATCTTCTGTTACCTCTCCTGTCGTGATGAGCAGTATTTTCAGTTTGACGGCATTATCAGCAAACGCAGGCGTCGTAACGGTAGCAGCAAGCCAAATAACCGCTGAGAGCAGCAGCGAGAATTTCAGGTGCGAGTTCTTCTTGTTCATGAAAAAATCTCCTTTTTTTTATTAGCGGACCTTACATAGTTTTCAACCTCAGAACTGACCAGGCTTTTGCGGGTGCAGGCCTTCAATATTCCTTTCGTTTCTGAAATCAGGATTTGCCGATCATCACCGCTGGATAAACAAAAAAGCCCCCGGTTTTGCCGGGGGCTGACTTCAGTTCCTCATTTAGCAGGCGTGTGACTGTGCGATCCGTCAGGTGCGTGACTGGTCGTTGGCTCAGGCAAGGGTTTTTCCGCCTGGCTCTTGGATATCA
>NZ_FOPV01000051.1 GCF_900113575.1 Nitrosospira sp. Nsp14
TGTGGTGGTCAAATCATTTCAGACACCGTGATAGGTGGTATTGCTACCATTTTCCGTTCATAGACGACGGGCGACAGGTAGCCCAGTTTCGAGTGAAGCCGGATTCCGTTATAAAAACGGACTATGTAATCGGCAATATCGCGTTGAGCCTCACCTTGGTTGGCATAATCTTGTTGCCAGACGCGCTCCATTTTCAATTTCAGAAAGAAGCGCTCCATTACGGCATTATCCCAACAATTGCCCTTGCGGCTCATGCTGCAGCGGATACCGTGCTGATCCAGTAAGCTCTGGTATTCCAGGCTGGCATATTGACTGCCTCGATCAGAATGTAATAGCAATCCAGGTACAGGCTTGCGCTGCTGAACTGCCATGCGCAATGCCGAGGCAATCAGTTCGGTAGGCATGGCAGGCGCCATCGCCCAGCCGACGATCTTGCGCGAGAACAGGTCCATGACCACGGCAAGATAGAGCCAGCCGGCTCGCATGCGAACATAGGTAATGTCCGATACCCAGGCAAGATTCGGCAGAGCTGGCTCAAACTTTCGATCCAGCAGATTCTCTGCTATCGGCAAATCATGCCTGCTATCGGTGGTGCGGATAAACTTGCGTTTCCACACCGGGTGCAATGCAGCTTCCCGCATCAGGCGCCGTACCCGATAACGGCCAATAGCGAGACCTTGAGCCTGCAAGGCAGTGACCAGACGACGACTTCCGTAGGTGCTGCCGCTGGCAGTAAACACCGCCTTGAGATGAACCGTGGTGACAATATCCGCAGCTTGTGTCCCGCGCCGCCAATGCTGATAGTAACCGGCGCGACTGATCTGCAATAACCGGCATGCTTGTGTCACAGGAACGGCCTCCTGTTGCAATTGGCGAACCAGCCGGTAGCTCATTTCAGTTCGCGGGCAAAGAAGGCCGAAGCTTTTTTTAAGACGTCATTATCCATCCGCAGTTGCCGATTCTCGGCTTCCAGTTGCCGGATGCGCTGCTGCTCAGGGGTCAGCGCTTTACCTATGCCCGCCTGTCCATTCAATTCAGCCGTATATTGCTTCATCCAGCGCCGCACCACCGTCTCCCCCAGATCCATGCTGCGGCAGACATCGCCTACGCTCAATCCCTGGTCTTTCACCATGCGCACCACTTCCAATTTGAAGCCGGCGTCAAACTCCCTCCGTGCTCTGCGTGCAACCATCATAAAC
>NZ_FOPV01000050.1 GCF_900113575.1 Nitrosospira sp. Nsp14
TGTAGTAGTCGCGACTTCATCTGACAGTTACCCGATTTGACAGGTGCAATTGTCAGATCAGATTTAACTATTCAGTGCGGTAATTTTATCGTTCCAGACCTCCTTTCCGTCAATTAATGTTTGAATAGGTGTTCGACCGCAACACATCTTGCCCTGATGTGTGCGGTCGTGATTGTAGGTATGCAGCCATTCATCCAGATCAATTTGCAGTTCTTCGAGTGACCTGTAGACTTTGCGCCGGAACGCGACCTGGTAGAACTCTTGCAAGATGGTTTTGTGGAAGCGCTCACAGATACCGTTGGTCTGCGGATGATTGGCTTTGGTCCTGGAGTGCTCGATGTCGTTAATGGCCAGGTAGAGTTGGTAATCATGAGTCTCCGGCTTTCCACAATACTCGGTCCCTCTGTCGGTCAAAATACGGATCAGGCCCATACCCTGTTCTGTAAAGAAAGGCAGCACCCGATCATTGAGTAGATCGGCCCCTGTAATCGGGGTCTTGGTCGTGTACAGCTTGGCCGCAGCCCACTTGGAGTAGGTATCGACGAACGTCTGCTGATAGATGCGGCCAACGCCTTTGATTGTCCCTACATAGAAGGTGTCCTGAGACCCCAGATAGCCAGGATGAGCCGTTTCAACCTCGCCATAAGCCATATCATCGTCTTGTTTCTTCTCCAGGGCACTAACCTGTGCTTCGGTCAGAACTCCGTCCGTTTCTGCAACATGGCGCTCTAATGCCAACAAACGCTTCTTGAATGATTCCAGGTCGCGGCGCAACCAGACGCAGCGAACACCTGAGGGAGAAACGAAGATGCCGCGCTTGCGTAGCTCGTTGGATACCCGAACTTGACCAAAGGCAGGCTGCTCAATTGCAAATGCAGCCACTGCCACCTCAGTTGCTTCTTCAACCCGATTCTTGGGATTCGGCTTGCGTCGGTTGGCATCAATCAGAGCATCAATGCCGCCCGATTCCATAGCCGATTGATAGCGATAAAAGGTATCGCGGGAAAGACCCATCACCTTGCAGGCACGGGATACATTGCCAAGCTCAGCTGCCAGATTAAGCAAACCTACCTTGTGCTTGATAACATTTTGTTGAACACTACTCATGGGGTTACTCCTTTGCGCTCTCAGCGCTCAATTTGATAAAGATTCGCACCTCTATCAAACCGGGTAACCCCACCTTTGGCAAGGCCCTACTGTCAGATTAAATCGAAACTACTACA
>NZ_FOPV01000048.1 GCF_900113575.1 Nitrosospira sp. Nsp14
TGATGTGCTCCCCTTAAACAGAGCCAAGTCGAATCTAGTAAAGTTCGTTTTTCGAGAGGAGAACGACGTGCAGAAGCGATTTACGGATGAACAGATCATTGGTTTTTTGAAACAGGCGGATGGAGGTGTGCCAGTCAGGGAATTGTGCCGGCAGCATGGCTTTAGTGATGCCTCGTTCTATACTTGGCGCGCAAAGTTTGGGGGGATGACGGTGCCGGACGCCAAACGGCTGAGAGACCTTGAGGCAGAGAATGCTCAGCTTAAGAAGCTATTAGCGGAATCGCTTCTGGACGCTGAAGCCTTGAAGGTTGCCCTGGGGCGAAAGCATTAACTCCGCAGGCAAAGCGTGAGGCAGTCACGGTCATGCTGGAGCAGACGGACATCTCCGAGCGCCGCGCCTGCCTGCTTGTGGAGCTGTCACGCAGTGTATTGAACTACGCATCTAAAGTGCAGCCGGAGAATGAGCAGTTGCAAGCTCGAATGGTTGAGTTGGCCTCTGAACGCCGCCGCTTTGGCTATCGGCGCATTCATGCTCTGCTGCGGCGGGAAGGCATTGAAGTCAATCACAAACGCATCTTTCGCCTTTACCAGGCTGCCGGACTGGCAGTAAAGCGCCGGAGGAAGCGATGTAGTGTGGCGGTTGAACGCAGCCAACTGGCATTGCCGAGTCTGCCCAATGAAGTATGGTCAATGGATTTTATCAGTGATGCGCTAGCCAATGGCAGGCGCATCAAGGTGTTGACCATCGTTGATGATTTCACAAAGGAGTCCATTGATCTGGTGGCTGAACATGGCATTTCAGGACAATACGTCGTGCGTGTGCTGGAGCGCGCCGCACAGTTCCGTGGTTTGCCCGTGGCAATTCGCACCGACCAGGGACCGGAGTTCACCAGCAAGGCGCTGGATCAATGGGCGTATCAGAATGGCGTCCAGCTCAAGCTGATTGAAGCGGGTAAGCCGACGCAGAACGCATACATTGAAAGCTTCAACGGTCGCTTTCGTGACGAGTGCTTGAATGATCACTGGTTTACCAGCCTGGCTGAGGCGCGGATTCGGATCTCAGCTTGGCGCCGCGACTACAATGAGCATCGACCTCACAGCGCTTTGAACTACCGAACCCCGGCAGAATTCGCAGCCAGCTGCCGCAGGCAAAAAGAAATCAACGGCTGTGAGAGAGAAAGAAGCTGATCTTTTAACTGAACTTCGCTAGAACACCCCTGGCACTATTATCGGGGGCACATCA
>NZ_FOPV01000047.1 GCF_900113575.1 Nitrosospira sp. Nsp14
AGTCAACATAATCGGCAGCCAAAAAGCCACCATATTCGCCCAGGTGGGTCAGTTTTACTCCGGCTCAGTGGGTCAGTATTACAGCGGCGCTAACAGCTAGGCTAAAGCGTTGCTTCAAGCGTGAATAACTCGGCGGTTAAAGCATTTTTCAGTTTATCATGATTGAAAGAACCTCCGAACAAGACTGTAACGCGTATATGCCGAAAAAATAATCGATAGAATGGGACAAAGGCCCCAGAAGACAGCTTGGCCCGGCTGCTCGATCAGGCGCTCGCTAGGTGAATACAAGGAACTCCCGGAGAAATTCCGTCTCGAAATGCTGGCCTTGTCGCTGCTGAATCTCTACGGCGGCAAATGCCCGAAGTGTGAGAACGTGGACCAGGATGCCTGCATGGAAGCCGTGCAGTTTGCCCATATCCACATTCCCCTGTCTGTCTGTGATCTACCACCGGAAATCGACTGGAACGCGAATTTAGCCGTGATGCAGCGGTGTCTGAGGGGAGTCAGACAAGACCGAAGCGGTGTGGTGAGCAGGATATCGGCAAGAGTAAGAAGCGAGAAAAACGGCGCGAAGATTGACCAGTCTCGGGCCCCTTCGCAGCCCGTGGATATCTCCTCACATAATACGAGCGGCAAATGCGACGCGGTTAAAATATGTGTGTGTAATTCCTGTGTAGTTGAGCAGCGAAAATTACACAATTTACGAGAATTCAAGAGAATTAATGCGTTTACAATTAACAGAAAAATTATTGAAAATCAACCTTCTGAGAACAATATAGAAGCCAGCAGACAATATGACTTGAATACTGTTAATCCGCAGGTCCCAGGTTCGAGCCCTGGTCGGGGAGCCAATAGGCACAGGGCGTTCAGCCAATTTCAGAATTCAATTTCGGTCCGCAAAAGCATTGCCAGTTCGCAATTCCGAGAAAAATATGTCATTCGGTTGGAGTGACGATCTGTCCCAATCGGACATAATGCTCGGTCATTTTTACGGAAGAATGGCCTAATCGACGTTTCGCTTCCACCAAGCCGTCGCTCCGCTTTCTCTGTTCCCGCCTTCGCACGAAGATCCCGGAACCGAAGCCCTCTAATCCTTGCCGCAAGATCAGCTTGATGCCTATGCCTACGGTTGCGCTTCAGCAAATTAAAAATCCCTTCGCTAGAAGGAATGCGAAAGGGACTCTAGAAAAACCTATCCAATTAAAGCACATCCAGCAATTTCTGGTCGACGCAGAGTGATGTTCCCCCAATTCTGATGGGATTCAAAACTAGAATCTAGCCGCTTCTGATGTTCCCCCAATTCTGATGGGATTCAAAACTAGAATCTAGCCGCTTCGAGCAGTCTGACCTGGTTGGATTTAACGTATTCGCTTGGGGTCAG
>NZ_FOPV01000020.1 GCF_900113575.1 Nitrosospira sp. Nsp14
CTGACCCCAAGCGAATACGTTAAATCCAACCAGGTCAGACTGCTCGAAGCGGCTAGATTCTAGTTTTGAATCCCATCAGAATTGGGGGAACATCAGTCCGACCTTTTTCTTCTTCATCAAGCGGTCGCATTTCTGGGTAGATATACACGTCGTCAAGCGTTAAATCTTCCCCCTTGCCGTAATGTGTAAATCGAGCTCCAGCATTATTGAGAAGTTCCAAAAACTCGTCGGTGATCGAGAACTCACTCCGCTTCTTCTCCGGCAACCGCCTGAAGGAAGACCATGCTGACTCCACCTCTTTGGGAACGTAAAGAGAGCCGTTCCATTCTTGAAACTCAACCGAATACTCTTGAGTCTCAAGATTTAATAATACGAGGTTGAAGCAAGAGGTTTGCGTATTAGCGCCCTGTAGGACCCCTCCGTCTATTGCAACATTTTCTCCTGCGGCCATTTCGTCAATAAACGCAACTGCCTGGGAATGCTCATGTCCCGTTAGAATCAGATGTGCGGCTTTCCTCGTAAACATTCTGAAAGGGCGATAGCTTGATTGAGCGAACCAATTTAGTGGATGATGGAACGCCACTATGGTCGCGTCTGATGTGGTTTTTACCACAGCTTCAAACCTTTTGATTGGGAAGACAACCGTACCCTGGGCCTCGCGCTGCTTCGACATCCATGCGACGTTTAGAAGATGAAAAAGTACCGAGTGACCATTTAGGGTAACCCTGTGAGACTGCCATAACGCGTGATTATTGAGAGGTTGTTCAATATAAAACTTCTGCTGGAACGCGAAAAATTGGTGCTGAACCTCAACGCATTGTTCTATGAGCGTATCTGTTATTTCGTCCGGTGACGTTTTTAAGATCTTCTCAATTATGAGCTCTCTGATTTCAGGTTTGCCCGATTCAAAGTCGCAGTCATGGTTGCCGGGACACATTAAGACTTTAAGAGGAATATTTTTTTCCCTTCTGATACTTTTCACTACATCTTCCAGAAATCCTTCAGCTAACGCGTATTCAGTTTCCTTACCACTAAAAGCAATATCGCCAGTAACGAGTATGACTACCCCGTCGACCATGGGTAGATCTTTGTAGGTCGCTCGGCCAATCAAGTCGCCGCGCGTCAAAATTTCATCCCTAGCTGTTTTGATGTGAATGTCGCTAAGATGGAGTATTAATAAGTTCATTCTTCTCGATTTTTCCAATATTTGAATTCACAGGAGCATGCTCAATCACAGCAGTATTGGCAGGTAATAGTACACTTTTTCCTTCACATTAAAACGGTACATTTGTCCACAGCTTCCAACAGTACATTTGTCCACAACTTTCCGTCGGTACGCTTCGAGTTACATCTAGGCCGAAGTTAACTACCTTTATCACTTCTGTGAATCCATTTTCCGCCAAGCTCACGCTCTGGTATACGCGATGCAGTTGGCCACACCGCTTCTGTAGTCTTTGTTTGCCAGGGTCAACAACCCATTCGTATACTTTAAACATACAAAAGTTGACAAAGTGGAGCCGAGTTGATAACCTGTGCCGTACGTGAAGCACTTAAACAGTGCTTTTATGGATCGGAATTCGGGCAGCGGTATTTGGGCAAGTCAGCGTGAAAAAAGGAAAAATTTTCGTGATGGCAGCCACCTTGGGGTTACTGGGTGCATGCGCTCCGATGAGCCCATACGAGGCCGTGGACAGCCCCGCTGTTCGTAAGACGGTTGAGAGTGCGCGTACACCCGGCGATCATGTTGCGTTGGTCACTTACTTTGAAAATTTGGCGGCGGAGATGCGGATAAAAGCTGAGGAACAGAGGCAACTTCTCCAGCATTTCCAGGAGAAAAGCTATCTCTACGGCCGACAGGCGCAGGACCGGCAGTCGCATACCTGGGCCTTGATGAACAGGTACGAGCGGGCGGCGAAGGCAAGCATCGGCAAGGCGGCTTCACACCGCCGGCTTGCGGCCGGCCTTGAGCAGGATGAGAGGGAACGCTACGCGGTTACCGGCGCGGGCAGCGCCAGGACCCCAGGAACATCGAGGACAGGGGACGCCCGTACCCGTTCCAGCCGGCACCCGCCCAACGACTAGACAGATTCAGCTAATCGCCCCCCGCTTAGCCGGGGTGCGATTTTTTATTGGTCAGCGTCGCGATGCCTTGCCTGGCGGTTCTCCACTGATCAGCCGGCTTGCAGCGCAACGAATGAAGAAGGCGTACGCCAGGGAGGTCATTTTGCGAAACATCTGGTTACCGATTGCCATACTTGCCATCTTTCTGCTGATCAGCATTGCCGCATTGGCTGGACTCGGGAGGAATATCGCCCAGAAACGGGATGCTTACAGCGACCCATTGTGCAAAGCATTCATGGACAAGACTCCCCAAGCCGTGGACAACATGGCGGCCAAAAATCCGGGCGGACAGGAAAAGAACAAGGAGGAGGACGGCATGGCAGGGCCTGAGCCTTACCGTGCCATCGGGAAAAACGTTTCCAGTAAATACAGGATCGTCGCCAGAAGCGGTACAAACCAAAGTATGAAAATGGTCCGTCGCGCGCCCACCAGTTCGGGCAGCGTGATTTTGCCGCGGTTGCCCCACTTCAAAACAGTTGCTTCCAGAAAGTCGGACGTTTCGGCATAGAGATAACTGCCAGCCAAAAGGCCCAGAACGCCTGCGATGGCATCAAAATTCCCCTGCCCAAGAGCAGCAGTTCCCGTGCCCGGGCAGTAGCCCAGCAGGCCAAAGCCAACCCCAAAGATGAGTCCCCCGATGATGTTGGCCGCATAACGGGTGGGTTTCACGTGCAGCTCGACCAGTCCCAATGCATGCAGGGAGAAGATGCCGATCATGCCGGTCGCGATGGCGGTGAGCATGATTTTCATGACGGTGAAATCCGTCAGGAACAGGGCGCCCAACAGCACCTCGTACTTGCCTACCCCGCCCTTTTGCAGCAAGAACCCGAATATCACACCAAAGAAGAGGCCCAGCATGATCTGCCTGGGCGTGTCGGCCTTTTCCTTCTGACGATCCGCTGCCTTTTTATTTGCCAGCGGAAGGATCCCGGGCAGCGGTACGTGCGGCGTAGCGCTCCCTTCTGCATGGATCAGCGAGTCGTGATCTGAAAGCGTATTCGTGTCCATATTCATGTTCATGATGATCTAATCCTAGATTCCAAACATAAGTTTGGCGGTTGTCATTCCGCCGATGAAGAAACATATCAATGCGACCCATGAGCCTACGGAAAGCTGCAGCGCGCCGCTGATGCCATGCCCGCTGGTGCATCCGCCAGCAAGCCTCGCGCCGAAGGCCATGACCGCGCCGCCGAGGAAGGCCACGCCCAACCTGAGGGCGTAACTGGAGCCAAACCGCTCTTCCCACAAGGGAGGCACCCAGTACCCCGTGATTTCACCTCCTGTGTACGCCGCGATGGCGGCGCCCAGAAGAATGCCGAGCAGGAGCGTGACATCCCACTGGATACTGGGTTTTGTTTCCTGATAGAACTTGAGGGATTCGGTGTGGCGTTTGGAAAACACCTTTCCGATGAGTCCGGCAATTCGCGCGTACGCCGTGGAAGCGCCAATCGGCTGGTTGGAAAAATAGAACGTCGCCATCGAAAGCAGCCCGATCAATGCCCCGACCAGATAAGGGGACCACGCGCCGCCATCGCTTGCCATGTAGTCCATTCTTGCCTCCCGTCGTAATTGGGTAATAGTTTCAGCTAGTTTTTGTTTCCATTGTCCGGCTCATCCCGCTGATCGGGCTGGTCGAGCGGAAGATTGAGAGCCTCCCACGCCTTGATGCCGCCGAGCAGGTTAAAAACATGAGTGAACCCGTTGCGCTTGAGGATGCTTGCGGCGAGACCGGCTCGATGGCCAACACTGCAATGAACTACCAGGTTGTCTTCCTTGGGCAGATGGGGAATCTTTTTTTCGAGGTCGCCGACATACGTATGGAGCGAACCGGGGATACGTTTCTCTTCCCGCTCGTTATCGTCGCGTACGTCCAGCACGCGTACCTCGTTCTTCTTCATCCGTTCCGCGCACTCCTGCGCGCTGATCGTGCCGGACATGGCAAGTGCAAGCCCCTGATCCCGCCATGCCTCTATTCCGCCGCCCAGCACCCCTTCCACGCGGTCCAGGCCAATGCGCGCGAGCGATGTAACGGCTTCATGAATATGCGCGGGTTCATCGACCACCAGGAATATTGCCGTGCTCTCATCCGCTAGCCATCCTGCAAACGCCGGAAGGCCCTGCAGCCAGACATTGTATGATTCTGGAATATGCGCGCCTGCGAATGCTTCGGGTGGGCGGCAATCGATCACGACGCCTGTGCTCATCCTTTCCTGGAATTCATGCGGCTGGAGCATCCGACCGCCGGTCCCGATTCCCTCGGGCAACGCCCTGCCACCCTGCAGGTTCACTTTTTCCATGTGGGAAAAATAGGGCGGACGCGGCAGCTTCTCGGCCACTTTGTGGTCCATGAATTCGTCGCGGCTGGTTTTGAAAACCAGGTTGGTTTCCTTCTCGATGCCGAGCGTGGAATCGTCGCGATCCGAAATGTTCCCGCCACAGGCGGAGCCGGCCCCGTGCGCGGGAAAGATCAGGGCCTGATCGCCGAGCGGCGCGATCTTCTCAAGGATGGAGTCGTAAAGAATCCCGGCATTCTCCCGTGTTTTCGCAGGGTCAGACAGATCCGTTCGTCCTGTCGCACTGACAAAGAGCGTATCCCCGGTAAAAATCCCCCAGCATTTCTTTCCGGTGCCCTTCGGGTAGACCGCATAAGTCATGCTCTCGCGCGTGTGTCCTGGGGTCTCAAACGCCACGAGGCGCGTGGTTCCGGCCTTGAGTTCCTGTCCGTTCCCCAGCTTGATATCCGATTGACCGAACAGTTCATGCCTGCCGGTCACGATTTGGGCGCCGGTAACTTCCGCCAGCGCTCGCGAACCGAATTCGAAATCTTCCTGGCGGTGCGTTTCGAGAATATAAGCGATGCTCAGGCCGTTATTCTGTGCGAGTTCAAGATATTCCTCGACATCCCGGCGCGGGTCGATGACCATGGCTATTCCCTGCCCGCAACCAAGCATGTAGGAATTCTGTCCCAGACCCGACGCTTTCAGTCTTTTGAAAAACACACTCCGCTCCTGTTATATCCAGCTTCGCCGTCAAGTCCTGCTAAGACCGGCCATTCGGCTTCCTAGTTCGGGCTTCAAGTTCGAGCCTCCAAGTTCTCGTCACGGAAAAGATACCAGGGCGGGCCTTACTGGTCAGTGCGCTCTCGCGCTTAAATCGGGGCGGCAAGGAATTATCGACTGAAGCACAGCCAGGAGGCTTGATCACGCGCAAATACATGCAGGTGCATATGCGGTGCGTTCGGCGGGGCACTGCGTTATCATGGCGGCAGTTTTCCGACCTTGCCCATGCCCGATATCGATTCGTTCTTTTCGCCCGAGGGCCCGCTGGCGCGCACAGTGTCCGGGTACAGTCCGCGCGCGCATCAGCTGGAGATGGCGCAGGCGATTGCTGAAACCATCGCGGCAAATTCTGTCCTGGTCGCGGAAGCCGGCACCGGCACGGGCAAAACGTTTGCCTACCTGGTTCCCGCGTTGCTGGGCGGCGGGAAAGTCATCATCTCCACCGGCACCAAGACCTTGCAGGACCAGTTGTTCAATCGCGATATTCCGACCGTGCGCGCGGCGCTGAAGGCGCCAGTTACCGTGGCGTTGCTGAAAGGCCGGGCGAATTACGTTTGCCATTACCATCTGGAGCGAACGCTGCAGGAAGGGCGGCCCAGCCTTATTAGCCGCGACGAGGTCAAGTATCTCAAGCTCATCGAACGCTACGCCAACGTCACCAAGAGCGGCGACAAGAGCGGCTTGAGCGAGGTGCCGGAAAATGCGGCCATCTGGCAGCACGTAACGTCCACGCGTGACAATTGTCTCGGTTCCGAATGCCCACATCACAAGGAATGTTTTGTCATGGAGGCGCGCAAGCAGGCACTGGCGGCGGATGTTGTGGTCGTCAATCATCACCTCTTTTTCGCTGATGTGATGCTGCGCGACGAAGGCCTGGCCGAGCTGCTTCCCGCCTGCAACACGGTAATCTTCGATGAAGCTCACCAGTTGCCCGAAACAGCGAGCCTGTTTTTCGGCGAGACTGTCAGCACCAGCCAGTTGCTGGAGCTTGCCCGTGATACCCAGGCTGAAGCCTTGCGGGGGGCGAAGGATTTCACTCCACTGCCCGAAGCTATCATGGCAATGGAGAAAGCGGCGCGCGACTTCCGTCTGACGGTGGAGGGCGAGAACACGCGTATGCCATTAGCGGCAACGCTGAAAAACCCTAGCTTCGGCGCGGCGTTGGACGAATTGCTGCAAAAGCTCGATGGGCTGGCGGAGCTGCTGGAAAACCAGGCGCAGCGCTCGGAGGGCCTGGAACACTGCGGGCAGCGGACGCGCGAACTCAGCGCCAGTATCAGACGCTGGCGCAATGAAGCCGAAGCTGACGGCTTCGTCCGTTGGGTGGAAGTATTCAGCCAGGCGCTGCAGCTCAACGCGACGCCGCTTTCCATCGCAGAGATATTCAACAGGCAGCTGAGCGGATCACCGCGCGCGTGGGTATTCACCTCGGCCACCCTGTCGGTAAAAGGCGATTTTTCCCACTACACTGGCGAGATGGGTTTGAACGCTGAATTGATCACGGCGCGGTCGGCTTGCTGGGAAAGCCCGTTTGATTTCGCCAATCAGGCTTTGCTCTATGTGCCCGCCGGCCTCCCCGATCCCAACAGCCCGAAATATACGGAAGAGGTGGTGAAAGCCGCGTTGCCGGTGCTGAAGGCCAGCCGTGGTCGCGCATTTTTCCTGTGTACCAGCCTGCGGTCGATGCAGCGTGCGCACGAATTGCTGCTGGAAGCATTCAAGCGGGAACGACTCGACTATCCGGTATTGCTGCAAGGCCAGGGTTCCCGTTCTCACATGCTGGAGCGTTTTCGAAACACGGCTAACGCAGTGCTGATAGGCAGCCAATCCTTCTGGGAAGGGGTGGACGTGCGGGGCGAAGCGTTGTCGCTGGTGGTGATCGACAAGCTGCCCTTCGCCCCGCCAGATGACCCGGTGCTGGCGGCGCGTATCGATAAAATCAACAAGGAGGGCCGCAACGCCTTCATGGAGTATCAACTGCCGCGCGCGGTGATCAACCTGAAGCAGGGAGCCGGAAGATTGATCCGCGACGAGACCGACCGCGGCGTGCTGATGATTTGCGACCCGCGCCTCATTACCAAACCCTATGGCAGGAAGATCTGGCAAAGCCTGCCGCCCATGAAGCGTACGCGTGTGCTCGGCGACGTGGAGTCATTCTTCGCCGGACGCTGACGGTAATTGACGTGTTCAGGCGGTTTCCATGAAGCATGTGCGCCCCATTTCCGTCAACTTAGCATGGCGGCATATTTTCGTATGCCACCGTACAGATTCAGCTATAGAAAACCTCAATACTGTTCGCCAAGCAGCTGATCCGAGGGGGCTGCAACATCACTCTTCAGCCGGCCTGCCAGGCCTTTCACCCATAACACGTACAGCCGGCAGGCGGGGAGCGGACAAAGAATTCCAATTTGACAAGAAGAAACCAGGATTTACGAAAATCTCAGCCAAAGCGTAAACCGATAAGTAGGTGCTTGATCTTATGTACGTTCTAACATGGCTCAGACAGACGAACATGAGTTATGCAAGCGTAAATTGGACACCTCGCTGCATTCATCTTGCCGTAATGCTGCCCGCCATGCTTGCCGCGCTCGGCCTGCCACATAGCGCAAGTGCGCAGGAGGACGACCGGCCTGAGCCGATGGTGTACGATCTGGTCGACCCGCTTGGCTCCACCAAAGGAAAAACGGAAATCAATACCTTGCTGGCCTATTCACCTCGCACAGGCGAAATGGCATGGTCGCCTGAGGTTGAATATGCGTTTGCCAAGGGACACGCAATTGAGTTTGAGCTCCCGGTTGAAAATACAACCGTAAACCAATACAAGGTTACGGTGCAAGGTTATTTCGGCGAGTTGATGAAGGGCCGCATGCTTCACGGCTGGCAGGCCGGGGGGCGGCGCATAAACGATCAAAAAGCCTATGCAGCGGAGGTGCTCTACCTGAATGACTACAAGTTTTCGGACAAGTGGAGCATGATGAATATGCTGGGCGTCAGGCACACCGCGATCGGTAAATCAGGTGAGTTTATCGGCTTGTTGAATAACAGCCTGTTTTATAGTTTCAGCAAGCGTTTTTCGTTTGGGGTGGAATTAAATAGTGAGATCGGCGCGCGAGATTATCGCTACCAGCTCACACCGCAATTTCAATACAGTATTAGTAAAAACGGGATAATCCAGATTGGCGGTGGACCGTCGCAGCTGACAACGCAATGGAACGAGCAGAAAAAAACCGAATGGCTGCTCGTTTCCCGTCTTATTTATGATTTTTGATAGGCCACCCGGCGAGCGCCAACAGCATTTCTTCAGGGGGTAAATACCCTGCCAATGGGTTGAAAACTGACCGTACAGATAAGTCGGTCGCAGGGCATGCGACATAGGCCCGTACCGCTTGGCCATAGCCCCAATTGTGTCGAAGGACGCAGCGGACCTTTTCGAGCATTGAGCTGACATTTCGTCCTTCGAGGGGAAGGAGTGACGCTGCGACAAGCGCCCGCGGCTATGACCGGTCGCGCAGTTCCGTCACCCCCTCCTGCTCGGCGCAATGGTTGCAGCAGTACATGGTACCGCTCTTTTCCAGCCCGTGCCCCACGATTCTTACCTTGCAATGCGCGCATGTCGGCGCCAGCGTGCTGATCGCGCACTCGAAGCTGTCGAAGGTGTAGGTCTTGCCGCCGGCAATTACCTGGAACGCTTTGTCATAGTCATTCCCGCATGCGTCGCATTTTGGCATAAATCCTCCTCTATTATTGGAGCTACCGGGCGCGTACGTAATTGCCCCGCCCTCCTGCCAGTCGCGTTTAACCTAACGTAAGCACAGGGTCACGGCACAGTATCCAGGGATAGCCATCCGGGGTGCGCCGGCATTCGCAGTTCTGCAGCGGATGAGTTCGCTGCGAGGTGCACACGAATCTTCCCAGCGACGGTACATAGCCGCAGCATCGCATCAAGGGAAAAATATCAAAACCCCTCCAGATCTGGCTCGGCGTCACTTGCATCGAGCCAGATTCACTGTAAGAAAGCGTTCCCCTATATGTATTCATCGATCGGCCAAGCGAGGCTTCCGCATTAAATTGTGGCATGTTCATTTTCCGTTTCCTCCTGATCACATGATAAAGGGCATCGTTTATCCTTAAAGTTCGCCCAAAACCGCGTGTATCACCCGCATCGCGCCTCCTGATGTGCAGACGCAGATATCCGTTGCGGCATCGCATTCGCAGGTCCAATCCCTGAGCTTGATGCGTTGCGGAACGATCGATCCGCTATCAGCCATGCTGAGTCCGTTAGCGGCCGTGCGATAAGGCGTGTTGATACGGTCGAGCGAGGCTTCGGCCGTGAATCCCGGTATGGTCGTCGTATTCATTTCGTACCTCCTTTCAGTTAGTGGTTCGAACAGTCGTGTTTGCGGTTATCGATCATAGTAGGGCGACATCTTGGTCACCAGAAACGGAAATTCCTCGGTGGCGTCGACGCGCACAAAGAATTTCTCGGTAAAGTCGGTGTTGCGATTGGTGTAGGAAAAGATGGCTTTGTAGATCTTGCGGGTGCTGCTAAGCGACGAGGGCACGACCTCCACTCCGGTCAGGGAACAATCCGCGCCGTATTTTTCCGCTGTCTTTGCATAAATCACCTGATAACGCATGGCCAGATAGTTCAGGACGCGATGTTCGTCAGTTGCGCCCGCGTTATCCGTCATTTGCATAATGCGGTGGAATAGTTCTTCGGCTGCCGGGGCGAATTGTTTCTCCCCGACGTTTCCCGGCCTGGGAATCGCCTTGATGAGGGTGTCGCGCGCGAATGAGTAGATCTGGTCAAACGCGACAATGGGAATCATGAGTCCATTGCACATTTCTGGCGGTGCAATGGGTCCGCGCATGCCTATAACCACGTCGATGTCGTTGGGCGTGGGCGCCGGACGGATGGCGTCGATCAGCATGTCGATATCGGCCGGATCGCGCGGCTGCAGGAGGTAGGTTTCCAGTCCCTGTATGGTCAAGACCCAGCACAGCTGGCGGACGAGGTAGCGATTCTGGCGTTGGGACAGCACCTCATGGAAGGCCTGCTGATCGGTTTTGCCGGCAGTGTCGGCGCGCCCGGTCGCCTGGGCAAATTCCTTCTCGGCCGCCAGATTCGGGAACCGGGCCTCGACCCTTCCGATGGCATAAACATATGAGATGATCCCCCCGCCATTTTGCGCTATTCCCGCTGCTCCGCCACAGCTACAGCCCGCGGCACCCATCTGCGGCGAAACCGACAGGTTCGAGCGGGTCTCCGCGAACGGCGCACCTGTACGCTTGTCCCCCCCTTCCATTCCTTTAGTCATTTGGCCCGTTGGCTGTTCTGAAGCCTCGCTCTCGATCTGTTCGGTCATTTTTTTCTCCTTCCCATTAGTTCATAGTGATAATAGAAACTCGTGTGCGTCGTGTGCCCAGTCTGCTCCTTCATCCCGCCATGCGCCGCGTTGCCGACGACGCCAGCAGGATGTGGTGGGCGGCTTCCGCATCCAGCAGAGGCGGAACGACGGAAGGCCGCTGCCTGGTGGAACCCTGTGTCAGTGCCAGCTTGATCTGGGCTGCGCTCGACGAGGGAAATTGCGACCACAGCAGCGCAATGGTCCCGGTGACGAAGGGCACGGCCACGCTCGTGCCAGAGAGGCTGAGCAATTTGCCGTCAGAACCCAGGCTGGTGATGCCGTCGCCCGGCGCGCTCAGCCCTCGCCTGCCAATCGACCCGCCCAGATTCGACTCGTTGAGCGGACGTCCACGCGTATCGCACGCCACTACCGGGATAACCCATGGATGACGCGTAATGGCGGAACTGCCCAATGTGCCCTGATTGCCGGCGGCCGCCACGATCAGCACCCCCCGGACAAGTGCCTGGTTCAGTGCCTCATCCAGCATCGCCTCACCTCTGGTGGAGGGCTGCGCCAGGGCGACGCTCAGATTGATGACACGGGCGCCCGCCTGGATGCAATCCAGGATCGCCCTCGCCAGCTCACCCGGGGTAGCAGCGGGCATGTGTTCGCGTCCGGCGCTCGTCTCGCTGAAGATGGGACGCAGGAGGAGCGTACAGTCCGGACAAAGCGCCGGCGCCGGAGAGGTTCGCTTGGCGGACAGAACGCCCGCGATGAACGTCCCATGCAAGCATGCCATGCTTTCGTTCTGTGCGCAGGTAGCCCCGTTGGGGCTGGTAAGTCCACGCAGATGTGCCGCATTGAAATCAGGATGCTGGGTGAACACGGGCCCGTCGATGAGTCCGATATGGAAGTCTGGACTGCCGCTGGTGCGTTCCATTAACGCCGTGAGCCGGATTGATTGCGTGGGAGACATGGCTCCCACTAATAGCATCCGGTCCAGAGCCCCTCTGTGCGCCAACAAACATAGTGGAAGTAATGCAGGCAGCAGGCTAAACTTCGAGGCAGGGCGGCACGTCAGCCGGGCAGCCCCGCAGGCGAAATGAACGAAACCCGAGGAATAGAAGCGTCTGGGGAATGCTCCATCAGTGCCCGCTTTCAGGTCACACCGATGCAGCGGAAATCATGATCGAAGCAGGAAAAATTTATCAATGCGCACGCGCCCGCTGCTGACCGTCATCGGTATGCTGGTAGTCATGGTTTTCACGGGAATCCAGCTTCACGTGAGCGGCCAGGGAGATTTATCCGAAACCTACCCCAAGGGCTTTCGCGGCGGAACGTGCACGATTGAATCCGATACCCTGCTGATCGGATATTCGGCTTACTTCATCCCAGCGGACTATGCGATACCCGAGAATGCGATAAGTGCGCTATCTGTCCCGGTCCTGTGTGGCAAGGTGCCTGAACCCGGCATCCTCGATGTGACCATAGACCTGCTCTACCCGGAATCCGCCCGCAACTGGGCGCTGGCGTTGAGCCTGGTACGGATGGGGAAGGACGGCTCGGCAAAAGCGGTTTTTTCCGTCCCGCCCAGAAGCTATGAGCGCGGAAGCATCACTCAAGCGATCCGCATCGGAGAAACCGGCGATTACAGGCTTCATCTCTACGGCAAGGACGAAAATCAGGCAGATTTCCGCATGGAAATACCTGTTACCGTGGGAACGAAATGGTACGAGAGTATCACCAGCTTCTGGCCCATGCTTTTGCTTATCATGGCAGCGGTCATCTTCTACAATTTTCGAAAGATATTCGGCTGACCGGGGCTCCGCTGCGGAGACCTCGGCCAGGTTTCTATAAGGATTTCCAGGGCAACCTGATCCGCCGTCCGTTTGTGTTTTTAAAGCGGCGAGCGTTGCAGCCCGCTGCAGCCATCGGGCTGATCCGCCCCCTTGCTTCTCTCTCTGCTCCAGTCGTGGGCGCATGCCTCCAGCCGACGTCTCGTCGTCCGCAGCGAAAATAGTTCAGCCGCTGAATCAATCGCTACGGTGGCAGCGAAGGGTACGTTCCTCTCCTGACTCATGTCCGTCGCGGGCGTGTGCCGCCGCACAGAATGAGCTGAAGCTGCGGGCTAAACTATGGTTCCCTTTCAAGAAAACCAGGAGATGACTGATATGAGCAATTTAAAACCTGTCCTGATTGCCGCGATACTCGCCTCCACCCTTGCTGCCTGCGATTCGAAACAGGAAAACAAACGGGAAGCAGTGCTGGAAAAGAAAGCTGACATACTGGAAAAAAAAGCCGATATAGCGCGTGATCAGGGCGAAGCCACCGCCGACCGTATTGAAAAGCAGGACCCTGGTATGGACAGCAAGGCCACCGACCGCGCGGCAGAAGCCACCCGTGACGCGTCCGAACGCCGCGCTGACCAGCTGGAGGATACGGCTGACCGGGTTCGTGAACAAAAATAGGCGTAAATAAAGCTGCTTGGATAAAGCTGCTTGGGAGCCGCGGCGACTGATCGGGCCGCGGACGCGGCGCGAGAGACCGCTGAGAGACCGCTGAGAGACCGCTGAAAAGCGTGCCGACCAGCTGGCGGATCAGGCCGACCGCCTGCGTGAACAGAAGTAGCGGTCCGCCTCGTGCCTGGTCGTGGAAAATCAGGAATGCCAGGCACAGGCAAACGACTCACAGGCGAACGCATGCGCGCCATCAAGTCGGGCGCGCGACCAAATGACTCGACAGGCAGGGACGGAGATGCGGAGGTGTTTGAGGTTGAGGCTCAGTATTTATTGGGCTGGCTGCTCGCCATACAGCCTCGTGATCTCATCGGCGTAGCGCTTATTGATTTCCAAACGCTTCAGCTTCAATGTGGGCGTCAGCAGGCCATTCTCCACCGTCCAGGGTTCCAGGGTCAGGTGAACCGAGCGCACCCGCGCGTACTTGGGAAACCCGCGAACTGCGGCCTTGATCCTGTTTACGACTTGATTCTTCACGGCTGAGCTCGCCAGGGAGGCTGCCTCGCCCGGTTGCAGACCAAGACTGACGGCCAGTTTTTCCCATTCGCCCGGGTTCAGCACCAGAATCGCGCTCAGATGGGGACGCCCCTCGCCTATCACCATTGCCTGGGCGATCAGAGCGTCCTGAAGAATCGCCATCTCAAGATCCGCAGGGGGGACCTTTTCCCCGCTGGAGGTGACCAGGATTTCCTTGATGCGTCCACAAATGAAGACGTGGCCGCCGGCAATCCGCGCCTGATCGCCCGTGTGCAGCCAGCCATCCGGATCAATCCGGAGACTTGTGTCTTCCGGCCTGTTCCAATAGCCGAGCATGACGCCTGGGCTGCGGGCGAGTAATTCATCATCCTCGCCCAGCCGGACTTCAACACCCGGCAATGGCAGGCCAGCCGACTCTGGAATATTGTCATCCAGCCGGTTGACGGTGAGTACCGGCGCCGCCTCGGTCAACCCGTAGCCTTGCACAAGCGGAAGCCCAAGGGCGAGGAAATATCGCGCGGCCTCGCCGCTCAGCGGTCCGCCGCCAGTAACCGCTATCCGCAACCGCCCACCGAGGGTTTCAAGTATTTTGTCAGCGACCAGCCGCCGCAACAACGGCCAGGCGAGGCCGTGCCACCAAGCAGCTGCCGTTTCTTGCTGCGGTCGGTGCTGGGTAGCCATAAATCGTTGCCAGCCAATCTCCAGCGTCCAGTCAAACAGCAAACTGGCGAATTTTCCCTTCTCACTCACCTGCTGGCGAGCCTTGGCGCGCATGCCTTCAAAAACCTGCGGCACGCCGATGAGCAGGCGCGGGCGGATGGTGTTCAGATCCTCTCTCAGGTCCTTTAGGGAGCGGGCATACGCTACACTGCTTCCCGCCATCATCGGAAGATAATAGCCGGCGGTACGTTCAAGCATATGCGAGAGCGGCAGCAAGGAGAGGTAGACATCGCTTCGGTAGCCGGATACGGCCGTGAGAATCGCCTCCGTGTTCCACAATATATTGCGGTGCGAGAGCATGACGCCCTTGGACCTGCCGGTTGTGCCGGAGGTATAGACAAGCGTGGCAAGCTGGTTCGGATCCGTGGACTTGAATTTATCAACTGCAGCCTGATCTACAGGCTGAGCGTCCGTTATGTTATCAGTGCGTCCGCCGGCGCGTTCCAGCCAGTCGTCGACCCCCTCAAGAGCAATTTCATCGCTGGAACCAGCTGCGGCATCCCCGTTGGGCCGTTGCAGGCATAAAACTTTTTCCACGCGGGTGCGATTGGCGCAATGCGGTGCCAGCGTTTTCCAACGGCCCTGTGTTCCTATGAGCAGCAACCTTGCGCCCGAATCTTCCAGAATGTAAGCAATATTGTCTGCCGTATCGGAAAGATACAGCGGCACGAGGACAAGGCCAAGCGCCAAGGCCGCCTGATCGAAACATACCCACTCGACAGAGTTCCGCAAGAGCACGGCCACCCGATCCCCCTGGTCGAGATGCTCCCGGTCCAGGGCTCGTTTCCACTCTGCCACCCGCGCGCCCGTCTCCCGCCAGGTATAGCGTTGCCATTCGGCCTTGACGGGATCGAACTGGCGATAAGCCGGCTCGTCCGGCGAGCGTTGGACCCGCAAAGCAAACAGCCCCGGCAGGGTTACCGCGGTTGAGAATGGAATGACATCGATTTCCGGCCGAGCAGTCATTTATCCGCCCATGGGCAATCTTGCTGGATGTCCATCAAGCCGCCTCCATTAGGATTCGACGCAGCGGCAACAAGGAGCAACAAGGCAAATTGCCGATGGGTCAATTTTGTCCGGCCGGATGGCAGCACGCTTTTCTCCTCGTTCCTTGTCTCTACGTGTCAATCATAGGATAAAACGGGGCGAGAATCAGCGTGAATGCGCCGCCTTATCGAAACAGGGCATTGATGGATGGGGCGATCCCAGTACTGCGGGCATGTCCCAAGCCATGCGGGAGCTTGCGATGGCCGCGCTTGCGGCGGGGACGCACAGCCTATTCTTCGTCCAATTACTGGTATCGGGCCCCGGCGCTAGGCCGATGAAGACACGTTCTTCATGAATTTTTCGCGATTCCTGGGATTCTTCGCAATTCCCAATTCCCAATTCCCAGTTCCTTGAGACCCCGGGTGCCGCGCCGGAGGAGTTTCGGCTAACACCGTTCGGTTGCCCACAGACAACCGCATCGGAAGCCCCTTACTTTAACGTCCGGGTTGACCGTTTTTCTTTTTTTCATATAAATTTTCAGGCCGGAATCCATCATGACAAAAATCTACGGAACCAATAATTTCGATGTGATAACACCGGGCCTTAGCTCTTCGGGTGTCACCGGCGTTCCCACTAGGCTCCCAACCCGCTTTGCCGACACGATATATGGTTTGAGCGGAAACGATAAAATCGACGGTGGAGCAGGTGCGGATACCATGCATGGCGGCCCAGGCTACGACAGCTACTATGTCGACACGATGGGGGACAAAGTAATCGAAGACGCCCATCAAGGGTTCGATATTGTATTCAGCTCGGTCAGTACTCATCCTGAATGGCTGCCCCGCAATGTCGAGAAACTGACGCTCACTGGCAAGGCGTTTTTCGGCGGCGGCAACGATCTCAACAATGTGATCACCGGCAATGCTTTCGCCAACGCACTCCATGGTTACGACGGCAGCGACCGTCTCATCGGTGCGGCAGGCAATGATCGTTTATACGGTGGCAACGGCCACGATTCGATAGATGGCGGGATCGGCGCGGATACCATGTACGGCGGCACGGGCAACGATAATTACCGCGTGAATGCGTTGTCCGACAAGGTTATCGAATACCGCGGACAAGGGGTTGACGGCATTGTCAGCGCTGTCAGTACATCACAGAAATGGCTGCCCCCAAATGTGGAAAATCTTTCCCTTACCGGCACCGCGCATCGCGGGGACGGAAATGATCTCAACAATATGGTCGTGGGTAATATTGTTGCAAACGCGCTCTACGGTTATGCCGGAAGCGACAAGTTATACGGTGGGCGCGGCGATGACGCGCTCTATGGCGGGGCGGGGGCGGACATGCTGGTTGGTGGACCGGGCAACGATGTACTTGAAGGGGGCGCTGGGACAGATATTCTGTATGGCGATGCCGGCAAGGATCGGTTTGACTTCACGAATGCCCAGCGCAATGGAAAGTCCCCTGGGGCGACCATCAAGGACCTGAATATAGATGATGACCGCATCGGTCTGGCTGCGCAGAACAAAGAAGCATTCTCCAGGGGGCTGATCTGGGCGCAGGAAGACGTCGTCGGCAGTACGCTTGACCCGTCCTGGTATTTCGAGGGGGGAACGGGCAACACAGAGGACGACCTGAGCGGAATTTACCTTGATTTTGGCGGCGCGGATCCGTCGGCCGCGACCACCGGCCAGCTCTGGTACAACCCTACACCCGGCATTCCGGGAGACAGCATATGGTTTGCAACAGTACAGGGGGCGGCCGCTGCGAAAATAATCGGACTATCCGCAAACGATTTCGTGCTGATCTGACTCAGGCGCCCAGGTTCGTCAGGTCGGCAAGGGTGTCGTATTCGTAGTATCGCCTGTAATCGACCATGGTTCGCGGCGTAACGCTGTCGTTGTATATGCTGTATAGCGCGTCGTCGACGCGGTGGAATTGCAGCGTTTCCGGGGATGTCATGTCCGGCAGGTAGGGGGCATCCGGGTGCCTTTCCTGCCACGCTGCCCAGATACGGTCCACATTGCAATGGTGCAGGAAGAATATCGGGTCATTCGGTGACGACGATAGCGACATGTCGCCGCCGACCCAGACGTGAACATTGTTATGGATGCGCGCGCTCCCGATCCAGCCTTCCACAAGGTTCCGCATGCCGTCCGAGGATGAATTGAACGGCGGGGAGTCGTAAGCGGTCTGCTCACGGATGACCGTGCGCACCGCCTCGCGGCCAGGCAGCTGTCCCGCGCTGCCGAGGTCGCGCTGCAGCGAGCGGTCGGCGCGGCGTAAATCCCCGTTCCGCAGATTCATTTCCAGCCGTACACGCCAGTCGGAGCCTGCGAATTGACCGAGGTTGGCATTATTCCAGATAGGCGATGTGACGGGTTCATCCAGTTCAGCATCGGCGCTCCAATCCCAGTAGGGGATGCGGAACTGGTCGTCGTTTACCGCCCGCCGCAGGAACCCCTCCAGCGTAATAAGAAAGTACCGGTGCCACGGCAGGAACGAGGGACCGGAGTGGGCGGCATTGCGGTCGCTTTGCGTTGGCGGCGTCATCAACATCATAGTCTGATGATGCCAGAACACAAATGAGTCATAGATCGACAATCCGTCCTGGTCGGGCCACGGAAACTGCGCCGGGTCTTTCAGCCGCCGTACCCCGTCGATGTACTGCTGGGCGGCATCGGCGTCGGTCAGGAAGTTGCGGCGGATCATGTGCCCTCTCCGTGAGTATGGTTGTGATCCGGACTGGCTGGCGCGCTCGATGACGTGCCGGAGGGATTTGCGAAGGCGTCCTCAGGATAGGCATCCATCACCGCTTTCATCAAATCCACAGCTGAAGCATAGGTTACGAAGGGCGTGGCGTGGGTGAACACCTGCCCGTCTTCGTCCACCGAAAGGTGCAGGTCCGCAGGCTTGCCATCCACCTCGACGCGGTAGGTGGTGATAATTCTGACAGTATGGCCCTTATGGGTGAGCTCGCGTACGCTGGTTGCTTCATGCTTGCCGTGCGGCTCGACATAGGAAGGAAACCTGGTCTTGACCCATTGCGGATGGGATTGCGCGGCATCCGTGGGGGAATATTGCGCGAGAACGGATATGTCGGGGTTGGCGACGGAATCGTTCGGTGCTCCCTGAGCCCCAGCCCCAACCTTAACCTTCCTGCCCTCCCCGTCTCCCGCGCTTGCAGGCGCGCCCTTTTTTTCCATTATCGTTCCTCCGTGATCTGCAAAGACCGCGATAATCTGCTGGTTGCTTCGAGTTTATCGGGATTTCTTTACATGGTTCGGTGCGAGTGCCCGTCGCTCAGAGCACCGGGATGTCTTCGGCCACGCCTTTCAAATGCACCACATCGTAGGTCAGTTCCGCCCCGGCAGGATTGATCAGCCGCCCGCGGCTTCGAATCCTGATTCCCAACGTATCAAAATCCTGATGCGCCTCCCCGCCGAGATTGACCGGCGGGAGAATCAGCGCGAAGTCGAGACCGCCTGCGTCGGCATTGGGTTTCAGCACCACGGAAACGACCAGGCCGAGCGCTGTTTGCTCCTGCGCGATCTCGTCGCCCCGAAAGACCAACTGGCCTTCCAGGCCATGGTATTCGAGTTGCGCTTCCGCCGCAGACTCGCTTGTGCCCAGTGGTGTCAGCGTCCGGGGGAAAAAAACGATGCGCGTGCCCTTGCTGCTGTCCGTCAGCGTGAAGCGGTTGGGTTGGCGCTCCGGCTGACCCGCGCCGGCGAGCAGCGCTGTTTTTGAATTTTGCGCAGCATGGATGCGCACGCCCTTCACCCCTCCGGGCGAATTCTCCCATATATCCGTTACTTCGATAGGGGAAATGATTTCCACCGCGGGGCCCGCAGGGGGGTCAGCGACGAAATCAAACCCATAGATGCCATCAGGCGGAGCCTGGATATGAATATGTGGTTTTAATCGCGGATTCGACCAGCCGCCAGTGGGCACCTTGCCCAGGGTATCGATGCGCAACTTGGGGGGGAAGCTCTCCAGAACCGCAAGCTTGACCTCGGTGACTTCAAGAATTTTTTCCATGGTTGTTGTCCCCCTTACGACGGTTACTACCTCCTGCTACCAGAACCTGTCACTGCATGGCTGCAGAACTACGCGCGCTGCCCGATAGCTGCCGTTCCTAATATTTGTAGTTTAGAACAGAAAAAGGCAAGGCGCAGATCCAATTCCCTATCCTTACCCTTCACCTCGCTTCAGCTGGTCGCCAGGATGCTCAACGTGTTAGCGGCTTGTATTTATCCCAACATGAACTATTTTTAACCTTTATACCGCCAAGGCTAAGTTCGCCCACAAGAGGAGGAAACCATGCAGGCGCGACATATCTATTTGAAAATCGAGCCCATAGCAAACTATAGCCCAGTCGCGCCCGACGATGCCGAGCATCACAAGCATCGTCTCGACTGCATGCGCAACATGGAGCACACCGACGGGACTATTCCTCAAACCGAAGTGGACCGGCGCATGCTGAATGCCCTGGTCTACCGCGAATATCTGGACGCAGCCTACACTATCCTCAGGAATGATCCGCTCATTGCGGCGGACATCAATGAGCCCCGGGTCGAGCGGCGCATACCGGGAACGGTCGTCTATACCGAGCCGGGCGAGCGGCTCTACGTCCATGTCCTGAACGGTGACACCGAGCCGCACAGCTTCCATACGCATGGGCTCCACTACGGCATCGACTCGGACGGATCGTGGCCGTTCGGCGTGCAGGAATACGATGGGCCCAACCGCAGCGATGCCATCTGTCCGGGAGAGCAGTGGTGCTACATATTCGATGTCAAGGAGGATACGATCGGCGCATGGCCCTTTCATGACCACCACATGCACATCGAGGACGTGGTGAAACGCGGGCTTTTCGGAGGCATCGTGGTGCGTGACCCGCATTGCGAGAAAGCCGATCTGGAAGCACCGATCTTTTTTCACAAGCTCACGGCAAACGTCGGCGCGGCGCTGTTCGACAGCGGCTCGCTCAATGCCGGCGACCTGTTCACCTTTACCTTTACCCAGGAAGGCACCTTTGAATATTACTGCCGCTTCCATCCCATGCAGGGACGGGTGCGGGTCACCGGCGGCGGTCCCCTTACCGCAACCATCAATATCCTCGATACCCCGGCCCGCTTCGAACTGGACGATATTACCGTGGGCGTGGGCGCGCTGGTCACCTGGGCCCATGCCGGCACGCAGCCGCATACCGTAACCGAGCGTAGCGGCGCCGGCCTGGAATCGTTTGCCATCAACGGCCGCACATTCGTCGGCAACACGCCCACGATTGTCGCCGAACATGGAACGCGGGTGCGCTGGTACGTCTTCAACCTGGATTTGAGCATGGTCTGGCATAACTTCCATCTGCACGGGCAACGCTGGCGCTGGGGGACGGAATGGGTGGACACGCGTTCCATGGGACCGGCGGAATCTTTCGTGGCAGATACCATCGTGCCGCCGGTCATACTCGAGCCCCTGCCGCTGGATTGCGGCTGCAAACCGCGCAAAGGCGAGGATGGCCATGACCACGCGGGCGACGATGAAAGCGAGGCCGGCCGCCGTAACCTAGGCCATATCGCCGCCGAACATACGGGTGTTGGACATGCGGCCATGCACGGAGGGGGCAGCCGCGAAGCCCAGCCTGGCAGGTCTGGCGAGCGCGGCAGATCCGGCGCAGACCGGCATTCCCAGTCCCGCCATCCGTCTGGTGGCAGTGAAGAAGATGAAAAGTACCCTGAGCACGAAAAAAAATGCCGCAAATATCAGCTGCAGGGCGACTTTCTCATCCACTGCCATGTAGAGATGCACATGATGGAAGGTATGGCTGCGGTGCTGCGAGCGACCCAGGAAGTGGAGTTGAGCGAAGACGATCTCGACCGGATCTGTTACCAGTTGCCCAGGGTGCGGCTACAGCAGTGTCCGGAGATCGGCCATCATCCCTGCGGCGGAGACGGTCAGGACAGCTGGGAGCTGCTTAACCCCTCGCCGATATTCACCGTGCATGGAGCGCTGCTGAACAGCGGCCATGTGCTGCTCTTCTCGGGCGCGGCGGAACGGAATTACCCGCTTGAGGGGCGTATCTGGGATCCGGCCACGAAACAGATCATGCCCGGAGTGATTACGCTGCCCGAAGATTTTTTCTGCAGCGGCCATACGTTTCTTCCGGACGGCCGCCTGCTCGTCGTCGGCGGCGATACCAATGGCGCCGGGCATACCAATAACCGCTGCTATATCTTCACTCCCAATAACGCGGCCCCGGATGCAGGCACGTTTGCCGCCACCGGCAGCATGATGCATGCGCGCTGGTATCCCACCGCGGTGAGCCTGAGCGACGGCAGGGTGCTTGCATTTTCCGGCGGCCACCCGGTCGCGGCGGAGGTCGAAGTATTCGATGGCGGAACCTGGACAACCGTTGCTGGCGCCAATCGTACGTTCGACGAGCTGTATCCCGGCCTTCATCTGCTCCCCTCTGGGGAAATCTTCTATACTCGTGCGGGCTGGGCCGCCGCCGCCGGCACCACGACGGCCTACCTGTCCATGACCGGACCGGCGAGCGGAGCCTGGACTGACCATGGTCAGCAGCAATTCTACGACCGGCAGGAGGGCATGAGCGTGCTCATCATCGACACGACTGTCTCGCCCGTGCATACCAGCCTATATGTCTTTGGTGGCGGCGTATCGGGCGCAGCCACCGCGCGCAATAACAGCACCGCCGAGGTGATCGAATTCAGCGGCGGCATCACCGGGTCGGCCTGGCGGCGTATCGCCGACATGAACTTCGGCCGCACCAATGTGAACGCCGTGGTTCTGCCGACCGGCCGGATACTCATTATCGGCGGCCACAGCAACGGCCAGAAATGGTCGCCGACCCCAGTGTTGCAGACGGAGATCTACGACCCTGGCACGGACAAATGGGCGGTGGGTGCGCCGCTCAATTTCCCGCGGCAGTATCATTCGGTTTGCATTCTCCTTGCCGACGGCAGGGTCGTGACGGCGGGAGGCGTCGCCCCAGGTACGGCAGATCCCGACCAGCACTCGCTGGAACTTTACTCACCGGGTTATCTCAGCCAGGGAACCCGTCCGGTTATCTCGACCGCACCGCCCGCGGCGACCTACGGCAGCGTTTTTGTGGTCGAGACCTCGCAGGCCGCCAATATCAATTCGGTCGTGTTGATCGCGCCGATCTCGGTGACCCACCATACCGATGCCGGACAGCGATACATAAAACTCCCCATCCGGTCGCGCACAGCCATCACCATTGAAACCGAAGCGCCTGCGAGCGGGAATATAGCCCCGCCCGGCTTCTACATGCTGTTCGTGGTCAACAACCAGGGTGTTCCTTCGGAAGCGAAGTTCGTCGCCATTTCATAACATGGCCGTGCATGGGTTTAGTTGAGATTCGCGGGGAGTTACCGGAACAAGTTCATACCGGGAAGAAAGAGCCCCGGGCAAACCGGTGCCTATGGCTATCGCAGGTGACCGTGGGCTACAGCAGATGATGGCGAAACAGCCACGCGGCGAGCGGCAGCGTAATGGCTGAAATGATCAACAGGGGGACCAGATCATACGCAACCATCAGCAGGCTGGCTCCCTCTAGATAGACGCGTTGCATCAGATCGATGGCGAATCGCAGCGGATTGGCCAGCGTGGCAATCTGCAAAAATTGCGGCATGTTACGAACGGGAGTGGCCAGTCCGGAAAGCAGGATTAAAGGCATGATAAGCATGAAGGTGTAGAGCATGGCCTGCTGCATGTTTGCCGAAACTGCCGAGATCGATAGCCCCAGGCCAACGCTGGCAACAATGAACAGGATCAGGCCGGCATAGAGCGTCAGGAGCGAGCCTGCCAGCGGTATTTTGAACCAGAACAATGCCACCAGCAGGACGATGGTGGACTGCATTAGGCCGATGAGCATGATGGGGATGGCCTTGCCAATCATGATTTCCGTTGGCGAAAATGGCGTCACCAGCAACTGGTCGAAGGTGCCATTTTCTCGCTCCCGTGCTACGGAAAGCGCAGCCAGCATCAGGGTCTGTATCATGCTGAGCGAGGCGATGAGGCCGGGCAGCAGGTTCCAGCGCGTTTCGAGGTTGGGGTTATACCAGGCGCGCGACTCGACCGTAAGCGGAGGCCTGTTCTCCGAGCGCAAGGTAGTGTTGTAGGCCTCGATCACTGTGCCGACATAAAATGCGGCGGAGCCCGCGGTATTGGAGTTGCGCCCGTCAAGGATCAGCTGCACCGCAGCCTGTTCACCCGCGTTGAGCTGCCGCTCGAAGCGCGGCCCGATCTGGAGCACCATCAACGCTTCCCCGGAATCGATGACGCGAGCGATCTCGCTCGGGGTTTCTAGGGTCGCGACCCGGCGGAACACGCCCGTTCCGTCGAGGCGCGCGACCAGTTCAACGGAGGCAGCGCCCCTGCTTTGATCAAGTAACGCGTATGGCACGTTGTTCAGGTCGTAAGTCGCCGCATAGCCGAACAGAAAGCTCTCCACCAGCGAGGGAACCACCAGAATTATCCGGTTGGCGGGATCTTTCAGGATGGCCAGCAGTTCTTTCCGGCACAGGCTGACCACGCGGCGCAGAAAGTCGAGCATGGGTCAGTCCAGCTTCTTGCGCGTGACGAACCGCGCCAGTCCCAGCAGCAGCACGGCGTAGGCGGCCAGGATAGCGCTATTCTTGAGAATCAGTGGCCAGACATTGCCGGCGAGAAACAATGTCCTGATCAGTTCCATGAAATAGGTGGCAGGCAGGAGCTGTCCCACAAGGTAAATGACCGTAGGCACATTCCGCAGGTCGAACAGGAAGCCGGAGAGCATCAATGCTGGCATGAAGCTGCTAATCAGGGCTATCTGGCTGGCCAGGAACTGGTTTTTCACCGACGAGGAAATGACCAGTCCGATGCCCAGAGCGACCAGCATATAGAGCATCGAGCTGCCGAGCACGATCAGAAACGAGCCGAACATCGGTACCTGGAAAAGGAAGCGCGCCGCCACCAGGCACATTCCGAGGCCCAGCATTCCGACCAGAAAGTATGGAACGATCTTGGCCAGCAAGATCTCGGTTGGCCGCACTGGCGAGACGAATAATGCTTCCAGGGTGCCGCGTTCCCACTCTCGGGCCATTACCATCGCGGTGAGGAAAGCGCCGACCAGCGTCATGAGGAGCACGATGAGCCCCGGCACCAGGTACCAAGTGCTCGTGTTCGCGGAGTTGAACCACATTCGTTCAACCAATGTTACAGAGCCTGCAGCGACCATGTCCGCGCGTCCCCTCCGGTCGGCAAGGCGTTGGGCCCATTGGCGGATGGTGCTGTTTACATAGCCGCGTATGATCAGGGCGCGGCTGGCCTCGGAGCCATGCACCAGCAGTTGTACCTGGGCATCACCTGCCGCCAGGCGGCGGGAAAAATCATTCGGTACCCGCACGATGGCATCTACCCTGCGTGCCAGCATGAGGCGCTCGGCATCATGCATCGAGCTTACCACCACCGGCGATATGTATGCGGAGAGCCCCAGCCCCGCGACGACGTCAGCGGCCATGGGCGAGGGGTCTTCGAGTACCACCGCGACAGGCGCGTTCGTAACATCGAGCGACAGTCCGTAGCCAAAAATCAGGATGAGCGCGATCGGCAAGCCGATCCCGATGGCAAGGTTGCTTTTGTCCCGCAGCAGTTGGCGAATTTCCTTGCGGGTCAGGGAAAGCACGCGCTTCCAGAATCCTTTAAACCCGCCCCCGCCCCCATGCTTCCCACGGGTCGCAGCCCTTTCTTTGCTCATCAGCCTGCCGCCTCCGCATGGGTTGCATTCTCTCTCTGTCTCGCGCGCTCAACAATACTAATAAACGCCTGCTCCATGCTCAGTTTGCCGTCTTTCCCGCCTGCCTGCAGACGCACCTCCTGCGGGGTCCCGAGCGCAAGCAATTTGCCCGCATCCTGTATCACGATGCGGTCGCAATACTCGGCTTCTTCCATGAAATGGGTGGTGATGATGATCGTCGTTCCTACCTGTGACAACGCCGTAATGCGGCGCCAGAACTCGCGCCGCTTCAGCGGATCGGTGCCACTGGTGGGTTCGTCCAGGAACAGGATGTCGGGTTCGTGCAACAAACCGACGGCCATTGCCAGGCGTTGCTTGAATCCACCGGGCAGTTGGCCGCTGGGTGAATTTTCCCTTCCTCCAAGATCGAATTGCTCAACCACGGTGCGGATGCGATCATATAAGCGAGCCCCATACAAGCCATAAGCGCTGCCAAAGAACTCCAGGTTTTCGCGTACCGAGAGATCGCCATAGAGAGCGAATTTTTGCGAGACATAGCCGATGTTGCGGCGCGCAACGGCTCGGGCGTGCCGCAAGTCAACCCCCGCGACATGGACGAAACCGCTGCTCGCAGGCAAAAGACCGCACAGTACGCGAAACGTGGTGGTTTTGCCGGCGCCATTCGGACCCAGCAAGCCAAAAATCTCGCCGCGCCGGACCGAAAACGAGACATGATCCACGGCGATGAATTGACCAAAAGTCCGCACAAGATCTTTCACCTCAATTGCGATTTCATCGCTAATTCCTGTTACAGGGCGGTGAGTGACCATCGCTTCGGCATCCCGCGCGATAGTTTCCATCTGCGCATCGTACCGTTTGCGCAGCAGGACCATGAACCCGTCCTCAAGACTTGCCGCTGCCGGGAATACCTCGATACCGTCCAGCAAGGCATCCAGCCGCGTATTGCCCGCGTCGGCACGCCGGATGAAACGAACGGCTCCGCCTTGAGGAACTGCGTCGATAATGCTTTCGGCGTCATCCAGCAGGCGTGCCTGGAGGATCCGCGGCGGCTGGTCCTGCGGGGGGATGGCGATAAAGCACAGGTTGTTCGCCTGGCCCCGAATGTCTGCCGGAGTGCCGCTGGTCAGCAGCTTGCCCTCGTGCAGCACGAACACCCGGGCGCAGCGCTCGGCTTCATCGAGATAGGCGGTAGTGACGAGCACGGTCAGGCGCTCATCGTGAATCATTTGCAGGATAATTTCCCACAGCTCGACACGGGATAGCGGGTCCACACCCACGGTCGGCTCATCGAGCAGCAACAACTCGGGCGCGCGGACCAAGGTGCAGGCAAGGCCCAGTTTCTGCTTCATTCCCCCCGACAATTTCCCAGCCGGGCGGTCGGTAAAACGCGCCAGGTTGGTCATGTGCAGCAGCCGGCGGTAGCGTTCCTTGCGAGCCTCCTGCGTCACGCCATGCAGATCGGCATACAGGTCGAGGTTTTCCTGCACGCTCAGGTCTTCATACAGGCCAAAACGCTGCGGCATATAACTGATGCGGTCCTGAACCGCTTGCGGATCGGTGGCGACATCGATGCCCAGTACTTCGAGTCGGCCTTGATCTGCTTGCATCAGTCCGGCCATCATCCGCAGCAGTGTCGTTTTGCCCGCCCCGTCCGGGCCAACCAAAGCGGTAAGCGTTCCCGGGAGTACTTCGAGAGAGACATCGGTGACGGCGAGAACCGTCTGTCCCGTTTCCTTGATCAGAAAGCGCTTGTGAAGTCCGTTTCCCGCCAGCGCCGCCGCTTCATTCATCCTTACGTCCTGGGAGCTGCTTGTCCTCTTGCAGAGGAATACGCACGGTGGCCGGCATGCCTAAACGCAGCCGATCGCCAGGGTCATCGACATAGACGCGCACTTCGTAGACCAGGCTGGTACGGAGTTCTTCGGTCTGGACGATTTTCGGCGTGAACTCCGCTACGGAGGAAATATAGCCTATGCGTCCCGGGATGGGCTGATCCGGATGGCTGTCGATGATCACCTGAGCGCTCATTCCCGGCTTGATATGGCCCAGATCGACTTCGGTTATGTAGGCGCGCACCCATTTCGGGTCGGTGATTGCCAACGCATAAACCGGGCGTTCTGGTGAGGCCATATCGCCCGGTTCCAGCAGGCGCGAGCGGATCGTGGCGTTGATGGGGGCTTTCAATTCCGCCTGGTTGAGATAATGAATGAGCAGTGCCAGCTCGGCTCGCGCGCCATTCAACTGCGCCCCGGCCTGGGCGATGTCTTCGCGCCGCGGACCGATCCGGGCCAGTTGCAAAGCCTTTTTGCGGTTCTCGAGCTGCGCCCGGGCTACGCGCCGGCGGGCACGCGCACTATCGAGATCCTGTTCGCTTACAGCCCCGGAAGTATTGCCGGTGATGTCCCGTAGGCGGGTCAAATTCACTTCTGCCAGATCCGCCTCGGCCTGCGCGGCGCGCACCTCAGCCCTGGTCTGCGCCACCTCCTCCGGCCGCGTGCCATTCTTCAGCCGCAGCAAAACCTGCTCCTGTACGGCGATACGAGCTTCCGCCTCCGCGATTTGCAGGGTCAAGGCGCGGGTATCAAGGCGTGCGATGACCTGCCCGGCCTCGACTCGGTCACCTTCCTGCACCCGCATCTCGGCGATCCGCTCGCTGCCGTTGAACGCCAATGAAACCTGGCGGATATCGACATTACCGAAGAGTACCAGTGTGCCGCTGTCGGCCGGATGGCGAGTGAAATACCACCCCGCCAGTGCCAGGGCGGTCAATATGAGCACTACAGTAGCCGCAACGAGCTGTTTGAGTCGTTTGTTCATAAGGCAAATTGGGCCAGCTCCCGTTGCAGCGCGTCTGCGCTGACCGGTCGGTTCCAGCTTATGGGTTCCCGGTTTGCGGCCTTAACAAGTTCTGCTGCTCCTGCAATGATTTGCCACTCAGGTGCCGTCGCTGCCCTGCCGCTGGACAATCGCGATCGTGGCATCGTTCACTGCCAAGATTGCGGCTGGGATAGCTGCTGCGTTGCCCGAGGACACGGCCGCGGCGAAGAGAATCAGCGCAGAGGCGAGATCAAGCGCCTGCTTGAGCGTGGCAATACGTTGCACCGCAGATCGCGCCGCTTTTAGGCTGGATTGCAAATGAACAACCGCCACCTCACTGTCCAGCAGAACGAGTCCGATGGCGGAGGTGTAGATGCCGGAGGCCGTGTTCAACAGCCGGATCTCCTGCTGATCGATTTCATCCCATTGGGCTTTCGTCAGGCTGGCGCGGTGACTGATGCGCCAGTCGCCGAGTGCAATTGCGGCATCCCGAAACTGGTTGCCCAGCTCAAACGCATCATCCGGGTTGAGTTTATCCATGCGGCTGTCTTGTATTATCGCGTGATCTCAAGCAAGCTGCGGTAAGCATACCGAAGTTCATCGATATATGGGCTGAATTGCTCGTTTAGCTCGTTATTGCCGATCCTGTCTCTATGCTCATGCAGATATTGGTGACCTTGTGCGAGCTTCTCCAATACCGCGTCATACGCCTGCGCGCCCTTGATCCGGCTATCGATCCGGCCCAGCGCTTCGGCTTTCGCTTCCCTCGCCAAGGCCATCGCCACGGGCTCCGGCGGATTGTCGGGCGCGAGCATGAAGTTGTCGTAATACCGCGAGACCAGCGTCGATTCCACCTGTAAATCCGCGTAGATACCCCTCATTACGATCTTGCGCGTAGCCTTGATGATATCCTGCAGGGGCTGATTGCCGTCCTGGATAAGCTTTTTGATTTCGTTCCGCCGGTATACCGCCGTGACCCCGCGTGCCAGCAAAGTGGATAGTGCGGCGACTGCCTCTTTTTCGTCACTGGTCAGCAACGTCGCCTTGTTTAGGCTGGCGCCGAGGTCTTTCAGCGATTTATCATATGCCCTGATCTCGCCCGTCGTCAGTCCTCCGAGCCCCTGCATGTAGCCGACCATCGTTTGCTGAAACACATCCAGGCTTGCCTGCTGTGCTTCCCGTCGCGTCCTCTGCGCGTCCAGTTCCGCGTGGAACTCAGGTGGCTGATATTGCTTGCGTCGATCCAGCGCCGCAATATAGTCTCTGGTTACGGCTGCATGATTTGCCGCGTTGGACGAAAGCGTCGCAAACTTTTTTACTGCATCAAAATTTGCACAACCGGATACGCCTACCGCCAGCAGAAAAGCGGCGAATCCGGGAAAGAAACCTCTTCCTATATGAAGGGGGCGAGCCATGTTGAATTTCCTGTACCTGGATGAACGATCGTCCATCGGTGCAATATCCCGCATTTCAGCCACTGGCGGCTACCCAGCTCATCATTTCTTATGCAAAATGTGCAGCGGATGCTGCATTGTAGAGCTTCATATCAGGTTAACGGAATGTCGGGTAAAACCTGATAGAGTCTCATTCCTCAAGCGGATGGCGGCGCGCCGTGCTCGTACACAGCTCAAGGTTTGAATAATACTGAAAATCGCCGTACTCATGAGAAAAATTACTCTGCCGGCGGTTGCTCTGGCGGCAAGTTTCGCCATTGCCGCCGCGATGCATGCGGCCGCCGAAGCGGTCACCGAAGTGGCCACCGAAGCGGCCGCCGGCAACGCACCCCCCAGCTTCAGGCTGAATTATATCGGTCATCAGCTCGTGCCCAACAATACCCGCTTCAACGGCACCACCGTCGGAGGTTTGTCCTCTCTCGATTATGATCCGGCCAGCGGCCGTTATCTGGCCGTCAGCGATGACCGCAGCAAATTCAACCCCGCGCGGTTCTATGAACTTTCCCTGGACCTCTCCCGTTTTACCCGCTCCGCGACACCGGGCATGGACGGCGTGACTTTCCACTCAGTTACCACGATTCAACGCCACGATGGCGGCGCTTTCCCGAATGGCACGGTGGACCCGGAAGGCCTGCGCCTGGACGCCACGCGCAATAAAATATATTGGAGTGATGAAGGTCACCGCGGCATTATGCTCACCAGAAACCCGGCAGTGCGCGAAATGAATCTCGATGGCAGCCACAGCCGCGATTTCGGTGTGCCTTACTACTATTATCCGCACGGCTCCAGGCTCGGTATATTCCCCGGCGACAGCGGGGTCTATGGGAATCTCGCATTCGAAAGCCTTGCAATTTCGGTGGATCGCAGGACGCTATATACCGCCACCGAGAATGGCTTAATCCAGGATACGCCGCCGGCGAATATCGTTACGGGATCCCGTGCACGCATCCTGTCCTTTGACATCGACAGCGGTGCGCCAGGGGCCGAATACATCTACGATGTGGCGCCGGTTGTTTTCATCCCCGCCTCGATTATCGGATTTGCAACCAATGGGCTGACCGATTTCGTTGCCGTTGGAGACCGGCAGTTCATCACGATCGAACGGGCTTTCACGCTCGATGCGCTCATCCCCGGTACCAACTCGACCGGTTATTCCATCCGTCTCTATTATGCGGATGCGCGCAACGCTACGGATGTATCAGGAATGCGGACGATTGCAGGCCTCAGCGTTGTTCCGGTAAAAAAGACATTGCTGCTGGACTTGTCGGAACTGAAAAACGCGGACGGCTCCGCGCTCGCGCAGGGTAATATCGAAGGGATCACTTTGGGACCTGTCTTCAATGGCAGGCACACCGTCATACTGGTAGCCGACAATAATTTTACCCGCACCCAGTTGACCCAGTTCATAGCATTGGAAATGCGGCATGACATGTCGAAAAGCCCGCCGGCTTTTTGAGGACTGGATAACAACGGGAACGTTTGTGGACATTCTTCGATAACCGTGCCGAGATACTGCCGGTAAAAGTTCATCCGCCATGGCCCCCGGACGCCTGCCGCGCTCGATTCAAACCGCCGGGCTGACGTGATTACACGCGACGTTTCCAGGCTGGCGGAAGGCGAAAATGGGAATCGAGCGCCCCGCCCCACTTAACCAATTGACGTAACAGAAACGTCCAGCGTCGCCTTTCTCGATGCTAGACAACGAACACCTGGCAACAACTGCGGGCAACTATTTCTGCTAAGCTTTATGCCGGGCGAAACGGAAACGAAACGATTGGAGTGTCCATGAAGCATACCTATGCGGTGGTTGGGCTTGGCATTTTCGGATCGACCGTCGCGCTTGAGCTTGCACGGCTGGGGCATGACGTCATCGGGATCGATCTTGACCCCAATCTTGTCAATAACATCGCCGATAAAATCACCCAGGCCGTCATTGCTGACGCGCAGGATGAGAAGGTATTGCGCGACCTGGGAGTTCATGATTGCGATGGCGTGGTGATCGCCATTGGAGAAGACATCGAGGCCAATATCCTCGCTACCTTGATCGTCAAAGGCATGCCCAAGCCCAAGGTCTGGGCAAAAGCCAATAATCCCAACCATCACAAGATATTGGAAAAACTGGGCACTGACCATATCGTGCACCCGGAACACGAAATGGGCCTGCGCCTCGCGCGCGGAATGGTCTATCCCGAGGTGATGGACTACATCAGCTTCGGCGACGATCAATTCGCCGTAGAAGTGCGCGCTTCAGAGCGGCTAGCCGGGCAGGGGCTGGATTCCCTTCATCTGGCGGAAAACGATCTCCAATGTTTGCTGATCAAGCATCAGGAGCAGGTTCTGGCGCCGCCGCCACCGCAATATGAGTTCAAGCTCAATGACCAGATTCTGTTATGGGGGATGTTGCGCAACCTGCGGAAAATCAGCAAGTATTTATGAGGTGGGCGCTGATGCGCGAGACATTGCTTCAGCGAATCAAGACGCATGTCCTGGAATTGACGCCGCCCCAGGCTCTGGCTCTCTCCTATATCGGTTTATGTCTGGTGGGCTCTCTGCTGTTGAAGCTGCCAGCAGCGGCCCAAATACCTATTACCTGGCCACAGGCCATTTTCACCGCTGTGTCGGCTTCTACCGTCACGGGCCTGGTGGTGGTCGATACCGGTACCCACTTCACCCTGCTTGGGCACTGGATACTGCTTTTTCTGATGCAGTGCGGCGGGCTGGGCCTGATGACATTCGGCATTCTCATCATTCACCTCATGAAGGGCCAATTAGGCCTCAAGCACCGCGCGGCACTACGTGAAAGCTTCAATCAAAGCGGACAAGGAGACTTGCGGCGCCTGATGCTATGGGCGGTGGGTTTCACGCTGATAACGGAAGCGCTGGGTACCGCACTTCTGGCTCTGCAGTGGGTCCCCGAACTGGGCTGGGGACAGGGATTGTTCTATAGTTTTTTCCATGCTCTTTCCGCATTTAATAACGCGGGCTTTGCACTTCGCGCCGATAGCTTGATGCCCTACGCAGGCAATCCTCTCGTCAATAGCGTTATCTCCTATCTGTTCATCTCTGGGGGTATCGGCTTCATCGTGGTCGCCGATATCCTCGGCCAACCGGGCTTCAAAAACTATTCGCTGCATACCAAACTCATGCTGATTGGGACGCTGGCTATTAACCTGGTTGCAATGGTCATAATACTGGTGCTCGAATATGGCAACCCTGCCACGCTCGGTGCACTTCCCGGCTGGGACGCCAAGCTTTGGGCCTCCTGGTTTCACGGAGCTGTGCCGCGTAGCTGCGGGTTTAACACGCTTGATACGGGCGCCCTCCTCCCATCCACCACTTTTTTCATTATCGGCCTGATGTTTATCGGCGGCGGCAGCGGCTCGACGGCGGGCGGCATCAAGCTCAGCACCTTCATCGTCGTTTTGCTCGCCACATGGGCATTTTTGAGAAAGCAGGAGCGCCCTGTTGTATTTGGCCGCAGCATCCCACTCGATATCATCCGCAAATCGCTGGCGATCATCGTCATTTCGCTGCTTTGCGTCACCACGGGCATCTTCCTGCTAACCATAACGGAATCGGCGCCCTTTCTGGATGTGGCTTTTGAAGGGGTGTCCGCGGCAGCAACGGTTGGGCTATCCCGCGGAATTACTGCGGATTTGTCGCTCCCAGGCCAAGCGATCATCATGGTGTTGATGGTAATCGGCCGCATCGGGCCGCTCACTATCGCGTTCCTGCTGGCGACTTGGCGCGGCGAAAGCATACAGTATCCGCCGGGACAAGTGAGCATCGGATAGGTAAAAATTCTGACCTCGTGACAACTACTAAACTGAGCTAGCAGCTAAAATCGCTCACCCCAGCCAAATGTTCTCCGCCAGAGTTCGACATAGGTTGAAAAACCTTACGGTAGGTTCCATAGGTCTAGGGGAAAAATGACAAAAAAAGGTTGTATGAGAAACCACTAAGCACAGGAATACGCATTATGAATAAGATAGAGAGTATGGAACTCTATACGCAAGGCGTAGAGGTCTGGAACTCTTGGGCAGCCGAGATGTTGGCTGAGCGTACCAAGCTTATAGAGACCGGAGAATGGATGGCTGAAATTGATCCCTTGGGTAAACTCTGGGGATCAAATCTAGCAACTGAGAAATGGTTAGATGCGGTAATGAGCAATTTCTCAGGAGAAGTGTTTAAGAATGAGATGAATTTTATCAATTTCGTATTTCCTGGAGATGCAAAATTTACAGGGACGGTATTTACGCGCGAAGTGAGGTTTAATGGCACGACGTTCAACGGCTTTACAGATTTTGAGACCGCGGTCTTTCGTAGCTATGCGGGGTTCGGGGAAACCAAATTCCTCGGCTTAACATCATTTTATAAAGCCAAATTTGGTTTCAGCGGGAATTTCAACGGAGCTGAGTTTAGCGGTGGTGCAGAGTTTAGTAGCGCGACGTTCGGCACAGCGGTTTTCATTGGAGCGAGGTTCGACAGCTATGCTGAGTTTAGCAAAGCAATGGTTAACACTGGGTACTTTTCTCAAGCGGTATTTAACGGCGAAGCTCGGTTCTCAAAAGCGAGTTTTAATGGCGATGCCCAATTCATGGGGGTGAAATTTAACCGTTCCTTGCACTTTGATGAAGCAAATTTCAACAGCAACGTAATGTTCCATGGCGCAATGATGGCGGACAGGGCAAGTTTCGATAGAGCGGAATTCAAGGGCAGAACGTGGTTCGACCAGTCTCTTTTCAAGGGGAATGTAGTATTTGATCAAGCGATCTTTGCGAATCTTACAAGTTTTTTTCGCGTCACGTTCCAGAAGGAATCAAGCTTTGTTGCAATAGAAGGGCGAAGTCTCTTTACGCTTGAAGAGTCGGTCTTTTTTTTAGTGCCCGATTTCGCACAAGCGCATTTTGCGGAAGCGTTGCGGCTCGACAATTCACATTTCAGTGCCGCCCCACGTGAGTCGAGACGATTGTGGAAGCGCGAGCTTAGGAGTACTAACACAGATCTCGCCTCCCGTTGGCGTACTCTAAAACGCCTTGCACTTCAGGGACACGACCACGAACGGGAGCTCAATTTTTTTGCGGAGGAGATCAAATCGCTGCGCGGCGTAAAGGACTGGCTCTTACCTAATCCACTCAGTTTTCGCAAAGGTTCTCCGGTATGTTGGCCGGGGGGTGGACGCTATTGGGCAGGACTTCTGTATGAATGGTTTTCGGACTTTGGGAGATCTGCACTCCGCCCGCTCTTATGGTGGGTAACTATAACGTCCATTTTTGCAACCTATTATTTCCTCCATTATTCTGATCTGCCGTCTGAGAGCCCACGCACTACCCCGGCATTTACCTGTACTGGTGACCCGGTGGCGGCCGCACTCTACTTATCGATTCATAATGGTTTGGTTATTTCAGGGCTGGGCCGCGCTGAAAAATTAGCTCAGAGTTATGCGTGCTTGTATGGAAGGGAAGAAAACAGTGGTTTCTTCCCGGTGATGCCCGATGCTGTAGTGTTTGCTGGGCTTATTCAAACGATACTTTCGGCCATACTAATCTTTCTATTTTTACTTGCCCTTAGAAACTACTTTCGAATTAAATGATGCTTAATTAAGCCAGTGGGGCTGCGGTTACCCTATGGATATGTGGGAAAGCGTGACTAGGTGCCGAGTTAGGGAAATGAGCGGGAGAAAATGGAACAATTACATGTTTAAGGTATTCGATATTTGCTCCATATAATTCAAACACTGTCATACGACATATGGTTAAGGTATGCACTATTGTTCCGAGACCGGACTAGCATTCTTCTGGTCGACCACTCCGGGGATATCGCGAGTGGGCCGGGCAAATTTACCTTTCAGGTCGTCAACGCCCGACTGGGGCTTGGCGTATTGTTTGAGGTCGGCGCGCTGTTTGCGCGCTTCGTCGCTGTTTAACTTAAGCTTCTGGTCGCGTTTTTCCACGAGTCCAGGTATCGCTTCGCCATCCCTGCTGAAAGACCAGCCAAGCATCGGCGCGCCCAACGGAAGTGCCGTGCCCGGTTTTCCTTCATGACCCGTATTCCACACGTGCCATGTTTTGCCATAGCTGTTCATTTTTTCTTTCATCAGGGATTTTTCGGCCGCATCGGGAATATGGGGTGCAACCAGCTGACCGGAAAGGATTTCGCCGTTATGGGGATGCCAGTACTGCTTTTCCTCTTCAGGCAGGCGCGCAAAAAGCTTTTCCGAAATAATATATTCGATTCCGTTCAGATTCGCAGCCGCCGTGTTGCCGTCGAACAAGGCGCACTGCGCAAAATCCTCGTTGACCTGATGACAGTAGTGATGAGCCTCCATCTGGTCTTCGGGGGAGTCCTTCATGGGGTGGAAACCGACCAGATAGATGTCGAAGCGCTTTAACGGGGCATTGCTCTGCAGAAGCTTCGCGCCCAATTCCAGGATTCTTGTTTTCGGAGATTTGGTTTCCCCAGCCGGAACCACATCCGGTTCCTTTGACTCTTGAGCGAAGGCGCCTTGCATAAGAGCAAGCAACATTGCACATGAGAGTAACGCCGCATATGCTGGGGGAAAATTCCCATTCAGCTTATTCATATTCTCCTCCTGGATAAGCCTGCTGGAATCATTCTACGGATGATGCAGCGCTTTTCGGTACGCTAACGCACACGCTATGACGACAATTGGCGATTGGCGTCATTTAACGCATAAATCCACGCCATGCGCTGACATGGCGTGGATTTGCTCAAAAAACTGATCCTGATTGTAGTGCTGATCGCCAGCTAGTCCGCACCGCCCCCGCCCGACGAAAATTTATCCAGGTATTTTTTGATGATGGTCTTGCTTGGGACCTTATCAGCCTGGCTGAAGACAATATAGTTGATAAGGCCGTGCACCGCCATGGCGATAAGCAAGCCTTCGAAAATTCCGACTTTATAGACCAGCAAGCCGCACACCGTGGCCAGGATCATGGCGTATTGCCCGTAATGCGCCACGTGCCACAGCCCCATTATCATCTTCCACCCGGAGAAAATCATGATGGCGGCCAGTGAAAACTTGGGCAGATATTCCAGATACTGCGAGTTCATGGCGAAAAAGGCGACCACGATCCCGATCACCAGGACCGAGAATTTCGTCATCGCGCCGGCCAGCTTGTTGGTCGTACTTTTTGCCAAGCCATCGAGGTTGGTCATGCCGCCAAAGAAGCTTGAACCCATGTTTGCGATCCAGATGGCCAGCAGGCTGTTGTTGGTATTGCACTTTCTATCCAGCGGATCGATCTTCTCGATCGCCGCATTGCTCATCACCTGCTCGATGACGTCGATCACAGCCAGCATCGCCGCGAAGCCAATAACGTAAATCCAGGTTAACGCGCTATCAAAATGCGGCAGCGGGAGTGCAAGCTGGAGCTCCACGTCATCTACATGCAGCATCGGCACGGGCAGGAATTGGGCCAGCACAATGCTCGCGCCAATCAGCAGGAAATAAGGCACGGCAGGCTTCGTGTCCTTGAATTTGGAGAACAGGTACACGAACGCGACAAAACCCGCCAGGGAAATAAGCGCCATTTGTATTCGCGCGCCGTTCCAGAATGCATCAGCCGCTTCCTGCTCGGCGGGAATTTCGTAAGTGAATGTGAGGAATTTCAGTGCGATCTTCAGGCCGACCCCCGCCAACAGACCCTCGACAAGGTAGCCCGGCACGGCCAGCAAAATGTACTTTTGCCAGTTGAACTTCCATATCAGGGCCTGCATCGCGGCAGTCAGGAAAATGACGAAGGCCATGTTTTCCATGCCGAAACTCGCGACACCCATCGCCAGCACGGGCGCGAGGCCTGCGGCGACGCCAGGCGCCCCAATATAATTTCCGGGCCTGATAAAAGCATTGATCCAGCCGATGAAACAGGCAAACGCGACGGTTGCGAGGGCAACTTTGATGGGGTAATCGGACATCAATGCGATGCCGACGGACAGGGGAATAGCCATTGCGCCGGTGATAATCCCGGCCTGTATATCGCGGGCAAGATACTTGGCCTCAAACGCCGCGGATGCGGATTGAACGCCAGACGCGCTCGCGGCTCCGGTGCTGGCGATGTCACGATCTCCCAGCGGTCCGGATCTATCGTTGTGATGATGAGTTTCAGACATATTGATTTATTCCTCCTGAGAATTGCTGCGGTTCATGCCAACCCTTGCCGCGCATCGGGGGATCGATTTGCCCCTGTTGCTTCCGGCAAGACTCTTCATTTTTTCGCCCTCCTCGGTGTCCCTTTGGCAGACTTGGCAGAAGTGTTCGTCCGCAGCGACGCGCTCCGCGTCTGTTTTGCGTAGCCGGAATCCACGTCAACATCATCTGCAAACGAATCATCAGCCATGTCTTTATCCGGTCGGACAAAGTCCACGCTCGCACAAAACTGCAGCGCATCCGGTTCTGCCGCGATTGTCGGGGTGGGATGTTGCATGGGCTCCGGGGATACTTTGGGCGACGCGCGCGATAGGGCGGATACGTCGTTACCCTCACGCTCGGCGTGTAATTTGGAGAGCATTTCAACGACCAGTTGACGGTCGGCCTCGCGTTGTTGCTTGAGCTGTTGAAACTCGATAGCCATGCGTTCCAGCGTAGGCTGCGCCATCAACATGAATTCGGAAATCACCCCACTCATGCTTTGACCTGCTGCCGCGCTTATCTGGCGCAAAATTGCATACTGCTCCTCGGTAAGCGTGACCGTTATACGCGGCTTCGATGTGGGCATAATGCTCTCCTTAATAGTCGTCCTTCGAGGTGATGTAACTGATGCACCGGATGCAGGTGATGCACCTGATGCATGGAATGCTAGTGCATCACCTCAAGTACAGTCAATGAAATTGTTGGAGGCCCGGGAAGCTTCTACGCAGCTTCTAAACAATGGCTGCGCCACCCACCTTTTCAATTATCGGACTGCCACGCACATAGGAGCGACGTGCTGGAACCAACGCGGTACCGTGCCCCCGCGTTGACACGAATGTGAGTTTTTTGTTAATTAAATGTGAGCGGTATGGGAAGACTGGCCGAAAACGCTGAGCGATGATCGGAGATGTGTGTAAATCGGTTGCTCAGGCGTTCTCTTGAGAGTTGCCGTGGCGGTTGTCCTCGGGGGAGTTCAAGTGAGGGACTTTCCTCCCGCCTGGCTTTATTCCACCCGGAGCTCGGACAAGCCGAATTTCAGCGCCAGATCGGATTGTCCGGTACAAATGACGTTTTGATTTGCTGGATCGTAAACCATTCGCCACATGTACCTGGCGCCATTCTTCGGTATCTGTTTGACCAGTTGGTTATTTTCGTCATAGGCCAGCACACACATGGCCATGCGGTTATCCACGTAGTCCGCCACCCAATATGTGTGCGTTCCCCAGCGCAGTACCGATGTGTTGGGCGCGGCATTCAGGTTTGATCCGGAAAAGAAGGCATCCATTTTCATGTCGCCAGGAATTGGCGGGTGACTGAGCACGGGTACGGACTGCACCACGGGCGCGTCGCAATAGGCGCACATCACCGTATTGGTGGTAATCGGTGTACCGATGATGCCCTGGGCACCGGTCACGATGACATCCCACTCGTTGCAGGCGGCATTGAACCATGCCTTTTCCACTACCCACGCGCTGGCGTTTTGAGCATTGGAAATTTTGCTGACGATCCCGCTCATTTCCTGAAAAAAAACGTCCCAGCTAGTGCGGACCTGGTCGAGCATCTGACTCGAGACCTGCACATCGCTCAGGGCAATATTCCCCGACACGAGCAATCCGTTCAGCGTGACCAGTTGTGCCTGATCCTGGGTAAGAGTCTGCTGGGCGGCGACGATGCGATGCTGGTAGCTTTTAATGGTGCTTTCAAGCGCGTTGACCTTGCTCTGTGCCTCGACTATCGAGGACACGCCGATACCTGCCAGGACCAGCGAAAGGCCACCGGTGAATGGCGCGAACAGTACGCCAAAAACAGTTTCTACAATACCGCTGGTGTTTTGCGATTGGGCTTCCGCAATAGCCTTCCGGTCCCGGACGACTTCGGTGGTCATGGCGCCGATGGCAAGGTTGGTGGCCACGATTTGCGCCTGCAGACTACCGGCCTGGGCCTGGATCTGCGCCACGGTCCGGCCCATGCTCGCCTGAACCGTGCTCAGCCGCTGGCCCCAGTCGCGCAGCTGAGCCTCATAATTGGCCGTGGTGCGCAGGATCATCTGCGTGCTTGCCTGCAAGCCGGTCAGTTCAGCGACAAGCTGCGCCCTTACGCTCCCGAAATCGCCGCTGGTGGAATTGAACAGATTGGTGATGGTGGCCCGCCGCTCGCCAAAGGCCTGCCCGCAGTGGATGACGCAGGTGAGCACATCGGTTTGCAACTCGCTTGCGAAACGGGTGCGCCACTCTCCTGCCAGCGCCTGGGCCTGTTGCAGCTGGCTATTGAGGTTGGCATACCAGGGGGATGAAACGGCTTGCAGATGCGCCTCCAGTATTCCCTGGCAGGAGACGGACAGGTTTGCCGCCGCGGTGGCGCTGGAGCTGAGTTGCTGAGTGATTTGTGCGGCGTTCAACGTCATGAGAGGTCTCTATGGTTTAAAAAAAGGGGGTGCCCTGGCAACGAAACACCCCCCCAGGCAAAAAACAGTTCTATGCTGCCATGGGCAGCGTTTTCGCTTCCACAGGAACAGCCATGCCAGACAATTGCTGCGCGAACTGAACAGCCAGATTCCACTCGTTTTGAGCCGCGATGATGTAGGCCTTGTTCACGATCGCGGACAGGTTCTCGTCCGTCTTCTCGAGCTTGTCCATCGTCCCCTGCAGTTCATTCTGGAACATGGTCCACATGACTTTCACGTCCGATAGCGCGCTGGTGGCGGTGGCAATGGAGCTGATGGCAGAGTTCGCCGCAAGCGACAAGCCCTGAAGCGCCACCAACTGACGCTTGTCGTCGCTGATCTTTTTCTGATCTTCGGCGATTTCGTCAAACTGACCATTGATCTTTGCCTGCATGACGCCCCAAGTCACTGCGCCACCGATGATTGCCGCACCACCAATACCCGAGACAATAAGCGAAGCGCCGCCAGTGACAGGTGCAAGCGCAATTCCGACCACCAGGGCGAACAAGCCCACGCCGATAGCGAGCGCGCCCGCCACGATCGCCTTGTTTTCGGCGTCAATTTGCGCCCGGAGACCCTGAATCGCGGCGTTCATCTTGCCAATATCGGCCTGTAAATCGACCTGCAGAGATTGAATGTTGGCCGCCCCGGCGAACAGATCATCGTGCGATTTTTGCATTGCATCTCCCCAGATTTTCAATTGCTCCTGGGTGCCGATCACATCAGTGATGATCGTTTCGATTTCATCGTGCAACGCGCTGATAAGCGCAAATACCTGTTGCACCACCGGGTTGTCCTTGCCCTTGGCATTCGGGTTCTTGTTCAGCAAATCGACGATTTGATCGGTCAGCGCGGTGTAGGTCGTGCCGTAGTCAATCACGTGGCTGGGTACGCTCGCCGTCAATTTAGGGGCGATGTCATCAATCCACTGGTTCGCGAGCACTTTGGCTGCGTCCAGCTTGGCGTTGAGGTCATCGAACCAGCTGGGCTTCGGACTGGGCGGGATAAATTGCGTGTTCAGCACCCCGTGACAGGACGCGGTCACAATCTGCAGAGAAGCAAAGCCTGAGGCCGTGCTGCTGTTGGTATTGGTTGCGGCGGCGGTGTTTGTGCTAATCGAGGTAATCGAGGTAATCACGAATGAAACTCCTTGAGTGGGGTGGCGAAGTTTAAGGTGGTGACAGGTTTGGTCGTGGTAACCGTCACCGGTTGACCGTTCCTCGTCACTTGTGAAAGCTTGATGCAGAAGTCCGATAAAGTGTTCCAGCTGGCCGAAGCGGCGGGCATCGCTACCAGATCGACAATTTGTGTTGGGTTGGCGCCTGCGTTAATCGCGTTGATGACCTGGCGAACCTTGGTTTGCTCGGCATCCCACATGGCAGCCATCGGCGGCAACTGGCGATTCACCGCCAACAGGCTCTTGTCGAAGTTATCGATCAATTGGATAACGGCCTTGCTCATGGCAGCGGCTTGCGCGTTTTCCGACATGTTGATGCGCAACCTCACGATTTTGCCTATGGTTTGATCGATCTCTTTATCCGTCACGATCAGGTCGTAAGCCATCTTGCCAACGGTGAAAAGCAGGCCCCCGATCGCCAGGTAAGGAACCTCTACGCCTGCGGTGGAAACCAGCGTATAGCTGATGGTGACCGAAGACTGAATGAAGTTTTTTCCCGCCGCGATTTCCGCGCTCGACAGCGAACCCTCGAGGCCACCGAGCTGGTCCTGCAACGCAGTAACTTGGGTGGCAAGGTCGATCATGGCTTGTTCTTCGCTTGCCAGACTGTTCCAAGCAGTCGCAATGCTGGTGTCGAGTACCTGCCGAATATTGTTGAGATTATTGATCTGCAACGTAAACTGGCCTTCTGCGGCGCGCGTCACATTCTTTCCTGTCGCGAGGGCTGCGCTCATCGCATTCAGTATTTCCATCCATGCATCCTTGTCGTCGCCGATACTGGGCGCAACTTGCGCAAAGCCGGAAAACAATGTGCCGTAATTGATAAACTGGTTTAAGACTGGAGCCCAAATATCTGTTTTCTTTAGCTGCCAATGTTCACCCGCTTCACTCAACAGCTCGATGCGCTGTCGCACTGTGGGCAACCAGTCCGGATCTGGACTCAGTTTTCCTACCATCGTGTTCATACTTGCAAATGCAAAAGCGTCCACCTGGCGGATGGTGGAGTACGCCAGGGCCAGCTGGTCAGTCGCATTGTTGACATTTGGACTTAACATTTTTTCCCCCAGGAAATTGAATGGGCCGTTGTAAGCGGCAGAAGCACGGATGTGTCGGTAGACCGATGCCGTTGGTGTTGTACGGCTGGAATCAATGCGCAGGATCGGTCTTTCATAGACGTTTCCAGGTCAGATGAGGCAGCAATAGAAAATGGAATAAATGAGCACGGCGATACAAAAAATGCCCTATCCCGCCATATGCAAAAACGGGTTTTACCCGGCTCATTGCGCATCGGTCTCTAACGGCAAGACAAACGGATACTTGAACGGAATTTACGAAGCTGGCGAATATTTGAATATTTCTGACTGGTCGGTTGCAGGAATAGCTGAGGGGGAAACGTGGCGATTAGGATGATGATGAGTTTCAGGAGAATAACAATTCGTTCAGAAAGCGGCTTGACCACAGCCTCGAGGGGAATCGAGAAGCTGCCTTTTTCGGTTCCCGTAAGCTTCGCCCCGGGGGGTCAATGGCATAACATCTTAAAATGGTGGAGAGGCCGTCCGTTGAACTGGAGGCGGAGCTGATAAAGCGCCTCCACACTGGGGCTGGAAGGAAGAGGAAGGAAGAGGAAGGAAGAGCGTCCTGTGGCAGCGCCTCTAAAACGTGTAGCTTGCGTTCAGGCCCACCATATAGTTCCGTACCGGCGAGGGCTCATAAAACCGCCCGTTCGCTTCATTCACGATCACGGAGCCGACGTAGCGCGTGCCCGTCAGATTATCGATGCGCGCGAATCCGCTGATCTTCCAGGCACCGATCTGCCGCATATAGGCCACACGGACATTGGCGATGGCATATGCTTTTGCGGCTTCGGTATTCACGTCGTTGACAAAGATTCGATCCCGGTACAGTGCCTCCACCGCGCCGGAAAATCCGGGGAGCCCGCGCCGCCAGGCAAGTTCGCCGAAGGCGGTGTTGCGGGACACACCCGGCAGGAAATTGCCCTCCGAGACAGTCACCGCTGCCGGCGCCTGCGCCGGACGATAGCTGTATTGATCGCGAAAGACGGCATCGAGGTAGGTATAGGATACATATGCCGACAGGTCCCGGGCAAAATACGCATCTACGGAGAATTCCACGCCGCGGCGGCGCGTATCGGAAGCATTCTGGAATGTCGCTCGCCCGCCGGAGCTTGTTGCAGGCACAATCTCGCCGCTCACGCGGGTTTCGAAAAGCGCGAGATTGACGCGCGTGCTGTTGGTAGCGAGCCACTTCAACCCTGCTTCGATATTGTCGCTTTTGCTCGGCCTGAGCGCGAAATTGAGACCCGCGGCGTCATCCGGGCGATAGGCAAGCTCGACGAAAGTTGGCGTCTCGAACCCCTGCCCTCCGCTGGCGTAAAGATTGAGGGTGGGAGTGGCCTTGAACAGCAGTCCCACTACGGGGGTGATCTTGCTGTAAGTGACGCCGCCGCTGTCATCCCCGTTGCCGCCCCGGATAAAAAAATCGTCCGACTTGAACTTCACCTCGGTATTGCGTACCCCTGCGGAAAGCGACCACGAGGGCGTGAATTGCCACTCAGCCTGCGCATACTGGCTGAGACTGGTCACGGTATTGTTTTCGTCACGCCGCAGGTCTCCGCGGACCCCCAAAGTGGTCCCGGAGAAATTCTCGTAGCCTTTGCGCCGCTCGCGGAATGTTTCATATTCGATCGCCCCGGTGAGGGTGATTGGCTGCGGCCCGCTGCTTCGGTGCGCCAATCTCAATCCCAAGCCGGCGAACCCCCGGTCAAGGTCCACTACCCCGCCCGAATTGGTCTCAGGTATCTGTGCGACCCGAGGGATTGCCAAAAACTGTTCCACCTGCCGCGTTCCGGCATAGCTGATCAGTTTGAGCGAAGTCTCGGGAGAAAACTTATGCTCATATACAAGACCACCCTGGGTATTATTGATGCTCTTGCGCGTGTTGAAAGTGATCGCCCTGCTATCCGCCTGACGAGGATTTGCGAGCATTTGCCCCTGTGTCAGTCCGAGCGGGTCCCGCGTATCGCCCTGGTTAAGCTCGTTGAATACCAGGGTCAAGGTGCTATCGTTCGTAACTCGATAGGTGAGCTTTGCGTTTGCCTGGAACCGTGTGGCGGCACTGTGATCGCGGTACCCTTCCGTATGAAAACGGGAGATATCGACGATGTAATTGAAAGGTCCGGGGATGGCATTGCCGTCGGCGCCCTTTGTTCCGCCAAGGGTTCCTCCAAGTTTGATCTCGCCCCGGCTGGTGCCAAAGCTGCCCCCCAGCAGCGTGCCTGTTATCGTTGCTCTAGCGGGTCCATCCTCCGTAAACGCCTGGATCACGCCCCCCGAGGCATTGCCATGGATAGCGGAAAAAGGACCGCGCAGAACTTCGATGCGTTCGACCGAACCGAGGTTGATATTGGCCGCCTGGCCCTGCCCGTCCGGCATGCTGGCGGGGATGTCATCGACAACCAGGCGTATCCCGCGTATGCCGAAAGTGGAGCGGGCGCCGAAGCCGCGGATCGATACCTGCAGATCCTGGGCATAGTTTTGCCGGTTTTGAATCAGCACTCCCGGTACGCGCGATAACGCTTCAGACAGATTGACACGCGGCTGGCTGTCCTGCACCACCAAGCCCTCCACCACATCAATGGACATGGGCAGAGAAAAACTCGATTGTTCCACGCGGGTTCCGCTGACTACCACCGGGCTAAGGGAAACCGCCGCGTTACCCGTTGAAACGCGGGGAGACGAAATGGCCTGCGCTAGCGCCGAACCCAATCCCGATATCAGGATGGAGGGCGCGATTGCCGCGGTGGCAAGGATCGAGTTCAATGTCTTCAATGATCTTGCTTCCCCAAGACTTGAAATCGGCGTGACGGCACGAACGGGGGCACTCGGGCCCTTTCCCAACCATCGTTGGCTACCCCATGTACTTAGGTGGTTGGACGTGCAACAACTCCCAGGCGCGTCCCCGCCATTAAATCGCGGCTGGGTATTTGCCTAATAACCCGGATTGCCAGGCATGGTTCCTGCAGGCGGCGCCAGCGTTGGAGAGGGCGAAGAAGAGCTGCGTTCTACTTTTTGCCGCCCTGCGGTAGCATCCTGGTTTACCTTTTCTATCGCGTCGTTAATACGCTTCTGCTCACCGGTTGCTGCGTGATTAATAGCCGCGCTGTCGGCGTTTGCCTCTTTCACCATGCAGTCGTGATACGCCAGCAGCTGCTTCTGCCACTCATTGATTGCCCCGACGCTCTTATTGAAAGCATCCGCGGAGCTTGAGTCGATGCTGGGTGTCTGGGGCCTCGCACCGCATCCCGCAGGGGACCAGCCCTCTGGTCCAATAACGCCCGCATGGGCCGTGAATGCGGTAGTAAACGCAAATGATGCGACAACAAGAATGAGTGATCTCATAGTAAATTTTCCTTTATGTATATTCAGTCCATTTTAACCTGGTGGTTCGCGGAAGCCGCTTTTAAGGATAGGTGAAAGACGGCCGAATCGGGGGCGCGGGCGAAGTATCCCTTTCCATTCTATCCGTAACAGAACCAATCTTGGCATATTGCCGCCGGGCTGATCGAGCTGGGCCTACTCGGATCATCGCCCCAGGCAGCCCACATAAGTTATGATACCGCCGCCTATGACTTCCTCTACTTCCTGAAACGTGGCAACTTCCGCCCCCCCGCCAGCCCTGTTGCAAGGCGCCGACGCCTGGCGCAACGCGCTGGCAAAGTTCGCACTCCTGTTCTTTGGCATTGCCCTGTGGCACAAGGGCCTGAGTTTTTATGCCTACTATCTTCTTCCGATCGCCTGGGTCCTGGATGGTGCTTTAAGCCGGTTCAGACAGACAACGAAAGAGCCGCTGGTTGTCGCCCTGCTCGTTCTCTGCCTAGTCCTCGCATTGGGAATTCTATGGAGCGACGATCCCAAGGCCGGGTTGAAGGTGTGGCGGCGCTATTTCGCATTTCTGGTTTTTATTCCCTATTTTTCCCTTTTGACTAAGGCCCGGCTCCCCTGGGCGATCTTCGGCTTGTTGACTGGCTATTTCGGCGCCGTCGCGGCAGGTATCTATCAGCTGCTCATTGTCGGAGAGCAAGGAATTCCACCGCTGGGCATGCCTTACCTGCACTTCTCCTCCGTCCTGGGGATCGGAGCACTAGTGACTCTTTATCTTGCTGGCGTCAGCGGAAATAAAAAGGCCAAACTTGCGTTGTGGCTGCTCGCAATCATATTGCTGTTTCTCCAGTTCAGTCAGAGCGCACGCGGAATTCTTATCGCTACAATTGCTTCAGCGGCGATTTTACTTTTTTTGCTATACAAACGGGAGATCAAGACGTTTCTCGGCATGATGGCATTGCTGGCGGCAGCGGTTTCAGTTTTTGCTTACAACAGCAGCAATTTCCAGCAAAGGCTCGCGCAGGCGAAAGATGACATCGAATTATCCAGAGCGGGAAACTATGGCAGCAGCGTCGGATACCGGCTCGCGCTGTGGGATATCGGCCTGCACGGAATTGCCGAACGCCCTCTTCTCGGTCATGGCACAGGCATGGCAATAAACTACTTCGAAAAAAACGTGGAGACCTACAAGGGCGGCATCTACAAAAACCTGCGGGAATTCCACGACGATATCCTTCATTACCACAATGACTGGATAGAAATTGGAATGCATCTCGGCGCGCTCGGCTTGGCAGCTTATGCGTATTTATTGTGGAGCTGGTACAAGACATTCAGCTTGCACCGGATGGCTTCCTTGGGAGCGGCGCTGGTCTGTTTTATTTTTCTTTGCGGCGTGACAGATAATCTTGTTTTCTTTCGGCAGACCTTCTACCTGCTTCTTGTGCTTACGGCCATCGGAATTGCCTGGCAAAAATGGAATAATATGCCTTCCCTGGGCCCTGCACCGCCTCCTTGAGGAGTTGATGGACATGTTCTTCCCATCCCGCTGGCTTCAATAGCAGCAACCCAGAATCATGCTAAAACCTTACCGCCCGGATGGGGTAATATGAGAACTCGAACGGAGTGTATTCCTCCTGTACACGTCCGATTGCGAAGGAACGCAGGTTGATGCGTGTCTGCTTTGTCTCTCATACAGCCGCGCGCAATGGTGCGGAACTCGCATTGCTGGAGCTGTTGCAAGGTCTCCATCGATTAGGTGTCCAATGCCTGGTGTTCGTACCAAAAAAAGGTCCGCTCCTCGAAGAGCTCGACAGGCTGAATATCGAATGGCGGTTAATAAGTTATCCCTGGTGGTGGAAATTGAGGGGAAAATCTCTCCCCCGCCGTCTTTTTCGGACCCTTCACGGGTTGACTGCTGCCGCGCGCATCGCAATAGTGCTGAGGCGCTGGCGCTGCGATGTTGTTGTCACCAATACCGTTGCGGTCGCCGCGGGGGCATTCGCCGCCTGGCTGGCACGCAAGCCGCACGTTTGGCACCTGCACGAGTCCCCGTATCGCGACACCAGAATAACATTTGACCTCGGGAACCGTTTGTCAGCGCGCCTCATAGAGGAGTTGTCCGCACGCATTGTCCCGGTTTCGAGCGCAGTAGCCAATGAGTATTCGCGCTACATCAAGCGAGACAGGATGCGTGTCGTTTATCAATCCGTCACCTTGCACGTTGGGATAGAGGAAGGGCTTGATCGCAATCCTGGTAATACTTGTTTTCAGTGTTGCATGGTTGGCTCGATACAACCGTGGAAGGGGCAGGACGAGGCAATTAAGGCCTTGTCCGAGCTAGTCCGTAGAGGCGTTGATGCTCATCTACTCATAGTCGGCGATGAGAACAGGTTCTTTACGGCTTCTCTGCGTGAGCAGGTGAGGGACTACGGCCTCGAACAGCGGGTTACGTTTACTGGGTACGTAAAAGAGCCGGTGCGCTATATACACATTGCCGATGTCACACTGTTATGTTCCGCCTGGGAGGCTTTTGGGCGCGTAATCGTGGAGACAATGCTGGCAGGAAAGCCCGTTATCGCCACTGCAAACAGCGGCGGAACAGCCGAACTGATTGAAGAAGGGAAAACCGGCCTCCTGTATGAGCGCGGCAATCACAATGAGCTTGCCGATAAGATACAGTATCTGTATGAGAACCCCAAAGTTCGATCAAAGCTGGGACAAGCGGGCTACGCGTGGGTGATGGGACGTTTTACTCAGGAGCGGTACGCGAGCGAAATGCTCGATCTTTTTACGGAAGTGCTGGCGAAAGGGAACGTGTCGACAGATTCAATACCCTCTTAATTTTTCCGTAATAAAACCTTGTGATGGTGCCTCCCTAATCGATTTCTTCGACACTATTATTTGCTAGCCCCTCGTGACGCTGTGATCGGCTGAGGAAAAATGACTACACCGCTCTCATTATCGGTCGCGCTCGCCAGCTATAACGGCGAACGCTACATCGGCGAGCAACTGGACAGTATCGCCCGCCAAACGCGACTACCGGACGAACTGGTAATCTGCGATGATGCATCGACCGACTCCACAGAGGTCATCGTGCGAGAATTCGCCCGGCGCGCGCCCTTTGCGGTCCGCTTCCTCCAGCATGAGCGAATGGGTAGCACACGCAACTTCGAGTTGGCCATAGCCGAGTGCCGGGGCGATATTATCTTCCTTTGTGATCAGGATGATGTGTGGTATCCAGATAAGGTAAAGACCATCGAAGCTGTTTTCATCGACAGACCAGAGACCGGTGCAGTATTTACGGATGCCGACGTGGTTGACGAGAATTTACAACCTCTCGGGTCGCGATTATGGAAGTACTTTAGATTTAAACCGAAGGAGCAGGCACAGGTCGAAGCTGGCGATGCGCTCAGCGTGCTGCTCAGGCACCCGGTGGCCACCGGCGCAACCATGGCCTTTCGTTCCAGTTTTCGCGATTTTCTGCTGTCGATGCCGCCCACGTGGCACGATGCGTGGATCGCTCTGCTTATCGGCACCACATCTCATCTGGTTGCATTGCCAACTCCGCTTATTGCTTATAGGCAGCACGGCCATAACCAGGTCGGAATACCGCGACCGGGCAGAAATCGGGATAAAACCGTTGAGGAAATCTACGGACCACGAGTGTTGCTATATGAAAGAGCACGGGCGCGTCTACTGGAATTTGCCGATCGCTTTCCGACTGATGCGGAAAGGATTTACCTGTTCAATGAAGTTATAAAACTTCTCCGAGCGCGCGCTACGTTACCGATTGACCGATGGCGACGCCTACCGATGGCTCTACAAGGGTTGATTGCATACCGATATCACCGATATGCTTATGGATGGGGAAGCTTCCTCAAAGATTTGTTCCGATAAAAAGATGCTGCTGTTTTTCTGTTTAGGGCTGTAGAAAATAGAAAATCCCACCCTTTAGTTGGGGTGGACGGTTGTCTCGCTCAGAGAGGTTGAGCCATTTTTTATTAATTCAAGGTAAACAGATTCGTACTTCTTAAATAAGGTTACTGGGTCAAACTTTGCCGCGGCTTCAGGTACTTTTTGCAGGTGATCAAGGTACAGATTGGTGTTTTCAACGTACTTAACAATGAGGCTAGCGACATGGGAAATAGGAATGGTCCAGTTGTTTAAGTCGAATACCATTCCAGCATGACCTTTACTGGTTGATATCATGTTTTCAATTTCACCCAAATTACTCGCCAATATGGGGCGGTTAGAAAGAAGGCATTCGATTAATACGAGAGGAAAGCTTTCTGCTGGGTAGCGTGAGGGCAAAAAGCCGAGATCAGACGTTGCAAAGTAATCGCGAACATTTCCTCGAAATCCTATTAAATGTACAAAATTATCTTCAACAATAAACCTAAGTCGCTCATATTCTGGCCCCGTACCTATAAGTAGCAGGTGAATATTTTTCTTACTGATTTTACGTGCTAATTTTACAATCTCAATAGCCTCCCCCCAGCCTTTCTCAGGGATGGCTCTACTAACCAAACAAATTAGGAACGCATCTTCTGGAACCCCCAATGTTTGGCGAGGAACAGGTGTTATCGGAATTATGTCCAAGGCGTTACCAATCTTTACGAAACTGCCAAGATCGAATTGATGGGACATGAATACCGGAAGGTTTTTATCCGTTAAATACACGAACTTGTTCACCCTCTTTTTGAGCAGTGGAAAAATTTGAGCCAACACAGCGGGAGGCGTCATCTCATATATGCCGTGGGTGGTAACTACTAAATGAATGTGAGGACTATTCTCCAGAAAATAGGAAACACATACGTCGACCCATGAATGGTGTGAATGCACAAGCTCTATGCCCATGTCATCAACAGCCGACCCAAGCTTTGAAAGGGTATCAAGCTCTAGCAGGGGTATACTCGGATGAAGCATTTGCCTTATGCCGGCTTCGGTGGGCGCTTTATGGCAATTTAGAAAAGTAATCCCATAACCGGCAGCCTTTAGGATATTGGCGAGTTTGATTGGAAATGTTTCTCCCCCACCTGCGGTTAAAGCGAAAGAGGCCATCAGTATATTTGGCTTGTGCTCCGCGGCGTTCTTTTGGATTCGTTCGTAGTCGTAGCATTTTTTAAATGATTCCTCAGAGCAATCCATACGAGAAGCAAGCCATAACGATTTCAAAATCCGCCTTTGTCGTATTACTACGTCCACTTCTAGTCGATACAAGGAGGTTAGTGCTTTTGCAACTTGCTCGTGCTCTTGATAATAAAAATCAGTACGACACGCATTTTCCTCGACGTCATTTTGATACAAGGGAATGTAATTCGTGGCGTGAGGAGAGTAGGCGACGAGCCCTCCACGAATCAGATGTAAATAGAGCATCCAGTCGCGACATATTGTCATTCGTTGCCAATTTTTATTATTTAGCAATTCGAGTTTCCGGGGGTGACGAAAAACGGTACTACTGATTCTTGGCAAGTTAGTCTTGATGAACCAGGCTTTATTTACCAAGCGGTGGGCGGATATTACAAATGGATCGGGCCCTAACTCAAAGTGTAGCTTCTGTGAATGCTCCTTTGAGTTGTGCATTGATTTAGCAAACCTACTATCCCCGCATACACTGAGGCCGAAAGCAAGCATTACTGCCTCATTTATAAAACATCTTACGAGTTCTGCCAGGAAGTTATAGGAACAGTAACTGTCGCTTTCGGCTATCCATATCAAATCCCCTCGCGCCATGGTAAAAGCGCGACTCCATTGACCCATAGTCACAGAATTTTTTTCATAAAAGGCATAGCGTGTCACCTGAGGATAGCGATATTGATATTCTTCGAGAATATCTTTACTCCCATCCGTCGAACCGCCATCCAAAAGAATGACCTCAAAATTGGTGAATGTCTGTTGATAAATCGAGTTGAGTCGTTGCCGTAGAAACTCAGCCTGATTGTAGCTGAACACAATGACTGATACTTTGGGACTGAAATTGGCGGCAATAGGCGCGGCAGTCGGATAAAGACTTGTGGAAATAGGAATGTGTGATGAACGGTCTCGGTATAAATACTGTTTTCTCAGATACAGCGTCAGTTTCTGGAAAAGCAGTTCATGCAGTAAAGGAAATACTGGCATGACAATTTTAGCTGAAAGGTCTTTGGTCCAAATATAGCAGCGGCGAATCCAATTGTTAGATACATATTGCTTTACTAAGAATTTTGCTGTGGCTCTGATAATGTGCCGACCTCCGCGCTCAAGCGGTTTCAACTGGTATTTGTGCATACTTGCCTATTCTCAATCACAAGGCCGCAATATGGAAACGAGCTATATTGAGCGGCGCGGGTTGTCTGCCTTTTTTGAATGCGAGGAGAAACGTCGAAAGGGGATAGTGTCGTAGCAATCGTGAGCGTCAAATACGATGTAGAAGATACCGAACGAATTTTGCTTGTGCGTGGGAGTCGGTTTGCTAATGAAAAGCTACCTTTGGAGAAGAAGAGTCCTGGCTATAATACATGAGCTTAGTAATCGGATTAGTCCAGCACCGTTAGTACTCAGTTAAATGGTCGTGAAGTTCAAATTGAATCTTAGCGGCAGTTACGCTAACACTAGCAAAATTTTTGAAAATTATTGTCACTCTTTCGAAAGGGAGCATATTAAACGTGAAATTAGATTTAGCTAAGCAACTATGTTAAGAAAACCGAGCCCACGTATCTCCACCTACTCGTTATGTGAACCGACCTCGCTCATAAAGTTTTCGAAAATTTGGGTGAAGAACATTTGGAAGTTTTTCCTCGGACGCAAACGGTTTCTTTTAATTACTCCACCCTTTTTCAAGATTCAGTTAGCATTTGATCGTTGCAATAACTCCATGTTTACCGTACAGATCAGAGACGCAATCGACTGGTGCACAACTAAACAGATCTATATAGATCAAGATTATAGTTTTAAGAGCCTGAAGCGCCGAGAAGATATTGAAGGGTATTACAATTTGCTAAAGAGGGAAGGAATATCTCCATTAATTGTCGACTGTGGCGCCAATATCGGATTAGCTGTAGTAGTTTCGATTTAATCTGACAGTAGGGCCTTGCCAAAGGTGGGGTTACCCGGTTTGATAGAGGTGCGAATCTTTATCAAATTGAGCGCTG
>NZ_FOPV01000019.1 GCF_900113575.1 Nitrosospira sp. Nsp14
TGCGCTCGCGCTCAACAGCGCGCCACATGCCAGCGTAACCACCCTCAGCCAAGGCTTAAATGCCATCTCTTCTCTCCTATCTTCCGTAGTAATTTTTTATTCAGATATCAAAACTAACTTGCCGACCGCGTGTCTTATTACTGCCCTTATTGCTGCTTATAGGACACCGCCCGCACGTCATCCCTATTTCAATATCCGGTCTTATCCGATAAATCCCCAGGGCAATCCCAGGCTACTCTAGAACGCCGCATAGCCTAACTCCCATACCTTATTGTGTCAAGAAAATTACAGCGGGAAATAAACAACCCGTTGTTCTCTATAGAAGAGGCGCTAAACTCTTCCAAGCGCGCGCACCGATGGGTCGCGACACGTTGCTGTTACTTATTCATCGCCAGCCATAATATAAGACCACACAGAATGGCAATCAACAAAACACAGACGATAAGCAATATCCTTACTCGAACTCGAAAAACATCGATAGCATCGACGATAAGCGCATTTTGCTCAGCAAGCGACTTGATTAACGCGGCCGATGATTTTTGCTCATTGCTCAGTTCAACGATCTTTGCCTCGATAAGTCGTGTACGCTTATTCAGCTTGTCCAGGCTGAGCGTCCCTTCGTCCCCGAACGGGCTCGGCTCTGCCGAAAATCCGCTGCTATCCGTCTTTACGGCAGAAAAAAGCTGCTTCGCTGCCCTGACAATATGCGGCGCGGATTCCAGTACGCTTCCCCATGGAATTATTTTTAATGCAGTCATCCAGCCAAATGCCATACTCAAGCCCCCGCGTTAAAAGCGCACCTGACAAGCAACTCGGGACATCACCCTCCAAGTACTCTACATCCGGGCTAATACTGCCGCAACTGTGTCTCCAATGGCGGAAGGCGTCGGGGAGATCGTTACGCCTAGATCTCTTAACGCGGCGACCTTTTCCGCCGCACTTTCACCAGCGGACGAGATAATCGCGCCCGCGTGACCCATACGGCGGCCTTCCGGTGCGGTCAAACCAGCAATATACGCGACCACCGGCTTGGTCATATGCTCGTTGGCAAAAATGCCGGCTTCTACTTCCTGCGGGCCTCCGATCTCCCCGATCATAACCACTACCTTGGTCTCCGGATCGGCTTCGAACCTCTCCAGGATATCACGGTGCGAACTGCCTATAATGGGATCCCCACCGATGCCGACTGAAGTCGAGATTCCGATGCCCAGTGTCCTCATTTGGTCGGCGGCCTCGTATCCCAGGGTTCCAGAGCGGCCAACAATTCCGACCTCACCCCGAAGGTAGATATGGCCAGGCATGATCCCGAGCATTGCCCGCCCTGGGCTAATCGTACCGGCGCAGTTTGGGCCCGTCAGGACCATTCTCCTTTCGATGGGGAACCGGCGTAAAAAGTTCTTAACCGTCATCATGTCCTGGGTTGGAATACCATCGGTAATCGCGACACAATATTTGATGCCGGCGTCAGCGGCTTCCATAATTGAGTCCGCCGCAAAAGCAGGAGGCACGAATACAATGCTCGCGTCTGCGCCGACTTGCTCCACGGCCTCTTTAACAGTATTGAATACGGGCAAGCCTAAGTGCCGCTGGCCCCCCTTGCCAGGAGTCACACCAGCGACCACGTTCGAACCGTAGCTAATCATGTCCTGCGCATGAAAAGTTCCGGTTTTACCGGTAAAACCCTGAACAACGATACGTGTACTCTCGTCAATTAAGATTGCCATCTATTTTCCTTCGCGCTCTTTCGCAACCACTTCGTTACGAGCCTGAACCACTTTCTCGGCCGCTTCGGCCAATGTTCCCGCCGTAATGATCGGCAGTCCGCTTTCCGCAATGATGCGCTGACCCTCCGCAACGTTTGTGCCCGACAACCGCACCACCAGCGGCACCTTCATCTCGATATTTTTCACCGCATGCACGACGCCTTCGGCGATCCAGTCACAACGGTTTATCCCCGCAAATATATTGACCAGCATCGCTTTGACGCCCTTATCAGCCAAAACCAGGCGAAATGCTTTCTCCGTACGCTCCGCAGACGCACCGCCTCCAACATCCAGAAAGTTCGCTGGTTCGCCGCCTGCCAGTTTAATCATATCCATGGTTGCCATGGCTAAACCGGCACCATTGATCATGCAACCGATGTCACCGTTCAGGCCAATGTAGCTCAAGCCGTGGTCAGCAGCAGCGACTTCCCTCGGATCCCCTTGGGTTTTATCCCGCAACTCGGCGATTTCATGGCGCCGGAACAAGGCGTTGTCATCAAAGCTCATTTTTGCATCAAGCGCGATGAGCTCGCCGGTCGCGGTGACCACCAGCGGGTTAATTTCCAGCATATTCGCATCAAAATCACGCATGGCACGGTAACAGCCTCGGATGGTTTTAACCGCATGACTCAATTGTGTCGATTCCAACCCCAAGGAAAAAGCCATCTCCCTTGCCTGGAAGTCCTGGAGGCCGACGGCGGGTTCAACAAAAATCTTTTTGATTGCATCCGGATTTGTTTGGGCCAATTCCTCGATTTCCATACCACCCTCGGAAGATCCCACCATGACTATGCGTTCGGAGCTGCGATCAATTAGAAAACAGAGATACATTTCTTTCGCGATTTGCGTCCCGGCTTCCACATACGCGCGTGAACAAACCTTGCCCATTGGCCCTGTTTGGCGTGTAACCAGATTTTTTCCGATCAATTCTTCTGCAGCCGCCTTTATCTCATCATGCGACTTACATACCTTGATGCCACCGGCTTTACCGCGCGATCCGGAATGAATTTGCGCTTTTACCACCCAGACATTTCCGTCGATTTCCCGCGCCCGCTGCACGCTTTCCTCGGGACTGTAAGCCAGTCCTCCTTCCGCGATCTTAACGCCATATTTCGTCAAAATCTCTTTTGCCTGATACTCGTGAATATCCAATGCATCACCTTATTCGTCGTAGATATCAATAATGAAACGAATGTCCAACCCCGGGGGGCGCAACTGATCCCGAGCAAAGACTTAGTGCTCCTCCGGCCTTCTCAATAACGGACTGACTCCGGTCGTTGATGAGATAAAAAGAAAAGCCGCTTAAAAAGCGGCTCTAGATATGGCATCAGCCTCTGGCGGCGATCGCCTCCGCCATCTCCACCACATTATTTGCCATCCGTGCAGAAGCAGCATCGATCAGACGGCCATCCAGCGCAGCTGCGCCTTTACCCTGAGCGGCTGCTTCCTTTAACGCAGCCAGAATGCGCTGCGCCTTTTCGACCTCGGCGGCGGGCGGTGAAAAAACCTCGTTGGCAAGGGAAATCTGCGAGGGATGTATAGCCCATTTTCCCTCACAACCCAGGGCCGCGGCCCTTTTGGCTGCCAGCTTATAGCCCTCTGGATCTTTGATATCCCCAAACGGGCCATCAATGGGGCGCAATCCATATGCCCGGCACGCCACCGTCATGCGGCTGATGGCATGATGCCATTGATCCCCAGGATAGTCGGGGTTGAGGCCGCCGATATTCGTTGTTCGGGCACGGTTGCTCGCGGCGTAGTCAGCCACGCCAAAATGCAGCGCTTCCAGGCGACCACGTGCGCCACTGCGCGCGATATCTTCTACATTCGCCATCCCCAGGGCGGTCTCGATCAATGCCTCGATACCTATCCGGTTCTTGAGTCCTTGCTGCATCTCCAACTGACTGAGCATGGCCTCTACCATATATACATCCGCGTAAACGCCGACTTTCGGAATCAACAAGGTATCGATCCGGTCGCCCGCCTGCTCAACCAGATCCACCACGTCACGTACCATGAATTGCGTATCCAGGCCGTTTATGCGCACCGAGATGGTTACACCGTGAGCTCTCCAGTCCAGGTCGTTGAGGGCTTGAATAACATTCCGGCGTGCCGAAAGTTTGTCGTCCGGAGCAACCGCATCCTCAAGATCAAGAAAGACAAAGTCTGCGCCGCTTTTCATCGCCTTTTCAAACATGCCCGGGTTTGAACCGGGAACAGCTAATTCACAGCGCTGCACGCGCACGACGGCAGCTTCATATAACGTATGGCTCATTTATTTATTCCGATGGAATTAACTAAAAATTGGCGGGATGATGAAAAAAAGATGGGGATGGCCGACTCTTCCCGGCATGAGTGAAAAAGGAGACCCCTCTGGCCTGTTCTTTTTTTGTTTATTATCAATAAGGCCCTATTTTACTTTTGATGGAGGGAATGTTCAATTCATACTTTCACTAAGTAAGCATACAAACAATCGTCAACACGTGCGGCTGCGGCTTCGCGCCTTACTTACGCAACGTGATTCGCAATATCCCCAATGAATATGAAACTTTTCACCGTGCCGCCTTTGGTGGCGCATTGGGTACTTTTTGATACTTCGATACTGCGCGATTGTGATCCGCTAAATTGTTGGAAAAATGAGATTGACCATTTCCCCTTGCAACAAAATAGAGCGCGTCCGTCTTCGCAGGATTGAGCGCGGCCTGGATGGAGGCCAAACCCGGCAGCGCAATCGGAGTGGGGGGCAGACCACGACGCGTATAGGTGTTGTATGCCTGATCAGTTAGAAGATCTTTCTTACGCAGGTTTCCATCAAATCTGTCGCCCATGCCATAAATAACCGTGGGATCAGTTTGCAGCAGCATGTTGAACCGCAACCGATTAACGAATACTGCCGCCACCATTCCACGGTCGTTCTCTCTGCCGGTTTCCTTTTCAACGATCGAAGCAAGTATCAAAGCCTGGTACGGGTTTTTCAGCGGCAGATCAGGCTCCCGTTCGCCCCATGCGGTATTGAGATGATTTCGCATCACCTTATACGCTCGCTTCAAAATTGCGGTATCGCTACTACCCCGGGCAAAAAAATAGGTGTCCGGGAAAAATAAACCTTCTGCTGCTGTTTCGGTAGCGCCGATCAGCTGGAGAATTTCGCTGCTACTCAGATTGACCGTATCATGCCGTAGCGCTGGGTGCTCATCCAGCGTCTGCCGAAGCTGGGAAAAGGTCCAGCCTTCTATAAATTTTATCTCGCTCTGGCTGATATCACCCTTGGTGATCCGATTCAGCAGCTCGAGCGGTGTAATGGGCTCGGCAAACTCGTAGTCACCCGCCTTAACAGAGGATGCCAGCCCTTTCATCCGCGATAACAGAATGAAAAGGCGCGCGTCATCCAGCACTCCCGCGTCCGTTAATTGATTTGCAACGCTGGTCAAGCTACTGCCCTGCTTGATGGAAAATTCGTAGGGGACAACTGGCAGCTGAACGGGAGCGTTGAGCTGATAGGTAATCCATCCGGCAGCGAGCAACCCCCCCGCCAGCAGGAAGATGATCAGGCGTTTTAGTGTACACATGGGCAAGCCAATTTTATCCCGTCCCGTTTAGGTAGCGCGCCTTCTTTTCCGCGCGCCGCCAGTACAGATAACAAAAATAGAGGCAAGCGAATGTTGGGGGGAAAAACCCGGGGAACGGCACGATGCCGAGCTGCGTCTGAAAGATACCTAGGGAAGACGCTCCACCTGAAGCAGCCCCAGGGGGCGGGCGAGAGAAGTATTTGGACAGTCCCCGGGCGGCCCGCCGCACTTCTGGCGCCCGATTCCGATCAGGAACCGGCCTTGCCGCTATACATCTTACTATCCGCTACAGTCAGGCGATTCCCATTCGGCTTACCGAGGCCCGGGGGATACGACCATCGGTCGCGCCGGTGATTCAGGAGCTCCAGCGATAAACGATCAGACTTTACGAAAAATCAGCGTCCCGTTTGTGCCGCCGAAACCAAACGAGTTCGACATCGCCACATCAATTTTCATTTTTCGGGCGTTATTTGCCACATAATCCAGGTCACAAAGGGGATCCTGGTGGAAGATGTTGATGGTCGGAGGTGAAATCTGATGATATACAGCAAGAGCGGAAAATATCGCCTCCACTCCACCTGCGGCCCCCAGCAAATGACCGGTCATTGATTTTGTAGAGTTCACCACCAGTTTTTTTGCATGCTCGCCAAAGCAGCGTTTCACCGCAACCGTTTCCGCAATATCCCCCAGCGGCGTCGACGTTCCATGAGCATTAATGTAGTCCACTTCGGTCGCAGGTATCCCAGCGATCTTCAAAGCATTGATCATGCAACGTGCAGCGCCCTCCCCATCTTCGCACGGTGCAGTCATGTGATAAGCATCCGCGCTCATGCCAAAGCCGGCTAGTTCAGCATAAATCGTCGCCCCGCGGCGTTTTGCGTGTTCCATTTCTTCCAGAACGAGAACGCCGGCGCCTTCACCCAGAACGAAGCCATCACGGTCCTGGTCCCAGGGACGACTTGCCGTCACAGGATCATCGTTGCGAGTGGACAATGCACGTGCCGCGGCAAAACCGCCAATGGCGAGCGGCGTAACGCATGACTCCGCGCCACCGGCGACCATCACATCCGCGTCGCCATATTCGATCATGCGAGCCGAATCGCCGACGCAATGGGTGGCCGTGGTACAGGCAGTTACGATGGCGAGATTCGGCCCCTTAAAACCAAACATGATGGATAAATTCCCAGCAATCATATTGATAATCGTGCTGGGAATGAAGAATGGCGAAATTTTGCGCGGACCGCCGGCGTGATATGCGTCGTGCGTACCTTCAATCATCGACAACCCGCCGATGCCAGAACCGATATTGACGCCGATCCGCTCGGCATCAAGCCCAGCGTCCGCGATGCCAGCTTCTTTAACCGCCTGGATCGCCGCAGCCATGCCGTAATGTATAAAGACGTCCATTCGACGCGCGTCTTTTACGGAGAGATAATCGGTAACATCGAAATCTTTCACTTCCCCCGCTATTTGGGAAGCAAATGAGGAAGCGTCAAACCGCGTAATTTGCGCTACACCCGATTTTCCAGAAAGAATATTGGCCCATGCATCCGGGACGGCGTTACCCACGGGCGATACGATGCCCATCCCGGTGATAACCACCCTACGTTTGGACAAGTTGACTCCGATTTCGATATGCGGGAAGCAAGTAGTATTAGTTGGTGTGAGCGTTGATGTAATCTATGGCTTGTTGAACGGTATTTATTTTCTCCGCTTGTTCGTCGGGAATTTCACATTCAAATTCTTCTTCCAAGGCCATGACCAATTCGACGGTATCAAGCGAATCCGCACCCAGGTCATCCACGAAAGAAGACTCGCTCTTGACGTCGGCTTCATTCACGCCTAGCTGCTCAGCCACAATTTTTTTTATACGCTGTTCTACATTTTCCATCTAGTTACCTCTTCTCCGGTAAGAAAAACGCCGCTATTCTAGCAAGTTTTCCATATTAATAAAATCGCAACACCCGCCGAGAACAAAAAGCCTCCCGGCTCATGGGATGCGCTAGCGCGAGTGCTCGTTAATGTAAGGTATGAAGGGGAAGTCTCTCAATCCATGAACATGCCGCCGTTGACGTGAAGCGTGGCCCCGGTGATATATGCCGCCCCCGGAGAAGCGATAAACGCAACCGCTGAAGCCACATCCTCGGCGTGTCCCAACCTGCCCAGCGGTATCTGCTGCATAAGATATTCCTGCTGTTTTTCAGTAAGGGAGCGGGTCATGTCGGTTGCTATGAAACCCGGTGCTATGCAATTAACCGTGATGTTGCGACTTCCCACCTCGCGCGCCAACGACTTGCTGAAGCCAAAGAGGCCCGCTTTGGCAGCGGCGTAATTGCTTTGTCCAATGTTACCGGTCGCGCCTACGACCGAGGAAATATTGATGATGCGGCCATAACGGGACCTCATCATTGCCCTCAGTACGGCGCGGCTCAGACGAAACACCGATTTCAGATCAGTCTCCAAAATCTCGTCCCATTCCTCATCCTTCATCCGAAGCAGCAAGTTGTCGCGGGTAATGCCCGCATTGTTCACCAATATTGCAATATCCCCGAATTCCTCGTTTACCACCTTGAGAACGGAGTCCATCTGAACGGCATTATTCACGTTCAGCGTCGCTCCGGTGCCGTTGACGCCGGCTTCCTTCAGGTACTTACCAATGAATTGCGCACCCTCTTCCGTGGTGGCTGTGCCGATTACGGTGGCGCCTCTTCTGCCCAATTCGAGTGCAATGGCGTGCCCGATGCCCCGGCTGGCCCCGGTTACAAACGCTATTTGATTTTCAAGCATTACTCTCCAGTACCTTCAATTAGGATGAATAAAAACCGCCCGTGCACGAAAATTACACAAACGCCCAACTATATCAATATGTCAGCAGCCTGCCGAAGCGCCGCACTGTCCGCCAGCGCCAAGCTCTGCAAATTTGAGTGTATACGCTTATTTAATCCGGACAGCACCTTGCCCGGCCCGCATTCGACTACGTATCCAACGCCAGCGGCGGCTAAAGAACGAATGGTCTCTGTCCAGCGCACCGGACTGAACAGTTGCTTGATCAAGGCGTTTTTTATATCCAGGGGGTTTTCGTGCGACAGCACGTCTACATTATGCAACAACGGCACCTGCGGCGTTCTTAAGGCTACGAACTCGAGCTGCTGTTGCATTTTCGCCGCGACCGCCCCCATCAGGGAGCAATGCGAGGGAATGCTCATTGGCAACATTATTGTGCGTTTTGCGCCTCTGGATTGAGCCAGCTCCATGCCTCGCAGAACCGCGCCCTTGTGGCCGGCAACCACTACCTGACCAGGCGAATTGAAGTTTGCCGGTTCCAATAACTCGCCGTTGGAAGAATTCGTGATCTCCTCGCACACGGCCTTCGCCACCTCGTCGTCCAAGCCCAGGATCGCCGCCATCGCCCCCACGTCTTCCGGCACCGCTTGTTGCATTATCTGTGCGCGGAAACGCACTAATGGCAGCGCATCGGCGAAATCCATCGCACCGGAGGCCACCAATGCGCTATATTCGCCCAAACTGTGACCGGCCAGCAACGCGGGCTGTGGGGCGCCGAGGCTTTGCCAGGCGCGATATACTGCAATGCCGGCGATCAGCATCAGTGGTTGAGTATTAATCGTCTGGTTGAGTCTATCTGCGGGCCCATTATTCACCAACGCCCAGAAATCCTCGCCAAGAACGTCAGACCCTTCCATGAACGTTTGGCGTACGATGGGAAAATCGCCATACCCCGTCATCATGCCCAGCGATTGCGATCCTTGACCAGGAAAAACACATGCGAATTTCGGATGTTCGGTTGATGTCAGCATATTAAGCGAGACGAACCTTTGGTGATTAGCACAACTGAGGCTTCAACCCCGAGGATAGAGAGGCGTGCGGCACCGCTAACGCGAATGATTTCAAGGAAATGCCTATCGACGGAGGCATTTGCAAGCTTTATAACAGCGAATGCCGGATCTAATACCCACTAGCGGTCTGGCGTGAGTGTTTCTTACCAAATCATCAAAACAGCTCCCCAGGTAAAACCGCCCCCTACGCCCTCGAGAAGTACGCGCTGCCCGGGTCTGATTCTTCCGTCCCGTACGGCGATATCAAGTGCGAGCGGAATCGAGGCAGCCGAAGTATTGCCCTGCTTCTCCAAAGTAGCGACCACCCTTTCCATCGGTATGCCCAATTTTTTTGCCGTGGAAATGATAATGCGGATATTGGCCTGATGAGGAATCAGCCAATCAATATCGGTCACTTGTAGATTGTTTTCTGCAAGGGCTTCCTGCACTACCTCTTCAAGCACTTTTATCGCGAATTTGAAAACTGTATTTCCTTCCATCATAACGAAAGGCGTGCCCCGAATCTTACCCCCGCATATACTCCCGGGTGCAGAAAGTATACTGCTGTGGCTGCCATCAGCATGCAAATGGCTGGAAATGATTCCGGGACTATCGCTTTGTGTCAGCACAACGGCTCCCGCGCCATCTCCGAACAGCACACAGGTGCTGCGGTCGCTCCAGTCAAGGATGCGCGAGTAGATTTCCGTGCCGACCACGAGGGCCGTACGAGATTTTCCTGCCCGTATAAACATATCGGCTGTGGCAAGCGCATAAATAAAACCGCTACAAACCGCTTGCACGTCAAATGCCGCGCAGCTTCCCGCACCCAGTTTATCCTGCAGAATGCATGCGGTACTTGGAAAAATTACATCGGGTGTCGTGGTGGCCACGATGATCAGGTCGATTTCTTCGGCGCCGATTCCTGCCGCTTTTATCGCCTCGCGGCTGGCTTTGAGCGCCAGATCGCTTGCCATTTCATCGTCTGCTGCGATGTGTCTCTGTGCAATTCCAGTACGAGTCCGAATCCACTCATCGCTCGTATCTACCATGCGCTCGAGATCCTGGTTGGTAAGGATCTTCTCCGGTAAATAGCTACCTGTCCCGATGACTCTTGAGTACCTCATATCGGACTCGCTGCGGACAACGATCCAGAAGTCGATGGTGGATTTTTCAGGTGATCCGGCAACTGCGCCACGCCTTCACTCATGCGGCCCAGCATCCCGCCGCGAACCTCTTCCACCGCTCGTGCGATGGCAAAACGAAATGCATGACTATCAGCCGAGCCGTGACTCTTAATGACGATGCCGCGGAGCCCCAGCAGGCTGGCGCCATTGTAACGGCGGTGATCCACGCGACGTTTGAATGCCTTGATGACCGGCAGTGCGACGAGCCCCGCGAATTTTGTCAGGAGGTTGCGTTTGAACTCCTCGCGGAGGTAGGTGGAAAGCATTTGCGCGACGCCCTCCGACGTCTTCAATGCCACATTACCCACAAACCCGTCACACACAACCACGTCCGTCGTTCCCTTATAAATATCGTTACCTTCGATGTTGCCGTAAAAATTCAGGCCGCTGTCACGCAGCAGTTCCGCCGCCTGCTTCACCACTTCGTTGCCTTTGATCTCTTCCTCGCCTATATTAAGCAAGCCGATACTGGGTCTGTCCTTGTTCTCGACGGTCGCAACCAACGTAGCGCCCATTACTCCGAATTGAAGCAAGTGCTCAGCGCTACAGTCGACATTAGCGCCAAGGTCGAGGACATAGGTATGCCCTCTCATCGTCGGCAGCACCACTGCCAGGGCAGGGCGGTCTATGCCCGGAAGGGTTTTCAGAACAAACCGCGAGGTCGCGATCAGTGCGCCGGTATTGCCTGCACTGACACATGCCTGTGCCACGCCGTTCTTGACCAGATCAAGCGCAACTCGCATCGACGAATTCTTTTTGCCGCGTAACGCGAGCGCCGGCGACTCGTCCATGCCGACCACCTCGCTTGCGGGGTGAATTCTCAATCGGGGATTCTGCGCAGCCTTCAGGGCGCGCAATTCTGACTCGATAACATCGGGCAACCCTACCAGAACAATCTGGGTTCCGGGATTACGACGGAGATACTCGACGACTGCAGGAACCGTCACATGGGGGCCATGATCGCCGCCCATGCAATCTACGGCTACGGTAATGTCCAATTTTGAACGCCCTCAAGGCAGGGATAGCTTATCCTCAGAACGATGGGGCGAAATAATTAATCTTCTTTTGTTTTGACAACCTTCTTGCCACGGTAGTAACCGTTGGGGCTGACGTGATGGCGCAAATGTACTTCACCCGTACCGGTGTCTACCGTTAGCGGTGAACTGGTCAAAAAATCATGCGAGCGATGCATGCCCCGCTTGGACGGAGATTTTTTGTTTTGTTGGACTGCCATACGAACTCCTTAAAAGATTCAATGCAATTTTTTCAGTCCCGCCAATGCGGCGAGCGGCTTTTCGCGTGCTATACCCCTGCCTTCCAGGCCAGCGATCGAGCACTCGCCCTCGTTGTGGCGGGGGGAACTCGGCAGACTCAGAAGTATTTCGTCTTCGATCAGCATCAGAACATCCGTGTCGCGCGCTGCCAGAATGCATTCCACCGATTCATGGTCATCAAGCCGCGCGAGCTCATGTTCATTTTTTGCCAGCCGCAGCACCGTGCTCAAATCGAGCTTGTGCTCGAGTTCGCCCAGACAGCGCTGACACCGAAGGGTTATTGCCCCTCGCACGGTGATTTGCAAGGCTGGCCTGGCATCTTTATCCAATGCGCCGGTAACCGCGTACTGCAACTCTCCGCTATTAGCGGCCAAGTAATCATGCAGCCGCTCAAACTCGGAAAGTGCGATTTTACCATGATGCGCTCCCGCATGACGGGCAAAATCTAGAGCGTCTATGATGAGCGGCATAAAGGTGAAACCTTATCCATCAAGGCTCGGCAGCTGCCTGCACAGCAACTGTCGAACTTTAATTTTCCTAACTTTTCAAAGTGATGACAAACGACCCGTTAATTTATATTTATGAGATACAATTGATGAACGGGTTCATTCGATATTAGAAATTTTCTTAGGCATGTATACGTGGAGCATAATATATTTTTTGCTCTCGAGTGTCAAAACCTCCAATAACAAGCCTTGAAAACACACCAGATCGCTCAGCAGCTTGTTTTGGGTTCCAGTTCGATTTATCGACGCGAACTGCTTCAACGCCTGCAGATTCCGTTCGAAATCTGCAGTCCGGATGTAGAAGAAACGCCACTGGCGGGTGAGCGCCCCGATGACGCCGCCGTGCGTCTGGCGGTCGCGAAGAGCCGCGCAGTCGCTAATACTCATCCCGGCGCATTAATCATCGGCGCGGATCAAGTAGCGGTACTGGAAGGCATCCAGCTCGGCAAACCGCTGAACCGAGCGAACGCAACCAGACAACTGCAGCTCGTTCGCGGAAAAGAACTCGTGTTTTACACCGCGTTGAGTTTGCTTAACAGCCGGACCAACGGCATTCAGACGCGACTTGTCCCGAGCCACGTGAAATTCCGTCAGTTGAACGACCGGCAGATTAATAATTATCTGGATAGAGAACAGCCGTACCACTGCGCCGGAAGCGCCAAAGCTGAAGGATTAGGTATTGCGTTAATCGAGCGCATCGTAAGCGACGATCCCAGCGCACTGATCGGTCTACCGCTTGTTGCGCTTGTAGACATGCTGGCAAATGAGGGTATTGAGGTAGTGTGAACCCCGGAACACTTTATCTCATCCCTGCCCCGCTTGGTCTGGGTGATATCGCGTGGACAATTCCCTCCGCCGTCCGGCAATGCATCGCAGGGCTGAGCCATTTTATTGTCGAGCATCCGAAAACCGCCCGGCAATTTTTGAAACAAGTTGGTTGTGCCTTGCCTATACAACAAATCAGTATGGAGGTTTTGGATGAGCATACTCGCCCGGCAGAGTTTGAAAAGCTGCTTGCACCGGTACTCTCAGGACACGACACTGGAGTGTTGTCGGAAGCCGGCTGTCCCGCGATAGCGGACCCCGGGACAGGGCTAGTGCGCCTTGCTCATCAAAAAAATATTCGTGTGGTACCGTTGGTAGGGCCGTCTTCCATATTGCTGGCACTGATGGCCTCGGGATTGACTGGTCAACAGTTCGTATTTCACGGCTACCTGCCCGTGGAACCTGACCGGCGTACGAAAAAGCTGGTTCAACTGGAAAAGGAATCGATCGCGCGCGATCAGACGCAGATATTCATTGAAACGCCATACCGCAACCAGAAATTGCTGGAGTCCATCGTACTCGCCTGTCTGGGGGGCACTCTACTCTGCATCGCGTCCAATCTTACCCTGGCGGAAGAATTCATTTCAACGAGAACAATTAAAGAATGGAAACATGCATTGCCCAATCTCAGCAATCAGCCCACCGTTTTTTTACTACATGGCTAATGCTGACACTCCCAGATGATCCTCGGGCGCGGTTTAGAACATTAACGTTCAGCCTGCGCATGAAAAGCGGGAACGTCTCGGCACAGCTAGTTACCACGCACCGGGATTGGTCCAAACCATTCTTCATGTGCATGAACTCCATCGGCCCCAGCTACGCCCGCATCTCTACCTGGTGAAAAACTCACGCCTATCGTACTCCCCATCCCAAGCCCGCGCTAATCAATGTTTCCGCGGTCACGGCACCGAAACGGCGCGCGAAGCGCTCAGCGAATCCTTCCCGGGTCGTGTAGTCGACGATGTGCTCAGCCTTGATGATTTCCCGCGCAACATACTCCGCGCTACCCATCGCGTCAGCAAGCCCGAGTTCGATACTTTTCTGACCTGTCCAGACCATGCCGGTGAACATGTCTGGCGTTTCTTTCAATCGCTTGCCTCTTCCTTGCTGCACAACCTGAATGAACTGGCCATGAATATCGCTCAGCATTTCCCGGGCATATTTCTCCTGTTGCGTATTGAGCGGTGAAAAAGGATCGAGGAAGGCCTTGTTCTCCCCCGCCGTGATCAATCGCCGCTCGACACCAAGCTTCTCCATTGCTCCCGTAAAACCGAATCCGTTCATCAGCACGCCGATAGAACCGACCACACTGGCCTTGTCCACGTAAATCTTGTCGGCAGCGGATGCAACGTAATAGCCCCCTGAGGCGCATACATCCTCGATGACGGCATAAAGCGGAATTTGCGGATACTCGGCACGAAGACGGCGGATCTCATCATTGATGTAGCCGGCCTGCACCGGACTGCCGCCGGGGCTATTGATGCGCAGAATGACGCCCTGGGTCTTCGCATCTTTGAACGCCTCCTGCAACCCAGCATTAACGTTATCCGCGCTGCTCACGCTATCGGGGGAAATCACGCCGCGCAACTCGACCAAGGCAGTATGCTTGCGAACCCTCGACATTTCATCCCCGGTAAACAAGTCCGTGGCAAGAAACAAAAGAATAAACAAATAGATGAAAGTGAGAGATTTGAAAAATATACCCCACTGACGGGCTCGGCGATGCTCATGCAACGACGCGAGCGCCAGCTTTTCAAGTACCTCCTTCTCCCATCCGTCAGTCCGGTTTTCCGAATCAGCCATGAGTATTCAATCCTTCAAGTAAAATAAGGCATCAGACTTTACTGCTAAACCCAGCCTTGCCGGAATAAGGCGTCATGCCCTTCGTTTTCATTTTCTCACATCAATTAATACTGCATTGATGAGTTCAGCTGGAACGACTGAACAGGGGATCCAAAGATCAACATCAATATCTTCCAGCCAGTCAGTCGGTTTACTGGATAGCGATGTTGGTCAATTTGAATTCAGCCCAAGCAGGAATTGCTGCAGCTCATCCGCTAACGGCGCTTCCAGATGGAGCCTCTTGCCTGTTAAAGGATGGATCAGTTCAACCGTGAGAGCATGCAAAAACATACGCGCAAGACAGGGTTCTAAACCTCTTCTGGCAAGCTCTTTGTTTAGGGCAAAATCCCCGTACTTGTCGTCCCCCGCAATAGGAAACCCAAGGTGGGCAAGATGTACGCGAATTTGATGGGTACGGCCAGTTTTTAGTTCCGCCTCCAGCAGGCTGAAGTTTTGCCAAGACTTCTTCAGGGTGAAAACAGTGTGAGCCCGCATCCCGTCTTCGCCCGCACCCTCTATCACTGCCACCCGTCTCTCACCTGTGGGGGTGAGATACTTGGTGAGAGCCAATGTGACATTCTGTTTCGGATTGCGCCATTTCCCCTTCACCAGCGCCAGGTATCGTTTTACCATTGTTCCCGCCCGTAGCTGCCGGTGCAACTCAACCAGCGCGGCGCGGCTCTTCGCCAGCAGCAAGACACCGGAGGTTTCCCTGTCAAGGCGATGGACGAGCTCCAGAAACTTCCATTCCGGATGTTGGGCACGCAATTGTTCAATGACCCCAAAACTCACGCCGCTACCACCGTGGACCGCCACCCCCGGCGGTTTGTCGACGACGACAAGCGCTTCATCCTCAAATAGAACATTGAAGCGGATAAACCCACTTGCGGGGAGCTTCTTCCTCAGCGAAACACTGCTTTCCACCATTCTAATCGGGGGAATTCTTACGGCATCGCCCGATTGCAGATGGTACTGGGGGCCAATGCGCTTACTGTTGAGCCGCACCTGCCCGCTGCGCAAGAGCTGGTAGATATGACTTTTGGGCACATTTTTCAGGCGTTTGATCAAAAAATTGTCAATACGCTGACCCTGGCTGTCCTCACCTATGATTTCCGTGACCGCAGCACTCAGTGGAATTTTTTTGCCTAAATCCTTAATTCTACTTATACTTACCAAATCGGAGTTCCAGCCTATCCTTTATCCGGTGCGCAAAATGGCGCTGTTGATGGGATTTTGTCCCAGATGGACAAGAGCCGACTCCGAAAATCTGGTTAAAGTCGCTCACCAATAAAGTAGCGATAGTAATGGATTTACGCGCTCAAAGCACACGTCGATTTCAGTTTTCAGTTTCGTAGCGCCCGCTCGCGGGCTGCCATAGTCGAAGCCTGATTGAAACTAATTCCGGGTCCTGCTTCAGAAGGCAGGGCCCCAGTGACACGCCAGAGAAATAGTCATCGTTATTTTTTATACGCAGCCCGACACCATGATCAAGTTGCCTGACTAAATGTTCTCTTATACGCGCAAGGACATATTCTCCCTTGCGCGTAGGCTGTCTGCCCGTGACCAGAGCGCGGGAGGCATATGATGAAACGCATGCTATTTAACGCGACACAGCCGGAAGAGCTGCGTGTCGCAATTGTCGATGGCCAAAAGCTGATCGATCTTGACATTGAGTCTGCTGGCAAGGAACAACGCAAGAGTAACATATACAAAGGGGTCATCACCCGCCTGGAGCCCAGCCTCGAGGCTGCTTTTGTGGAATACGGCGGCGAACGGCACGGATTTCTTCCATTCAAGGAAATATCCCGATCGTATTTCAAGGAGACCGCCGACCCGGCTCGAACGCGCATTCAGGACGCGCTGCACGAGGGCCAGGAACTCATTGTCCAGGTGGACAAGGATGAGCGCGGTACTAAGGGGGCTGCTCTTACAACCTATATCTCCCTAGCGGGACGTTATCTCGTCCTGATGCCCAACAATCCTCGCGGCGGAGGGGTGTCACGGCGAATCGAGGGGGAAGATCGCGCGGAATTGCGCGATGTGATGTCAAAATTAAGCATTCCTTCAGGCATGAGCATTATCGCGCGGACTGCTGGCATAGGCCGTAGCGAGGAAGAGTTGCAGTGGGATCTGAATTATTTGCTCCAGCTTTGGCGCGCCATTGAGGACGCTTCCAAAAGCCAAAGCGGCGCTTTCCTGATATACCAGGAAAGCAGCCTAGTAATACGCGCCATCCGTGACTACTTTCACCAGGAGATCGGGGAGATCCTGATTGATACTGAAAGTATTTATGAACAGGCGTGCCAGTTCATGAGTCACGTCATGCCCGCTAACGTGGGCCGCGTCAAGCTCTATCGGGACGATGTTCCGCTATTCTCCCGCTTCCAGATTGAGCACCAGATCGAGACTGCTTATTCGCGGCAAGTCACGCTGCCGTCCGGCGGCGCCATCATTATTGACCATACCGAGGCGCTGGTGTCGGTTGATGTGAATTCGGCACGAGCCACGCGCGGTTCCGATATTGAGCAAACCGCACTCCATACCAATCTTGAAGCTGCCGATGAAATCGCGCGGCAATTGCGCCTTCGCGATTTGGGTGGACTGGTCGTCATTGACTTCATCGACATGGAAATAGCCCGCAACCAGCGCGAGGTGGAGAACCGGTTGCATGAAGCTTTGCGCTACGATCGCGCCCGAGTTCAAATGGGCAAGATTTCGCGCTTCGGCCTACTTGAACTGTCGCGTCAGCGCTTGCGTCCTTCGCTGGGCGAAGGCAGCTATATCACGTGCCCCCGTTGCCACGGGACGGGACATATTCGCGGCACTGATTCTTCCGCATTGCATATTCTCAGGATTATCGAGGAAGAAGCGATGAAAGAGAACACCGCCGTGCTCCACGCCCAGGTACCAGTAGGCGTGGCTACCTACCTGCTTAATGAGAAACGTTCGGAAATCCATGCAATTGAAGCGAGGCTAAAAGTAAATGTAGTGCTAATCCCGAACGTGCATTTGGAAACGCCGAACTACAGCATTACCCGATTACGTCATGACGATGTAAAGCTCAGCGAAGTTCAGACCAGTTATCAAATGGTAGAAAAACCGGCTCAGGAAGTTGCATTGCCCTCGATTGCGCCGGAAGCCAAGCCAGTCCGCCAGCAGGCCGCGGTACGGGGGATCACACCATCGCAACCCGCGCCGATAAGAGCGCCGAAGCCGCAATATGAGCCCGGGCAACCTTCCTTTCTCGATAAAATATTTGGCTGGTTCAAGCAGATGGGCGGGACGGAAAGCCACGCCCGGCCGACCCCCCCCGCTACACCCGCGCAACGGCCGGAGCGGGGACGTATCCGGCGAGAACGTGGACGCGAGGAAAACGAGAAGTCGCCGCGAATTCCCCATCGGGTAAGCGACCACCGCGGGGAACGAAGCAGCGAACCTGCGGATGCGTTAAGTGCGGCTCATGAAGCTGCACCTCAGCGTGAGCGCACTGAAGGAAAACTCCAGGGCGAACGATTCCCGCAAAAAAAACATCCCCGGCCGCCCCGAGAAGAGAGAACTCGTTCAGACGTCAAATTGCCGGCAGAGGAACAGCCCGCCCCTCAGGAGGGGTTACAGGGCCCGCAGCAAAGCGAAGAAGGGGGGCGGCGCCGTCGCCGCGGGGGAAGACAGCGCGAGCGGGGGGAACGTGTAGACCGCAGCACGCGCGAAGGCAAACCCGCAACTGCGAGAGATGCTCATCCCGAGAAAGCAGCAACCGGGGTATTGGATGACGGAAACCCGGTCCCGGCAATTATTTCTGCACAAGCACCGGAGGTTTCGGAAGCAGCTCTGACCCTCCCCGCAGCGCAAGAGGGAATGATAATTTCGGATTCAGAAATCAGACCCGATGCTGAATCTTTATCTGCAGAGATAGGTGCCGCTGTAAGTGCGCCCGTGCCAGCTGACTTGATACAGGCAGAGTCGCTTTTAGCCGGGCAGGAAGCCGGGTCAGCCGCCGAGGAACCCAGCCAAGAGCCCATACAGGAGCGCGTTGCCGCTATTCCTACCCCTGCCCCTGTCCCTGGCTCAGGAATACTGCTTGAGTCAGTTGGGATTGAAAAAGCCGAAAAACCTGAAGCAGCCGAAGAGGCCAAAGCGGCCGAAACACAACCGGTAAAATCCACACCTCATGTCGATGAACTCCTCGGCGCGGCTCAAGAACAAGAAGCCCAACCTCACGGGCCATCTCAAGTGATACAACCGCTGGACCTGGTTGCAAGCGGACTCATTATGGTTGAGACCATTCCCGAAAAAATAAAGTCCGCCGAACCGGATCTAGCTGAGGAGCAGTTACCACTGCAACGTCGCCGAAAAAGAACTCCGCCGCCACCTGCCATGGAGAAAGAGGAGCCGTTAGTACAGGTCGAAACACACAAGTAAGGATTGCTTCTCCAGCCTCTCCTCTGAACGAGCGGGAATGAACTCCCGCTCGTTTTCAGGATTCCGGCAGCACGCGGAGGCGGAGAGTTTTCGAACGCATCTACTGGAGCGCAGAAACCGCGACAGTACTTAACGGTAGGTACCGGCCTGTCCTGGGACGCCTTCCAGCTGCTGACGAATACGGCCGAGTAATCCGCGCCCGGCGTCTTCCACCATATTCAGAACGTGTTCAAATCCCTGATTGCCCCCGAAATAAGGATCAGGCACCTCCTCCACCCCGTGGGAAAATTTATCGCTATACTGCATCAGCAACGCGAGCTTATGGCTGTGCTCGGCGGGACATTCACGCTTGAGCACAGCAAGATTGGCCCTGTCCATCGCAAGAATATAATGAAAAAGATCAAAATCCTTTTCATTTACCTGGCGTGCCCGCAGGCTGTTAGTCTCATATCCGCGGCGTACTGCCGCTTTCTGTGCCCTTTCGTCCGGCGGCGCGCCAATATGGTAATCATGCGTCCCTGCCGAGTCGATGTGGATAATTTTGTTCAAGCCGGCAGCCTTGACCTGTTCCCTGAATACCGCCTCGGCCGTGGGTGAACGACAGATGTTGCCCATGCAAACAAATAGGACATTGACTCTCTTGATTTCTCCGAAGCTCATCATAACAATTCAATAATTTGGTTACGCATTCCATACGCCCAACGGCGCCGGAACTTTTCAAATCCCACGGGTCCGGAAGGTTCGCACATGGTTTGGAGCGACAGTTGGGGTAATGAACGGCAAGTACTGAACAACTGTGACCGCGGCTTCCTTCATCCAGGCACGTCAGTACGGCAATGCTGCATCTGGTTTAACCTGTAAAATCACTCTGCGGAAATCCTCCTGTATACGCTTTAATGCTGCCTCATTGTCCGCCTCAAAGCGGAGCACGATAACAGGCATGGTATTCGATGAACGCGCCAAGCCGAAACCGTCCTTATACTCCACGCGCAGTCCATCGATAGTGATAATATTCTCAGGGTTATCAAAGCGCGCAGTATTCTGCAATTGCGCGATAACTGCGTAGTTTTCTCCCTCGTTCAACTTGATCTGCAACTCGGGCGTACTCAGCGCATCCGGGATCGCGTCGAGTTGCTCCTCGATATCCTCGCTGAAACTGAGCAGTTCAAGCAGACGTGCGCCTGCATAAAGGCCGTCATCGAAGCCATACCAGCGTTCATTGAAGAATATGTGACCGCTCATTTCCCCGGCAAGCACCGCACCTGTTTCTTTCAGCTTGCCCTTTATAAATGAATGGCCGGTCTTCCACATGATAGGCTCGCCACCGTGTCGCCGGACCCACGGTGCGAGACTCCGCGTGCACTTAACGTCAAAAATAATTTTACCGCCCGGATTTCTCGACAATACGTCCGCCGCGAAGAACATCAGCTGTCGATCCGGATAAATGATCGTGCCGCTCTTGGTAACCACGCCCACGCGATCACCATCGCCATCGAAAGCAAGCCCGATTTCCGCGTCCGTAGTTTTAAGCTTATGAATCAGGTCCTTAAGATTCTCAGGTACGGATGGGTCAGGATGATGATTAGGAAAAGTTCCATCGACGTCGCAGAACAGCTCCGTTACCTCGCACCCCAGTCGGCGGTATAGGTCAGGCGCATACGCGCCGGGAACACCATTGCCGCAATCCACTATTATTTTCATAGGACGCCTGAGTCCGACGTCGCCGGTTATGCGCTGAAGATAAGTCTCCGCAATATCGTGCTCGCGATAATCGCCGCTGCCGTATGTAAAATCCTCATTTTCGAGCCGTGCACGCAAGCCTTGGATCGCGTCTGCCGCCAGCGTTTCACCGCCGAGTACCATTTTTAAACCATTATAGTCGGGAGGATTGTGACTGCCGGTGACCATGACACCCGAGTAATTGCACAACGTGTGCGCGGCAAAGTAGAGCATGGGCGTCGCAACCTGACCCACGTCTATTACATCGACGCCACTCTTCTGCAGGCCGCGGGCCAGCGCATGCCCAAGCTCGGGGCCCGACAATCGGCCATCCCGGCCTATCGCTATCGATGCTATCCCCCGTACCCGAGCTTCAGAGCCGATAGCGTGTCCGATAGCTTCCACCAATTCAGCGGTCAGCGTTTTTTGGAATATGCCCCTGATGTCATAGGCCTTGAAGATTTCTTGGGGAAATTTGCGCATAAGATAGATGTAATGGATGGTAAGCACAGCCCGTTTCTGACGGCAATGCCATTCCTCGCCAACTGGCTACGCTATTCTAGCGCCATCGCGCTACGATAAGGAAGAGTCGCAGATAGAGCATAAAATGCGATCGGACCAGGCGCAAGGCAACGGAAGGCGATAGATGAACCTTACCTTTCAAATCCCAACCTTCGCGAGAACTGCCTCCGGCCCGATTCAATGATGGCCGGCCGCCGCACCGCCCTTGAGCACATAAAGCGTACCGCAGTATGGGCACAGCGCCTCGCCCGTGTTTTCTATCGGCAGAAACACGCGCGGGTGTGAATTCCATAAAAGCATGGATGGCATGGGGCAGTGAAGTGGTAAATCGTCGCTAGTAACCTCAATTTGACGTTGTTTGTTATCGGCAGCCTGATTCTGCATCGCTATTTCCTTATTACTTACTTATTTCCTTATTTACAAATATGGAGTCGACGTTATACATACGTAAGCCAGTCGCTATGATTGTCGGTCCTGCCGCTAACGCAGTCGAAAAACATTTCCTGCAGACGAGCCGTGATCGGGCCGCGCGTCCCGCCGCCGATTTTTCGATTATCGAGTTCTCGAATCGGCGTTACTTCCGCCGCGGTACCGGTAAAAAAAGCTTCATCGGCGCAGTATACCTCGTCGCGGGTAATACGCTTCTCAATCACCGGAATTCCGATCTCTCCCGCCAGCTCTACGATCGAGGCGCGGGTGATGCCTTCCAGGCAAGAAGTCATGTCAGGAGTATACAATTTGCCATGCTTGACAATAAATATGTTTTCCCCCGCTCCTTCCGCCACATAGCCATCCACATCGAGCAAAAGCGCCTCATCATATCCGTCATGGGCAACCTCCTGATGCGCCAATATCGAGTTGGCATAGGTCGTGACCGACTTGGCGCGGCACATGTTAATGTTCACATGATGACGCGTGAACGACGAAGTTTTGACCCGGATTCCGTGTTCGAGACCATCGGTGCCAAGGTATGCACCCCACGGCCATGCCGCGATAGCGACATGCACCGAAAGCGTCTTGGCTGAGATCCCCATGGCTTCCGAACCATAAAAGACAATCGGGCGGATGTAGCATTTTTCCAGCTTGTTCTGCCTTACCATATCAAGCTGGGCTTGCATCAGCGTTGCTTTGTCATACGGCATTTTCATCATGAAAATATGTGCCGAATTGAATAACCGGTCGGTATGCTCCTTCAGGCGGAAAATCGCGGGTCCCCGCGGCGTCTGATAAGCACGCAGACCCTCAAATACACCCATCCCATAATGAAGAGTATGTGTAAGCACATGTGTAGTCGCATCGCGCCACGGAATAATTTTTCCATCGCTCCAGATTACACCGTCGCGGTCAGCCATTGACATTCATAAACTCCGGAAAGGGTTGGGGGATGCGCTATTCTAACGCATTTCTCAACCGAAAACGGCACGGCCGAGCCAGCGATGCGACAGCGCGTCGCGCGTTATCAAGCGGGCCGCATACCCAGCAATCGCGAAAATCGTTTACGTGTGATCGGTGATAAATGAGCAAAATACGGCAGATGGGAGGAAAAAAACAGCAACCCGGGCGCATGCCCATACCGTATCTGGTCCAGGAGGTCAGGCGGCGAACACTTCATTCCACAGTTGCAGCACTGCCGCGATGCTATCTTGAAAGGGCTCTACTTCAACGCGCACGAATTTTCGCGATTTGTTCTCCGATGAGGGGAGACCGGTCAAGCTGGCGTCTCCGCTCAATCTTAAGCGATGTTGAACGCGCCTGAATTCCCGATAGGCTCCCAGCGCCCTTTCGCCCGTTTCCCTGCTGATAAGCCCCAGGTTTGACGCAAGCTTCAGTAGCGCAATGTTGCCGATATTTCTGGTCAACTCGTGATGCTCCCAGGCGTGACCCAGAATCAGGTACTGCACGACAAATTCGACGTCGATAATACCGCCACGGTCATGCTTTACGTCAAACAACCCACCTGAATTGGGATGGGCCTCCAGCATCTTTTTCCGCATCTCCAGCACTTCGCGCTTCAGATCCGACAACTCGCGTCGCTGCCGAAGAACCTCCTCGCGGATACGCTCAAACGTTCTTCCCACATTCGTATCGCCGGCGACGAACCGCGCCCGCGTTAATGCCTGATGCTCCCAAACCCAGGCTTGGTTGCGCTGATATTGAGCGAACGCTTCGATCGAACTCACCAGCAAGCCGCTGCTGCCATTGGGGCGCAAACGTAAATCAGTCTCGTATAACAAACCGGCCGAAGTATAACTGGTGAGCCACGAATTGATGCGCTGACTCAGCCTGGCATATATTTCTGGCGCATCAGGGTGCGGATCATCGTATAAAAATATGATGTCGAGATCCGACACGTAACCCAGTTCCTTCCCACCCAGCTTACCGTAGCCGACAATTACGAAAACCGGTTCATCCCGGTGCTTTCTTCTCAATCCTCCCCATGCCAGACGCAACACGTTTTCGAGCACCAGATCCGCCAGATCGGTGAGACGATCGCTCAATGTTTCCAGGAGCATCGTTCCTTCCAAGTCCCGGGCCAGCAATTGAAATATCCGGGAATGATGAAAGTGGCGCAGCAAATCCATTTGTTGCTCGGTATCCTGCCCGGAGGCTCCGGCTGCATCGTTCAATTGTTGAATTAGCTTGGTTTTGGATCGGGACCAATCGGACTCGCTTTGAACATCGCCGGGATGAAGCAACTCATCCAGTAAAATCGGATGACGGCCTAAATATTCGCTGGCCCATTGACTCGCGCCTACAAGCTTGGCTACGCGTCCCAATGCCTGTGGATGCTCGCCCAAAAGCGCCAAGTAAGCCGCCCGGCGGCTCACACTCTCCAGTAACCCCAATAGTCGCTCCAGCGTAATATCGGCGGATGGGGATCTGGCCGCCACTTCTATCAGCTGGGGCACAAGCGTATCCACCCGCGTTTTGCTGGAGTTAGGCAGTTGCCGATACCTCGCACTTTTACGAAATTCTCTCAAGTGGTCCAGTATATTCTTTGGATGAGAGAAACCCATTGTGACGAGTTGCGTGAAGACGGCCTCGGCCTCGATTTCTCCATCCTCCCCTTCGCCCTGCCACAACCATGTCAACATATCCGGGGCCTTTGACCGGGGCAGAGCGAATATCTTCTCAAAGTGGCGAGTCACATTGGCGCGATGGCTATTGAGCCGCCGCAAAAACTCCTCGTAGCCCGAGAAACCCATCGACCGGGCTGTCAGCGCCTGATCCACTGGATCATCGGGTAGCGTCTGGGTTTGCTGATCATCAAGATACTGCAAGCGGTGTTCAAGATTGCGCAGAAAGCGATACGCGGCCGACAGCTCAGTGGCGGCCGCGGCCGACAGATGCTGCTTTTCCCCTAGACGTCGCAATACAGATAATGTCGGTTGAACGCGCAGATCGATGTCGCGCCCGCCGCGGATGAGTTGAAACACCTGCGCAATGAATTCCACCTCCCGGATACCGCCTGGTCCGAGCTTGATATTCTCATGCATTTCCCGGCGATTCACTTCCTGCCGGATTTGTGCGTGAAGCGCCCTCATGGATTCGTAGGCGCCGAAGTCGAGGTATTTCCGGAACACGAACGGCTGGATTATCTGTTCCACAAGGGCCAGTGTCCCCGCCTCAGGACCGGCGATAACGCGACCCTTGATCCATGCATACCGTTCCCATTCGCGCCCCTGGGTGATGAAATACTCTTCAAGCATGGCAAAACTCATTGCAAGAGGACCGCTTTCGCCGTAAGGGCGCAGGCGCATATCAACGCGAAAAACATAGCCGTCGGAAGTGATATGGTTCAGACTACCAATCAGCTTCCGCCCAAGCCGGGCAAAAAAATCATGGTTTGAAATACGCCGGTAACCTTTGGTCTCACCTTCCTCGGGATACACAAAAACCAGATCCACGTCCGACGAAACGTTGAGTTCGCACCCCCCGAGCTTACCCATGGCGATAACTAGCAGGCCTTGGACAGAGCCGTTCTCCGCACTTGCCGGCTGGCCAAAACGACCTGGATCAGTCAACCACTTCTGCTGATGCTCGAGGGCGGACGCGATGGTGACTTCGGCGAGATGGGTCATGCTCGTCATCACTTCCCCGAGATCAGCCAGACCGCTCAGATCCCGCACCGCCAGGCGCGACATTACGCGCTTGCGCAAGCGCCTCAAAACGTAATGGAGACCCGATTCATCATTCGTGTTACTGGTGCTGGCATCGAGATAAGCAAGCATCTCGTCCCGGAGAAAAGGCTGGTGCAAGCCTTGCTCCAGGTCAGGCAATAATTCGGGTTCACTCTCCAGCAAGCGTTGCAGGTAGCGGCTGTACGGTAGGATAGAATCGATTATCTTTTCACCCGGCCGATCGGCATGCATGGTTATGGAACCTCGGGTGCTGTGCCGCCCCGGCGCATGGAGCACATGAAGGCGGCGAAGAATGTGCGGCCCGCGCAGGATGGAGGCGACAAAAGCTCAGCCGCGGCATAGCTCCACAATATCTCATGTCCGCCACACGAAATCCTCATTTAACGCGTCCGGCTCCGCTCCTTCTTCATAAGTTTGACCACGCGGCATTTATCCGGTCCCCGCGGATGCACTGCGAACATGTACGCTGGCTGCATTGCACTCCTCGGTATCGTAGACTAAGCTACCACGTCTTTGCGTCGCTTGTTACGCAACTCGTCATCATTGCGATTTTATCAGCTCAGTTGCCAAATAAGTTGCCAACGGGGTTGCCAAATGGAGCGGCTACGAGAGCACGCTGCGGACATCGGGTCTTTCTATTACTGATGAGATTGAGCTTTGAATGAATTAAACAATAAGGCAAAAAGGCGGGATATGTGGACGGCGTGCGTTGCTCTGTAGGCCGGATTGAACAAAGCATGGCGGCCCTGTCTAATTGTCTTATCGAGTACCCTTGCACAGTCCCAGCTGCGTTCGTGCTCAACGGTACGCCTCTCAAGTAGATAACTGGAAGTATTTATTGAATTTATCGGTAGTTTCACGTCTCGGGGGATTAGGCGACTTTTCGTTTCGCCTGCTGACATGGGTCCTGATTGCCGTCGCCGCCTCCGTTTCACTGCTGCTGTTATCCCTTCGCTACTGGCTACTTCCCGACGTCGAGCAGTACCGCGAGAACATTGCGCGCGCAATCAGCCACGCTTCGGGGCAGCGTGTCACGATAAGCGAGCTTAGCGCGAACTGGGACGGCCTTCGCCCTCATATGGTAATGCGCGGTATACAAGTGCATGACAAAAAGGGCGATACAATGTTGCTGCTACATCGTCTTGAAGGCACGCTTTCGTGGCGTTCGATTCTTGACGGCACGTTGCACTTCCGGGAGATGGAGATCGACCAGCCCGACCTGGTTGTGCGACGCGACTCCGGAGGCGTCATTCATGTTGCAGGATTCGCGCTCGACAAGGAGTTGACTGAAACCGACAATGGGTTTTCCGATTGGCTCTTAAATCAGAGACGAGTCATTATCAAAAATGCCAGCATCCTCTGGCAGGACGACTATCGGAAGGCTCCTGAACTGGAACTGCTAGTTAACTTGCGCCTTGAAAATCGTGGCGATCGTCATCGCTTCGGGCTGCATGCGGTTCCACCTGCCGAACTTGCCGCGAACCTGGAGCTTCGGGGTGACCTGATTGGAGCATCGCTGAACGCTCCTGAACGTTGGCGAGGAAGGCTGTTTACACAGATCGACCGTGCAGACATCGCCGCATGGCGCGCCTGGCTGCCTTTTCCGGAGGAGATTCGGTTGAACCGCGGCACAGGCGCGCTGCGAATGTGGGCCAGTGTAGAAGGGCTGGAGATGACGAAATTGACAGCAGATATGCGCCTGCGTCACGTCAAAACACAGCTGGCTACTGACCTGCCTGAATTAAGCCTAATGCGGTTACGTGGAAGAGTCGGATGGCAAACGATCGGCCACGGAGCGGGTACAGGTTTCGAGTTGTTCGGGAGAAGCCTCAGCGCTGTTCTCCCCGGCGCCCGCGAGTCACAGCCTGTCGATTTTTCATTGCGGATGATCCCCGATCATGGGGATAAGCCTGCTCGCGGAACGTTCAGCGTCGATAGACTGAACTTGAAATTCCTGAACGATCTTGCGGAATACCTGCCGTTGGGTTCGAAGCTGCACCACGAACTTGATCGGCTCTCACCTCGCGGTGAGTTGCATTATGTGCGGGCAAAGTGGGTGGACGACGTGGCGACGCCGTCAAGTTTTAGTGCGATGGGAAAATTCACCAATCTCGGGATGAAAAAGTCTGCAACGCTACCTGCATTCGATGGCATTTCCGGCAACATCGACATAACTGAACGAGCTGGCACCCTCAACCTTAACTCCCATGGCGTCACGGTGGAATTCCAGGAGGTATTCGATCGACCGTTGAAGCTGGATACGCTTACTGGTCAGGCAAGCTGGAGCAGGTTGCGTACCGATGATTCCATTGCACTTAAATTCAGCAATATCTCTTTTTCCAATACCCACGTTGCTGGCCTGGCCTATGGAAATTACTGGAGCACAACTGTTGGCCCAGGCGTTATTGACCTTACGGGTCATCTGACGCGTGCCGACGCCCGTTATACAAATGAATGCTTGCCTATCGCAGCAAAGCGTTACGCTCCTGGTTGGTTTGCGGACGCAATCGTAGAGGGACAACTTTCGGATGTCCGGTTGCATCTCATGGGAGATTTAGCTGATTTTCCTTTCGTTCATAATAGCGGCGTCTTCAAACTGAACGCGAAACTAGCGGGGCTAACGCTGGAAAATATTCCCGAGTGGCCGCCTATAGAAAACATCACGGGAAGCCTGAAGTTTCACGGTACCCGTTCAGAACTGGACTTATCGGAAGCGAGCATGTTGGGCGTAGCCCTTACCGACGCCAGATTCCGCATTGGGGACCTGTCCGATCCCCACGCGATACTTAACGGCAAACTTGGGGCGACTGGTGCGACGCGTCAATTTGTCAGAGTTGCCGCACAAACGTTAGCGCGAGGTCGCCACGGGGGTCTGGATGACAGTATTCCCGTTTCCGGAAATGGAAAACTGGCAGTGCAGTTTGATCTGCCCCTGCAACAGCCCGAGCATATCAAATTTACGGGCAATTACGAGTTTATCGATAATCAGCTCGATCCAGGGCCAAGGCTACCCAGTCTGGCTAAAATTAACGGCGGAATCGCTTTTACCGAGTCCGGACTCAAGGTGGACAATATAACGGCGCGATTGCTTGGCGGACCTGTTGCTATCAATTCCGCCAATTCGGCCGGTACAGTGGACGGAAGCGTGCGCCTCTTAGCCGTTGGGAAAATCGACCTTGATAATTTGCATTCGCATTCACGCGACGGGATAACGCATGCTCCCCAACCGTGGATGCAATATTTACGGGGCAACGCCGATTGGCGCGCGGCCATCCACATAAACAAAAAACTGGTCGATATTTCGGCCGAATCCACGTTACGGGGGCTTGCGTCGGATTTACCCGAGCCTTTTTCGAAGGCTGCTGCGGATGCGGCACTGCTTCGTCTTGAGCGAAAAACTTTGAGTCCCGAGAGGGACCGTCTGGTCGTCACCTATGGAAACGTGTTAGCCGCAACAATTAATCGTTCGCGCGACGGTTCCGGAAATTTTCATGCTGAGACGGGCGACGTTACTTTGGGTACAGTGTCCCGTCCCCCAGCCGAAAAAACGGGCATAGCCATAACTGGCGCATTGCCGTCACTCAATCTGGATCGATGGAGCAGTCTTCTCCGCCAGCTTAATGATGAGCCGGATTTTTCACCCGACCTGACCGGCGTTCATGTCCACATCGGCACGCTCGACTTTCTAGGAAAACGTTTCCAGGATCTCACGCTGCACGCGAGCAACAAAGATGGCGTGTGGCATTCAACTTTGGCTGGCGCCGAGATCGATGGAAATGTCGATTGGGATCCGTCTGCTAATGGAAAAGTGCTTGCAAGATTGCATAGGCTCACAATTCCGGTCCGATCGCCCTCGAGACCAGGGGTGGAGGGGCAAAAGCGGCAGCAAAGCAAAACCTTGCCGGCCCTGGATGTGGTCGCCGATACTTTCCTTATCGGCGACAAGCAGCTCGGCAGGCTGGAATTGGTCGCTGGGCAGGATGAACAAGCTTGGCGCGTAGAGAAACTGAATGTAACCAGTCCCGACAGCTCAATTATGGTCCGCGGCCTGTGGCAGAGCCGCAGTGGCCCACCCGGCGTGCATGCGGATCTCGTACTGGAAGCCAACGATATCGGAGCATTTCTGACCCGCCTCGGCCTTCCTGATCGCGTGAAACGCGGAAGCGGGAAGCTTGAGGGCGTGTTGTCTTGGCACGGCAGCCCGCTATTGATCGACTACTCCACTTTGTCTGGAACCTTCAAGCTGAACGCCAGACGAGGACAGTTTCCAAAATTTGAACCGGGTATCGGCCGCTTGTTCGGTATTTTCAATCTGCAAGCGCTGCCGCGAAGGATTACCCTGGATTTTCATGATGTGTTCAGTGAGGGTCTGGCGTTTGATGATATCTCAGGTGAGGTGAAAATCACTCGCGGTCTGGCGTCAACCGATGACCTTCGGATTCAGGGTCCCTCCGCAAAAATATTTATCAATGGGGAGATGAATCTTGAAGCGGAGACGCAAAAATTGCACATCAGGGTAAGCCCATCGTACGGACTGGCCGCGCCAGTTGTCGGCATGGCATCCGTAATTGCAAACACTGCATTGCAAAACCCGAGCACGTCGAAAGAATATTATATTACCGGTAGCTGGGCCGATCCGGTTGTCGCCAGAATAACGCCAAGGGAACGAGAATCAGGCGAACGGGAACAATAGGATTGCTGCCTGTGGCAGTGCATATACCGGTCCGGATGTGGTGAATATTGCATGGAAATGACGGGCATCTGCCGGATTATAAAGGGAGAAAGGAACGGCTGAACAAGTCCTCGCGGAGCTGGCTACTCGCAAAATCGGGATACTCACAGTGTTCCCCCGTCACGTCCTGCACACGTCGGGTTTGATCGGCGATACCAAGGCCGCAACGCCGCAAGCGCTACGCTTATAACGCACTCCCCAGGACGTCGGACAGCGCTCTCCGATAGCATGCTTTGCTGGGCTCCTGGCGAGGGGATGTGTCGCCCTTCGCGTATCCGATGGTGAAAAGTCGCCGTTGCGCCCATTTTTGGACGGGGGGAGACTTATTCAGAGGTTCCTAAATACATCGTTTTCAGTTACTCTTGTTTTGCAGAGACACTTGCCTTACGGCTACTTATAAAAGGCACCTAAACGTATTCGCGGGCCATGAAGCCGCCTATGAACATGCTTGATAACTCCACAACTGGTAAGGAACCCGAATCTACCGCAACAACTCGCGACAGTTTTACGCGCGTCGCCGCAATCCAGATGACGGCGGGGCCAAATATTTGGGGCAATCTGGAAGAGGCTGCGCGGCTGCTGGAACTAGCGGCTGCCGAAGGAGCCAAACTAGCGGCGTTGCCCGAATATTTTTGCTTGATGGGAATGAGTGACGCGGACAAAGTCGCGGTGTGCGAACAGGCAAACAGGGGGCCGATACAGGAATTCCTGAGTAAAACTGCCAAACGCCTGGGTCTGTGGATTGTGGGTGGAACGGTACCATTAGTTTCTTCCAGGCCGGACAAGGTAAGGAATAGCTGCCTGGTTTATGACGACAAGGGCGAACAGGTCGCGCGTTACGACAAAATTCATTTGTTTGGGCTGGAACTTGGCACCGAACGCTATGCCGAAGAAGAAACGATCGAAGCGGGTTGTGGCGTCGTGGTCGTAGACTCACCCTTTGGCCGTATGGGTCTTTCCATCTGTTATGATCTGCGTTTTCCCGAGCTCTACCGATCCATGGGCGAAGTGGATATTATTTTTGCCCCGGCAGCCTTTACTGCGACGACCGGGAGGGCGCATTGGGAAACGTTGATTCGTGCGCGCGCGATCGAAAACCTCGCCTATGTCGTCGCACCGGCTCAGGGAGGGTATCATGTCAACGGCCGCGAAACACACGGGGACAGCATGATCGTCGATCCCTGGGGCGTGGTTCTCAATCGGCTTCCGCGCGGGTCCGGTGTGGTGACGGCGGATATTAATCCCGATTACCAGGCCAGCCTGCGCAACAGTTTGCCTGCGCTGAATCACCGGACCCTCCATCACTGTTGAATCTTTCCTCGACAATTCTTACACTGGACCTATGACCACTGAAACCACTGAACCCGTCACCCAATCTGAGGATCTTTTTACCACGGCCAACCGTTGCCTATTAATGCCCCATGAGATCGATACCGCTGCATTGCAGACAGTGTTCGGCCAAATGCTTTCGCATCACATAGACTACGCCGATCTGTATTTTCAATACAGCCGTGCCGAGGGTTGGGCGTTAGAGGAAGGCATCGTCAAATCCGGCAGCTTTAATATCGACCAGGGGGTAGGCGTGCGTGCCGTGAGTGGCGACAAAACCGCATTCGCCTATTCCGACGATATCAGCATGCCGGCTTTGGCATCGGCAGCTCAGGCCACCCGCGCCATCGCGCGTCACGGCGTGACCCAGTCGGTTCAAGCGGTGAAACGCAGCAAAGGACGCGAACTCTACCTGCCCCAGGACCCCATCGGCAGCCTGAATGACAAGGAGAAGGTAGCGTTGCTCGAAAAGCTTGAAGGCTACGCGCGCGCCATTGATAAACGTGTGATTCAGGTGATGGCATCGCTGGCCGGAGAATATGAGGTGGTCCTCGTCGCCCGCGGCGATGGACTTGTGGCGGCCGACGTACGCCCGCTGGTACGACTTTCGGTCCAAGTCATTGCCGAGGAAAATGGTCAGCGCGAACAAGGTGCAGCGGGAGGAGGAGGACGCTTTGACTATGCTTATTTCGCAGATGATGTACTGCGCGATTACGCCGCCAAAGCAGTGCACCAGGCTCTCGTCAATCTGGATGCAAAACCCGCGCCTGCCGGTACCATGACGGTAGTTTTGGGTGCCGGTTGGCCGGGAATACTGCTGCACGAGGCTATCGGCCACGGACTGGAAGGAGATTTCAACCGCAAAGGCAGCTCCGCATTCTCAGGTCGCATCGGCGAACGTGTCGCTGCCACCGGGGTAACGGTAGTGGATGATGGTACGATTGCAAGGAGGCGAGGATCGCTGAATATCGATGACGAGGGCAATCCCACCCAGTGCACCGTACTGATCGAAAACGGCATACTTAAGGGTTATTTGCAGGACAGCCTCAACGCGCGGCTGATGAATGTTCCCGTGACCGGGAATGGTAGACGTGAATCATTTGCGCATATTCCCATGCCGCGGATGACAAACACCTACATGTTAAACGGCGACAAGAGCCCTGAGGAGATTATCGCTTCGGTTAAACATGGCTTGTATGCGGTCAACTTTGGCGGCGGGCAGGTGGACATTACCAGCGGGAAATTCGTCTTTTCTGCGGCTGAAGCATACATGATTGAAAATGGGAAGATTTCCTACCCGGTAAAAGGAGCTACCCTTATCGGCAACGGCCCCGACGTCCTCACGCGAGTGTCTATGATCGGTAACGATATGTCGCTTGATCCTGGCGTTGGTACCTGCGGTAAGGAAGGGCAAAGCGTGCCGGTGGGAGTAGGCCAGCCAACACTACGTATCGATGGGTTAACGGTAGGCGGTACCGCTTGAGAAAGCCGCGATCAATTTAGGGGAAATGCTTCCATGGTTGAGGTGCGATAGGTAGGCGGTCACGTGAATCATGTCTTAGCGCAATCCGTCGCCGGCGGGCCGTCTCGGTCGCCGTGCAGGATGCCGAGATGGCCTGGATATTCGCCACCGACGAGCCTCAGCCACGTTTCATATTCCATACACTGCTGTGAGCAGTCGGCAGAGGCCGAGTCGTCACAGAGAGCTAGCCTTCGATTCTAACAATTTTGGTACCGGCCAGCCGGTCATGCAGAAAAAGTCCGTCACGATCGAAGAATGCCCACAGAATTCCGCAACCAAGGAGAAAAAAGCCAATAACTGCAAATAGATACCGCGCAACCGCCTGCTTCAAATAAATCCGCTGCCCGTCGGCGGCGACCACACGAAGCTTCCAGGTCTGCATCGGTAGCGTCTGCCCGCCGTGGGTCCAGAACCAGGTGAAATAAATGCCTCCGATCAGCAGGAGATAAATTTGAAAGGCGGGACGGAAAAAAATGGAGCTTGTATTCTGAAAAACGAGATGAAAAATGAAACCGGCAATAAACAGAACCGCCACTAACATCAGCGATTCATAAATCATGCTCAGCAGTCGCCGCCCAAATCCGGGCATCGATGCCTCTATCGGTCCCGAACTCATTCAGAGCGCGCTTTCGCCTCTATTCATGGCGACTTTCGTCGGCCTTCGCGAACGCAAACGCATCGCCTAATCCCCTCGCTGGTCTTGCGAGGTTTGCCCATACTCACGCCATTTCTGTTTTATTTCGTGACGCTTCTCCGGCGGCAGCTTTTTAATCGTCTTATATTTCTCGCGAACCAACTCGCGCTGCTCCGGAGTGAGGGAGTACCAGTCACGCATCTGCAACTGGGTGCGATGTTGCTCTTCCGGCGTCATCCCCGGGTAGCGCCTGGCAATACCTAACCATTTCTTTTTTTTCGCTGGGTCCATGCCGTTCCATTCTTGTGCCAGGGGAGCCAGGACTTCTCTCTGTTGCGACTTTAATTCATCCCACACAGGGTCTGCGCCTGCGGCTGACGCGGATACCAAGAACGACATGTATAGCCAGAACGCGGCAGCTATGAAGGATCGAGCCATGCATCCAACTCATTATCCAGATACGCACTCACGGGCAACTCATCGACAAGCAGCATAATGTCGATTTCCTCGTTTTCATCAATCGGCTGCAGAGTCTGCCAGTATGCAATCCCCGCCAGAGCAGCCACCAGCATAATGGCCGACAATAGCTTACGCGTTTTTAGGTGCCATTCATGCCCGCCGCGCGCAGAAATCCCCTGACCAACGCTAATCTCCGCTTCGGCCATTTGATAATTTTCGAGGGCCGCACGCCGGGCAGCCTGAAGGCGGTTCAATGTACTCTGCCTGAGGTTGTCCAAGCCGCAGTCCAATAGCCGCGCGACATTCCTCCCGATTTCGTTTTCATCCTTGCTCATAACTCGATTCCTTGTTTTTTCAGCAGCGTAGCAAGGGCGTGGGTTGCACGAGAGCAGTGCGTCTTCACACTTCCTTCAGAACACCCCATGACCTTCGCGGTCTCGGTAACATCCATCTCTTCCCAGTAACGCAAAAGAAAGGCTTCGCGTTGACGCGCGGGGAGCACTTCTATGGCTTTCTCCAGCAAGCTGATAAGCTGCGTTTGCTCAAGCAGTTTACGGGGGTCATCTCTATTAGATAATCCCTCCAGTTCCAAAGTTTCTAACGGGTCATAATCTTCGGGTTCTTTTTCCTGATTAGTGGGCAGAAATGAAGAAAACAGCGTTGTCCATATGGAACGGGTTTTCTGCCGCCGGTAAAAATCACGGATTGTATTTTGCAGTATACGCTGAAATAACAGGGGCAATTCTTCGGCCGGCTTACGAGAATAACTCTCGACAAGCTTGGTCATGGAATCCTGAACAATATCCAGCGCTACATGTTCGTCGCGAACCGCGAACAACGCTTGCTTGTAAGCGCGCCGCTCGGCTTCAGCGAGAAAATTAGAAAGTTCCTGTTGAGTAGCCAGGACAATTGCCTATCGCGAAAACACGGTGAAGACCGCCGTAAACCTCTACAGCAATGTTAACAAAAATCCGGGAGTGGATGAAATCTCCCGCCGAGAACGATAGCCAGCAGCGTCCGTTCGGACCGGGCCTCTCTGTATCACACTAGATTTCGCTTGCACTGCCGGCATCCTCGCCATATCGCTTATTCAGGAAGCAGCGGCTCAGCGATGAAGCAACGATGGCCATCTATTTTTATCCTCTATTCCTGTTTACGGCGCTGCGAAGCGTCGCCTTGCGACGCGCAATCTATAGCGATTTGTGCGAACCAAGCAGCAGGATCTTAGTCATAGCTAGGAAATTCGCATCATTGCCTGGGAGGGACGCCCTGCGACAATTTGTCGCATTGTGATTATGTTCCCCTCCGCCTATCATGCTTCTGACTTATATCGGATAGCAGATTGGCAAACGAATAAATTTTACCGCTCGCACTTTACGTAGATTTGCAGCTTCATGGTAAAATCGCACCTTCTGAGTGGAACTGATTCTCAATTAGATTCACATTACCGATGCCAAGTAACTCAACTACGAATTCCGCCGGGGGCGGTGCGCAGTTTACGCGCGGCAGGGATCATACAATATTGCGGCTTGTTATTCTCGCATTCCTGCTGTGTTGTGCGAAGGTTACTTTTGCAGCAGAAACTGTTCGTCCTTTTACTCAAGGAAGTCTGGGAGAGCTCCTTGCTGCCCGGGAGGGTAAGCCGTTCATTCTCGTCTTGTGGTCGCTCGACTGTCAATATTGTCCCACCGAATTGAAAACATTGAGCGAACTCAGGCGCAGCCATCCGAATCTTGACGTGGTACTTGTTGCCACGGACACGATAAGTGATGCGGCCCAATTGGCCCTAAAGGCTGAAACGTACGGAATGAGCCAAGCGGAGCAATGGGTTTTCGCGGACGATATGCCTGAACGCCTGCGCCGTGAAATTGATACTCGCTGGTACGGAGAAGTGCCGCGAACCTATTTTTACGATCGAAGACATCAGCGTGAGGTCAAGACCGGGCTGGTCAATAAGCAGTTTTTCGAACAGTGGCTGGCAAAGAATGCATTGTCAGGTGCGACGCATCGATAGCATGGTAACCAATCGAAATCCCGCTTTTTTACCCAGCTTGATGCTAGTGCTGGCGGCTCATGGCGCCTTGCTATATTTTTTGTTTAAACAGCAGCTTATTCCACCACCGGAACAGCTGGCGACAGTGTTCGTCAACTTTATCCCTGCGGCTAGGCCGAAAGAAGAACCGAAGGCTGAGCCGCCTCCCCCAGCACCCAAGCCTCAGCCCGCAAGGAAGACACCGCAATCACGCCAGATAGTCGCTGAAGCACCGGTGCTGGCACCTAGCGAGCCGGTAGCGTTGCCAACCCAACCCGATCCCGAGCCAGAACCGGTAGCGGTGGCGGAACCTGCCCCCGCGGCACCGCAGATGCCGGCCGGACCCGTCACGCTATCCTCGGAGCTTTCTGTTGCATGCCCCCAGTTGAACGCGCCTGTTTACCCGGCCTTGTCCCGGCGATTGGGGGAGGAAGGAAAGCTGGTGCTAAAGGTGGAACTGGATGAAAGCGGTCAGGTAAATATTGCCCAGATCGTCAATAGCAGCGGCTACAAGCGTCTCGATGAAGCAGCGCTGGCAGCGGTAAAAACCTGGCGTTGCAACTCACCAACACGCAATGGTCAGCGGGTTCGGGCTATTGCCCTGCAACCCTTCAACTTTGTATTGCAAGGAGATTGATTCAATGGAAAAAGGTCTCGGCTTCTCGAATTTCATCACCCAGCTCGATGGTGTAGGCATGACCGTGCTCATGCTGCTGCTTACGCTTTCAGTAGCGAGCTGGTATCTCATACTCACGAAGAGTATCTCGAATCTCCTGGCCGGGCGACGGGCAGATGCGTTTCTCAAGCGCTTCTGGAGCGCGGGTTCCTTGCAAGAGGTCAACTCGACACTGAACGAAGGATCGCGTGATAACGCTTTTGCCCAGCTTGCCCACCTCGCGATGGACGCAGCCGCTGATTCCGAGAAACACGGTTTGCAGAAGCTGGCGGCAGGAGGCGGAGCGAGCGAATTCATCACCCGTGTACTGCGCAATGGACTCGATCAAGAGGCTACGCGTGTGGAAAACGGCCTGACACTGATTGCTTCAGCAGGGTCGGCCGCGCCTTATATCGGCTTGTTTGGTACTGTATGGGGGATTTATCACGCCCTGATCCAAATTGGATTATCCGGCCAGGGTACGCTTGATAAAGTAGCCGGCCCCGTGGGTGAAGCATTGATTATGACTGCGCTGGGGCTCGCGGTAGCGATCCCGGCCGTGCTGGCTTATAACACCTTCGTTCGGCGCAACCGCATCTGGCTGGCGCGTCTGGACGCCTTCGCTCATGACCTCTTCGTGCTTATCGCGGTAGGAGCCAAAACGAATAGCTCCGCTGGGGACGAGCGACAGCTTCGTGTCGTTGTACCTGTTGTGGCGCCCGCAGTCGTGCCCGGTGAAAGGAGATCGTAATGGCATTTGGCACGATGAACAACGGTAACCGTCCGCCGCCGCTTTCTGAAATCAACGTAGTCCCGTTGGTGGACGTGATGCTCGTATTGCTCGTAATCTTCATCATTACCGCGCCGTTGCTGACGCATTCGGTCAAGGTTGATTTACCCAAAGCATCGAGCAACCCGAATATCACTCAACCCGATCATATCGAATTTGCGCTTCGTGAGGACGCGACCCTTTACTGGAACGGCGAGCCGGTTACAATGGACCAGCTGGCCCCGCGGTTTGCCGCGACGGCAAAGGAGAAGCCCGATATCGAGTTGCATATTCGTGCTGACAGCCACGTGCATTACGAGCACGTGGCACGCGTGATGTCCATCGCTGCAAAAGCCGGGCTCGTCCGGATCGGGTTTGTTACGGACCCTTCGAAACAATAGCGCCATGCCGCTCCCCGAGCTGCAACATGATGCAGGCAGCCCGAACCCCGACTGCTGGCATGCAATGGGGGCAAGGTTCTGGTAGTATGCCGCTCGATATGTCCAATACCGATACCTCCGCCACATGGCTGCCCTAGACCGTCCGCCCGGCCGCCAGCACTTCCTCGTGCATGGTTCCATAATAATCATCGCGGTCAGCCTCGGCTTAATGTCATGGTTCATTGCGAAGCCCTTGAGCACACGACTGCATGAAACTGAACCCGGACAGCGGGTGACCATCACCGCCACTCCAAATATCGATATCAGTCTTGATGCCGATAGCAGCGTGACTGTCAGCAATACAGATCCTCCCCGCATGGAGCTGTTACGCGGCAACGCGTATTTCGACGTTCGGGGCGATGGGGCGGGCAAACTGCAACTCAAAGTGGGCACTACCTACATCAGGGATACGGGTACACGTTTCAGTGTCAGCAAGTCCTCTACGGGGGGCAGCGTCGCTGTGGCCAGCGGTGAGGTGGAGATTCAGGTAGAGATGGGTACATATCTGGTTGGCGCCCATGAAACGGCAGATTTTGACGGTGTGCGAGTCACCGGCCAGAAAGTAATCCCGGACTCAGCCATCGCGCCTTGGCGGCGTGGAGCGTAATACCCGTCGCAACTTTTTGCCTCTTGTACGAGCATGGCTTGAGGAGGCCAAGCTCGTACCTTCACGTTTGGCGTAAACTGAATTAATTCACGCGGCGCAACCTCAAAAGCCGTATTCGTACCCGGCAGATCAGGCTGAAAATAATCTCTTTCAATGAAACCTGTTGCGATCTTCAGGCATTTCCCAACCGAGGGTCCAGGTTACTTTGCAACCTTCCTTGATTCTCATTCTATTCCTTCGCAACTCATCAGAATCGATGCCAACGAAACCGTTCCTTCAAGCACCAACAGCTTTAGCGGACTGATATTCATGGGTGGGCCGATGAGCGTAAACGACGACCTGCCGTGGATTGCCCCCGCGCTTGCACTCATTCGGCAAGCGGTAGCAAGCAATATTCCCGTGCTGGGCCATTGTCTCGGCGGGCAATTGATGTCGAAGGCCCTCGGGGGCGTGGTAACTCGAAGTTCCGTCAAGGAAATCGGCTGGGGTGAAGTGCGAATCGCAGACAACGCCACCGCACGCGCCTGGTTTGGCGGGACGGTAGCGTTCGAGGCGTTCCATTGGCATGGAGAGACGTTTACCATTCCAGAGGGTGCCACGCTTCTGCTTTCCAGCCACTGCTGCGAAAATCAGGCATTCGGGCTGGACGGGCACCTGGCGCTTCAATGCCATGTCGAAATGACTCAAGAAATGGTAAAAACGTGGTGCGAGACAGGGGCGGCGGAAATTGCGGCCAGTATTGCGCCCTCGGTGCAATCGCCAGAGGCAATTCAGACAGACCTGGCAGAGCGCGTAAGCAGATTGAATAATATCGCGCGGCGCTTATATGAGCGGTGGATCGCAGGGTTGGCGTAAGAATTTTACCGCGAGGTCGCGCCAGTTACTCACGGAAATTCTGGAATTGGAGCGGATATTCAGAAATAGACTTCTTGACCAGCTGTATCGCTTCCTGCAGGGTATCGCGCTTGGCCCCTGAAACACGCACCGTCTCGCCCTGAATGCTCCCCTGGACTTTGAGCTTGCTGTCCTTTATCAGTCTGATTATTTTTTTTGCCAGTTCGCTTTCCACGCCGGTTTTAACCGTAACCTGCTGTTTTACTTTATTACCACTTATTTTCTCCAACTGCCCTTTGTCCAGACAACGCACGTCTACATTGCGCTTCGCCAGCTTCGCCATCAGAATGTCCAGCACCTGTCCTAATTTGAATTCATCATCGGCAAAAATCGTGAGCGCGTAGTCCGCCTGTTCGACGCGCGCATCCGAACCTTTGAAGTCGAATCGCGTTCCCACCTCCTTGTTCACCTGGTCAATGGCGTTTCTAACCTCTTGTTTATCAACTTCAGAAACGATATCGAACGATGGCATGAGCAACTCTCCCGAATATACTGACGTGGGGATAGGCGAAACGTTAGCAAACGGTCATCCGCGCTTCCTCAAGTTTGCTGCTATTCGCATGCGCAGCGCATTCAGCTTGATGAACCCAGCGGCATCCGCCTGATTGTAGGCGCCTTTGTCTTCCTCAAAGGTGGCAATATCCGGATCAAACAACGAATCCGTATTCGAGTCTCGCCCAACTACGATCACATTTCCCTTGTAAAGCTTTAATCGCACCCAGCCGTTCACATGAAGCTGGGAAGTATCAATCATGGTTTGCATCATTTTACGCTCGGGACTCCACCAATAGCCATTGTAGATCAGCTCCGCATAGCGCGGCATCAGCTCATCCTTTAAATGTGCCACCTCACGGTCGAGCGTGATGGATTCGACTGCCCGATGGGCGCGGAGCATGATTGTCCCGCCCGGCGTCTCATAACATCCCCGCGATTTCATACCCACGTAGCGATTCTCGACCAGATCCAGACGCCCGATGCCGTGCTTGCCGCCTAACCGATTGAGCTCGGCAAGTACCTGAGCTGGAGAGAGCTTCTCGCCATTCAATGCAATGATATCGCCTTGCCTGAATTCCAGTTCAACATATTCGGGCAAATCGGGGGCCTGTTCAGGCGATACGCTCCACCGCCACATGGATTCTTCCGGCTCCTGCGTGGGGTCTTCCAAAATACGTCCTTCGTACGAGATATGTAGCAAGTTGGCATCCATACTGTAGGGAGACCCTCCCTTTTTCTTCATCTCGACCGGGATGCCATGCGACTCGGCGTAATTCAAGAGCTTCTCGCGGGAGGTAAGATCCCATTCGCGCCAAGGGGCAATGACGTGAATATCAGGTTGTAGCGCGTAATAACCGAGCTCAAAGCGCACCTGATCATTGCCTTTTCCCGTTGCGCCATGGGAAACCGCATCGGCACCAGTCTCACGAGCGATTTCGATTTGGCGTTTCGCGATCAATGGGCGGGCAATACTGGTGCCGAGCAGATACTCGCCCTCATAAACGGTATTGGCCCTGAACATGGGAAAAACGTAATCACGCACGAATTCTTCCCGGAGGTCCTCAATGAAGACTTCCCTCACACCAAGCTGTTCTGCCTTCGCCCGCGCAGGCTCTACTTCCTCGCCCTGACCAATATCCGCGGTGAACGTGACTACCTCGCAACGATACGTATCCTGCAGCCATTTCAGGATGACCGAGGTATCCAGACCACCTGAGAACGCCAGTACAACCTTTTTAGTTTCAGCCATATCACTTTTAGTTGTTATCTTCATACTTTGACTCACTTACGGTAAATCGTTGCTACCCAGCAGGGGTTTAAGAACGAATAATCAGGGTCAACCTACTCTTGTTCCTTCAATCTTCCCAACAATAAATATTCGATCAGTACCTTCTGGGTGTGCAGCCGGTTCTCCGCTTCTTCCCATACTATCGACTGTGGACCATCTATTACCTCAGCCGCAACCTCTTCGCCTCGATGCGCCGGGAGGCAATGCATGAATAATGTATCCTTCTTCGCGCAGGACATCATTTCCGCATCTACCCGAAAATTGGCAAAATCTTTTTTCCGCTCCTCGGTTTCCGCCTCGAATCCCATACTCGTCCAGACGTCGGTCGTCACCAGGTCGGCGTCCTTCACCGCATCATGTGGATCAGCGAATTCCTCGTAGTGGCTGGTGCCATAAAGCCCGGCGCGTTCAGGTTCCACTTCGTAACCTGGCGGGGTCGAGACATGTACGTTGAAATCGAAAACCTCCGCGGCCTGCAGCCAAGTGTTGCAGACGTTATTCGAATCTCCGATCCATGCCACGGTTTTGCCGGAAATATCCCCGCGTCGCTCAATAAAGGTAAAAATATCCCCCATGATCTGGCACGGATGATATTCGTCCGTCAAGCCGTTGATCACGGGGACCCTCGAATGCGCGGCGAAGCGCCTGATGATGTCGTGCTCGTAGGTACGGATCATGACGATGTCCACCATACGCGAGATGACGCGCGCGGCATCTTCGACAGGCTCACCCCTGCCAAGCTGTGTGTCGCGGGTAGATAGGTAGATCGCCGCGCCCCCCAGTTGGTGCATGCCCGCCTCGAACGATAATCGCGTGCGGGTGGAGTGCTTGTCAAAAATCATGGCAAGCGTACGATCTTCCAACGGCCAGTAGCGCCGGTATTGCTTGAATTCCTGTTTGATCCAGCGCGCTCGCTCAAACAGATACTCATATTCCTCTCTGGAAAAATCGTTGAACTGCAAAAAATGCTTGATCTGCATAACGCCTGGACCATGGAGTGGATCAAAACTCAAAACGTGACGTCTTCACGGTTCACGTTCCGACTGGGAGTGCGTCAAGCCTTCAAAAACTCCTTCACGATACCGGATAAGGTATTTACCACTTGTTCCGCTTCGGCCCTCTGAATCACCAATGGCGGCAGCAGCCGCACCACCTTATCCGAAGTCACGTTTATTAGCAGGCCTTTTCCCAATGCTTCTTTGACGAGCTCTACACACGGCCTGGAAAGCTCGATGCCGATCATCAACCCTTGCCCACGAATTTCCTCAACCCCTGACACGCCAGTCAGTTCTGCCTTCAGCATGGCGCGCATGTAATCCCCCACTTGCGTCGCGTTGTCTAGCAACTGCTCTTCGTCAATCACCTGAAGGGTGGTAAGCGCGGCCGCGCACGCGAGAGGATTACCGCCGAAGGTGGAGGCATGATTGCCGGGCTTGAAAACGCCAGCCGCCACGCCTTTGGCCAGGCAGGCCCCGATGGGCATCCCCGAACCCAATCCTTTTGCAAGCGTTATCACGTCCGGCGCGATATCGCTGTGTTGAAAGGCAAACCATTTGCCGCTTCGGCCGATTCCGCACTGCACTTCGTCCAGCATCAGCAGCCACCCGTTTTGATCGCAGAGATGGCGCAAACCTTGCAGATAATTCGCTTGCGGCACATTCACGCCCCCTTCTCCCTGATAAGGTTCCACCAGAATCGCGACTACGTTCTTGTTGTGAACCGCCACTTGGGATACCGCTTCCAGATCATTATAGGGAACGCGCGCAAATCCGGTAAGGAGCGGTTCAAAGCCAGCCTGTACCTTCCGGTTTCCACTGGCCGTCAAGGTTGCCATCGTGCGGCCATGAAAGGATTTTTCCATCACGATAATCGTGGGCAGATCTATATTCTTGCCGTGTCCATATAATCGGGCGAGCTTGATCGCGGCTTCATTCGCTTCTGCTCCTGAATTACAGAAAAAGGCGTTATCCATGCCGGACAATTGTGCAAGCCGGCTACCCAACTGTTCCTGCTTGGCAATATGGTAAAGGTTGGAAGTATGGATGAGCGTGCCCGCCTGATTGGAAATGGCCTCTACCAGCCTAGGATGGCAATGGCCAAGCCCGCATACTGCAACGCCTGCCAGCGCGTCCAGATAACGCTTTCCCTCTTCGTCCCAGAGCCAAACGCCCTCGCCTTTGGCAAAGGTAACGGGAAGACGCAGGTAGGTGTTCATTAAATTCGACATAAGGATTACCCGTGTTAGCCAGGGTCAGAAAGCGACACGGCGGCATAAGCCGCCGTGCGCCCGATGAATGGTTGTGTTTTAAACTCTGGTATATTTACTTATTTAACTAGCTTTTTCAAGCCCTTTTCCTCAGTTGCTGTCAGCAGACGCAAGCAGGGCAGATAGCCATCGTAAACGATGCCATGTACTTCAACGCGCTTTTGCGAACGCAACATGCTCACGATATATTGCACGACGTCGCTCGTAATACTCTGTCCCGGGACGAGAACAGGAATACCGGGTGGATACGGCGTGATCTGATCCGCGCAAACCCTGCCATTCAGCTCGTTGTTTATACGCTCCTGTTCGTCCAGCAGCGGTATCAGTTCGCCCCCGGAGTAAAATGCGTCGCGCGGCAGGTATTTCAATTCGGTAAAGCCCGGAATCTGTGGAATCTGATAGAGGCGCCGGGGCGCACGGCCTTCCCGCGCGATGCGCATCAGCGCATCATATAGACGCGAAACCTTGCTGCGGGTAGTGCCAATTGTAAGAAGCAACGTCAGCGTATTGAAGGTAGATTTCTCCACCTGAATATTGTAGCGCTCAAACAATTCTCGGATCAGATCTTCTATGGTAAAGCCACAGCGCGAGATATCGACCGTCACTTTGGTGAAATCGAGCTGAATATTGTCCTGCTTTACTTCATCAGGCAGCAGATCGGCGAGTTCCAGCACGCGAAATACGCCGGTGGAATTGATTTGCTCGCGCACTTCCTTTGCCAGCTCCAGCGTGCGGGAAAGAAGCTTGTACCCTTCCAGCGTTGCCTGCTTGCGGGCGACGTCGAGACTGGCGATCATGCTGTATTGTGGGCTCGTCGAGGTATGCATGTTGAAATTCTCACGAAACAGATGTTCGTTGAAATCAGGGTCATTGACATGAATCATGCTCGACTGGGAAAAAGCTGACAGTACTTTATGCGTGCTCTGGGTCGCGTAATCCGCGCCTGCTTCCAGTGCCGTGGGGCGAAAGGCGGGGTGGAAGCGGGCAAAACCGTACCAGGCTTCATCAATAATAACTTTGATGCCTTTGGCGTGCGCCGCCTCGATGATGGGGGGAAGATCATAACGCAACCCATCGTACGTGCAACTGGTAAGTATGAGCGCCTGCGCATCCGGGTTATCGTCAATCGCTTGTAACACCGTTTTTTTCGGAACCGGTCCGTAAACCCCGTATTTCTTGTTGACAGACGAGTCGAGGTAGATCGGATGCGCCCCCGATAGCACGACGCCGTGATGCACCGACTTATGGCAGTTTCGATCTAGCAGCAGCTTCTCGCCGGGCGCAAGCAGCGTTTGAAAAATGACCTTGTTCGCTGTGGAGGTACCATTCGTGGCAAAAAAAGTCCGGCGCGCCCCGAATGCCTTCGCCGCAATCTTTTGCGCTTCGGCGATTACGCCGGAGGGCTCCATGAGGGAGTCGAGCATCGGCACCGAGACCGAGAGGTCGGCGCGAAAAATATGTTCGCCGATGAACTGGTAAAAATCACTGGCCCAGGGGCTGTCCCGCAGCGAATCCCCCGAGGAATGTCCCGGCGTGTGCCAGGCATCTTTTGCCATCAATACATAGCTTTTAAGCTGATCATAAAACGGGGTGCGGGCTTTTTCCTGAAGTTGAGCGTTGAGGATACGGTACATCCCCCGATAATCACGCTCTTCTCGGTAGAAATAGCCATCTACCGTTTCAGAAAAGAGCGCATCCACCACTTCGTCTTCCTGTTCCTGTGCAATTAGTATGTAAATATCCAGCTCGGGACGAAACCGAGTGATTTCCTGCACCAGCTTCAGCGCCGTCATTTGCAGATTGCGGGAACCCTTTTCACCGTTTTTCAGGGTGTAGAGCGTGTCATCCACCAATACCGACTGAATGTCACCGTCGTCCTGGATGGCCTGCAATGCTTCGCGCGCAGTAGTTACGCCCGTAAAACTGATACCTAACGGGTTTTCCAGGGATTTCGCGGCGGCATTCAGCCCCCGGATCAGCTCCTTTAATATCAGCTTTTCATCGTTGATGATCAGTATTCGGCTTATTGGTTTTTTCATGAAATAGTGCTTTTACTTTGGAAGTCGCGTTATGCGCTAAAACAATCCTGATTGCAACAGCGAAAGACCCCCGTTTCGACCGACCGCAATGGAGGCTAAAAACATCTATATTTGAGATATGAAAAGGTCAACCGGTTTTTTGCGGAACGGCTTGGCGGCAATACTTCTCCTACCGGTGTGGGTTGGTGCTGCGCCGGTGGTAGTACTGACAGCAAGTGGCCCTATCACTCCCGCCAGCGCTGACTTCATCGAGCGGGGTATGCAGCATGGTGCGGTTGAAGGAACGCCCCTAGTCGTATTGCAACTGGACACACCCGGGGGACTCGACACCTCGATGCGCCAGATTATACGCGCCATTCTTGCGTCACCTGTACCAGTAGCCGTTTTTGTGGCGCCGAGCGGAGCCCGGGCTGCGAGTGCCGGAACATATATCCTGTATGCCAGCCACATCGCGGCGATGGCGCCGGGGACAAATCTGGGCGCTGCCACACCGATCCAGATCGGAGGTCCGCCGGAATTCGAGCCTGAACCTGAAACCAAGCCAAAATCTGCACCTCGACCAACTGAAACGCCATCGGACGAGAGCGGCAAAAAATTATCGAAAGACGAGAAGGGATCCGCAAAAAGTGCAAGCTCCCGCAAAGCAATACATGATGCCGCAGCGTATATTCGCGCGCTTGCACAGATGCGCGACCGCAACGCAGAGTGGGCGGAACTGGCTGTGAAAGAAGCGGTAAGCCTGTCGGCGGTAGACGCACTGAAACTCAAAGTCATCGATTATGTGGCCACTGACGTGGCCGATTTGTTAAAACAAGTACATGGCAGGCAAGTGACCATACTTGGAGAGAAGATTATTCTCGATACTGCGTTTGCCGAGGTGCGGATAGTAGAACCCGACTGGCGCACGCGATTGCTGGCTATTATCACCGACCCGAGTGTGGCATATGTGCTGATGCTTATCGGCATTTACGGACTATTTTTTGAATTTTCCAATCCCGGCTTCGTGTTTCCCGGCGTCGCGGGCGGCATCTGTCTCTTGATTGCCATGTATGCGTTTCAGTTATTGCCGGTAAGCTACGCCGGTCTTGCCCTAATCCTGCTGGGCATCTCGTTCATGGTGGCGGAAGCCTTTCTGCCGAGCTTCGGTACGCTAGGCATTGGCGGCGTTGTTGCCTTCGTCGTGGGCTCCTTAATGCTGATTGATAGCGATATGCCTGGTTACGGCATTCCCTGGCCCCTGATTGCCTCGGTAGCCCTGGTCAGCGTGTTATTCCTGGTTCTTGTTGTTGGCATGGCGCTCAAAGCCCGGCACCACCCGATTGTCAGCGGCAGGGAGGAACTGATCGGAGCGGAGGGGGAAATTCTGGAGGATATTGTCGACGAAGGCATGATCCGGGTTCATGGTGAGCTCTGGAGCGCCCGTTCTGCGCAGCACCTTTTCAGAGGGCAGAAGGTACGCGTGGTGGGAATGGAGGGCTTGGTTTTAATTGTAACTTCGACAGAGAAATAACCCAAAGGAGAAATCATGTTCACCACTTTCGGTGCTCTTGTCATTATCCTCCTCGTGACACTTTTAACAACGTTTCGAATATTGCGTGAATACGAGCGAGGTGTCGTGTTCCTGCTCGGTCGCTTCTACAAAGTAAAAGGTCCTGGACTCATTGTCATAATTCCCGGCATCCAGAAGATGGTCCGAGTTGATCTGCGCACCGTGGTTATGGACGTACCCAGCCAAGACGTCATCTCACGCGACAATGTTTCGGTGAAAGTCAGTGCGGTCGTATATTTTCGCGTAGTTGACCCGCAAAAATCCATTATCCAGGTAGAAAATTTTCTTGCCGCTACCAGCCAGTTCGCACAGACCACTCTACGCTCCGTGCTCGGAAAGCATGAGCTTGACGAGATGCTGGCTGAACGGGAAAAACTCAATATGGACATTCAGAAGGTGCTGGATATTCAAACCGACGCTTGGGGCATCAAAGTCGCCAATGTTGAGATCAAGCATGTGGATATTGATGAATCGATGATACGCGCCATTGCCCGCCAAGCTGAGGCCGAGCGCGAGCGGCGCGCAAAGGTAATACATGCCGAAGGCGAACTTCAGGCATCCGAAAAATTGACGAAAGCGGCCCAAACCCTATCGCAGCACGCCGGGGCCATGCAGCTCCGCTATCTGCAGACCCTCACGACTATCGCCGGTGACAAATCCAATACCATCATTTTTCCAATACCCATGGATTTGGTATCTCCACTGACAGAGGTCTTTAATAAAGACCATTTTAAGCCCTCCTGAAATTTACTGTGCGGGGGCCGAACACGAAGAAATCAGGGAAATAAAAAAGCCCGGGGAGTACCCGGGCTTTTTTTGAAAATTTACTGCTCAGGCCATTGTCTTGATGGCGGCAGACAAACGGCTTTTATGGCGGGCCGCCTTATTCTTATGGATGATACCCTTGTCAGCAATTGAATCAATCGTAGCGGCCGATGCCTGGAACACAGTTTGTGCATTGGTTTTATCGCTAGAACTGATCGCTTTTCTGACATGCTTGATCGCGGTGCGCAATTCCGAGCGCAAGCTCATATTACGGTCGCGCTGACCGGCGTTCTGTCTTGCACGCTTTCTCGCTTGTGCGCTATTAGCCATGAAAATTCCTGAATTAACGGGTGCTGAAAACTGCGGAATGATACGGACGTTTTCGGCATATTGCAAGAAAAAACCGGAAGCTGCCTTCCATTCGGCAACCCAGGCAGCACGATAGCGCCTGAATTTTCTCCCTGCCGCAAATGCCTCGCGGTATTCAGGTTAACATACCGGCTCCATGAATTTGCTTAAAGCCCTCGCTACCGTCAGCGGGATGACGCTGATTTCCCGCATCCTCGGATTTGTCCGGGACGTGCTCATTGCCCGGATCTTCGGGGCAGGTATCGCAACCGACGCGTTCTTCGTGGCCTTCCGCATACCCAACCTGCTTCGAAGGCTGTTTGCGGAAGGCGCATTCTCGCAAGCATTCGTCCCCATATTCGCCGAATACAACAATCGCCGCACATTGGGAGAATCACAAGAACTGGTCAACCACGTTGCCACACTGCTATTCATCGTCCTGTTTCTGGTGACGCTCATCGGAGTAGTTGCTGCGCCGTGGATAATTTACGTTAGTGCGCCAGGGTTTGCCACCAGCCCGGAAAAATTTGCGCTGACCACCGAGCTATTGCGCATTACCTTTCCTTACATCCTGTTCATCTCGCTTGTATCGCTCGCTGGCGGGATACTGAATACGTTCGGCAGATTTTCGGTACCGGCGTTAACGCCAGCATTGCTGAATCTCTCCTTCATCGGTTGCTCGATTTGGCTTGCGCCCCTGATAGACCCACCGGTAATGGCGCTGGCATGGGCAGTGTTTATCGGCGGCGTGCTCCAGCTTGCCTTCCAGGTACCGTTTCTCATGCGCATCCGATTCCTGCCGAGACCCCGCCTCAAGTCTCCAGACACGGGTGCATGGCGCGTCATCAGGCAAATGGGTCCCGCCGTGTTCGGCGTATCAATCGGACAGATCAGCTTACTGATCAATACGATATTTGCCTCGTTTCTTATCACGGGCAGCGTGTCCTGGCTTTACTATGCCGATCGCCTGATGGAATTTCCCGCCGGGCTGCTCGGCGCTGCGCTGGGGACCATATTGCTACCCTCGCTTTCCCGGCACTACGCCACCAACAGCACCGGGGAATATTCGCGTCTGCTGGATTGGGGCTTGCGCCTGACAATGCTGCTAACGCTGCCGGCAGCGCTAGCATTGGCGATACTTGCCACACCGCTCATCAGCACGCTGTTTTACCATGGTGAATTTTCAGCCAACGACGTCTGGATGACGCGGCATGCATTGGTCGCCTACAGCGTGGGATTGCTGGGGCTCATCCTGGTGAAAGTGCTGGCTCCAGGATTTTATGCGCGACAGAACATCAAGACACCGGTGAAAATTGCCGTTATTACGCTCACCGCGACACAGCTGATGAACCTCGCGTTCATCATCCCGCTGCAGCATGCAGGTCTGGCGCTGGCCATCGGTTTAGGCGCATGCCTTAATGCCGGAATGCTCTACTACAAACTGCGCAGCCACGACATATTCCAGCCCCAGCCGGGATGGGCGGTTTTTATGGCGAAGATAGCGGTGGCGCTGGCGACGATGGGCACAGTACTCTGGTTTGGTTCAGGCAGCGAGGCTTCATGGCTGGTCGGGCCAGCGTTAGACCGCGCGTTGCGGCTTGGAAGCGTGGTGGCAATAGGAATAACAAGTTATTTCGCCATGCTGTGGCTGCTCGGTTTCCGCCTGAAGGATTTTGCCAGACGCGGCACTGTCTAGATTGCCTCGAGCTAAGCTGAACTGTAGGAAAACGCAAGAAAAAAATACATTGCGTACATAAATTAGCAATATAATGTCGCCGTTTGATCCCCCTAACCGTAAATTTAGATCAATTCGAATATGACCCGTACCGTCAAACCTTCTATTCTATTATCGTTACTCTTGGGGTTTTTGCTCAATGGCTGCGCGACCACCAATAAAAGCGCAACGGCCGATACTAACACTTCGGCTAGCGCGAGCGTCCCGGCAAATACCAGCACCTCCACGAGCACCACTCCTCCAGTCGCCACCAGTCCTGCGGCCGTTTCGAATACTCCCACGACGACCGATGCTTCCGCCAACACAAGCGTAAAGGCTGACAACGATCTGAAAGATGGTCTGGAATCGCTTGACATGCCGGTATTCAAGAGTGCCGGCCCGGCGGCGCATCCCACAACTTTTCGCAGCAAACAGGACCCATGGGAGCCGGTAAATCGCAAGATATTTGGTTTTAACGAGACGGTTGACGATTACCTCTTCAGACCGGTAGCCAAGGGCTACAGATGGGTGATGCCTGACCCGCTCGAAATAGCGGTTGGAAACGTTTTTTCCAATTTGAGAGATATCCCCATCACCCTCAACAATCTTCTACAGCTGAAGTTCAATAACGCGCTTACGAGCAGCATGCGCGTAATAGTCAACAGTACCCTGGGCTTGGCCGGCGTGGCTGACGTGGCCAGTGGCATTGGCCTTGCGAAACACGATGAAGACTTTGGCCAAACCCTCGGATATTACGGAGTGTCGAGCGGGCCTTATGTCGTTCTTCCTTTCTTTGGCCCCAGCTCGACGCGGGACGCTCCAGCGAGCATAGTTGATGCAGTGATTGATCCTGTTTTTGTCGGCAGCTTCTTCGTGGCCCCGTTTATCGGACCCATCGTTGGATCAGCCCGGACTACTGATACACGCGCAAGCCTGCTTAAATCGGAGAAAACGCTGGAGGAAGCAGCGCTGGATAAATACGAATTCATGCGTGAAGCATATCTCCAGCGGAGGCGGAATCTGGTACATGACGGCAACCCGCCGAAGAAAACGGAAGACGAAGATACCGAATAAGTTGGAGCATTGCGCCATTTCTGAATGAGGCTAGAAGACAATTTCATTCGAAAAGAGCGAAGCGAATAGGAAAAAAAATAAAAGAGGCGGGGGCATTACATGCCCCCGCCTCTTTTATTTTAAATATCTTCTTTAATTTTTACAAATGGGAATCAGGCCATCGCCCGCAACGCCGCAATCCGCTCCTCAAGCGGAGGATGCGACATGAACAAGGCTTTGAAGCGGCCTTCTCCTCCAGAAATCCCGAATGCCGCCAGCCTTTCCGGTAGTTGCGATGGCTCATGCCGTTGTTTCAGGCGTTCCAGCGCAGCAATCATCTTATTCCGGCCGGCCAGTTGGGCACCGCCGGCATCCGCTCGAAACTCGCGGTGACGGCTGAACCACATGACGATCATGCTTGCCAATATTCCTAGTACCATTTGGGCGATGAGGCTTGTAATCATGAAGGCGGGGCCATAGTCCCGTTCAGTTTTAAATACCACCTTATCTACAAAGTGCCCGATTATTCGGGAAAGAAAAATCACGAACGTATTAACGACACCCTGGATCAAGGCAAGCGTCACCATATCGCCGTTGGCAACATGGCTAATCTCATGCGCCAGCACGCCTTCGATCTCATCCTTGCGCATGTTCTGAAGCAAGCCCGTGCTCACTGCTACCAACGCGTCGTTACGGTTCATGCCAGTCGCAAAGGCATTCACGTCGGGTGCGTCATAAATGGCTACTTCAGGCATTCCAATACCGACAAGCTCGGCCTGTCGCCGGACAGTTTCCACCAGCCAGCGTTCAGTCGGGTCGGATGGCTGTTCGATCACCACCGCGCCAGTCATGCGTTTGGCGGTCCACTTGGACATGGCGAGAGAAATCAGCGAACCCCCAAACCCTATTACAGCTGCCATAATGAGCAGCGAGTTAAAGTCTATCCCACCCTGCGCGTCCAGCATCCGATCTACGCCCAATAGGCGCAGGGTAATACTCAAGACCAGGAGAATGGCCAGGTTTGTAACAATAAAGAGAAAAATTCGTTTCATGGATGCGTTCCTGTTACTGATGAGAAGAATGGGTCATATATAGGGATTCAAGTACAGTTTTCAAGAGCGGCCGTGCTAATCATGAAGAAACCGAAGTTAATTGTCGCAACCCCTGTTTTTTCAAAGAGGCAAGAATTTGACAGGAGGATTCAGCGCACTGTTGATGAGCTTCACCAGCGGCGACGGCGCCTGGCTGAAAAGACACCATATAACGCCAGCCCGCCAAAAATAATGAAAAAAATGGCTGACCAATCGGGAAGAGTAAGCGAAGCGAACTTCCAGGTCACATCGGCGCAGTCCCCATTTGCTTCAAACATGCTTGGCCACCAGCGGGCAAGCGGCAACGCATTCAAAAATCTTTCCTCCGGGCTGATACCGCATTCGAAGGCCTCCGGATAGCGTATCAGCCAGGCTTGACGCAACGCGACAGTTGCTCCACCAAAAGCAAAGAGCGCCAACAGACCGTGGTAGATTCGGCTACCGGTTGCTCCGGGCGAGTGGAAAAAAGCCAACAGCGCTGTCACGCCGATCAGCCAGTATGCAATGCGTTGCGCTACACAAAGCGGGCAAGGCAGCAGATTTTTTACCAACTGCAGATAGAGGGCGTAACCGATCAGGACAATACAGCCCAGAAATACTGAAAGAAATATTCCTCTTCCCGCCCCATGCGGTTGTCGGTAACTAGGCACCGTCACCCTCGAGAGCAGACGTGCTGGACGGCGAGAGCGAGGGACTTTTGACTCTACGCATGCCGCCCGCAACCATCTTGTATTCCAGCAAGCGGCATTCCAGCGCGCCATTGAACAAAGGGATTCGCCGTGAGGCTGTTAACCGGATTAATTTTGGCAGAAGCGGGTCGGCAGTAAGGATATATGCGCTCCAGCCGCTGAATTTCTTCTTCAGCGCATCGCCCAGCCGAGGGTAAAACTCTGCAAGCTGCTGCTGCTCGCCGATGCGGACCCCATACGGCGGATTAGTGATAAGGAAACCAGAAGGCGCTGGCGCCGCGATTTCCAGCACGTTTGCCTGCTTGAGCGAAACTGCGTCCGAAAATCCCGCCTCCGCTAAATTCGCGCGAGCAGCGGCCAGGATATCGCCATACAGATCACTGCCGAATATCGGCTGGCGCAATAGTGGCCTCTGCCGGGCCAGGGCTTCCTCCTTAAGCTGCTTCCATTGCTGGGCATCAAAATTCTTCAGCTTTTCAAATGCGAAATGCCGTCCCGATCCTGGCGCAATGTTCAGCGCGACCTGGACGGCCTCGAGTAGAAATGTGCCGCTGCCGCACATCGGGTCAAGCAACGGAACTCCCGGCTTCCAACCCGTCAGATGCAAGATTCCCGCAGCAAGGTTCTCCCGTATCGGAGCCGCTACAGTATTTTTTCTGATACCACGCTTGAACAGCGCATCACCGGAAGTGTCGAGATATAGCGAGAACCTGCGTGCATCGAGGAAGCCATGAATCCGCATATCCGGCTGTACGGTGTTGACGTCCGGGCGTCTCCCTGTGGTTTCGCGGAATGCATCGCAAACCGCATCCTTGATCCTGAGGGTAACAAAATCGAGACTGCGTAACGGGCACTTTATCGCCGCCACATTGACCCGGATCGTAAGAGTCGGATTAAACCACTGGCTCCATAGCAACCTCCGGGTGGCGGCATACACATCGGCTTCAGTGACGTAGGGCTCGCTTGCGACCTGCCATAAAATACGGCTGGCTATCCTGCTTTCAAGGTTGGCCCGGTAGCAGTCCGACCACCCTCCCTGGAACTGCACGCCGCCGTCACTCCGCAGCACGGACGATGCGCCGAGCGCCTCCAGCTCGGTAACGAGTGCAGGCTCCAACCCACGCGGGCAGGGAGCGAAAAAATTATAAAGCGTCACAGCAGGACCAACGTTACAGGATGGATTATCTCGATGCCTGCACCCCGTACGCGAGCATTCCCCAAGCACTCAGGAACGCCACACCGCCAAACGGAGTGATCATACCGAGTCCACGCATGCCGGTGAGACTCAACACATACAGGCTTACGGAAAAGAGGACGATTCCTGCTTGCATCAGCCAGCCTGATATTGCCACCGGTTTGGACGCCGGATAGTGCAATAGTATGAGACCGACTGCAATAAGTCCCAGCGCATGATAGAAGTGATACTGCACCCCCGTTTGATACACGGCAAGCATGTCCGCGGAAAGTTTTTGCTTCAGGCCATGCGCGCCGAAAGCGCCCAAGCCCACGCATAGAAATGCATTCACAGCACCTAACGATAAAAAGAGTCTTGACATTGAGAGATACGTTTCGTGATGAGAGGAGTAAAAGAATGAGCAGCCGGAATATCAGGAACAAGCGGGCCGGGCTGGACGTGCCTAAATACAGCGCACAGCGGCTGGCTGGCACGTCAAGTCTGCATGACCCAGGCCCAAATGTCCACAATGATGAGCAGTTACGGCTAGGGTCCCTTCTCTGTCACGCGGCCACTGGCCCACCCTTTCGCGAGCGTTATCCTTATTTTATCGTCGACCTCGATCTGGTCGCTGCTTCGCAATATCCCGCCGTCTGCGTCATAAACGATGCTGTAACCACGGTCGAGGACCGACCCCGGATCGAGATGGGCAAGATGAGCGCGCTGGCGTTGCAAACTTACCGTCAGCTTTTCCAGACGAACGCCCATCGCCCGGCGCAAGCGTAGCTGGAGTTCACGCTGGCGCTGGGTCATCAACGAAGTATCCGGGCCGGCCGCCGTTATTCGTTGGTGAAGTTCCCGCAGTCGCCAGTATCGGCCCTCCGCCGTACGCAGCCAGGAGGCATCAAGCCGGGCACGCAAGCGCTGCACGTGCGCAAGCTCGCCATCGATCCGTTTGCCGGGGTGGACCAGGCGGCATCCCATCACGTCAACATTCTGCATACGGCCTTCGAGGGCGCGTTGCATGCCGCGATTAAGACCCGCACCGAGCATTCCAATCTGCCGGACCAAATCTTCGCGATCAGGACAGACGAGCTGTGATGCTCCGGTTGGGGTGGGGGCACGAACATCGGCGACGAAATCGGCAATGGTAAAATCAGTTTCGTGCCCGACACCGCTTATAAGAGGAATTGAACAGGCGGCAATCGCCCGCGCCACAACCTCCTCATTAAACGCCCATAAATCCTCGATACTGCCGCCCCCCCGGCATAGGATGAGCACGTCGCACTCGGCCCGACTTGCAGCCTTTTCAATAGCTGCAGCGATCTTGGCCGAAGCGCCCGCACCTTGAACCGGTGCTGGGTATATCACCACCGGCACGGAGGGCATGCGGCGGCGTAAGGTCGAAAGCACGTCATGCAGCGCAGCAGCCGCTGGCGACGTAATGATTCCAATCTGCTTCGGGCACGAAGGCAACAACTTCTTCCTCTCGGCATCGAACAATCCTTCTTTGCCAAGCCTGACCTTGAGCTGCTCGAATGCTTCGAACAGCGTACCGAGCCCGGCGCGGCGAATAGCCTCGATGCTCAGCTGAAAATCCCCACGAGCATGATACAACGTCACCAGGGCGCGCACTTCGACCCGCATACCATCTGTGGGCTGCCAGTCCAGATACTGGTTCTTTTCCCGGAACATTACGCAGCGGACCTGGGCCTCCGCGTCCTTCAGCGTAAAATACCAGTGACCGGAGGCATAGCGCTTCAGGTTCGAAATTTCACCGGCAACCCATAACAGCGGGAATGCCCGCTCAAGTAAGTCCTTGGCGCTACGGTTTAATTCGCTCACACTCAGGACATCCCGAGCAATTTCCATTTCCAGGAATAAGTTCATCTTGACATTCTACAATAATCCACATCCGTCACGAAAATTGCATAATTCCGCCGGGGAAACTGCCTCAATTCCGGCATCAACATATAACTACCTGTTTATTAACGGCTATATACAAGGCTAAAAATTAGTCTACCCAGAAAAAGTGCTTATGAGTGGGCGACTTAATGGTCCTATCGCCACGTTACCCACAAACTTATCCACAGCAATTGTGGAAAAGAAAAAAACCCTGTCGTCCTTGCCGAAATTACAGGGGCAAGATACATTACGGCTCTGATTTATGCGCTACTGGGGGGTTGTCAGTGTTGGCGTTGATTCACGCTGCCGGGTGGCCAATCTGGCCGATCATTTTAGCCTCCATCATTGCGCTCGGCATTATAGGCGAACGGCTGTGGGCGTTGCGCCTTAGCATAGTGACTCCCCGAGATCTCTTGCCCCAAGTGGTGCAGGAGTACAGAAAAAGCGGCGTCACGCCTGAAATGCTTGCACGGCTGCAAAAACACTCCCCTCTGGGCCAAATCTTTGCCGCAGGCTTGAGAAATGACAAGAGCACGCGGGAAGTCATGAAAGAATCCATTGAGGAAGCCGGCCGCGCCGTCGCACACGACCTGGAACGGTACCTCACTACCCTCGGCACCATTGCCTCTTTGAGTCCGCTGATGGGTTTGTTTGGTACCCTGGTCGGAATGATCGAGATTTTCGGGGCCAGCGTGCCCACTGGAAACAGCAATCCCGCGCTACTCGCCCACGGGATTTCCGTAGCACTCTATAATGCGGCGTTCGGCATTCTGGTGGCTATCCCCGGTATCATTTTTTACCGTCATTTCCGTGCAAAGGTAGACGCGCTGGTGGTGGAAATGGAATTACAGGCGTTAAAACTGGTGGAAATCATTCATGGAGAGCGGCAGGGCTGACCGACTGTCTCGAGCAGGAAAACGGAAAATCGATGAATTTTCAGCGTGGACGGCAAAAAGAAGAACCGGAGATCAATTTGGTGCCCATGATCGACGTATTGTTGGTCATTCTGATATTCCTGATGATTACCACCACCTACTCGAAATTCTCGGAACTTGAAATTACCCTTCCCCAGGCAACACCGGAACAGGCAACGCCAGCCTCGAATGTAATTGACATAACGGTGAGTGCCAACGGGAGCTATACAGTCAATCGTAAACCGGTCGAGTCGCCCAGCACCGCGCAGCTTGGCGAGGATTTGCGCAAGGCGGCCGCGGATCGGCCTGACCCGGTCATTGTAATCAATGCCGACGCACAGGCTACACATCAGTCCGTGATAACGGTCATGGAAGCAGCGCGTTCGGCGGGATACAATCACATTACTTTCACTACGCAGAATTCAGGTAAAGCACCCTGACGTTGCCGCAGCGTCGTCTTGCGGGAAAACAACCGCCGGGGGAAACCGTTAGCTGAATAAGCGGTCGGGGACAGTGAAGCACCAAAAAATAGGACGTATGAAGTCTTGAATGCGACCCCGCGCCTGACACGCCGCGCGACGCAACATAACTTTCGCGATGAAAATATACATCGCGTTACTTGGGCTTCATGCGTTGCATTGGCCAGCCAACGCTATTAAAACCATCCACGTTTAAAATTTAAAATTGGGGACAGTATTATGGATTTGAAGCTGCTCGATATTCTGGTCTGCCCGTTATGCAAGGCCCCCCTGCTGTACAGAAAGGCCGAGAACGAACTGATCTGCAAGGGGGACCGTCTGGCTTTCCCGATCAGGGATGGCATCCCGGTGATGTTGGAAGATGAGGCGCGCCGGCTACCGGTGGAGGAAGAGATTCGGGCGGATGGAAAGTATTCACCCGGTAAACTATAAGTTACGAGTTGTTCGCAGATTGTAAGGAGTCGGATACATGAAGAGTCTGAATAGCGCTACCGTTCTCGGTGCACTGGTAGCCGATTCCGCTTCCCTCGGTTTGCATTGGGTCTATGATCCCACACGTATTGCCGAGATTGAGCAAATCAGGGGCCTGGTCTTTCTTGAACCTGATGCAAACAACTATTCTGGGGTCAAGGGTTACTTCGCCCATCACCTTAAGGAAGCGGGCGAGTCTACCAGTTATGGCGAGACTTGTTTTTTGATGCTGAAGCATCTGGCAAAGCACGGCAGCTTCAATCTCGTCGAGTATCAGGCCGAATATCGGGCGTACTTCGGGCCCGGCGGCGAATATGTCGGTTATATCGATACCCCCACCCGCCGGACGTTGCTTACGTTGTCGGCATTGGAACCGGCCGAATTTCCGGCGGCGTCGGGCGCCGATGATGATCAGCATCCTGCTCTGGCTGCGCTCCCGTCATTGGTGGGGACGCACGACGGCCCGCTAGCGGAGCTGATCGCGCGCGTCGAAGCAGTGGTGCGGGTGACGAACAATAATGAACTGGCAATCTCGGCCGCGCGCTGTGCCTCGGCGGCATTGTTCAAGCTATTGCACGGCATGCCGCTTCCACAGGCGTTCAACGAAGCATTGCCATTCGCGGGAAATACTCTTGAACCGCTGCTTGCGGACGCGCTTGCCATGCCACAGTTCGATAGCGTTGAGGCCGCTGAGCGCTTCGGCACTTCATGTCATGTCGCCGAAGGTTTGCCGCTCATTTTCCATCTTGCACAACATGCGCCTGACTACAGATCCGCGGTGGAGTCCAACATCCGGGCTGGCGGAGACAATTGTGGCCGTTCAATCATGCTCGGCGCGATAGTGGCCGCGCATGCCGCAATGCGAAACCCCTCCGAATTCCCGATCCCCCTCCCCTGGCTGGCGCGGTACCGAAAGTTCGAAGCTGCGGCTGATGCATGTGCCGCGCTTTGACGCTTTTATCCAAAGCGTGGGGGAGAACGGGAATGCAAATAAGCCAAAGGCTGGGACGATTTTATGGAGACAACTAACCTTGCATACGTCTATGCCCTATCTCTTCCTCATGTAAAACGTAAACTCTCCCGCCAGCTCCGACAAGGAGATCAACTCGTTGCCCGTCTGGTCGGCAAAGACCTCGAAATCGATCACCGAACCAGGATCGGTCGCCATTATTTTTAACACCTCGCCGCTGCTCATGTCCACGAGTGATTTCTTGGTGCGCAGGATGGGCAAGGGACAGTTCAAGCCACGCACGTCCAGTTCTTTGTCGCAATTCATGCTTTTTCTCCCATACCGTTTTCGGTTTTTGCCATCCCGCTTTTACCAGAACGGGATACGGCTGTCATAGGCTCACGAGCTATTAATGTTGAGACACACGTGGAAAGCAGCGTATATACAGGAACACGGATATTCATTCAGGGTAAAAATAAAAAAACGCCAGGGAGATGAGTTAAGATAACGCGCTCTTTTCGGGCTGAAGAACAACCGCGAAAAACAATATTACTAATTTTGATCGAGAACCGATAGCACACTATTATGCCAGTCAACCTTAAACTACCCCTACCCGAACAATTATTTCCGATAAAGGGCGTCACCCTGGGTACTGCCGAAGCGGAGATCAGGAAACCGGGACGCAAGGACCTGCTTGTCATCGCGCTCGAAGCCGGCGCGCATGTTGCCGGAACGTTTACCCAAAACCATTTTTGCGCCGCGCCGGTCGTGATCGCCAGGGACCATCTTTCCACTCCGGAATCGGCGATAAGAGCGCTAATAGTCAATACCGGCAACGCGAACGCGGGTACCGGTCAAACGGGGATCGCAGACGCCCGCGCCATATGCGCTGAAGCCGCGCGATTGCTCGGTTGCGATAGCAGGCAGGTACTGCCATTTTCCACCGGTGTGATCATGGAACCCCTGCCCGTGGCGAAAATCATCGCGGGATTGCCCGCAGCCGTAGCGGACCTCAAGGAAGACAATTGGTTGGCCGCCGCCGAGGCAATCATGACGACGGATCTTGTACCGAAAGCGGTGTCGAAAAAGATTTCTCTCGGCGGGATACCTGTCGCCATCACGGGCATTGCCAAGGGTTCAGGCATGATTCACCCCGACATGGCAACAATGTTGAGTTATATCGCCACCGACGCCGCGTTGAGCCCAGCGATGTTGCGGGAAATCACCCGCCATGCGACGGAAAACTCGTTCAATCGCATCACAGTGGATGGCGACACCTCAACCAACGACGCATTTATTCTGATGGGAACGGGTCTCGCACGTAATTTCCCCATTTCCGATAAGGAAAGCCCTGAATTTGCACAACTGCGAGACGCAGTAACGGAGGTCGCGGCGCAGCTTGCACAGGCCATCATTCGCGACGGCGAGGGCGCCACCAAGTTCATCACCATTCACGTCGAAGGCGGCCGGTCGATGGATGAATGCTCCAAAGCCGCATATGCCATTGCGCATTCACCCCTGGTAAAGACCGCCTTTTTCGCGTCCGATCCAAATTTGGGCCGCATCCTCGCCGCCATCGGCTACGCGGGCATTGAAGATCTTGACGTCAATGGATTGCAGCTTTTTCTCGATGATGTGCTGGTTGCGGAGAATGGCGGCAGGGCTTCAGCCTATCGGGAAGAGGATGGACAGCGTGTAATGAAGCAATCGGAAATCACAATGCGTGTTGTACTCAACAGAGGCGATGCTTCCGCGACTGTCTGGACGTGCGACTTATCCTATGATTATGTAAAAATCAATGCCAGCTATCGAAGCTAGCGCTAGCGTTGCGGCCCGTGGCAACCGAAGCCATTGTCCGATGGGAAAACTGCGGGCCGAGCGCAGCCCCGCGCACGGCCCTGCCCCGTATGGTTAACCCCTAACCGCACAGTCTGGGGGCACCCCTCGGTTGCCACAGGCAAGCCTACAGTAACGGCCGAAGACCATGATTAGTCGCCCATTCGCTTCAAGTGCTGCAGTTGCCGCTCGTCCACCCCTTCAGTGTAACCCTGGCGATGACCTTGACCGTGACCGTGAGCGTGCTTCTTCCGCATCGCGGCGGCTGCGGCTTCGTCCTTGTCGATATAACCATCCTTGTTTTTGTCCATCATATCGAACATTTTGTCCGCATGGCGCGCATGCTCTTCCTTGCTTACACGGCCATCGCTGTCAGTGTCAGCCATGGACATTCCACAGCGGCCCTCCCGTTTCTTGAATCCGTACGCGTCCTTTTCACCGGAGTAGTGGGATTCCGCCACCATGTAGCCTTTACCCAGCGATTGCACGGTGAAAGGGCTGTCAGTAGCAGATGCGATGGATGCCGTACCCAGCGTTACAGCAAAAGCCGAGCCGACGGCGAGAGAAATGATTGATTTGTTCGTGGGTATATTCTTCATGACGTTTTCTCCAGATTTGTTGAAACTTGAATGAAGTTGAAAAGCGGGTGCTTTCCGCTCGCGCTAACCCAATATCGACGGTTTCATTTCTTTGCTTCTTTTTGGCAATTTTTGTTACGATGGAGTCGGATCATTGGTATTTCAGCCTTGCAATCAGCAATTTTGAGCGCTTTAGCTGAGCGGTTCAGTACGATAGCACACATAGCAGGAGAGGACGACAAGCACAGGATGTCGCCCTTTCCGCAACCCGCAGCAAAGATGTGCGACCTATAGACAAACCTTTTCTCATGAACGATTGGAATAATCTGTGCGCCCGCGCCGAAGACCTGCTTACCCGAATTGAAGGGTTGATGCATCCCGTTCAGCCGGACCCCGGCTGGAATGCCGCGCTGGCATTTCGCTGGCGTAAATATGGTAATAAGGGATTCATCGAGGCGGTCGCCCATCCTCATCACATCACTTTCGATGCTTTACATGGCATTGAGCGACAGAAGAGCCTCGTAGATCAGAACACACATCAGTTCGTGCGCGGTCATCCCGCCAATAACGTATTGCTCACGGGCGCACGCGGAACCGGAAAGTCATCGCTGGTGAAAGCAATGCTGAACAAGTACGCGGCCATGGGGTTGCGCTTGATCGAAGTGGAGAAGCATCACCTTACCGATCTGCATGACATCGTCGCACAGATAAGCGGGCGTCCCGAACGCTTCATCCTGTATTGCGACGATCTTTCATTCGAGTCGGATGAGCCCGGCTACAAAGCGTTGAAGGTGGTGCTGGACGGTTCGATCGCTACCGCATCGGAAAACGTCTTGGTCTATGCCACATCCAATCGCCGTCATCTGATGCCCGAATTCATGCGGGACAATCTGGACACCCGGCATATTGGGGCGGAGATCCATCCGAGCGAAACAGTTGAGGAAAAAAGCTCCTTATCCGAACGTTTCGGAATTTGGGCGTCTTTCCATCCGTTCGATCAGGATCAATACCTGAACATTGTCGCGCAGTGGCTTACCCATCTGGGTGTCCCGGAACTGGATCTCCCGGCGCGCACAGCCGCGCTGCAATGGGCACTGGGACGCGGTTCGCGCAGCGGTCGCGTTGCGTGGCAGTTTGCTCGTGATTGGGCAGGAAAGCAGAAAATCGGGGGCGACGGGGCGCGGGATAATTCATGACGTTGGCGAAAACACGCTCTCCGGCTCAAGCTTTTGTTTGAGCTGCCTTTTGAGCTTGCGTACCGCGGAGGCGTGCCTGCCCGTGCCTCCTTGCCTTCTTCCGTATACCTCAACCAAACGGAGCAGCTCCCTCTCGTTCCCGCCACGGCGCCCCGCACGGCGGGTGCACCGGAACGAACAGCATCCGAACCCGAACGCTGATGCGGTGCTTCTCTTTACCGATCCATGTCTCATCCCCATCGCATCGTTGATGTAGCCGCCGCGGTTATTACCCGGGCCGACGGCAGTTTTCTTCTCGCGCGCCGGCCGGAGGGCAAGCCATACGCGGGTTACTGGGAATTTCCCGGCGGAAAAGTGAACGCCGGCGAATCGCTGCGGCATGCCCTTGAACGCGAGCTGCTGGAGGAATTGGCTATCCATGCTCAACATGCCTATCCGTGGATAACCCGTCTTTTCACTTATAGCCATGCCACTGTACGCCTCTGCTTTTATCGTGTGGTCGAATGGCGCGGCGAACCGCAGCCGTGTGAGAAACAGGAGCTGTCATGGCAATCGGTCGATAATGTTTGTGTCGAACCAATGCTACCGGCAAATGCGCCGATACTGCGCGCCCTTCGCCTTCCGCCGGTTTATGCGATTACCAACGCCGCCGAGTGGGGAACGGAAATGACCCTAACCCGGATCGAGCAAGCGCTGCAAGACGGGGTACGGCTGATACAGGTGCGGGAGAAAGCAATGGCGAAGAAAGACCTGCATACTTTTACCGAAGAAGTAGTTGTGCTTGCGCATGGTTACCACGCCAAAGTGCTGGTAAACGCCAGCGGGGGTGATAATAACCTCTGCGGGAGCGCCGGCGCGGACGGCGTTCACCTTTCGTCCGCGAAACTGATGGACCTCGCGACACGTCCGGATTTCGAATGGTGCGCCGCATCCTGTCACAACGCTGAGGAACTTGTCCGGGCGCAACAGTTGGGACTGGATTTCGCCGTCCTGGCTCCGGTACTGCCAACGCCCAGTCACCCGGGCGTCGCCACCCTGGGCTGGCGAAAGTTCGCCGCGCTCATCCGCGATTGCTCCATTCCGATATACGCCCTCGGCGGGTTGCGCTATGAAGATTTACCCATCGCATGGGAACATGGCGCCCACGGCATAGCGGTCATGCGAGCAGCGGGAAGTTAAACTGTAGGGAAACTGCAGGGCCTGAACAAGAGTCCGGGTGTTCGTCGGCTGATTGCTATTATTCCCCGTCGCCTCTTTCATTTCTCATCTTCGCGCGTCTCATCTTCCTTTTTCTCGACCTCGGGTATGCGATAGGCTTCCGATGCCCACTGCCCCAGATCAATCAACTTGCACCGCTCCGAACAAAACGGGCGGTACGGGTTGGTCAGTTCCCAGGCGATGATTTTGCCGCATTGCGGACAATTGACGATAGGTGGTTTCATGATCATTCGCTCCAAACAGAACCGACTGGATGGATGACCCGCGGCGACCTGCCAGACCGACCCCCGCCGCTTTCTTTTTTATTCACGGCGGGGCTCACAGTGCCCATCCACGGTCGGGTTTTCCCCCCGCTTTTACCCATGTTATCCGGACGATTTGACTTATTCAACTGCAGCTCAAGCCACATTGGGCTGACGGGCGGGAAACGAGTCGCGAAAAACATGGAAGTGCGATCCAGCTCTTTGATCTAGAAGTTGAATCCAAGTTGCCTTCCGGGCGCAAATGAACAAGTTTTTCGCATGAATATTTTATTTTCCAATACATACTATGTTAAAATGGTTAAGTTTTTCAAAACTTTCTAGAACAGTTCCAGCTCAACAAACGGGGACTGCAAAAAATGGCAGACACTGAGAAAAAACAAGAACCAAATAGCAGGCGGCGTTTTCTCATTGCCGCCACTTCGATTGCTGGCGGAATTGCAAGCATTGGCGTGGCGACGCCCTTTGTGATGAGCATGATGCCCAGTGAACGGGCCAAGGCAGCAGGGGCCCCGGTCGAGGTTGACATCAGCAAGCTTGAGCCCGGCATGCTGCTCCTGGTCGAGTGGCGAGGCAAGGTGGTATGGGTGCTGGACCGTACGCCGGAGATGCTGGCCAATCTGAAAAAACTGGATAGCCAGATGGCCGACCCGAAATCGGAAAAGCCTCAGCAGCCCGCGTATGCGAAGAACGATACGCGTTCGATCAAACCGGAATTTCTAGTGGTCGAGGGCGTCTGCACCCACCTGGGATGTTCGCCTGTATATCGCAAGGATATCGCTCCCGCGGATCTTGGCGCTGACTGGCTGGGAGGTTTCTTCTGTCCCTGCCACGGCTCCAAGTTCGACCTTGCAGGACGCGTCTATAAGCACGTTCCGGCCCCGACCAACCTGGTCGTCCCGCCCCACGTGTACCTAAGCGACAACCTTCTGTTGATCGGGTCTGATAGCAAGGAGTCCGCATAAATGAGCAAGCGACTGGAATCTATGCTGGAGTGGGTAGACGCCCGTTTTCCTTTGACGTCTACCTGGAAATATCATTTAGCCGAATATTACGCGCCGAAGAACTTTAATTTCTGGTATTACTTCGGCTCGCTGGCCATGCTCGTGCTGGTGAATCAGCTACTTACCGGCATTTTCCTCACCATGAACTACAAGCCGGATGCCAGCATGGCATTCGCCTCGGTGGAATACATAATGCGGGACGTGGACTTCGGCTGGCTGATCCGCTACATGCACTCCACCGGCGCATCCATGTTCTTCGTCGTCGTCTACCTGCATATGTTCCGAGGGATGATGTATGGCTCCTATCGCAAGCCAAGGGAACTCCTGTGGCTGATCGGCATGGGTATCTTCTTCGTCCTGATGATGCTCGCGTTTACCGGCTACATCCTGCCATGGGGGCAAATGTCATACTGGGGCGCACAGGTGATCGTGAGCATGGTAGGTGCGATTCCGCTAATCGGACAGACCCTTTCGAACTGGATCCTGGGCGACTTCATGCTGTCGGATGCGGCGCTTAACCGCTTCTTCGCCTACCACGTCGTCACCTTGCCGGTCCTGCTCATAACACTGGTGTTCGTCCATATCGTGGCGCTCCACGAGGTTGGCTCGAACAATCCGGACGGCATCGAGATCAAGAAGAACAAGGACCCGGTGACGCATATACCCGTTGACGGCATTCCTTTCCACCCCTACTACACGGTGAAGGATATTTTCGGGGTGGTGGGATTTCTGATCGTATTCTGCGGCATTATATTTTTCATGCCCGAAATGGGTGGTTACTTCCTGGAATACAACAACTTTATCCCCGCAAATACGCTACAGACGCCTGACCATATTGCGCCCGTGTGGTATTTCACGCCGTACTACTCCATGCTGAGGGCGGTCACGGTTAACTTCTTCTGGGTGGACGCGAAGATTTGGGGCATCATCCTGATGGGCGGCTCCGTGGCCATCTTTGCCCTGCTACCCTGGCTGGATCGCAGCCCCGTCAAATCGATTCGCTATAAGGGACCTTATTTCAAGACTGCCCTTACGCTCTTCGTGATCAGCGTCCTGATACTCGGCTGGCTCGGCACGAAATCTCCCACGCCACTTTACACATTGCTCGCGCAGATATTCACGGTAATTTACTTCGCCTTCTTCATTCTTATGCCGTGGTACAGCAAAATAGATAAAACCAAGCCTGAACCGACACGAGTGACAGAATGAGAAAAATTGCCGTCGTCATTAGCATCCTGTGGCTCCTGCCCCTGGCCGCATTTGCCAGCGGGTCGGAAATGAAATTGGATCGGGCGCCGATCGACTCCTCCGACAAGCTTTCGCTCCAGCGCGGTGCGCAGGTTTTTGTCAACTATTGCATGACATGCCACAGCGCCGAATACATGCGCTACAACCGTCTGCGGGATCTCGGCCTTACCGAAAACCAGATCAAGGACAATCTGATCTTCACGGGTCAGAAAGTTGGCGAGCTGATGACAGTCTCGATGAAGAAGAAGGAGGCGAAACAATGGTTTGGCGTGGCTCCGCCCGATCTGTCGGTCATCGCCCGTTCCCGCGGGCCGGATTGGCTATACACCTATCTTCGCAAGTTCTATCGCGATGAATCCACCGCCACCGGATGGAATAACCTGCTGTTCGACAAGGTCGCCATGCCGCATGTGCTGTACGAATTGCAGGGAGAGCAGGCAGTTGCCGTTAGCATGGTGGACGATGGCCACGGTGGCAAGCATGAACTAAAAGAACTGAAATTAGACAAACCCGGAGCGCTTTCAAAACTTGAATACGACAAGTATGTAGCGGACCTGGTGAATTTCCTGGTTTACCTGGGTGAACCGGCGGCTACAAAGCGGGTACAAGTGGGAATCATTGTAATGCTCTTCCTTTTCTTCATGCTGGGCTTGACCTATGCGCTGAAACGGGAGTACTGGAAGGATATTCATTGAGATTTCTCATGTTAGTACGTTCTCCCACTACGCCGGAATGTAACAACCTATGATGACGTTGTACTCAGCAACCACGTGCCCGTTCAGCCATCGCTGCCGTATCGTGCTGTACGAGAAAGGAATGGATTTTCAGATCATTGATGTTGACCTGCACAACAGGCCGGAAGATCTCGCCGTGATGAGCCCCTATGGTCGGGTGCCGGTATTGGTCGAGCGTGACCTTATCCTGTATGAATCCAACATCATCAATGAATATATTGACGACCGCTTTCCTCATCCGCAGTTGATGCCAGCGGACCCGGTCATGCGCGCCCGTGCACGACTCTTCCTGCATCGCTTCGAGCAGGAACTGTTTTGCCATATTGATGCGGTCGAGGACGGCAATCCGAAAGCGGCGGAGAAGGCGCGCACCACGATCCGCGATAACCTGACCGTCATTGCACCCGTATTCGCCAAACAGAAATACATGCTTGGGGATGAGTTTTCCATGCTCGATGTGGCCATCGCGCCATTGCTATGGCGTCTGGATCACTATGGCGTTCAACTACCCAAGCAGGCCGCACCCCTCCTGAAATTCGCCGAACGGCTATTCAGCAGGCCAGCGTTCATCGATGCCCTGACGGCTTCCGAAAAGGCAATGCGCAAATGAGAGAGCTATCCACCAAGCCATATTTGATCCGCGCCATCTACGAATGGTGCTCCGACAGCGGCTTCACCCCTTACCTGTCGGTTAAGGTGGACGCACAGACACGTGTCCCTGAAGAGTTTGTGAAAAATGGGGAAATCATACTCAATGTCAGCCATGATGCGGCGCATCACCTGACCCTGGGTGACGACATGATCCAGTTTTCCGCCCGGTTTGCCGGTCTTTCGCGCGAAATCTCGATTCCGGTGAGCGCTGTCCAGGGTATATTTGCCAAGGAAACGGCAAAGGGCATTCTTTTCCCGCCTGAGGAAGAGCCTCGCGTCGCCCAAAATGAATCCTCTATTGACGAGCCAGAAAAACAGCCTTCCTCTTCAGAGGAAGGTTCATCCCCCACGCGGAAAAAGCCGCGTTTTCAGGTCGTCAAGTAAAGCCGGCCGCTCTCCCGGCATCATAGTTTGCCCCTCTCCCCCGCAATCTCTATAATTGCACCCACGCCGGCATAGCTCAGTTGGTAGAGCAGCTGATTTGTAATCAGAAGGTCCCGAGTTCGATTCTTGGTGTCGGCACCATGAAACAAATGCTTACATGAGTAATACCCATTCCCTGTAGTAATCGTTCTCCAATTAGGTAACCCCCAGGTAAATTTTGGAATCAAAAGCTTTGCTTGCTGTACTTAGGTCTCACATGGCGGAGAAGCCTGATTGACGTCATCCCCAAAAACTAGGGCAGTTCTAAATTAGAGTAAAGTCGCATCTGGCTCCCTTATTGAAGGAGTTTGAAGCGATGAAGAGATCCC
>NZ_FOPV01000002.1 GCF_900113575.1 Nitrosospira sp. Nsp14
GCTGTTATCCTGAGCCGCAGCCCATTGTGCGATGGCTGGCCATTCGCTTCCGATACGATCAAGCTTGAGTACGTTACACAACATGGCAATTCGTTCCTGCTGCAGGTTCATGCCCGAGCCTCCAGCAATGCGTTATAGACCGACAAGGGATGTTGCAGGCTCTCAACGGGTATTGGCTGCAAATGCCTTGGGCTAACAGGGGCAATGGTCCGGCCGGGCTCGGGCAATGGCAGCAGAGCATGGCGTTCCAGAGTCATGCGCCGGTCTGGGCGCTCTCCCGTGGTGCCATGTAGGCGGGTGTTGGCCACTTCCGTTAACCAACGCCCAACATGCGCGTTGGCCGCTTCTACATCCAGGCGCAGTCCCGCCTGGCGCAGCGTCGCGGCCAGGGGCACACAGAAGCTGCCCTTCAGATAACCGTTGAAACGTTCAACCTTGCCCTTGGTCTTGGCTCGGTAGGGACGGCATAAGCGCGGGGTAAAGCCATAGGTGTCGGCCAATGCCAGCATCTGGCCATGCCAGCGGTGCCGGCCTTCTCCATAGGCATCCCGCTCGATCACAACTGTTCCGGCATTATCAAACAAGACATGCTCGGGAACGCCACCAAAATATCCAAATGCCCGCTCAAGACAGGCGCACAGCGTATCGGCACGTTCATTGCTGGTAAAGCAAACCCAGCTGGCCCGGCTGTAACCCAATGTGGCGACAAATGCCAATAAGGGATCGCGACCGCGGCGAATGTGAGTGAAGTCGACCTGCATCTGTTTGCCGGGCGCCGTCTCGAATCGAACCACCGGCTCCAATTTTGTCTGCCGATGGAGCTTAAGAAATTCCTTAAGCTGCGTTATACCGCCAGGATAGCCACGCTCTTTTATCTCTCGAAGCAACACTACCGCCGGAATCCAGTGCGGCCGTGCGGCATCGATCCGTTCCAGCAAATAATCCTTGTACGGATCAAGCTTGGTCGGGCGCGCCAGCCTCGGTCCATACCGCCCGGCGCCCGCCTCCCGTAGATAACGCCGGACCGTATTGCGCGAGCACCTCAGCTCACGCGCCATCTCGCGAATTCCAGCACCTCGCCGCATCAATACCTTGATTTCCACTGCTTCCTCCTGAGTCAACATAATCGGCAGCCAAAAAGCCACCATATTCGCCCAGGTGGGTCAGTTTTACTCCGGCTCAGTGGGTCAGTATTACAGCGGCGCTAACAGTTACTTTTCGGAATTCTTTCATTTTTATGCAGTGGTCGGTTGTGGCCATGACGTATGACCGGCCAGCGCTTGAGCGTCGAGTCCTAGCCTTTTAGCATCGGTCAGTGCCTTGGCTCGAATGTCGTGAAGGGTGAAACGCTCTCCGCCTGACTCTGCCCATTTCACTTGTACGCGGTTCCACATCGCTTTGAATCCAGCAATGTACAGACTGAGGGATACAGCCTTGGACGAGGTTTTCCTGAAGATGAATACGGAGCCGCAGCGCACGGATGGAGTACGTCAGGATCCCAGTGAGGGCTTCTTTAGCCGAAATGGGCGGCCACAGCCGACACGAGGTGTACCCTCATTGTAATGGAATTAAGTGCCCAATGAGAGTTACAACCAAACTAGTATGACCGATAGTATCATCGCTAGTATCAGGGACATACATCCGCGCAGAAGGAGTTTGCCCAGCTTCGTAGTAAAAGGTGGTTTGAGCACTCAAGTGACGGGCGGCTTTGTAAGGCTTCGTCACGAATAGTGTTCCGTTACCTCCTTCCAAAATCACAACGGGTATTGTGGGACTTAATTGGGCAGAAACGTGCGTAATAACCAACCGCTGTCCCTTCGGTACTTCTGCATAACGTAAAACACATTGAGGTGCACAGGTTGACAAGTCTGCAATAGATTGCTCGACCTGATACGGGGTCACGCTAATATTCACTGTACTGTGAACGTTAACCGGGTTTGTTTTTCCATCGGTTACAAGTACCTGTGAGGCTTGCTGTGCGAATGCGTCGGTGCCTAATAACCAAAAAGCTTGGATTGAGAGTATGCTTACTGCAATACCCACTCTCTTTGCAGCTACTTGCAGGATTTTCATAATCACCTCGTTTGTTCAGAATCCTTCCACCATAAGTGCGGGAGCGGAAACTGTCTTCTTATTATCACTATAGGAGAATAGTTGAGGTTTATAACACGTAACGGGTTTCAGTCCCAACACGCTCTTTGTTTACTTTCTTTGTGTACAGAGCAGAAATTAAGACATTAGGCCTACGGTGATGCAACCACAATTAGGAAAATTATGAGGCACCCACATCTGATACTTACGCCATCCCTAAAACCCGCATCAAATATGGTTGTTAACTATAGCCCTCATCAGCCACCCGAAGTGCTTGTTATTACCAATGGTCGTACCCAGCTTAAGGGTCGTGGTGCATCGACTGCCCGGCCGTTTGTCACTTACGTTCCTGGTGACGCCATCTCCCTTCAGCGACGAGGCGATCCGTGGTGCGTACGGTTCACCTCCCATTTGTCATGTTCCCAAACTTCGTAAGGCACATGGGTGCCGAAGTAAGTTTAACTGCCCCCTTCCCTCATGAGCCATCTATCTTGCGTCATTCTCCAGTACGTTGAGTACATCCGCTGCTAACCCCTCGTGCGCGGATAGGGGGATTGGTAGACCGAACGCGATTTTAAATTTTAGCCGTCGGCAATCTTTTCTTGTCGTCCAGCGCTCCCGCTTAATCCTCCTGAAAGCAGGTTAAATACGCTTGCCAAACTTTCCCGCGCTAGCCGAAGTTCCCAATTCAGAATTTTTGGCGGTTTGTGTTAGGTAACGTACAGACTAGCGTCTTGGGGGAAGCCAATACTCTTGGGAACAATCTAAAAAAATAAAAACCAGACCAGCAGATCAAGGTTGAAATGCTTGTAGCAGCTTAGGCGCGTAGCGAGTTTAAACCCGATACAGCCACGTTGAATCCCCCCCACTAGGTATGCAGGAGTTACAGGAGTTATGGCAGATCCAACGGTGCCCGCTATTCAGTATATGAAATTAAGTTGTAACAACCGCATGATACGTTAGTACATCGGTAAACTAGCACATGATACGTTATTACACGTCCAACATCTGCACAGCCCGGGTAGAAACTTCCCATATTGCATATCCGGTGCATCGGGGGAAGAGCAATAAGTGTAGATGCTTTGTAATCATTAGGCCATTGGGGCAATTTACTCAGACTAAGGCTCGATAAGTGGACTTCCGGTATTAACGTGAGATCTCGTCACATACGCATATCTAGAACGGTGAGTGAACACCGTTAACCGTGCCGGTTGTCGTGAGGGTCCGTATGAGGCAGCGGTGTTGGGTACGGTTTGTACCTCCCGGGGCCTGGTTTAGGCGACTGTCAATTTACTGTTTTGCTGTTCAAGCTATCTTTTAAGTGACATTTGAATCAATGGGCCCGTTCTCATCACTTTCCTCAGATCATCTTCAGCGCTACTTTCGTATCATTCAGGAAGGAGTTGCTGTGCGCCGGCATTTTGACCTGTTGAAATGGCTTCAGGGAGAAATGCAGCACTATCTGCCGCATGAAATCATGCTGGTTGCTTGGGGGGATTTTAGCTCCGACGTTATACGATACGATATTGTCTCTGCATTACCAGGAGTCAGAACAGCGCATTCCGAACCGGCTGGTCTTTCTCCCTTGGTCCGTGGGCTCTATAATCGTTGGGTTGACGTAGGAAGAACGCCATTGATATCGAGTGTCGATGAAATCGGTATTCTTCCTGAGTATAATGCCCTGCAATGCTCATTTGGCAGGGCCTTGCATGGCATGCGTTCATACGGCTTGCACGGCATCAGCGATAAACGGGGGCGTGACGAATGTCTTTATGTAATGTTCAGCTCGCAAGACAAACTCAACGATGCGACACTCAGCACAATAGAGATTCTGCTGCCCTATCTTGATTCTGCCTTGCGTCGGGTTGCACCTCTGCCGAGTTCTTCTTTTCAGGTACCATATCTGCCCAGTTCACGAGGCTGTGAAGACTTTAGACTGAGTGAGCGCGAAGCGGAAATCATGGATTGGGTAAGGAAGGGAAAAACCAACGCCGAGATCGGAAGCATCCTGTGCATAAGTTCATATACCGTGAAAAATCACTTGCATCAAATTTTCAGGAAGCTCGACGTGTATAACCGGATGCAAGCTGTTTCCAAGATAGAGCGGAGTCCGAGTCATGGCTGAAGCAAATCCGACATTTTCCGCTTCCACGGTTCCCTCTGGCCATTCGAAAGCGCCGCTCGGCAACAACATGTTGAGCGCCGTCGAGGCTATCCTCGATCCCGCCGCTCTTACGCTGTCGCTATGGGCGGTTAGCGCGAGCATTGAAGGAGTACTGCTTCCACCCTACCTGATTCTGGCAGTTATCGTGTTCTCGATTACTTTCCCAGGCACCTCGCGTCTGCAATCCAGCATCAGGGGAGTAATCTTCGATGTCTTGTACAGTTGGTTTTGGGTCGTATTGCTACTGCTGTTTCTTGGTTTTGCGACAGGATATATTGCCGAATTTTCCAGCCAAACCTTAACGACATGGCTTTGGGTCGCGCCCTTGAGCCAGATCGGCGCACACTTGGCACTACGCACTGCTGCGCCTTTCCTGCTGATGCTCCAAGGCCCGCCACAGCGCGCGATCATCGTGGGCATGAATGAACAGGGGGTCGCGCTCGCAAGCCGCATCCAGGAGACACGCTATTCCAAGATCGAGTTATCTGGCTATTTCGACGATCGGAATCCAAGCAGATTATATGAGACCGCGCATGGGCAATTGCTGGGACGGTTGCGCGAACTTCCCTATTTCGTAAAGGAAAACCGAATACAGTACATTTATCTGTCATTGCCCATGGCCTCCCAGCCACGTATTCTCCATGTGCTTGACGAGCTGAAAGACACGACGGCCTCGATCTATTTTGTACCCGACATGTTCATTACCGACCTTATTCAGGGACGGAGCGGAACCGTTTGCGGTACCCCCGTCATTTCCGTTTGCGAATCGCCCTTTACTGGCTCAAATGGGCTGATCAAGCGGGCGAGCGATATTGTTCTATCACTGCTCATCCTGACTTTGATCTCCCCACTTCTGTTTCTCATCGCCCTCGCTGTAAAATTCGATTCGCCCGGTCCTGTTATTTTCAAGCAGCGGCGCTACGGTCTTGATGGAGAAGAGATCCTTGTCTACAAGTTTCGATCGATGCGAGTATGCGAGGATGGCGACACGATCCGTCAAGCGCAGAAGGATGACAATCGGGTAACACGCATCGGGGCTTTTCTGCGAAAAAATTCATTGGATGAGTTGCCTCAGTTTGTGAACGTCCTTCAGGGCTGCATGAGCATCGTCGGGCCAAGGCCTCATGCCGTGGCGCACAATGAGATCTACCGTAACCTGATAAAGGGCTACATGATTCGCCACAAGGTCAAACCGGGAATAACCGGCTGGGCTCAGGTCAACGGTTACCGGGGCGAAACGCGCACGCTGGACAAAATGCAGGCGCGTATCGATCATGACCTCGATTATTTGCGCAACTGGTCATTGCGCCTCGATTTGCATATTATCGTAAAAACCGTCCTGATCGTGTTGCGGGATAGAGCGGCTTATTGATGAATTCCTGAACAAGATGTTGGCGGGGCACTTTCGCAAAAGTGGGAGTCATAAGCGTGTCCCTGGGTGGATGAACACGTGCGGACACGGCGACGACTGAGCCACAAATGAGCGTGCAGTACTGTTTGGTAAAACTTTGTCAAAGATGGCAGGACGCGGGCTACAATCCCGGTTACGATATAGAACTTGCCAAGCGAGTGGACGCGAGAGCAGCGGGAATAAGGCCGGACAAGAGGGTCCCGCGACTCGTGATGGCCCGTAAGAACTATTGTTCAAAAAGGTTATGAGGTGATACCGTTGTGACACCGGCGCGCGGGGAACTGAAAATACATAATGAAAATAACATTGCTGCTGAATGGCTCCTATTTTAGTCGCCGTTGGCTTGGAATCGCTGCTCTCGTATGCCTGTCGCTGTTCGCCCAATATGCTGTGGCTGATGCTGGGGACACATTCAACCTGACGGGGGGCACAACTTTTCTTTACGATAGTAATGTGTTTCGGCTCTCACCCACTGTTCCTCCATTGTTGTTTACGGGAAGAGATACTACGTCCGATCTCATAATTACTACGACGGGTGCGCTAAGTGTGAACAAGCATTATTCAATGCAGCGTTTCGAGGTCAATGGCAGTCTCGTCGACAATCGCTACCACAATTTTGATTACCTCAACTTTCTGGGGAAAAACGGCACGGCTACCTGGCATTGGTATGTTACCCCCTATTTATATGGCAAATTAACGGGGAACCACCGGGAGGCGCTCAACAACTTTGCTGATCTTACAGGCTTCGCTAACTCCACCAACCGCAATTTACGTACCGATAATAATGCTCGTTTTGACGCCGTTTTGGAGCTTGATGGCGCATGGCGCCTTATTGGGGGAGTAAGCTATGACGTGCGTACGAATAGCCGGCTGACTGTGCAGGATTTCGATAACACGGTTCTCTCCGTAGAGGGCGGACTCCGTTATGCCTTCCCTTCGGGGAGTTCGCTTACCTATAAGGTCAGACAGGGGTATGGAGAATTCTATAAAAGAGACCAACCCCTTCCCGCTCAGCTTTTCGACAATCAGTTTGACGAGCGAGAGCATGAGTTACGGCTTATGTGGCCGGTTACTGGAAAGACGTCGATCGACGCACGCGTCGGGCATTTCGCGCGCCATCATGCTCACTTCCCGCAGCGGGATTTTGATGGCTTTGTCGGTAATTTCAACCTTAACTGGGCTGTTACCGGCCAGACGCGCATAACGGCGGGCTGGGCGCGCGATCTCTTCAACTTTCAGGTTGCACCGGGGCAATTTCAGAATTCCCCTTTTTTCGACCCGTTTTCTGCTAGCTTCGCGTCTGCAAACCGCGTGTTCTTTGCGCCTGTATGGCAGATAACGGAAAAGGTTGCGTTGCGCCTGCGTTACGACTATAGCTTGCGCGATTATCTGGGAGCAGTCGAGATGGTACCCGGCGGAAGTCGTACCGATACCCAGCACTCGGGACTGATCGCACTGGACTGGCAGCCGCTGCGGGCGGTGTTTCTAAGCGGTGCCCTGCAGAGAGACCACCGTTCGTCCGACCATAGAGGCTTCGATTTCGACGCCTCATCGGCGAGCGTTTCGGCAAGACTCAATTTTTAGCGCTTAGTCGGGACAACTGGATGAACGGGAAAACAAGCGAAAAACTAAAGGTGATATGTGCTGTATAGACGCCGCAAAAACCGGTTATTTTTTATCAAGCTGAGTCAGCCAACCGGTTCATTGACGACATTTATTATCTCGTGTATATCACAAAACGGGGAAAGGCAGCTTTGCTAGGGACGGAGCGTCTAACACATAATTTCACATAATCGAAGGCATAAATGCGGATCATCGGTAACAATATAATTTCTATAATACTCGTTCCATCGGTTGCGCTAGCGATCGCCGGTTGCGGTAACAAAGACGCCGAAAAGCCAAAACCCGCCACCCAGATCGCTGCTAAAGTCAATTCGGGCGAAATTTCGGTTCACCAGCTCAACTATGTGTTGACGCGGACTCCCGGAGCTGGTGCGGTGAGTCCCGAAATGGCGCCCAAGGTCCGCCGCGAGGTTCTCGATCGCCTGGTGGATCAGGAGCTTGCAGTCGAGAAAGCAATTGAAAAAAAACTTGATCGTTCACCGGAAGTGCTTCTTGCTCTTGAGAATGCGCGCCGCGAGATTCTCGCCCGAGCTTACGTCGAGCAGATCACTGCGGGTGCGCCTAAGCCAACTATTGAAGAAGCAAAAAAATATTACGCCGAAAACCCTCCGCTTTTTGCGGAGCGCCGGATCTATAACATCCAGGAACTCGTATTGCCGGCAGCGGCCGGAGTTGCTGTTGAGTTGCGCGGAATGGTCGACGCCGGTAAGTCAATGGAAGAGATTGCCAACTGGCTTAAGGGTAAGGGTATAAAGTTTGCTGCCGGTACCGCTACGCGATCAGCTGAACAGATTCCGCTTGAGCTGTTGCCGAAGATACATCCGCTTAAAACCGGACAGAGCCTTATTCTGGAGGGCCCTCAGACGGTTACGGTGATGAGGCTGGCTGGAGCACAATCGGCCCCGGTATCGGAAGAGGCTGCATTGCCCCGTATTCAGCAGTTCCTCGGTAACCAGCGCGCCGCCGAAACGGCTAAGCAGGAACTCAAGACCCTGAAGACCAATGCAAAAATCACCTACATGGGGGAGTTCGCGGACGATAGCAAGCCACAGACCGCGGCCAAGCCGATCGTGCCTGAGGCAAAGGATCCGGGTATAACAACATCGAACGCGGCCGGTGCCGGTGTCGTGGTCGAGAGAGGTGTGGCCGGTTTAAAGTGAAACTATCCAACTATTATAATCTATAAAGGAAATTTGACATCCATGACTCAAGTTTTGATGCGGATACTCGCTCTTTTCTTTACCCTGTTCGCGACGACGGTCTTTGCGGAAACCAATCATGATTATCCGCTCGGGCCGGGGGATGTGCTGCGCATTCAGGTTTTTCAGAACCCTGATCTCACTACGGAAACGCGGGTGTCCGAGACCGGGTTAATAACTTATCCCCTGATAGGCAACGTTGAAGTCGGTGGCCTGCCTATCACCGCTGCAGAAAAAAAGATTGCTGCCGCGCTCAAGAACGGCGGTTTCGTTCGGCAACCACAGGTCAATATCATCGTACTGCAAATGCGCGGGAATCAGGTGAGCGTACTCGGCCAGGTTAGCCGTCCGGGGCGATTTCCGCTTGAAACCCTCAGTCGTGTCAGTGACATGTTGGCGATGGCCGGAGGAGCCACCCCGACGGGGGATGACTCGGCCATTGTCATAGGCCTACGAGATGGGAAGCCCTTTCGCCAGGTTATCGATATTCCCGGACTCTACCTTGGGGAGAAGTCGGAACAGGATATCATTCTCTCTGGCGGAGACGTAATCTACGTCCACCGTGCACCCGTTTTTTATATCTATGGTGAAGCTCAGCGCCCCGGTGCTTATCGTATCGAACGCGGGATGACTATTATGCAGGCTCTGGCCCAGGGCGGCGGGCACACGGTTCGAGGTAGTGAATGGCGGTTGCGCCTTCACCGCAAGAATGCCGATGGTGTGGTCGAGAAACTTTCGCCCGAGATGACCGATACGGTACAGCCAAACGACATCATTTACGTGCGGGAAAGTATTTTCTAATATCACCTAGGAATTCATGACTCTCTCACAATTTCTACGTATCCTTCAGGCGCGCTATAAGGTAGTGCTTCTTACGTTGCTTCTGATCGCGAGTACGACCCTGGTAGTAAGCCTGGTTCTGCCAAAGGAATACACGGCCTATACAGCGGTGGTGGTCGACGTTAAGTCGCCAGATCCTCTTGTAGGCATGGTGCTGCCCGGATCGCTGACTCCAGGATATATGGCAACGCAAATCGATATCATAAACAGCGACCGCGTGGCCCACCGCGTCGTCAAACTGTTGCGTATGGATGAAAGCCCGGCTATCCGCGAGCAGTGGATTGAAGCAACTGAAGGTGAAGGCGATATTGTAGTGTGGCTTGCTGAGCTGTTGAAGAAGAAGCTTTATGTTAAGCCGTCACGCGATAGTAATGTCATTAACATCGAGTTCAGCGGTTCAGACCAGAGCTTTGCTGCCGTCGTGGCCAATACCTTTGCGCAGGCATATATAGACGTTAACCTCGAGCTCAAAGTCGAGCCGGCACGTCAACACTCGGGCTGGTTTGACGATCAGACCAAAGCTCTCCGGGACAAGCTTGAAAAAGCACGGCAGGCACTGTCTTCCTATCAGCAGGAAACTGGTATTGTCGCTACCGATGAGCGACTTGACTACGAAGTGGCGAAGCTCAACGAGCTATCAACACAGCTTACCGTCGTTCAAGGACAAACCTCCGACAGCAGCAGCAAACGTAGATCCGCAGAGGATCCGGCGACACTGGCTGAGGTAATGCAAAACCCCTTAATCAATAGCCTGAAATCGGATATCGCGCGCATTGAGGCGAAGCTTCAGGAAAGCAGCGTCAATCTCGGCAAAAACCATCCGCAGACACAGCGGACACAGTCGGAACTCGCGTCACTTAGGAACAGACTGGCTAGCGAGACGCGGCACATCCACAATAGCATCAGTACTTCCTACGCAGTGGGCAAACATAAAGAGGAAGATCTGCGAGAAGCGATCGAAAGGCAAAAAAAGCACGTACTTGAACTGAACAAGCAGCGCGACCAGATTAGCGTATTGCAGCGTGACGTTGAGGTCGCCCAGCGTAACTTTGAGGCCGTGAGCCAGCGGTTTGCTCAAACTAGGCTCGAGAGCCTCGCGGTTCAAACGAATATCTCGGTATTAAATCCGGCTTCAATCCCAACAGAACATTCGCGCCCCCGAATTTTGCTCAATATGCTGATCTCGCTGTTCCTCGGTCCACTGCTCGGAGTAGGTATTGCGTTGATGCTTGAACTTCTCAATCGTCGTGTACGCTCTGTGGAGGATTTGATCGAAGTAATCGAGCTTCCGGTACTTGCCACCATTTCATCTGCCGGACGAACTGCCCCCCGTAAACCTACGCGCAAGCTTTTTCATCGCCGACTACCCATGCGGGCGATAGGCACGGAAGTCACCGAACACTGAGCGGAATAAAATTATGAAACCAGTTACAGGTACTTTCTCGAGTATAAAACGGCATCCCGCTGCGGCCTCCGCGGAGCCCCATATCTACGGCAAGACGCCCGCTGGCGCTGGCAGTCATAGCTCAATCGGAACTATTCTCGTTGATAGCGGGCGCCTGTCCGCGGAAAACGCGGAACGTATCCTGCGGTTGCAAACAGAGCAGGATAAGCGATTTGGGGATGTCGGAATCAAACTGGGATTGCTCACGGAAGAGGACATCCGCTTCGCTCTTTCGCGTCAGTTCGACTATCTTTATCTTCCGCAAAGCGACACCAGCCTGAGCCATGATCTGGTGTCCGCTTATGAACCCTTCAGCCCAGTGGTGGAGAAGCTACGTGCGCTGCGCGGTCAGCTGATGTTGCGCTGGTTCAATGCCGAGACGCGGCGCAACGCGCTTGCCATTGTTAGTCCGGGCAAGAACGAAGGGCGGAGCTTTATCGCAGCAAATCTTGCAATCGTATTCTCGCAACTGGGGGAGCGCACTCTGCTCATCGATGCTGATCTACGAAACCCACGCCAGCATAGGTTATTCAAGCTGGGGCAGGGCGGGGGTCTGTCAGGCATGCTGGCGGGTCGAAACGGTACAGAGGCGATTGTGCGAATTCCTCCACTTCCTGGACTTTCTGTATTGCCGGCGGGGGCGGTACCTCCCAATCCGCAAGAGCTGATAGGCCGCCCTATTTTTGCCGATCTGTTACAGACGCTCGTCCAGGAATTTGACATCGTTATTATCGATACCCCGGCCGCCAGCAATTACGCTGAGGCCCTGACGATCGCTGTCGGCACGTCGGCGGCTCTCATACTCGCCCGCAAGAATCGCAGCTCCGCAACCGACCTCGGTAGCCTGACTCGCAGTCTTGAGCAAACCCGCACGACACTCGTGGGTTCGGTATTGAACGATTTTAACTAAAGGTCGATACGCTCGGGATTAAGAGCGTGCGGCAGAGTCAATTACGCCCACCTCCGGCTTGGGGTGCCTCTCACTTGAACAGGTCCTGTTACGGTTGGTTGAAATATGAGTATCAATACACCGACTACATTCAACAGAAGCGCGGCCCCATCGGAAGGATGGCGCAGGCAGCTACTCGTCTGGTTGCCCATCGCTGCCGGGTTGGTTGTGCTTTACTTACCGAGTCTGGTGGACTTGTTCCGAGGTGTCTGGAGTACCGATCAGCAAGCGCACGGTCCCATTGTACTGGGCATCGCCTGCTGGCTTATTTACCGGAAATGGCCGGACATGGTGCGCTCGAGCGATGGTCAGGCGGGCGCGACCGTCGCCGGATGGTCGGTCTTTATCTTCGCTCTGCTACTTTATGTCATCGGCCGTTCCCAGGATATTCTGCTTTTTGAGATTGGGTCGGTCGTTTGGCTGTTTTCCGGAATACTGCTACTCATCCGAGGTCCACGCGCTCTTAAAGCACAGTGGTTCCCGCTTTTCTTCATGCTTTTCATGATTCCACTGCCCGGTCCGTTGGTCGATTTATTGACGATGCCGATGAAGATGGCGGTTTCTTATGTAGCCGAGAACATACTTTTCTGGTTTGACTACCCGATCGCTCGAACCGGCGTTATCCTGCAAATCGGGCAGTATAAGCTCCTGGTTGCAGATGCATGCGCGGGTTTGCATACACTTTTCACGCTGGAAGCGCTGGGCTTGCTCTACCTCAACATAGTGCGACACGACTCTGTCTTGCGCAATATCGCACTGGCAATCCTGATCGTGCCAATATCCTTTACTGCAAACGTCATTCGCGTAATCGTGTTGACGTTGATCACCTACCATTTCGGCGACGAGGCCGGACAAGGATTTCTCCACGGCTTTGCGGGCATGGTACTTTTCCTCAGTGCGTTGCTTTTGATTATCGGGGTAGATTCGCTCCTGCAACTGGGTATCCGGTTGCGTTATCAAGGTCGGCCTATCAGCCGCGGCGCCTAAGACCATGAAAGTCTGGGCTAAAAACCTTATTCTTCTCGTTCTTATGCTTGCGGCCTCGGGGCTCGCCCTGGCTTTGCGCCCCACACACAAGATCGCTGCACATGCGCCTGCAATTGACCTCGAGACAATAATTCCTCGCGCCTTTGGCGATTGGCGCGCAGAAAAGGAAAATACAGTAGCAATGGTCGACCCGCAGCAGCAGGAGCTGATCGACAAGATCTATACCCAAACACTCAGCCGTACCTACGTAAACCCTTCCGGCTATCGAATCATGCTCGCGATAGCCTACGGAGATGACCAACGAGATGCCATGCAATTGCACTACCCCGAAGTTTGCTACCCAGCACAGGGTTTTTCGCTGAAAGGCAAAGAAAAGGGAACTGTACTTACGGAAAACGGAATAATTCCAGTAACACGCATACAAACCAACCTCGGTCAGCGGAACGAACCGGTTACATATTGGACGACAGTGGGCGATCAGGTGTTCCGCGGTGGGATCGAGAAGAAGCTTGTCGAGATTGGGTATGGCCTGAACGGACAAATTCCTGATGGCATGCTGATCAGGATTTCCTCCATAGACCCTGAATCACCTCACGCATTCACAATGCAGGCGCAATTCGCTGATCAGATGCTGCGAGCACTAGCACCCACATATAGACAAAAGTTAAATGGCAACCTCTAACTCGACTAAATCAGAAAGAAAAACCGCACTTATAACGGGCATTACTGGGCAGGATGGTGCTTACCTTGCCCAATTTCTGCTGAAGAAAGGATATGTTGTCCATGGCATCAAGCGGCGCACGTCGCTTTTCAATACTGACCGAATCGACCACCTTTATCAGGACCCGCATGTCTCAGAGCGTAATTTCGTTCTTCATTATGGCGATTTGACCGATTCGACCAATCTAATCCGCATCATTCAACAGGTGCAACCAGACGAAATATATAATTTGGCAGCGATGAGCCACGTTGCGGTGAGCTTCGATACACCTGAATATACGGCGAATGCGGATGGCATAGGCACGTTGCGTATACTCGAAGCAATCCGAATTCTCGGTTTGGAGCATAAAACGCGTTTTTACCAGGCCAGCACATCAGAACTATATGGACTAGTGCAACAAGTTCCTCAACGGGAAACCACACCATTCTATCCGCGGAGCCCTTATGCAGTGGCGAAGCTCTACGGCTATTGGATTACTGTCAACTACCGAGAGGCCTACGGCTTGTATGCCTGTAACGGGATCCTCTTCAATCATGAGAGCCCCATTCGAGGCGAAACGTTCGTAACTCGTAAGATTACTCGCGCACTTGCCCGAATCAAACTGGGTCTTCAGGATTGCCTCTACCTCGGTAATCTAGATGCGTTACGCGACTGGGGACACGCGAGGGATTATGTAGAGATGCAATGGCTGATGCTTCAACAGGATCAAGCCGAGGACTTTGTTATTGCCACTGGCGTTCAATATAGCGTGCGCGACTTTGTGAATGCAGCGGCCGAAGAGCTTGATATGCATATGAATTGGAGCGGTGAAGGTATCGACGAAATCGGGACGGTTAGCTCAGACCCGGGGAATCAAGCGTCAGGCGTTATTGTCCGTGTCGATCCGCGTTATTTTCGTCCTACAGAGGTTGAAACCCTTCTTGGAGATCCATCCAAGGCAAAAGAAAAATTGGGTTGGGTTCCAACGACCAGTTTTAGCGAGCTCGTCAGGGAGATGGTGCGTGAGGATCTTAAGAGCGCTAAACGGGATGAACTCGTCAAGAAGCACGGGTTTGCAGCTTACGATTACCACGAGTAGGCGGTGCAATGGATAAGAACGGCAAAATATATGTTGCTGGCCATCGTGGCCTCGTCGGATCGGCGCTCATGCGCAACCTTAAAGCAAAAGGATGGACCAATCTTTTAACGTGCACACATGACGAACTAGACCTCACCGATCAGCATGCCGTCGAGACCTTTTTTACACGACACAAGCCCGACTATGTTTTCTTGGCGGCTGCAAAGGTCGGAGGTATTTACGCCAATAACGCTTACCCAGCCGAGTTTATCCATGACAACCTCGCTATCCAGACCAATATCATTCACGAGGCTTACCGTCACGGCGTAAAGCGATTGATGTTTCTAGGTTCGAGTTGCATTTACCCTAAGCTTGCCCCTCAACCGATGAGGGAGGAATATCTTCTCACTGGTCCGCTTGAAGCGACTAATAGACCTTACGCGATAGCCAAGATAGCTGGTGTGGAAATGTGTTGGAGCTACAATCGCCAATACGGTACTCAATATCTGGCTGCGATGCCAAGTAATCTATATGGCCCCGGTGATAACTATCATCCCGAAAATTCACACGTCATTCCCGCGCTGATTCGCAAATTCCACGAGGCTAAAGTGAGCGGCAGCGCTGTTGTTTCCGTCTGGGGCACGGGGACTCCGAGACGCGAATTCGTTTATAGCGATGATATGGCAGATGCATGTATATATCTGATGAGTCTGCCGGAGTCGAAATTTGCCAGTTTGCTCGGTAGTGACGAAGCACAGACAGGCTATTTCGAGCCGCCGCTCGTAAACGTTGGCGTGGGCGAGGACATTACCATTCGCGATTTAGCTATAATGATTCGCAAGGTCATTGGTTTTAAGGGGGAACTGGTTTTCGACACCAGCAAACCGGACGGCACCCCGAGAAAGCTGATGGATACCACTCGCCTCAATAGCATGGGCTGGTGTGCGCGCACACCATTGGCCCAGGGGCTGGCCGTTGCATATCGGGAGTTTGTCGACACACTTATTTCTGCCCAGTGAGCTGCAAGCCGGCCGCGGGAACCCGCCGATGAAAGATCTCGGCAGCCGGAGTCTTACAGCATTATTTTGGGGTACCGGGGGTTCCATCGCGAGGATGATCCTCCAATTAGGAACCCAAGTGGTCTTGGCGCGCATCTTGGGACCGGTTGAGTTTGGGCTCTTCGCACTCGGCGTGCTCGTCGTCGGAATCAGTACATACTTCTCTGATATCGGTCTAGCTTATGCCCTAATCCAGAAGAAATCGGTAAATGCGAATGATATACGTTTCGTCTGGACATGGCAGTGTTTTCTAGGGCTCTTGGTATCCGGTGCTATTTTTTTTAGTGCCAGCCTACTTGCAACTTTTTTTGCCAAGCCCGAAGCGGAGTATATATTTCGCTGGCTCTCCCTAGTCATTCTGATCAATGCCGTAACTGCGGTTTCGATCAACCTATTAAAGAAAGAACTTAATTACAAATCATTACAGATCGCACAATTGTCCAGTTACTTTCTTGGATATGTCTGTGTGGGCATTCCGTTAGCAGCTGCGGGATATGGCGGCGGATCACTAGTCGCTTCCTGGCTTATTCAATCAGGAGTTAATCTTGTTATTCTATATTTTCAGGTTCGGCATCCGCTCACTCTCCGATTCTGGATCCCTGATGGCGCAAAAATGCTGGGCTATGGTTTGACAGTTCTGGGAACCAATCTCGTCAACTGGGTATTGAACGGCGCGGACAAGATATTGGTAGGCAGAATCTTCCCAGCCTACACGGTTGGCCTATACACCACAGCATTTAATTTGGTAAATTCACCATCCTCTGCTCTATATGGAAACCTTCAATCGGTAGTCTTTTCCGCGTGCGCCAGGCTACAGGATAACCACGACGCTTTGCGGGAAGTTTTTCTGCGTTTGCTCTCGGTAATTACCTTGGTTAGCTTTCCATTATTTGTCATCGTAGGAATTGGCAGTGAATTTGTTATAACGGCCTTTTACGGACCCGCGTGGCTTGAGGCTGCGCGATTTTTGACGCCTTTCGCGTTAGTAATGCCTTTTTTGCTGGTGTGGGGCATCTCGACGCCAATCCTCTGGAATTCGGGGCGCACGAGACTGGAGCTATGGCTGCAACTTCCGATGGTATTTTTATGGTCGGCTGTGCTCTACGCTGTAGCAAATTCGCCAGCTGAGACGGTAGCCGTTGTGGCAGCTTTCTTATTTGCCGCACGCTGCATTACCATGGTTCTTGCGGTTGGAAGTGTCATCAAAATCTCCCTGTGGTCTCTTCTTCGAGCCATACGGGGTGGAATTTTACTTACTCTGATTATGGTGGTTGTTTCGGTTGCTCTAAAGGTGGGAATAGCTGACCTTGATATTAATGCACAAGCGCGACTCCTTCTCATGCTCGGGACGGGCGTCAGTGCGTATCTGATAAGTTTCTTTCTGCTTGCCTCTATACTTTTAGATGCACCGCTTGCCGCTTACATTGCGCAATTCAACGATCGGTTGCCGCGTTGGGCCAAGCCCATCGCTAGGTATTTATTAAGAAACCGAAAAAAATGATCGAACAGATCTTCGGGTATTCAATCTATCTCGGCCTGGCTTTAACCCTGGCGGCAGCGTCCACTCTAGGGCTTGGGCTAATGCTGCACGCAGGAACCCGTGTTCGTAAAGAGCCTCTCCCTCTACTTTTTGTGGGAATCGTTGCAGCGATAATGGCACCGCCGATCGCAACTGGCCGATTTATCTCTGCCGGAATGGGGGTAAGTGAAGCTTCCCTTCAGGATATCGGCGCCTCCTTCTGGATCAATCGTATCATTACACTGGGAATTCTGCTGTTGTGCGCTGAGCGCCTGGTACGTTTCATTGCGCGTCGTGAATGGACGCATACCCATAGCTGGCTACTTTTCTGGGCATTTGTTGCCTTCGCTCTAACACATCAAATTCTCAACGGGTTCCTTGGCGCCTTTCCATCTCTTGAACATAAAGCGTTCTATGCGTTCTTGCTTTATTTCAGCGTATTCCTTGTTGCTCAAAGCCAACCGGAGCGATGCTTTCTTTTTGTACGAGCAACTTTGCTGTTTTTTTTCGCATGCTCCGCCGTTGCCGCAATACTAATTCCGACGGTGGTTATCGATAAAGGATACGCTGGCGGCATATTAGGCATTCCAATTCGCTACTACGGCCTAGCAACGCACGCTAACACCCTGGGACCGCTGGCCGTCGTGTTCATGATCTGCCTCTGGCGCTTCCCATTTGATTCGCGGTTGATCAACCTTTTTTCTTGGGCTCTCGCATTCATTTCGCTCTTTCTGTCCCAATCAAAAACCACCATTGCCGCCGCTCTAGTGATAGCAGTTTTTCTCGCACTTTATCGTTATCGTAGCCGGCTTCTTGAGTCGTCCAAGGGGAGAGGTGCTGGTCTTTTTATCGCAATCATAGCTTGTAGTTGCTTTTTACTTGCTGCGGCAATTTCTGTAACCTGGCTTGGAGCCGACTCGGCGGAAAGATGGGTTAACCGGTTAGATTTGGCCAAAAGTGGGCAACTCACAACATTAACAGGGCGCACGAAGATTTGGTTTTTAGCCTGGGAGGAGTTCCTGGCCAGTCCGTGGTTTGGGCACGGGCCCTCAATCTGGGGGGATTATTACCGATTTATGATAGGGATAAAGACAGCCACCAGTGCCCATAATCAACTTCTACAGTCGTTGAGTAGTGCTGGTATATTGGGCTTGGCAGGCCTGCTTTTTTACTCATTAGTGCTGGCCGTCTATGCGGTGCGGGCGGCACCCTTATCCGGCGGAATATCTGTCGCGCTCGTGGGCCTAATGTTCTTAAGAGGTTTTCTCGAAGCTCCCTTTACCTCCTCCAATGCCATTACATCCGATTTTTTCGCCCACTTGCTGGCACTAGCAGCCTGCGTTGGTTTTCTACCTCCAAAACAGCTTTCAACAACGTTAAGTAAATTAGAACAGCCCAGACCTAGGACGAGCTGGGTACGCTATTCGGACGGATACTCTGCTAGAAAGAACGTGACATGAACGCACCTTGTGACAAGCGCGACGCGACAAGAAATCAATTTGAAGGAAGTAACGTTCGCATTGGCTTTCTCTTTTCGGTTTGGAGTTGCGGCACCCCAGTCGTGTAGGCTAATTCAACTAAGTAGGCCATTTTTTTTATGAAGTTTTCGATTATTACAGTTTGCCGTAACAGCGAAAGAGTTCTTCACAACGCAATGGAGTCATTATCTACTCAGCATTACAAAGACTACGAATGGGTAGTAATCGATGGCGCTTCTACTGACGGCACCCTACAAATTGTTCAATCCTTCTCTTCCGCACCGCTGTTAGTCGTTAGCGAGCCGGACCACGGCATCTATGACGCGATGAATAAAGGCGTCGCCAAGGCTCGGGGGGATTATGTTTTCTTCCTGAACTCGGATGACGCCTTATACGACGAAAACGTGCTTCAGGACGTAAGCGACTGGCTTGACCGCAATCCAGCTGTCGATCTCGTATATGGCAGCGTTGTCAACGTCAGAGCCGACGGTGACTGGCTTCGTGATTTCGGTCACGTAGATAAATACAACATCATTGAGGATGGCATTTGTCATCAGGCTATATTTGCCAGGAGGCTTCTTTTTACCGATGTCGGGTTGTTTGATCCCCGTTTCAAGTTAAACGCGGATTACGACTGGATAATTCGTGTATTTCGCTCCGGCGGGTGCTGTGCATATATGAATCGAAGCCTGGCATTCTTTTCGGATGGGGGAGCCCACACGCTCGATAGGTCATATCTGGCGAAGGAGCGAGAAGCGGTTCGCCGTCAGTACATAGGAAAGCACTGGCTAACCCTGCGTTTACTCCGAGCGCGTTTTCTAAATCGACTCCACAGAATAATTAAAGGCCATGCTCCGGGATTCGTGCGAATGACCGCGCGTCATCCAAGATGATTGGGACTCCAAGCATAAACCCTAAAACGCGATTAAAGTTGCGTTCCCGTCGTCCATTTCCGGTGGGGAAGAACAGTTGCGATACCGGACGGTTAGCTGTAAGTGTGTGTATCTGTACATACCGACGGCCATACCTATTGGCGGAGCTTCTGGATAGCCTTGCCGAGCAGAACTTCCGAGAACCGTTCGAAATAATTGTCGTGGATAATGATGCCGCGGGTAGCGCGGTTACCACCGTGGACAATACAAAAATGCGCCACCCTGAGCTCAATATTATATATTCAGTCGAGCTTCAAAAAGGGATTTCATTTGCGCGCAATACAGCGGTATCTCTTGCCCGTGGAGATTTTTTGGCATGGATTGACGACGACGAAACTGCCGCTGAAAGCTGGCTAATGTCGCTTTGGGCGACGCGATTAATAAACGATGTGGATGCCGTATTTGGCCCGGTAATTCCGGTTTTTCCTCGGGGTTCGCGTGTCTGGCCCGCGCGCAGCGGCTTATTCGAGCGTCCGCGGCATTCAACTGGAACAAAAATCGACCCGCGAGAAGCTCGCACCGGCAACGCTCTTGTTAAAGCAAGCTGGCTCTGCAACGTCGCTTCTCCTTTCGACCCAAAACTTGCAAATTGCGGGGGCGAGGACTACGATTTCTTCGCCCGCATCGCGGATCAGGGTGCCCGGTTTGAATGGTGTGACGAAGCAGAAGTGTTCGAAATGGTCCCTTTCGAGCGCCAACGGCTCGCCTGGATTTTAGAGCGCCGACTTCGCGCATCCACCTACTACTGGCGCAGCCGTTCTGCATCCAGAGTTCGGATGGTCATAAGAGCATCGGCTGGCGGCGTGGCGTGTATCGTTTTTGCCTTTGCCGGGGTCATCATGGCTCCTTTTGCCTTTCATCGAGCGGTAAGGTTGTGGTGTCTCGCCATGAATGGCTTGGGCCGAGCCGTCGCTATCAGCGGGGTTCAGTGGAAGGGATATTAGTATGATACGGATTTTCTTACAAATAGACGGGTAAAGTCGTGTGACAGCGGTAAAAATATATCGACAATTACCGCGTCAGTCCCGGTTTTTTGCGTTATCTCGTCGGATTTGCCAGCTTTGCAGTCGCAACATTCTTCATGACGCTTCAATCTCAATCGAAATTAGTTGGCTTGAGTAATAAGCTCAGGAGCGATGACTTAATTAGGAAGCCGCTGCTAACAGTTTGCGGCGAATGGCAGCACGGGCATGATCGAGGCGCCTGTAAGGACCATGATGAGCTAGGTGCCAATATGAGAAGATTCGCATTGTTCCATCAGTGGATTTTGGAAGGCTAAGAGGCATTCAACCTTGCAGTGGGCGAGTAAAACGTTAAGACTTAATGCCGCCTGTTCGAGAACAGAACGCCAAAGGTGAAGCCTGCCGTCCGACAGATAGATCAAGACTTATATTTAATACGATGAAGAAAGTTGTTATTTTCCAGGATAGATTACTACATTACCGCCTAAACCTTTTTCAGAGGCTGCGCGAGGCGTGTTCTATGCGCGGTATCGAATTGTGCCTAGTCCATGGCCAAGCTTCGCGTCGCGAGCTCACCAGAAAGGACGAAGGTACGTTGCCCTGGACTTACAAAATAACCAATCGATACTGGGAAATCGGTAAGCGGGATATTATCTGGCAATCGTTTCCGATAGCATTATTAAAAGATGCGGACCTGGCGGTGTTAATGCAGGAAAACCGCAACCTTTCCAATTATCGGGTATTGCTGAGTCGAATATATTCTTCCTGCAAGGTTGCGTACTGGGGTCACGGGAAGAATTTTCAGAGTGATGCTCCGACCGGATTGCGTGAGAAGTGGAAGGAGTTTTTGCTGACTCGAGTAGATTGGTGGTTCGCTTACACAGATGTAACGGTTGATATTCTCCGCGAGGCAGGATATGCGGAGGAGCGTATTACCTGCCTCGATAATTCAATTGATAACGATGGTTTCAATAACGATCTAGCGTCCGTATCAGAGAAGCGTTTGAATGAGTTGCGAACCGAAATCGGGGCTGGGGATGAGACGAAGATCGGTTTGTTCTGCGGCTCACTCTACTCGGATAAGCGCCTCGCCTACATGGTGGAGGCAGCCGATCAGATACGTAGGGCGCTACCTGATTTTCGATTGCTTGTAATTGGAGATGGACCAAGTGCAAGCGAAATGAGAGCTGCGGCGGAATCACGGCCATGGTTAAAGTGTCTCGGTGTGCGCAGAGGGCTGGAAAAGGCCGAATATTTTCGACTCGCTGATATCTGCTTTAATCCGGGAGCGGTTGGATTGCATGTACTTGATGCCTTTTGTGCTGGTATTCCAATGGCTACCACAGTTGATGCCCGACACGGCCCGGAGATCGCTTACTTAAAAGATGGGCAAAACGGCATCATCACCGAAGGCGGCCCCGAGAATTATGCGGAACGAATCATCAAGCTCTTGTCTACTCCTGCCGAGTATCAACGTTTATGTTTGGGTGCCAGAGAGGGGGCTGAGCGATATACGCTTAATAACATGGTTGATCGCTTTGTTGATGGAATAGAAAAATGCTTAATGCTCCCGAAATAAAGGAAACCCTCTACACCGAACTCGCATGTGTTGAACAAGCGGATTGATTCAGTGATCTGACGTGCGTATTGCACTAAATGGTTCCGCAGGTTGAAGCGAGCCAAAATACAGTAGCGTGCCCATCAGTAATCCCTATCAACTTGTGGGCTTGTAACCGCGTCTCTAGAAGATTCGATGCCTATACATGTAACGTGCCCTTCAATGACTTACATGTTCCAGTCAATCAGGTATCTGGCCAAAAACTTATCCCAGGCCTTGATCTGATAGAGGTTCCGAAAGACCCAGAGGAGGAAGAGAAATTCACTGGAATAAATTAACTGGAGCACGTCATGAAAAAATATACTGCGATTCTGCTGCTCGTCTCTGCGATTTTATGGGTGGTGCCTCATAAAGAAGCAAATGCAACAGAGACGGTCCCAATAGAGTTTTTCGGACTAATGATTCATCGTGCTGATCAAGGTACGGCTTGGCCCGGGGTGCGCTTTGGTAGTTGGAGACTTTGGGATGCTTACGTTAATTGGGAACAACTTGAACCCAAGCGGGGCGAATGGGATTTTTCGCGGTTGGATCGTTATGTTGCTATGGCCAAGCAGCATAACGTGGACCTTCTGCTGCCTCTAGCTAACACTCCGCAATGGGCGGCAGCGCGACCTAATGATCCAAGCGGCTATAAGCCAGGTAACTCCAGCGAACCCGCTAACATCGAAGACTGGCGCCGATATGTCAGGACGGTTGGGGAACGTTACAAAGGACGTATTCACAACTACCAGATTTGGAACGAACCTAACGCTAAACTTTTTTATACGGGAAGTCCTGCCAAGCTGGTTGAGCTAACATGTGAAGCATTTCGAATACTGAAGTCCATCGATCCCCAGAACCGGATTGTTTCGGCAGGCTCCACTCCAGGGGCAAAAGACCACCTTGGCTATTTGGATAACTTTCTTGCGTTAGGAGGGAAAGACTGTATCGATGTTGTGGGTCATCATTTTTATGTTCCACATTCCGGCCCCGAGGCAATGGTGCCCCTAATCCGAGGAGTCCGTGGCGTGATGAAAAAAAATGGCATCCACCAAAAGCCGCTCTGGAGCACGGAAGCCGGTTGGTGGATCGCCAATGGCGATGGCACCCCAGATCATCGGTATGTTACAAAGGGTGGCTGGAAAAAGGTGTCGTTACAAGACGCAGGTGAATACGCCGTTCGGGCTTTTATACTGACAAGAGCTGAAGGTGTGGAGCGCTTCTTCTGGTATTCATGGGACAGTCCGTACGGACTTAGCTTGACTGAGCCTACTTCTAAAAAACCAAAGCAGGCTTTGGCAGAGAATTGGAATAACACAGTCGAGAGACTCGTTGGCTCAACCATACCCGTTTGCTCTCAAACTGGCAAGACCTGGCGTTGTAGCTTTATTCGAAAAGACGGCGCTAAAGTGGAAGACTCCTGGTCGGTTGAATAACTTTAGTCTTGGTATAAAGCAATGATCAACGGCCTTACAGCTATACTACGGCATCTCTATACTCGATATAAGACACTTGGAAAAGGCCGCTATCTGAGCTATGGTAAAGACCTTCATATCGGCAAGGGCACCTCTCTTTGGGCGCCCAAAGTGCTGCGCATCGGTAACAATGTTCATATTGGTAAGCATGTGCACATCGAAGCCAACGCTGAAATCGGAGACTACTGCCTAGTTGCGAACCAGGTCGCAATTGTCGGACGCCATGATCATGATTTTTCGGCGATTGGATTCCCTATTCGCTACACCCCCTGGATAGGAAGTGAACGCTTTCCAAGCCGCTTCAGCGACGAGATAGCTATTATTGAGAGTGATGTGTGGCTGGGCTATGGTGCCATCATACTCACGGGTGTAAAAATCGGAAAAGGGGCAATTGTGGCTGCGGGCTCTACGGTGACTAGAGATGTTGCCAGCTACTCAATCGTCGCTGGATCGCCCGCTCGAGTCATTGGCAAACGGTTTGAGAGTATGGAGGCGGTCGCGGCCCATGAAATGGCTATAGCTAAGGGGCGCTTTCGGTTTTCCGAACGAGGTTTCGATTTCTGCGAAATTGTTCCCGCATACGAGCGTTCGATTCAAGAACCAAGAACCACGAAGGAGCAATGACAAATATGATAGAAGACGAATTTTCCTTCTAACCTATCGATGGATAGGCCGGGGCGCGCCGTTCTTTTGCTCGGGAACGCACTATCGTAGCTGGTGCGAACTTGAAGTATATGTTAGGAGTTTATTCTGCTTTTGAGCCGTGACGAAATCGGACTCGACTGGCTGAACAGCCATGTAGTTCGTAAAGGTAGTAGTGCCCAGAAGTACGTCTTTTATGGCCTTATAAGGGATCGAAGCTGTTTGAACGCGCACAACATACCTTTCCTATGGAGTCGGAATGCTATCTCCTCAATCACAAAAAATATTATTAATTTTAAATGTCCTGGCGAAAAGAATAGTCAAGGAAAGTTTCGGTTTTTTTGGGTTTGAGCTATCGCGTTATAAAGGACCAAGCCCTCTATTACATCATAAAATAGACTTGCTTTTCGACGTGGGGGCTAATATTGGACAATACGCTTTGTTATCGAGAGGAGAAGGTTACGCAGGGAAAATAATTTCCTTCGAACCCTTATCCATGGCTTATTCCGTCCTCGCCGAAACGGCTAAGTCTGACCGCTTATGGGTAGTTCATGAAAGATGCGCTATCGGTTCCACAAATGGAGAAATAGAGATAAATGTTGCGGGTAATTCTTACAGCTCATCAATTTTGCCGATGCTCCGGGCGCACTCAGATGTGGCACCTCAATCAGCGTATACCGGGAAAGATTCGGCTAAGATTGTCACCCTTGATTCGATTTTTTACGATTATCGAACGACAAGAGAAAAAGTGTTTTTGAAGATAGATACTCAAGGGTTTGAAAGAGCGGTTTTGGAAGGAGCAAAAAATTGCCTCCGAGATATCCACGCGATCCAGCTTGAGCTAAGCCTTATTGCATTGTATGAGGGGCAGGAGCTCTATGAGTATTTCTTTTCGTACTTGAAAGATGCTGGATTTGAGATCTGGTCACTTGTTCCTGGCTTCTCGGATTCACGGACTGGGCAGTCGCTTCAATTTGATGCGGTTTTTGTCCGACCCTAACTGTGTAAACTACCCTGCATCACTTCGTGTAGTGAATCGCCCAGTTCCCCAGCAGACACATGTGCCTTAACGTGCGATGAGCAAAAGGATACCCCCCTATGAAGTCAACGTACTCCACGCAACAACTGTCACAGAGGTGATATCTAATAGCTGGTTGCCGTCCCAACTTTTCGTGATCCAGAGGTATGGATGGGTCAGATGTTATAACTTATTTGCGTGGGAACGCGCGGCGTACAACCTCACCGGGGAGGAGTTACCATTTATTCCCCGGTGCACCAAATAACTCCGATAATTTTGCGTAGCATCGCAGTAGGGCAATTGTCCTTCGGCCGATTTACGGAGCAAATCATGCGATAAATGTCAGTTATTGAAACGAGGTTAGGCCTATGGCGATTAGTAACAAAAAATTCATTCTTGGAATTCCGGTTTCCATGGATTCCCACGATTTGGTACTCGCAGAAATCGCGAAGCGCATCAAGGACGGGACGTCGGGTGGATATATTTCCATCACGAACACCGAGTCAATGTATCACGCTCTCAGGCGCCCTGACCACCTGGCTTTTATCCAGGGAGCAGAATTTTCACTGTGTGACGGGGTGGGGGTTATCGCGGCAGGATACTTCTGGGGACTCAAGATCAATCGGTACAATGGGCCCATTCTACAGTTAGATTGCAGCGAGTACGGCCAGTCACATGGTTGGCGTCATTTCTTCTATGGTGGAAAAGAAGGGGTGGCCGACTTGATGAGCGTAAAGCTTAAGGCATTATATCCAGACATAAACATAGTCGGAACATATTGTCCCCCTTTCCGGGAGATGACGGCCGAAGAAGATGAGAAAGTTGTGCGCATGATCAACGACGCGAAGCCGGATATCATATGGGTCGGGCTTGGTCTCATCAAACAGGAAATATGGATCGCGCGACATCTCAACCGGTTAAATGCTGCTTGGGCAGTGGGGGTGGGCGCAGCTTTCGATTATCATTCGGGGGCGGTGCCATGGGCCCCGCAATGGATAAGGGCGCTTGGGCTCGAATGGGTCTTTCGCTTGATTATCCAGCCAAAACTTCGCGCAAAGCGATATTGGTGGTCGCTCATCTTTGTTATTGAGGCCGCGTTGTCAGGTGTGCTTCGCCCACTTAGGCGAGATTCCAAGTAGTTCACTTCTTATAAGGATTGAGAATGATCCGGTTAGCTATCGTCGGCCTCGGAAAAATGGGCTTATCCCATTATTCCATTATTAATACGCATCCGAACATTGAGCTTGTGGCGATATGTGATTCCGCCGGCTACGTGCTGGATGTTCTGAACAAGTATACTGGTGTTCGTACCTACACTGATTTTGATACGATGCTGCGCGAAGTCGCGCTTGATGCCTTAATCATTGCTACCCCGTCAAGTATTCATACAAAGATGGTAAAGGCTGCGCTTGACAAAAATCTCCATCTCTTTTGCGAAAAACCCTTTTGCCTCGACACGGCGGAGGGAGAAGAAATAACTCGCATTGCCAACGAAAAGGGTTTGATTAATCAAGTAGGTTATCATTACCGGTTTGTTGGCGCTTTCCAAGAAGTCAAGCGTTTGCTAGACATAAACGCTATTGGCGAGGTAACGCATGTGCTCGCCGAGGCCTACGGTCCCGTCGTATTGAAACCGAAAGGCTCAACCTGGCGTACACAGCGCTCGGAAGGCGGCGGCTGCCTGTACGACTACGCTGCTCATCCTATCAATCTCGTGAATTGGTATATGGGAGCGCCGCAAAGGGTAGGCGGTACTATTCTGAATAAGATTTTCTCGAAGGATACGGATGATGAGGTGTGCGCTACTTTATATTATGAAGGTGGTAAGAGCGCCCAAATATCGGTGAATTGGAGCGACGAATCCTACCGAAAAATGACAACAAAAATGACCATATGGGGTACTAACGGTCGCATTTACGCCGATCGGCAGGAATGTAAAGTGTATTTTAGAGGTACTGCGTGTATCCCCCAGGGTTATGAACAGGGCTGGAATGTTCGCTATACGACGGATCTGACTGAAGCAGTATGGTTCTACCTTCGTGGCGAGGAGTACTCTGCGCAACTGGACTATTTTGTGCGTTGCATTGAAGGAAAATGCGCCAGCGACAACGTTAACTCGTTTGAAAATGCGATGATGACAGACCGTGTAATAGCAATGATGATAGCCGATGTAAAGGGAGGGCAAAAAAGCGACGCCCAGCCGGAAATACCGAAGAAGAGAACGCTTTTTTTTCGCAACCGTTAAATTGAACGCTAACTCGGTTAGCGATTTGGATTGGAGTAGGAAATGGATCGTTTACTTTTTGGGGATAATCAGTTTTTTGGCGTTAATCACATGTCAGAAGAGAAAGCGCTGGCTCAGTCCATCCGCTTTCAGGATATTCAAGCGGTTATCGATGTACTTGATAATGCATACGACGAAGGCGTAAAGAGCTTTATGTGCACCACGCACGATCGCATTGCGCTGGTTGCCGATTATATGCGGGCAAATCCAGCACGTTACCAGGATTTTAGCTTCTTACCGTGTATGCCATACGCGCACAAGTATGCAAACGCTGTAACCGAAGATGGCATGTTAGGCGCATTGAAACGTTTCATGCCCGATGAGGGTCTTGTAAATGCCGTGATGCGTGGAGGTATGTCGTTGGCGAAGAAGGATATCGAAGGCATTACCACTGTGCTGGTCGATGCTGAGATGAAAATGTTCACTGGGCTTAGGACACCAATTATCTTCTTACAAAATGTTGTCGTTGACCTGCTGCTTGGTTTGGGCTTCAAAGATGCTTTTCGTATTTTTGCTACGCACGTCAGGAGCCGGTATAACGCGGAACCAGGTTTCATAACGATGAATCTCCCATTACTGCTGGATGCGCTTGAAGAGGTGGGGGTGGAAAATCCAATCGTGTGTTCTAATATCAACAAAATCGGATTCCGCATGTGCGGAGGATTTGAGGCGTACGTACGGGCGCTACGAGAGAAAAAAGTTCGTGCCATCGCCATGTCCGTCTTCGCCTCAGGCGCGATTGCGCCGGACGAAGCGATTGAATGGATATGCCAGCAACCGAATATCGAGTCGATCGTCTTTGGTGCTTCGAGCCGCAGCAACATTCGCAACACCAGGGAGTTGGTTGATCGTTACTGGCCAAGCTCAAGTCTGCTACCCGCCGCTTGAGCTTGCTGTTCTCCTCTTCCAATTGCCGCAACCGCCGCAGTTCCGAAGGGCCGAAGCCCGCCATAATTCTTCTTCCGGTTATGAAACTTGGCATGGCTGATGCCCATCTTCTTGCGGATCTCTTTAACCAGCGCGCCAGGTTCGGTTTTTTCGAAGGCAGACGCGATCAGTTGCATCATACGCTTGCTTCTCTCCCCAATATGACGCTTTTGAACAAGCGTGAAATTCATGCCTCAAACCCTATTTGTAGTGAGATGGTTTAGTAGGATAGGGTTTGAGGTCTAAAAATGAAAATCCCGCAACTTTATGTCGGGTCCGGAAGTTGTGTCAGCGCGCAGCCCGAGGCATTGACCTGATCTGTCTTCGCCGTGCCGGGACACCGGTCCGCACTGTCTGCAATTCCATCACCATCGCTGTCGCGCGTTGCTTCGTTAACGGTATAGATCGAGACCCCGCTCAGCGGAGGCAGGTCGATTGGCCAGTTCACCGGGGTACCTTGTGGAAACAGGTGGTAACGACCACAGTATTCAGGTGCAGTTTCCTCGTCCGGGCACTCGCGGGAACGTGTAACTCGATCCGGATTAGTAACAAGTTGAGTGCGTACTGTATTCTCGGCGGCAAGAAGTGGAACGATCTCCATATTGGCCACCCACAGGGATTGACCAGGCAGAATATTCTCGAAGTCTAACCGCGCGCCGAGGTCCCCAGTCGCAGGATCGCCCGCAATAATTGTCTTCGCAGCGGTAAAGACAAAGGCGTAGCGGCGCCATTCCGTGCTTCCCGCGAACCCTTCGGACGCTGGCATCAAACGCTCATACAACAACGGGCCGCCGCGGCGGACGAGCGGCTTGATAAATTGCCCATCCATATCTATTTTCGCGTCAAAGCTGACGCGGTAGGAACGACCGGCTTCTACTGAAAACATTGGCGTATGGGCGAGAGTTACGGTTCCTCCAGCAGTTATTCGCAAGCATGGGCCGAATTCGCAAACTTGATGAGTTCTCGTTGAAAATGGTTCAGTCTGGTTCCAGGATGACCATCCGCGCATACCTTGTGTAAGGTCTCCGTTAGGAACGATGTTGCCACCCGCAGCCAGATAGGACGCATAGCCTTCCTGAGCAATTTGCGATGAGCCGACATCTTGTGATACACGCCCTTTATTACTCGGGGCACCTTGCCATTCACCTAACGTGTAGGTGAGGTTGTGTGCTGCCCACGATTCGTTCAACATGCGCTTACTGAACAGGGCGGAATAATAATTTTTTGAAAGAACACCGAAATGGGTCACATCACCCACCTCTCCTTCTATCTTAATCGCGGGAGCCGATGTAGTTGGAAAAAAACTGTTTTCGAATACGTCGTTATTATTAACATCCCCCGTTGAGGCGATCTTTTGTGTTCGCTCCTGAAAAAAGATCTGATTATTGCGATTCCCGTACAGCAAGTTTCCGACGATCCGGTTAGAGTACGCGTCATTCACGTGTATCCCATAGTCAGCCCAGGCCACGGTGTTATTTTCTACTGCCATATTTCTAGAGTGGATATCGAGATAGATGCCAACTCCATGCGAAAGAGCTCTGGAAATTACTATCCCATCAACATTGCCGCTGACTCGTTCGATCAGATTGGAGGCTATGCGAGTATTTGGCGATGAATAGTTGACATAAATGGCGCCACAATCATTTATTTGAAGGCAACTATTTAAGACAGCATTATTTTCTATAACCCCGTTTGCGACAAACTCATTTGCTTGTGTCCAAATTCCATTGCTCGCGGAAAAGTTAATGCGATTGCCTTTGATTGTCGCAAACGCTCCTACATAAACCGTGGCATAGGTGGTTGCGGGAAGACTCCAGATGCGATCGCCAACGACAGCAACTGCGCTCTGATTAATGTCATTCTCTTCCACCCGAACAATTTTCGCGCCGGGGGCCGAGATGGCATCGCGCCCGGTTTGCCGAATGCGATTGGAGATGATGCTGACGTTCCGGGCATTAGTAGCAACTATTCCCTCGCGTACGGTATTAGAAATACTTGCAGAGCGTAGAGTCAAATTCTGTGTATCCGTGAGATCGAGACCTACGGCTGTGTAACGGACGTCTATTCCCTCTACAACGATATTGGCTCGCCCCGAGAGGTCGATGCCTTTTTCGAGGACGCTCAGGCGCATCTGACGGGACGGGGCATTACTGTCAGGTACCCAAGCATAGGTAGCGGCTGTGTTCGAATCGTAGAGCCATTCACCAGGCGAGTCCAGCATAACTAACTCATCAAGCAAAAAATAACCCTGCCCCTTCTCGATTTGATATCGGGTGGCGGGTTCGAAATGAAGCCTATCACCGTCAACGCGGGTTATCGTTACCTCGTCGAGATGCCATGGGGCCGTGCGGATACGAAGTCGATTGCCCGGTCTGGGCATCGTTCCATCCGACAGTTTGAGACTGGAACCAATATCGATATACGTACTTCCAATAGCCCCATTACTCTGTGAGACGGAATTACCGTTTCCCGCAGCTCTGGCATAAACAGAGTTCGGGCTGGTCGCATCATGACCGCGATTCGGGTGGTGTGCGGGAAGCAAAGGTAGATCGCCAGCCCATGCACCGAGGGGCGTAGCAAAAGCGGGTGTAAGACTTGCACTGCGGAAGTGAAACTTAACCCCTTCAGGGGGATTCTCGATGTCGAGTCTTGCATCGGTTACGTCGGAGCGTGGGATAAAGGCAATAGAGATTTTTTGCCATGCTCCGGTTCCAGCTATCCATTGCACGGCAGAAATGGGATCGTAGGGAGGACTACCGCGCCTGACCAGTATCTTCACCTGGATGCCCGCTGGAGCCCGTAATGAAAGCCCCGCCCGGTAAGCAACCCCGCCTTGCACCTGAAACGTATTGCTGTTTACGAGGCTACCGCCCGGCTTCACACTGCTGGTGAACGCGGCGCAACCACTCGGTGAATCTGGACAATTGGCCTCGTGGACAAGTTTTTGATCTCCGGCCGCGGACCAGGAGCTCCAACCTGCCACTTCCGATGCAAGTGAGCCATTCTGGAGTTTCTCGTTGGGCCACGCGGCCTTGTCAATGGTATCGCTGTGACGAAGCCAACTATGTGCGTCGATAACCTGACTGCCATCAATGGACGGAGGCGTACCGCAGGCCGAGGACGCTGCACGAATGGTGATCGGTAGACCGGCGGTGCCAGAGTTATTGAGTCGAAGTGTCTGGATCCACTTGCTCCCACACTGGAGCTCTACGATGTCTCCGGGAGAAAGCGTTGCAGCTGCCAGACGGTTAAGGCTTTGCCAAGGGCCATCAGTTGATGTACTCGCCGCCCTGGCGAGGCGTTTTCCGGACCACATATCGTTACCGAGCTTGGAGTCGATATAATAAGTTGTTGCGTACGCGTGGTGATGGGCAATAAAAAGAGAGAAGATAACGGCGAATTGTTTGATAGCGTTCATAAGGGATTTCTGAATCGGATCGCCATGCGAATATGGGAAGTACGTCATGGTCTTATTGGGATTTAATCGCAGCCCCATGCGGGTACAGACTTTTAATAAACTCAAGGGCAAATACCAAAGCTTTTTCACAACCGTTCGAGCGGTAAAATGGAGCCCTGCGCGGCTATGTATCAACCGGGGGTTTACACTTACAGAAGGGCGAGCAATGGAGGCGGAAAAAATGCCGCCATGGGACAGATTTCTGGGTTTGCTACTGGAATTCACGTTCAGTTCCTCCTCTAGAAGCGAGGCCGAACCGCGTGATGACGCTGCATTGAACGAAAACTAGACGGACGAAACGGAAACACAATCCGTACCATCTAAGCATTTTCGATAAATAGCTCTTCGCCGCAAGAAGCGGTGAAACGAGTCGCGTTATCTGGCAGTCCTGCCGTCATGGGGCTTTTGCCCGGTAGACCGATGACTTTGCGTCGCCCGCTTTCGCGGGGTATGCCCTTTACAGATTAAAAATCTGGTACACCTCTTACGGTATAAATGACGAAAAGTTGAATCTGGCAAAACTATACATAATCTTGAAATATCCTTAAGTTAAAAAAGAGGGAAATTTAAGCTTCTTTTTGGCAAAAACGGCTGGGCTGGTTCGAAGACATGCCCCGGCATGTTACGAATCCCTCTAAATCTCCTATCCTCCTACCGAGAGTTTGTTTAGAGAATATTGTCCCGCTAATAGGAAGGGGACGCGTGTAGCACTTCTGTTAACAGCGCAACGCGGATTGGTGTTACACCTTGTATGTCAAGTGTGAGAGCGTCTTCGAGAGGATCACAAATGTTGCGGCTGGTTAAACAAATTGAGGATTTTCAATGCATACTACGGAGGGCGATCTTCTCGAGCCCTTGCAAATCCAAATTTTTCACAAAAGTATCAAGATCAGCTTGAGTACGGTGGATTATCGCAACTAATATTAGTTTATGCTAGTGGTAGAGCTAATAGCGAATTGCCCCAGCCTTTGATGTCAGGCTCTGATTGGAGGGATTAAGCGTGCTCTCAGTGGGGACAAGTCTTTCAGTATTAATAATGTTTGCGATGCTAAAGAGATGAGATTGAAACAGCCAAAAATATATCTGGTCGCGGGAGCCCGGCCAAATTTCATGAAAATTGCCCCCATCGTACGTGCGCTGCAGACTCATGGCCGCCTGACTTACAGCATTATTCACACCGGGCAGCACTACGATCGCGAGATGAATGACGTATTTTTTGAAGAACTCGGTATTCCCGAGCCCGATACTTTTATGGGCGCTGGTGGGGGCAGCCATTCTCAGCAGACTGCCAAAATCATGGTGGCTTTTGAGGAGTTGTGTCAGAGTGACCGCCCCGACGCCGTGCTGGTGGTGGGTGACGTGAATTCGACGTTAGCCTGCGCAATTGTCGCGAAAAAGCTGAACCTTATCGTCGCGCACGTAGAGGCGGGTTTGCGCAGCGGTGACATGACCATGCCTGAAGAAATCAATCGTCTGGTTACCGATAGCATCTCTGATTTATTTTTTGTTACAGAGCCGAGTGGAATTGCGCACCTTAGACGCGAAGGCAAGCAAGATGGCGCGATACACCACGTAGGGCACGTGATGGTGGATAATTTGCTGTATCAGGTAACAAAGTTGGAGCGGGCCGATACTGCCGCGTTTGACACTACCGGTTTCAAGACTGCCAACACCGCTGCTGGGGGCCGTTATGGAGTAATTACATTGCATCGCCCGAGCAACGTGGATATCCCATATACGATGAGGAAGATATGCCACGGGTTGAAGGAAATTTCGGCTGAGCTGCCGCTGATATTTCCAGTACACCCGCGCACCCAAGGAAATCTTGAAAAATTCGATATCGATCTTGGGCCGAATATTACATTGGTGGGACCGCAGGCCTATATGGCCTTTCTCAATCTATGGAAAGACGCCGCTGTGGTGTTAACCGACAGCGGCGGCCTGCAGGAAGAAACCACCGCGCTCGGTGTACCATGTATTACTATTCGAGAGAACACCGAGCGTCCGGTAACAATAGATGAAGGTTCTAACGTACTGGTTGGCACCGACCCCGCACGTATCGTCGCAGAGGTGCGCAAGGTGCTGCGTGGCGAAGGCAAGCAGGGGCGCCGACCGCATCTCTGGGACGGCAGAGCAGCTGAGCGAATTGTGGGGATACTCGCGACAGAACTGGGAGTTGATGAGCACAACGCTGAATCGTTGGATGCGTTTTAAATTGAGAGGCGTGATCGATGAAATCGAGAATGATATTCCCGGTGGAACTTCAACCCGGCTTCACTCAAGTTTGTATGCCTGAAATCTTCGGTTGCGTCTGATGGCCACTATTCTTGTCACTGGGGGAGCGGGATACATTGGTTCGCATACCTGCGTCGAATTGCTCAATGGGGGTTTTGACGTTGTCGTTTTCGATAATCTTTGTAACAGTCATCCCGAGGCCCTGGCGCGGGTTCAGCGGATAACCGGCAAACGGCTCCACTTAATAAGAGGTGATTGCCGCGATCGCACGGCGTTGGCGGCAGCGCTGCGCGATAGCGGGGCAAGTGCGGTAATACACTTCGCTGGCCTTAAAGCTGTAGGAGAGTCAGTCAAGCAGCCACTGGCCTATTATGACAATAACGTGGTCGGCACCCTCCGGCTTCTCGAAGCGATGAGGGAGTGTGAGGTGCGAAAGCTGGTATTCAGCTCCTCGGCAACGGTTTATGGCGACCCGAAGTGGTTGCCCCTGACTGAAAACCACCCGCTTTCCGCAACCAATCCCTATGGGCAAAGCAAGTTGATGGTGGAGGAGATCTTGCGCGATCTGCACCGCAGTGACCCCTCCTGGCACTTGGCCATTCTCCGTTATTTCAACCCCGTTGGGGCGCATCCCAGCGGCCTGATCGGAGAAGATCCACTCGGCACGCCGGATAACTTGATGCCATTCGTGGCTCAGGTGGCGGTCGGCAGGCGGGAGATCCTCAACGTGTGGGGCAGCGATTATCCAACGCCGGATGGGACCGGCGTCCGCGATTACATCCATGTGGTTGATCTGGCCTTGGGTCATATCAAAGCCCTACAAGCCCTGGATATGATGGATGACTCGACCGCTCGACAGCCAACCGGCTGTTTGACCGTGAATCTGGGGACGGGTACGGGTTACAGCGTTCTGGATATGGTCCATGCTTTCGAAAAGGCAAGCGGGCGGCGGGTGCCCTACAGGATTGCGTCCAGGCGTCCTGGTGATATTGCTTCTTGCTACGCGGACCCTAAGCTTGCACGTGAACTGCTGGGTTGGCAGGCAGAACGAGGCTTGGAAGAGATGTGTGCGGATGCATGGCGATGGCAGAATACCAATCCCGCCGGCTACAGAGGCGGAGACTCAAGAGAGGGTGCCGCCACAGGCTAAGGCACCCTGGCCCCGCGGGAGCGGGTACGGCACTGCATGCAAATTTCGTTTTAAAAATGATCGATAAGCCCAATACTCACCTCCAAAATCCTATGCAAATACTCGTTCCCGTTGTCCTGTCTGGCGGCTCCGGTACACGCCTTTGGCCGCTTTCCCGCGAAAAGTATCCAAAACAGCTCCTGCCCCTGATCGGGGATGATTCGCTATTGCAGGCTACGGTTCGTCGCATGGAGGGCATGGCAGGCGTGCAGCTCGGGGTGCCACTCGTGCTTTGCAATGAGGAATACCGTTTTATCATCGCCGAGCAATTGCGGTTGCTGGAAACAAAAGGCTCAATAGTGCTTGAACCAGTGGGACGCAACACCGCGCCGGCGTTGACTCTGGCTGCGCTTGCGGCGCTTGGTTCGGGAAATGATCCCGTCCTGCTGGTGATGCCGGCCGACCATGTGATTTCTGATATCACCACTTTTCAAGTGGCCGTCCGGCATGGGATGACGCTTGCAGAGGCAGGCGATATCGTTACCTTTGGCATTACACCTGACTCGCCCGAGACAGGTTACGGCTATATTCAGGGGGGCGAGTCGGTTGGAATGGAAGGTGCGCGCAGCATAGCGCGGTTCGTGGAGAAACCCGATCTTGCTACCGCGCAGGCTTATCTTGACGACGGATCCTATTTTTGGAACAGCGGCTTATTTATGATGAGAGCCTCGGTGTGGCTCTCGGCCATTGGGTCCTGTCGGCCGGATATTTTATCCGCCTGCCGCGCCGCTTGGGATAAAGGGTCGATCGATGGCGATTTCTTACGGGTAGACAAGGATGCGTTCACGCAGTGTCCGAGCGATTCGATCGACTATGCGGTGATGGAGCGCATAACCGCGAACGACAGCACCCTGCCAAGGGGCGTGGTTATTCCGTTATCCGCCGGATGGTCCGACGTAGGCGCCTGGGATTCGCTGTGGCAGGTATTGCCCAAGGATCGTGAGGGTAACGTCACGCAAGGTGATACGCTGTTGCACGAATGCCGCAACACGCTCGTCATGGCGGAACATCGCCTGGTGGCATGCGTAGGAATAGAAAATATGGTCGTGGTTGAAACGCCCGATGCCGTTCTTGTCGCCCACATGAGCAACACCCAGCACGTAAAGACAATAGTCGACAGTCTCAAGCGGGAAGGGCGACCCGAGGGCCAATTGCATCGAAAGGTCTTTCGTCCGTGGGGTTGGTACGATGGTGTTGATGCGGGCGAGCGCTTCCAGGTAAAGCGAATTGTTGTCAAGCCCGGCGCCGCCCTATCGTTGCAAATGCATCATCATCGTGCCGAGCACTGGATTGTCGTCCGAGGCACGGCGCAGGTGACGCGCGGGGACACAAGTTATCTTGTATCGGAAAACGAGTCCACATTTATCCCGTTAGGCACGCGTCACCGATTGGAAAATCCCGGGTGTGTGCCCCTCGAGATGATCGAGGTTCAATCGGGCTCGTATCTCGGCGAGGATGATATTGTTCGGTTTGAGGATGTTTACGGGCGATAAAAATTTGGAGACATGAGCAATAACCAGCAATGCCACCCATTTCAATGGGAGGATCCCTTACATTTAAAGTCACAATAGAATCTGGAGCGGAACGCCCGTTTTGCGATAGACGTATCGTCTTCACATGCCGTTTTATAGTTACATTCGCGTCATAACTTGTTTCATGCATAGCCATAGCGTGTGTTCCATAAGTATATGGAGCTCGCGCAGTTATAGTCCACTCACGTACTCCCAGCGCACCCTGCCCACCGTTCATCAAATAACTTTCGTATACCTCTGGCCGCTGTTTCAGCTGCTTTACTTGCTCACCTGAGCACAATCCCAGCCCATGGTCGGCTTCTTCCATTGATAACGGTCTATTCGCCCAAGGCATCTGGCGTATCGCGTCCCACCGATGCATCGCCCGGACTTCCCTGAGCACTACACAGTCTTTACCCCCGGTCCAAGCGCTACTTCGTTGTGCAAAATTGGTAATCCTTACAGCAGTAATAGACCCTAGCCCATGGGGGCGATATCTGTATCAGGGCGATCCTCGACGGAGAACCGTGTTGTTTACCCCTTGAGAATCACAGGGAAGAACGTGTCTGTCTAGAGGAAGCGTATGGATGAGCTGCAACCTGGACGTGGTTAGACCAGACCGAACGGCCTATTGACCACTTTACAATGAAGAGTATCGTAGAGGAATATCAACGGTTGTGTAGGCAGTTGATTCTGTTATAAGCGACTGTTTATAAATATCATTTTATTTTCTTTCGCATCTCTGCATAAGCAACCTGACACAACCGGTTCCTGTTCTTGGGATCGTTATATTGTCGTTTTAGACGAAGCTTATGGATGAGCTGCCGTCTGGGTGTTTTCTAGCCAGACCGAACGGTCTATTGACCGATACGCCGCAGAAGGTAAGCTGTGTGAGCGTCGAGACTGTAACCCTCGGCCCTCGATGTTTTAAACTATTGTTTAAAAATCAGGTTGATCTTATTAGCGCGCGGTAGCGAAAGGCCTCCCGTGTACCATTGAGGCATAAGAATATTGTCCTCTTGGACCATGTTTACGGATGAGCCACCATCTGGGCGTTTTCCCGTTAGACCGAACGGTCTATTGACCGGTACTCAATTGAGAGTAGTCTGGGGATACGTCGGGGCCGTGCCTAACGGGTCTCGGTGTTTATAAGAGCTTGTTTAGATAGTCAAGGGAATTACCCTCATGTCACATAACCAGGCAAGTGTGATGACTCATGTTTTACCGGAGTGTTAAGTTGGTCACGTTTAACAATTATAAAGGAGGTAAAAATGATTAAGACTTCTTTGAAACTAACTGCTGTTGCCGCACTGTTGGCGGGCGCAAGTGTCGCGGCAAACGCCGCGACGACGGATCTTGGTGCCATCTCGGGTACTGACCCCAAAACGTTTTCGGGTGTTGTTCAAGGATCCGGTACAAGTATCAATGATATCTTCACCTTTAGTTTGGATCAGAACAACGTATCTTCGGGTTACAGTGTGGTAAATATCCCGCTGAGCTTCACGGGCGGGGAATGGAACACCGCGCTGGCCACGCTGACACTATCGTCAAACGCTGACGGAATCGTGGGTAACAGCGACGATCAAATGCTGGCGACGGCGATATGGAATCAGGGAAACAATAGCAATAACTTGCTTAGCATCGCATATGACTCAGCCATTACTGGCCCCGCGTATATTCAGATCACGGGAGTTACGGATGGTGGCAATGGCGGTATCTATTCCGGGGCGATCGCTGCCGCGGTTCCAGAACCAGAAACTTACGCGATGTTGCTCGCTGGCTTGGGGCTGATGGGTGCGGTCGTTCGGCGTAGAAGCAGCCGCAAGACCTCGTAAATCGAGCCATCTCGGGGGGGGGCATTGTTTCCTCCCCCCGGTGGTAAGAAAACGGCCTCCAAAAGAGACCGTTTTTTATTCCCATTCTATTAACGTTGCGTCCTGTTATGGAAGCGTTGGGTTAGTTATGTTTCACAATTCAAGGAGGTAACAAATGATTAAAAATTCGATGAAGCTAACCTTCGTCGCGGCGATGCTGGCTGGCATGAGCGTTGGAGCGAACGCCACCACGACGGACCTGGGTACAGTAACTACTGATCCCGTTACGTTTGGCGGTACAGTGTCAGGAAGCGGCGTGACCTTTAGCGATATCTTCAGTTTTAACCTTACGGAGCCGAATGTGAGTTCGGGCTTCTCGGTTGTAGATGTTCCACTAAGTGTGGGAGGAACAAACTTCGACGGCATACTCACTGGGCTGTCCCTTTTTTCGGCCGGGGCCAACGGGATCGTGGGCGGGGGTGACGATACGCTGCTGCAATCAAGTACAAGTACAGACGGTAACTCTCTTAGCTTAAATTATGACCAACCTCTGTCCGGCGCGTCTTTTATCACAGTTACTGGGATATCGAACGGCACGGCGGGAGCAATCTATGCTGGCGCAGTGGCTGCCGCGGTTCCGGAGCCAGAAACTTACGCCATGTTGCTCGCTGGTCTGGGGCTGATGGGTGCTGTTGTTCGGCGCAGAAGTAACCGTAAGATATCATAAGCTGAACCATACGGGGACTTTGCTCCCCGTGGCTTAAAAACGGCCTCTCTTGGAGGCCGTTTTTATTATGATTTCCGTTTTTTTTTGGCTATTCGCTATTCGCTATTCGCTATTCGCTATTTCCCCAAGTCCGTGTCGTCTTCCTTCCCCGTGTCGTCTTCCTTGCTTTAAGGATTTGATAATACAAATGAAACCGCGGCGCGAGCACCGCGGCACGGTCCGGCATGTGCTGCCGGTCGCCGCTTGTCGGACGCTAAATATGAAAAATTTCTTAAAGACGGGAAAGAGCAGGATTACGCCGATGACGATTAAAAATACGAGAGCGGACGCAAGCAGAAGAATATTGGTAGGCGCGATTGGACTCGAACCAACGACCCCCACCATGTCAAGGTGGTGCTCTAACCAGCTGAGCTACGCGCCTGAAAATACCAAATCAAATTTTATCTGAAACCGGACAAGGGTTCAAATTATAATGCAGAATCCCTTAACAATAGGGTCCGGGGACACGAGCACGTCGGTTTCCGCATTAGGTACCCCGGGGAGAGCAAAAACTTAAGGATGGAGAACCCAAGAGCTTGTGGAGTTTCATGGAAAAAATCCGGCTGTCGAAACTGATGTCACAACAAGGACTATGCTCTCGCAGAGAAGCAGATAATTTTATCGAACGGGGATGGGTGCGCGTGGATGGTGAGCGTATCACCGAGCTGGGGACAAAAATTCACCCTGCCCAGAGAATAACACTCGACAAGGCAGCGCAAGCACAACAGCTGGAACAGGTCACGTTGTTGCTGAACAAGCCAATCGGCTACGTATCGGGGCAGCCGGAACCCGGCTACCGACCCGCGGTCAGCCTCGTAAATCACGGCTCCAGGTTCGAGGGAGACCGCGGGCCGCAGCGTTTCAATCCCATGCATTTAAGAGGACTGGCCCCGGCGGGCCGGCTCGATATTGATTCGTCAGGATTGCTTGTCTTCACTCAGGACGGTCGCATAGCCAGGCAACTGATTGGCGAAGACTCGGAAGTCGAGAAGGAGTACCTGGTGCGAGTCGAAGGGAGACTGCCTCTAAAGGGGCTGGCGTTATTAAACCACGGTCTAAGCCTGGACGGCGAAGTACTGAAACCAGCCAGTGTGGTATGGCAAAATAAGGATCAACTGCGCTTTATTTTGCGGGAAGGCAAGAAACGGCAGATTCGCCGGATGTGCGAGCTGGTGGGGCTGAATGTGACCGGCTTAAAGCGGGTTCGTATTGGAAAAGTCAGGTTGGGTGAACTGCCGTTAGGTAAATGGCGATACCTGGGACCGGACGAGACATTCTGACCAGAGTCTGGCATGAGCTGGTCTCATAATTGAGGGGGTACACATGATTTTAGTAACGGGAGGAGCTGGGTTCATCGGGGCAAATTTCATACTAGACTGGCTGGCTCAGTCCGATGAGGCAGTGGTTAACCTCGACATACTCAGTTATGCGGGCAACCTGGAAAATCTGGCCGTACTTGCCGAAAACGAGCGGCACATTTTCGTTAGGGGCGATATCGGAAATACCGTCCTCGTGAGTGACCTTCTTCGGCGCTATCGACCGCGCGCAGTGGTACATTTTGCCGCGGAAAGCCACGTCGATCGATCCATTCACGGTCCGGAAAGCTTTATCCAAACCAATATTGTGGGCACCTTCCGACTGCTCGAAGCTGTTCGATCCTATTGGCAGGAGTTGGACGAAAAAGCGAGGAAGGATTTCCGTTTTCTCCATATATCGACCGACGAGGTGTACGGCTCCCTGGCGAAGGGTGAGCCCGCTTTTACAGAAGCGCATCAGTACCAGCCTAACAGCCCCTACTCAGCGAGCAAAGGCGCCAGCGACCATCTGGTGCGCGCATATCATCATACCTATGGCCTGCCTGTACTCACCACAAATTGCTCCAACAACTACGGTCCTTATCAATTTCCCGAAAAGCTTATCCCCCTCATGATCGTCAATGCGCTTGGCGGCAAGCCTTTGCCTGTTTATGGCGACGGCAAGCAGATTCGCGACTGGTTGTATGTAAAGGATCACTGCGCCGCCATTGCTCGGACATTGCGGGCGGGTACCCCCGGGGAAACATACAACATAGGCGGCTGGAACGAAAAACCCAACATCGAAATCGTCAACATTATCTGCGGGCTGCTGGATGAGCTGAGGCCGCAGACGTTTGGCTCTTACCGGAGTCTGATCACTTTCGTTGCCGACCGGCCTGGACACGATCGCCGCTACGCGATCGATGCAAGCAAGATTGAGCGTGAGCTGGGCTGGAAACCAGCTGAGACCTTTGAAACGGGAATCCGCAAAACTCTTCAGTGGTATCTGGAAAATTCCGACTGGGTCGCAAATGTTCAGTCCGGGGCGTACCTGACCTGGATAGAAAAGCATTATCGAGGACGGGTGGATGAAGATTCTGCTGTTTGGTAAAAGCGGCCAAGTCGGATGGGAGCTACAGCGAAGTCTCGCGCCGCTCGGCGAAGTGGTGGCGCTCAGTTCCTGTAGCAGCGAACTTTGTGGCGATTTTGAGCACCCGGATCGCATCGCGCACACCGTTCAAGCGGTGGCTCCGGATGTGATCGTGAATGCAGCCGCTCATACCGCCGTTGATAAGGCTGAAAGCGAACAGGACAAAGCACATGTCATCAACGCGCACGCACCGTCCGTGTTGGCTCAAGAGGCGCTCAAACTCGACGCCTTGCTCGTGCACTATTCCAGCGATTACGTCTTCGACGGGCATGGAACGCACCCCTGGCGCGAGACGGATCCGACCGGGCCATTGAACGTATATGGCGTGACCAAGGTGGAAGCGGAGAAAGCAATCGTTGCCTCAGGCTGTCGCCACTTGATATTTCGTACAAGTTGGGTTTATGCCGCGCGGGGCGGAAACTTCGCCAAAAGCATGTTACGCCTTGCCCGGGAACGCGAGCGTCTGACGGTTATCGACGATCAGATCGGTGCGCCGACGGGCGCCGATCTGCTGGCGGACGTGACGGCACACACCATTCGCTCGGTCGCGCGCCAGCCGGCGGGAGCGTTAAGCGGTATCTATCATCTGGTTGCTGCGGGCGAAACCTCATGGTACGGTTACGCGCGCTTTGTACTTGAATTTGCGCGTCAAGCCGGAGTCATGCTCAAGGTTGCGCCAGAGCAGGTCGTTGCTGTGCCAACGAGTGCATTTTCCCTGCCTGCCAAGCGCCCGCAAAACTCGCGTATGGATACCCGTAAGCTCCGGGATACTTTCGAGTTAAGTTTACCTTCGTGGGAAACGGGCGTGGCGCGGATGCTAACGGAAATTTTTGAGAGACCATCATGACTCAGCGCAAAGGCATCATTCTGGCCGGTGGATCCGGCACCCGGCTCTACCCCGTGACAAAGGCAGTGTCGAAACAGTTGCTGCCTATCTATGATAAGCCGATGATTTATTACCCGCTGAGCACGCTAATGCTGGCGGGGATCCGCGACATTCTCATCATCTCGACCCCACAGGACACCCCGCGTTTCGAGCAGTTGCTGGGAAATGGAAGCGACTGGGGACTTAACCTCCAGTATGCAGTGCAACCTCGGCCAGATGGACTGGCCCATGCCTTTACAATCGGAAAAAATTTCATAGGCACGGATCCCAGCGCGCTGGTGCTGGGTGATAACATCTTTTACGGCCATGACCTGTATTTGCAGTTGCGTCGCGCCGTGGCAAAGGAAGAAGGGGCAACCATTTTCGCCTACCACGTGCAGGACCCCGAGCGTTATGGGGTCGTCGCTTTCGATGCCGCCAACCGGGTCTCCTCGCTCGAGGAAAAGCCGGCCCATCCAAAGAGCAATTATGCAGTCACGGGCTTGTATTTCTATGACAATGAAGTCGTGGATATCGCCAGCAAACTCAAGCCTTCCGCACGGGGCGAATTGGAAATCACCGATGTGAACCGTATTTACCTGGAACGCGGGCAGCTCAATGTGGAAATCATGGGCCGTGGTTACGCCTGGTTGGATACGGGAACGCATGAAAGCTTGATGGAGGCTAGCAACTTCATCGAAACTATTGAACACCGTCAGGGTCTTAAAGTCGCCTGTCCCGAAGAGATAGCTTATCGTCAAGGCTTTATCAGCGCCGGGCAGCTTGAGACATTGGCGCAGTCATTGGGCAAAAACGGCTACGGCAAATATCTGCTGCGTTTACTGAATGAGCGAATAATCGGATGAATATGATTTCTACGTCCATTTCGGAAGTACTGGTAATCGAGCCCAAGGTTTTCGGGGATAGCCGGGGGTTTTTCTTCGAAAGCTTCAATCACAAAAATTTCAGCCAAGCCACCGGGCTTGACGTAAAATTCGTACAGGACAACCATAGCCGTTCGGTCAAAGGCGTCTTGCGCGGCCTTCACTATCAAATCCGCCAACCCCAAGGCAAGCTGGTGCGTGTTGTTCGTGGACAAGTATTTGATGTGGCCGTGGATATCCGCCGATCCTCTCCTACATTTGGCCAATGGGTGGGAGCGGAGCTGACTGAAGACAATTACCGTCAGCTGTGGGTGCCTTCAGGTTTTGCCCACGGATTTTACGTACTGAGCGACACTGCCGATTTTCTGTACAAGACGACAGACTACTATTTCCCCGACCTTGAGCGCAGCCTACTGTGGAACGATCCTGCAATAGCTGTTTCGTGGCCGATTCAAGCCGATGTTTCACCCATCATTTCGGCAAAAGATAAAATTGCGCCCAAATTGGCGGATGCCGAACTATTCGATTGACGCTGAGCCTTTGTTCCCCCTATCTATTATCTGGGGTGAAACCTGCCGCGATAACGGAGAAGGCTGGCAGATCCGTTTACTACAGGCCGAGCCACGCAATTGATATTCCAGACTCCAGTGAGTCCTAATTCAACCAATGAACCACCTCCGATGAGCGTCCGAGATACTGAAACACCAGTTGGGAGCGAGTTTTCTCTGCGTGAAGCTCACAACCTCGTGCGCGACCTCATGACGCCGAATCCCTGGATTTACTGGGTTGATTTCCTTTTTCACATATCATTAGGCTGGATTGCTTTTCTGTCCATCCTGTCCATGCCGCTATTTTCCCCGTGGCAACTCCCCGGCTTGATCGTCGCAACGCTCGCTTTTTATCGTGCCGCTATTTTCATTCATGAGTTGGCGCATCTTAAAAAGGGTACCTTTAAATTGTTCCGTCTGGTATGGAATGTCATCTGTGGCATACCGTTACTGATTCCTTCCTTTACCTATGATGGGATTCACAGCGACCACCACAAGCGGGATGTTTATGGTACCGCCGAGGATGGTGAATATGTTCCGTTCGCAACGCTGAAACCCATCCACATGGTTGGCTATGTGATGCTCTCGTTTCTTTTGCCGCTCTTCTTCATAATTCGCTTTTTGTTGCTGACTCCCTTGTCGTACCTCATTCCGGCATTACGAAAATTGGTTTGGGAACGTGCCTCCTCTCTTTCCATCGATATGAATTATAAGCGCGCCCCGAACGCGATCCGCAATGATAAGCACTGGAAATTACAAGAGTTTGGTGCATTCCTGTTCGTAACAGGCGTCGTTGCGTGCATTGCACTGGGGGTTCTCGCTTATAACGCCCTCGTTCTTTGGTATGTGATCGCGATGTTCATCTTTCTCGTCAACTCTTTGCGCACGCTGAGCGCACATGCTTACCGCAATCCTGGTGACAAACCGATGGAATTCTATGCGCAGTACCTCGACTCGATCAATGTTCCGGGCAATTTCCTTACCGGTTTATGGGCCCCGGTCGGCTTGCGTTATCATGCGACCCATCACCTTTTCATGAGCCTGCCCTACCACAATCTTGGAGAGGCGCAGCGCCGCCTTGCGAATGGGCTCAGCGATAACGGGCTATATCTCAGTACGATCCGAGGCGGGATGTGGGACGCGTTGCAGCGTATCTGGGGAGAGGCCTCAGCGTCTAGCTGCAAAGCTCATGCGTCCGTTGGCACCCGGACATCAGATAATAAGATTGCTATGGAAGAGGCGGTTACCCGGCAGAGAAATGCAGGGTAACCTCTCGATCGAGAGGGAGACGACAAGTTAGCGCCGCGCGGGTGGGGCGGCGCATCCGATTTTCCCGGTAGCCGGTCTCAGCGTTAAGCGCTGTCGATGGCTGATCCTATTGCCGCTACCTGCACCGCGGCTATCAGCCCGCCGATTGTTGTGTCTGCTTGAACAGTGTCTTGGCCTCTTCCCGGCTGGGAAAGTCCCTGCCGCTGCTCAGCAGTGTCTCAAGTTCTTTGCGTGCTTTGGCTTTATCACCCGATTTGGCTAGCGCGGCGGCAAAATGATAGCGGATTTCGCCGACCTCAGGTGCCAGCGAGAGCGCTTTTTGCAACAGGGGAAGGCCTCGTCCGATATTGCCCTGTTCCACCAGTATCCATCCCAGCGTGTCCATGATTGCGGGGTTGTCCGGCGCAATCTTGTAAGCCTTTTCCGCATATTCCAGAGCCAGCGGGCTTTTTTCCTGTTGATATGCCGTGGCAAGATTATTCATCGCGGGCATGTACTTAGGATTTTGTTGCAGTAAAATTTCATACTGCTCTATCGCAGATCGGGTTTGACCATCTGCAAGATACACTTCAGCGAGATACATTCGAAGAGGTACATCGGTGGGGTTCTCCTTCAGCCATTGAACCAAACGAGAGTTTGCTTCCTTGCCTCGTCCCGCCTGGGTGAGTGAGGCGTGCAGCTTCAGCATCAGCGCTTGGTTTTTTGCGATGGCAAATGCGTGCTCATAGGCTCTCGCAGCAAGCGCGGGATTCTTTTGCTGCATGAGCAGATCACCTTCCGCCACATAGCCTACCGGAGATTTCGGATACTGTTTCTGAACCTGCCGGGAAATCGCCAAACCTTTCTCGAAATTGCCCTGGCGGGCTTCAAGCGCAATCTGCGCCAGTTGCGCGTCAATATAATCCGGTTTTAACGCGACAGCCTTCTTCAACGCATCCCCGGCGGCCGGGAAGTTCTCTGCTGTGATGTGAATGGTGGCGATTCGATATTGGACAAGATGGGAATTCGGACGCAGGGCGGCGAGCCGATTGTAGGTCTCCAGAGCGGCGGCTTTATCGTTGTTGGCAAATTGCGCCTGCGCCAGCACATCCAGCACCTCGGGATTGTTGGAATTTGCTCCCTGGAGCTTCTGGGCAAGGTTAAGTGCCTTTTGTTTCTCCCCCACGCGGAGATAATGTCCTGCAAGCAGCAAGGAGGGCTCAAGTACATCAGGATTGTTCTGGACGGCCCGCTCCAGCCATAATGTCGCTTCTTTTGTCTGGCCCTGGTTCAATGCGAGCGCCGAAAGCGCAGCCATGGCCTGTGTATTTTTCTTGTCCTTGGCAAGTATGGCTTCAAAGCGTTTTTTTGCGGCATCAGGCTTGTCCTCCCGCAGATCGAGTTGGGCAAGATTGGCCGCCGCCGGGAAGTATGTCGGTTGCAGTGAAAGCGCTTTTTCGAAACTGGAGCGGGCGTTAGCAGGATCGTTCCTGCTCAGGTAGATGCCCCCCTTGATGTTTTGGACCACAGGGTTGTCCGGATGCTCTTTCTCAAGCGTTGTTACGGCCTGGAGCGCTTTCTCCGGCTCTTTGAGACGGAGATGGGTCATCACGAGGAGAATGCCAGCCTGGGATGATTTTGGATCGAGCTTGGCGGCCATTTCCAGCTCAGCTATGGCTCGCGCGTTGTCTCCCTGGCTCATCCTGCTCGAACTCAACGCGGTATGAAGTATCGCGCTCTTCGGAGCGATCCTGATCGCTCTCTCAAAATATTCAGTTGCCTTCGAAAACTCCCTTGCCTGCATATAAGCTTCCCCTGCCAAGGCGAATAGCTGAGGATCCTGGTCTACACCATCCCTTAGCGCCGGGCTCAGGAGGGAGAGGGCTCGCTGCGTCTCACGGTTTTTCAGCAATGCGGTAGCCAGGAGCTTGCGCGCGTATAGATTTCTGGGATCCTTCTCCAGGTATTGTTTCAGATACTGTTCCGCTTGCGGCAGCGAGCCCATGGCGAGTTGGGTGGCTCCAGCCAGCAATACAGTAGGCATATGACCAGGCGATTTGCTGAGTATCTGCTGCAATGATTCCCAAGCGGCTGCATGCTTGCCCTGGGTAAAATCGAGCAGCGCCTGGGCATAGAGGACCAAGGGGCTGCCGGGGGCGACTTTGCGCGCAGCGTCGATATCGGCTTTGGCGGACTCGTACTTTTCCGTGCTGGTCTCGATAAACGCCTTATTTAGATAAGCTTGAGCATTGTTTGGCTTTAATTTAACCACCTCGTCATAAGCTGCGAGCGCCAAATCAATTTTGCCCTCGGCACGCAGCAGGTCGCCTTTGAAAAGCCAGGCATCCGCATTTTTCGGGTCAGCGGAAACGGCTTGTTCTGAATACTGCGCCGCCGTTGCGAGGTCCTGCTTCGAAAGCGAATATTGCGCCAGCCCCACCAGCGCATCGGCGGAATTGGGTTTATCTTCCAGCGCGCGCTTGAATAGTTCTCTGGCCTCTTCACTCTTGCCCAGCGCCAGCGATGCGCGTCCCCTGAGCGTTGCGAGTTCCGCCGAACTCCGCGCCTCGAAGAGTGGCTTGGTCTCATCCAGCACCTGTTGAAACTGACCTAATTCAAGCAGGGTTTTCCCGAGGTCCGGGACTACCCTCGCAGGATCCATTCCCAAGTTCAGGGCCCTGCGGAGTTCCTTCTCCGCCGATTGCAGTTCGCCCGTTTTGCGATAGATCGTTCCCAGAAGGTAGCGAGTCTCGGGATCGTCCGGATTTTTTTGCAATGCATTTTTAAGCTGAATAATGGCCGCCGAGTTGTCCCCCTTTTCCTGGTAACGCTGTGCATCCGCCACCAGGGTTTTGGGGTCTTCCGATTTACCGCAGCCGGCCATACCAGCGGCAAGAAGACCGGCAGAGATCATGAGCCAGACCAGATTGTTACTTTTCGCGCCAGCCTTGCTTGAGTTACGCATTCAAAATCCTTTCTCTGTATTATCGGTTACAGTATTCGAACTACGTCGACAAATAAGCGCGGGTTTTCAATCGCTCGTTCGGCGTTCTACGGAATTAGATACAAACAGATTGTTCCCTCCCGGGCGACGGGAGCGGCACCATGCCGCTATTCAAATCAGGCTGATGTATATCAGCGCTCGGCATTAAAGCATGGTGATGGATAAAATTGTTTCGCTGCCTATAGCGGGGCGGCAGGGCGGAGAGTGGCAGCGCTTTACTATATCCATGTTTTCGATAGCTATCAAGGCACGTCAAAATATAGATGAGGCGGGTTTGAAATCAGTCTTTCGGCTACTGTTCGCCAGCTGGCCGGATCACGGGCTCTACCTTAGTTTCCGTAGAAATTTGCCAACTCCTCCATCTCGCATCCATTGCTCGGTATGATATGCTGACACAAACTGTACGGGAATTGCCCTTTAGTACAGTGTTTTTTTCAAGAATTCTGGCTGATGATACCGGTGCGCCGGGAATCAACGCGCCACCAATTCTAAATGAAGAGGATAAGTATGAGCGTAGTCGCTGTAGTTGGCTTAGGGTACGTTGGTTTACCGCTTGCGGTTGAATTTGGAAAGAAACGGCGGACGATAGGTTATGATCTTTCAGCAACCAAAGTCGAAAGTTACAAACGATATATAGACCCTACGGGGGAAGTTTCGCCCGACGATTTCCGGACTGCAGCGCAACTTCTCGTTACCAGCGATCCGGCTGAGTTATCGCAAGCCGATTATATTGTTGTTGCCGTTCCCACACCTGTCGATCTCGCTCATCAACCCGATTTTTCCCCGCTAGTCAGCGCCAGCCAAGCGGTTGGAAAACACATGAAGCACGGGGCGATCGTGATCTACGAATCGACCGTTTATCCTGGAGCAACCGAGGAGATCTGCATTCCCGTTCTCGAAAAATACTCGGGCATGAAATGGAAAACGGATTTCCACGTCGGGTTTTCGCCTGAACGGATCAATCCGGGCGACAAGCATCACACGCTTACCCGTATACTCAAGGTTGTGTCAGGCGACGATGAGGGCACGCTTGAGAAGATTGCCGTGCTATACGAGAGCGTAATAACCGCAGGCGTCCACCGTGCGTCGAGTATCAAAGTCGCCGAAGCAGCAAAGGTCATCGAAAACACACAGCGGGATCTAAATATCGCATTGATGAACGAACTGGCTATTATTTTCGACAAGCTGCAAATTGACACGCTGGAGGTTCTGCAAGCAGCAGGCACCAAATGGAATTTTTTGCCATTTCGCCCCGGTTTGGTCGGTGGGCACTGCATCGGGGTCGATCCGTATTATCTTACCCACAAGGCCGAAATGGTGGGCTATATACCGCAAGTCATCCTCGCCGGCCGTCGCATCAATGACAGCATGGCAAAGTTCGTGGCGGAGCAAACGATAAAACACATCATAAAAGCGGATATAAATGTCAAGGGAGCCCGGGTGAACGTGCTGGGGTTGTCTTTTAAGGAAAACTGTCCTGACCTGAGAAACTCGAAGGTCGCCGACTTGATCGGTGAGCTCAAGTCCTACGGCATCGACCTTCATGTTCATGACCCCGTGGCAAACCCGCAAGAAGCTCTTCATGAGTATGGCGTGGAACTTGAGTCGTGGGAAAGTCTCCCTTGTTCGGACGCAATTATTGTCGCGGTCCCGCACCAGCAATTCATCGAAAGACCCTTGAGTGATTTTCAGGCGAAAGTCACCAGTAAAGGCTGCTTTATCGATGTCAAATCTCAATTTGACCCAAAAGCGCTGCGCGCAGTCGGCTTGAATGTCTGGAGATTATGATAATCGCTCGCCCATGACCGGATACCAGGACGCCCTGAAGCATCTGCAAACGCGCCAATACCGCTGGCTTATCACGGGTGTTGCGGGTTTCATCGGCTCAAATCTTCTGGAGGCCTTGCTCAGGCTGAACCAGAAGGTTACCGGTCTTGATAACTTCTCAACCGGCCACAGACACAATCTTCAGCAAGTGAAGGAAGTAGTAGGGGAAGGAGGCTGGGCCAATTTCAGCTTTATCGAGGGTGATATTCGTGAGCTGGACATATGCAAGAGCGCATGCGAGGGCGTGGAGTATGTATTGCATCAAGCCGCACTTGGTTCCGTGCCGCGCTCGATTCAGGATCCGATAAGAACCAACGAGAGCAACATTTCCGGTTTCCTGAACATACTGGTCGCGGCAAGGGACGCCCCGGTGAAGCGCTTTATCTATGCTGCATCCAGTTCCACCTATGGTGACCACCCAGGTTTACCCAAGGTGGAGTCAGTCATTGGGCGTCCGCTTTCGCCTTATGCTGTCACCAAATACGTCAATGAACTCTATGCGGACGTCTTTGCACGTTGCTACAGCATGGAGTCCGTCGGTTTGCGCTATTTCAATGTTTTTGGTCCCCGGCAGGATCCGGAAGGGGCCTACGCTGCCGTAATTCCGAGATGGGTCGCTGCGCTCGTCCGCAACCAGACAGTGCTTATAAACGGGGACGGTGAAACGAGCCGGGATTTCTGTTATATAGAAAACGTGATTCAGGCAAATCTTCTAGCAGCTTTGGCGCAAAATTGCGAAGCTGTGAATCAGGTCTACAACGTCGCCGTCAATGAACGCACGAGCCTGAATCAGCTCTACGAGATGATGCGTGGCCTACTGCTGGACAAATTTCCGGAACTGATTAACCACCAGCCAAAATACGTTGATTTTCGCGAGGGGGACGTGCGGCACTCGCAAGCTGACATTTCCAAGGCCGGCGACTTGTTGGGCTTCGCACCCACCTATCGCATTGATCGAGGGCTTGAGCGAGCAATGGACTGGTATCTCTCCCATCTTGCGCCTGAGAAAGAGAAACTGGAAAAACTAGCCTGATCGGACCTTTAGCGGGAGCCGCTGTTACGCAGAAGGGCGTCCCTAGGCTTAATCCTCCCATTTTCCTGCTTGTATGAGCTGGTTTCTCAGGCCCGGCAGCGGGAATCCCTGCTCATACGCTTTCTTGGCGTGAGTTCTGGCCTGCTCATAATCTTTCTTCTTCACGTAAAGCAGGCCGAGATTGTAGTTAATGGTCGGATCGTCCGGTTGGAGCTCAGCCGCCAGAACGAGTTGCTCGGTAGCCCTGTCCGGTTGCGCGGCTTGCAGCAGGTAAGTAGCGAAGACCATCCGTGTCATGGCATCGTTGGGTTTGAACCGAATAGCCCGGTCAAAAAAACACTCGACCGAAAATCGGGCGCCTGTCGGCTTCAGTGTCTTTTCCCGCTGGGCCAGTTTCCCCATCGCAGCCAAGGCTCGGTGGTGGTTGGGAAACATCAGCAGCGTGTAGTTCAAGTCAGCCCCGATCGTCCCGGTGGCCCCCGCACGCAAATTTTCCACATCCGAGGTGAAATGGAATGCCTCGACTGTGGCTAGCATCTTCTTGTCTTCCGGACTGGTGTAGTCGTAGATCTGGGTGCCGGGCGCTGCCAAGTCCCCACAATGGGGAGGAGTCTGCCGGGCATAAAGATCTACTGTGCCAGTCGCAACTACCAATGCAGCAATGCTGAATATGATTTTCATATAACCTCCTGACCACACAACGGTCCGGGTGGGCAATCCAATTGAAGGAGTTTCGTTTATTTGTAAAAATTACTTTACCAGGAGCGAATCCAGTTCTTGGTAATGCTAGACACCTGATCGCGCCAGAGACGGCGTGAAAATGTATGATCGGCTTCAGGCAAGTTCTGTCGCGACACCCGGGAAGAGGCCAGCAGCCGCTGCCAAGGGGACGAGCCGCGAATCAGATCGCAGAACTCCTGGGCGGTCAGGTCGTTGCCGCTAATGATCAAAAGGGTTCTTCCGCCGAAACGGCCAAGTCCATCAAGCATGCGGTCGGGCAGAGTGGCGGAATCACAGGATTCACCCTTGTGGGGTCCGTCCTGTCCATCTTTGTTCGTTCTGCGTCCTGCTGCCGCGCGGGTGATTGTCTGGGTTAAAGAGCGTATGGCCTTGGAGTAATCGAACCTGCCGCTCAACACCTTACCCCAAAATCCTCGAGTAAAGAGGCGGGTAACGTAGTAGTGTTTCAGATAGGCCTTAGCCTCGCCTTGTTCAGTTCTCACCCACGGATTCAACAATACCAGACCCGTGACCCGCGGGTCACGATGTGCGTAGAAAAGTGCAGCCGAAGCGGCGTCGCACAAGCCCCAGATGACCAGCTCATCAATGCCGGGTACCTCCTGCAAAAACCGGTCGATGGCGCAGCGCAGATCATCTTCCACGCGTTCGAAATCCCGCGGATCGCCCTCGCTATCGCCCATTCCTCGGCAATCAAAGCGAAAAACAGGGATGCCGTGCGCTGCGAGGTCGCGCGCTAGCAGCGTGAACTGCCGGTGGCTTCCAACTCGATATTGCGGGCCGCCTACAACCACCAATACGCCCCTGGAACACGTTTGCTCAGGTGCGCTGAGGATTCCATACAGCCAAGCGCCATTACACTCAATGACCAGAGGGCGTTCCTCCACGTTGTTATCAGCACGCAACGGCATTTGCGGTGGCTGAAACAAGCTCAGGACATTCGACGATCTCCTGTGTCGCCCAAAACGGCAAGCACGGCACGAGGTGAAGGAACAGTTCAACTTCACTTTCTTTCCAGGCGTTTACCACTTTTGCTCCGGCCGGGGTCATGGGACGTCCGAGCTCGGCCACGATCTCGAACCAGTGGACCGGGCTGTTCTTCACAGCCAGATCGGCAGCTTTAAGGCCGTCAATTGCAATCGCAAGGTCGGGTGCGAGTTCATAACCCGCTACTTCTAGTGGCTCTCCTGCTTTCAGCCGGTTGCGCAAGGCGCTTGTGCCGCCAGTGTTACTTTGATTACTGCTCAGCATTTCATTAGCCAACCGCAACCGCAGAAACTGGGTCAAGAACGAATCGCCGCTGAGGACGGGTTGCCATAGAAGAATCTGTGCAATTTTTGTGGAGGTGCCCCTGGCGAAATCGAGCGCGAGCAACGCGCCGAGGCGCAGCCCCCACAGACTGATAGGCGCCGCGACACGTTCAGCGAGCCATGCCCTGGCAATCGTCAGGTCCTGCTTCCAGATATCCCAGCGCGCGTCCGAAAAGTCGCCGCTGCTATCCCCGCAGCCGAAAAGGTCTATCTGCAGCACCCCGAATCCCATCGCCGCGAAGGCTCTTGCCTGCAACGCAGCCATTCGCCGGGACTTGTTCATCTCCTCTCCGAAGGGATGAACATAGAGGAACGCTCCCCGACATTCCTTTTCCGCTTGAGGTGCATGGTAGAGGCAGAAACGCCTCCCGCAGTCGGCCTGCAAAAAGAAGGGCTCAGCTGGCGCACTCCGCGGGCCCATTTTCTTCATTCAGCTAATTTCTGCTCAACAAAACCGGTCAGAGTGCCTACTGTTTCAAAAGTTTGCGCGCTGATTTCGTCATCGTCGACCGTGATGCCGAAGTGGTCTTCCAACGCGGTAATTACGTTTACCACGGCCATCGAATCCAGCTCTGGAATATTTCCCAACAAAACAGAGTCCGCCTTAAGCGAATTCTTCCGGTCACCGAGGCTTAGCACGTCGGCGAGTATGTTTGTTACCTCTTGAAGATGCTGCATGATCACTCCATGGTTGTTTTGTCTTTCTCAGCCCGGGAAATATCTCCCAAGCCCTGCGTATTCAGCCGAAACTCCGGAAATGAACCGGAATGCGTGGATAGATGAAAATAAGGAGCCACAGAGGCGAGCGTTATTTGCCATGGCCCCGCGCAGAAGAAGATGGCGCTGCCGAGCGCTGTGGTGCCGAGCCGCGCATGGGCTCCAAGCGAACCCACGTTGAATGCAGATATCCGGCTACAGGTCCATAAAACATCGTGTTCCATCAGGAATCCGTTTGCCGCATCCCATAGGCGGGGAAAAGTGAACCCCAAACGGAAATTTGGTTCCACATAAACGTCGAAATCCCAGGCTGCGCGTTTTTCAGGAAGCGGAATATAGCGAGCGCGTACTTCATCCTCCTGATAACTACCCAGCAGCAGCCACAGGAAGCCGACAAATTGCTCTTCTTTAAAGGCGACAAGACACTTTGCTCCTTGCGCAAACCGCGCCTGAATCGCTGCAGCAGGCCGGGGAAATTGCCGGACAATCTCGTCCTTTTCGTGGATCAACCTGACGTCGATGTTTCGGCCTCTGCGCGGCGGGAGTAAGGGTGTTCGGCTAATGGGCTGCGCGATTAGGTGATATCTATATAACCGCAGTCCACCATTCGACACTGTGACGAAAAATTTGTTGAGTATGAAAAGGCTGACATTGAACCAGCCCCACTGGCGCAGCATTTCATATAACTCATTTTTTCGTTGCGTTATGGAGGCCATTGCTTTCATGAACCGTGTTGACCAGCGCCCGATTTGATGAGGTGCCTGGCGGGGCGGATAGTTTAATCCGAACCGGTGGACTTGCCCAACTGTTGTTGCGCAATGGTTGAATCACGGGCTCTTCTCCCGGATCCATCCTCCTGCCGCCACAGCCGGTTGAGCATCGCGTGTCGCGCTGGGTCTCATAAAAACACGGCATCTTACTATAAGTGTTCAGTAGGATGAGTTTCAAGTAGCTTGCAGCGCCAGGAGAAGCGATTGATTTCGCGGGTGTACCTCGGTCCAATGGGAAAGGTACAAAAAGCCGGTAAGATGATCACAGGAGGAGCAAGGGGACGATATTTACTTTTAAAGGTGTTTCCCTGTACGCTCCACTTATAGTTCATCCGTTTTCTTGAAAGGCGTGCCGCAGGGGGCTCGCCCAACGAGTAAACCGCTATCACGACCTCGAGCGTCGCAACGTTGCTGGAGCGGTCGGGAACGTGGTGGTGTGATGGAAGGGCTATGTCAAGGTTTTAAGAATAACAACCAGACTTGTTACGGAAAAAGCATGAAAAAAATTAATTTTAGCGTCGTGAATGAGAATTTAAACCCTGTTTTTAACAAGAGAAAAATGCGCATATCGCATTTTGCGCTCGCTTCCTTTCTAATGATAGGCTCCTTTCCTGGCTTGGTGACGCAAGCACACGCAAATTCCTTCGAGCGCTTGTCTTCGTTGCTGGCGGCGACGCCCGAAGGCGGGTGGGTCAAGGCGAGCACGAATTTTTTTTGGGATGCGTGGCCGACCGGCACTGATGCGGTGCCGGGCCAATACGGCTGGCCCGGAGCTATTATTCGCGCCTGGAGTTCTTTCGCCTGGGATTCGAGTCGCGGCGACTTGATGCTCTGGGGCGGCGGTCATGCAAATTACACCGGGAATGAAATGTATGTGTGGGATGGCGCCACGGGTGAGTGGGGGCGCGGCTCCCTGCCAAGCCGGACAGATAGTCAAGGTATGGTCGTTGGTGGCACCGCGCCACAATCGGCCCACACCTACGACAACAATATTTATCTCCCCGTCAACGACATGTTCCTGACGTTTGGCGGGGCGGCCAGCGGCACGGGCAGTGTTTTCCGGACGACGGATGGGGGTGAGATAAGACGCGCGGGACCGTATTTGTGGGACCCGACCAAGGCAGACCCGAACAAGGTCGGAGGCACGCTCGATTCTGGCTGGGATACTAGCACTCCACCGCAGAATGGCGACATGTGGATTGATCGCCGCGGACAGTGGACAGGTACCGAAGCGCCCGGTTATATCAACGGAACTACAGCCTATCGCACCGAGAATGGCAAGGACGTGGTCTACCTTACCGCCGACGCGAATGCATCGGGGTTTGCGTCGCTTTACCGCTATACCCTGGGGGACGTAAGAAATGGTGGAAAAGATACGTGGGAGCAGATCGGGGTAGCGCGCAACACGGCGGGATACCAGGGCGCCGCCACTATTGATACTGATCATAACCTTTACATCAAAACAGCCTCTATCACCGGTCCCTATACCTCCGATCTGACAATCTGGGACCTGGACAAGGCAAACCCGAGCAATCCATGGGCAAACCAGGATATCGGGATCAACCTGGTCAACAAGGACGGTAGCGACTTTCAAATCCACTCGTGGTACGGCATCGCGTATGACTCGAACAATGACAGGATCGTTCTTTGGGATGGCAATCCCAGCGGTTCGGTGTGGTCGGCATACGTTCGCACCGACGCGAATGGCGATATAGGCTCCAACACTACCTGGACTGTTTCGGAAATCGCCAGCTCGACCTCAGCTCACCCCCATGGCAGCTTTATTACCGGCGTTCTCGGCAAGTGGCAGTATGATAGTACCCTCGGTGCGTTTGTTGCTCTGGACGAGTTTTCCCGGACCCCGAGTGGATCAGCATGGGACACCGGTGTCTGGCTGTACAAGCCCATAGGCGCGTCAGCGGCACCGCTACCTATACCTGAACCAGAAACATATGCCATGTTCCTCGCCGGTCTCGCTGTGATGGGATGGATCGCTCGTCGGCGCGGAGTAAGGTTGTCTTAATGGCATTAGCGGCTGGGCGAGGGGAACCTGCGGCTGGAAGCGGAGAGAATCAGGGCTCGGTTTTCTCCGCCCCTTAGTAATTTTTACGACTCCACTTTTTTAGAATCGCTCAACGCCTCGTCTCGCGTGCCGGGAGTCGTAACCGGACTGGACGGGTCAAATTGTCAGTCCGGCCGGCCTAAACGGGTTATTACTGCCACCGGCTTCGTTCGGCACAAACGCCCGCTTTCATCCCTCGCAGTTCTTTTCACTAAGGGGCCGGGAGTCTGAGGCATCAGCTCCTGCGCAACGGCTGTGGCGGGCCAAATCCTTCAGCTCCCGCGAAGCCCTACGGACGCGATTGCCTCAAGCTATTGCAGTTCTCGACGATAAGTAATAAGTATTGAGTGGAAGTCTGAAGCCGCGTGTCGGTTTATCGAGCTCATGCGATGCTCAGGCAGCGAGGCGCTCTGCCATGGCGAGACGACTGGAACAGGGTGTTATGCTATATTAGCGCACTCATGCTGCTAGGCTACTCTCCCGATCGAACACCGTCAGTCAAGCGTGTTATTTATTAGGGCCGGCACCGTAAGTTGGTCCCATCCTGATGCCCTGGTCGAGGTGCGAAGCAAATGAGCGGCCTGCGTCCCGGTAAGCTCGCGCCCGCTAACTACTCCGCACGCCCGAAACATGAGAACAGAACCCCTTCAGTAAGCCGCCATCGCCGTCGCCTTAAAAATACAGAGCAACGTACTAAAGACTAAGTATATGGTGCAGACCCACATGGCGACCTCGAAGGCAGTAATTATTTTGCCGACATATAACGAGCGGGACAACATCGGCAGGATGATCGACGCGCTTCAGGACCAGTCACTAGGGCCCGGTAATGAGTTGCACATTCTCATAGTTGACGACAGCTCACCCGACGGCACGGCGGATCTCGTGCGGATGAAGCAGGCAACCTATCCAAACGTCCATCTTCTGTTGGGACAGAAGGCCGGACTGGGTGCGGCTTACATTCGCGGCATGGTTCACGCAATGGATCAGCTCCATGCGGACGTCGTGTTCGAGATGGACGCCGATTTCTCTCACAAGCCTGAGGATGTTCCCCGGTTAATGGCCGCCATCGATCAGGGAGCGGATTTCGTAATTGGCAGTCGCTACGTAAAGGGCGGGTCGATTCCTAAGGAATGGGGACTCATGCGTCGCTTGAATTCCCTCGGCGGCAATATGGTCGGACGCTACATTGCAGGGCTGTATAGGATTCATGATTGCACGGCCGGGTTCAGGGCGATCAAAACCTCTTTGTTAAGAAAAGTTGAATTAGATGAACTCGGCGTGCAAGGTTATGCTTTCCAGGTGGCGCTGCTTCATGAGGCCGTCTCGCTGGGGGCAAAAATCGAGGAAGTCCCCGTGGATTTTATTGACCGCACCGCGGGAGAATCCAAGCTGGGCATTTCGGACATAATCGAGTTTATCGTCAATGCTTGGTCGATACGTCTCCAAAGTTCGAAGACATTCATCAAGTTCGCCGTCGTAGGGCTGTCGGGGGTCATTGTCAATCTCGGCATATTTACCTTGCTCCTTCAAGCGAACGTTAACAAATACATTGCCTCGCCCATCTCGATCGAGGTATCGATCATTACCAATTTCCTCCTCAACAATTACTGGACGTTCCGTACGCGCAAATCTTACGAGCGCGTGAGGATAAAAGGTCTGAAGTTCAATGCCGTATCGCTCGTGTCCCTGGGTGTGAGCTACACTACTTTTGTAATCCTGTCGGTGCTCTTCCCGGAAACCGCGCCGACGGTTCATCAGCTCATTGGGATAGCCCCGGCAATGCTCATCAACTATTTCCTGAACTCTTACTGGACGTTCAAGCATGCTCCCGAGTCCAAGGGTTGATACGGCGGCCGGTGGCGACGCTATACGCGCGCAACAGCTTCAGGCTGCCTGATTTCGCTGCCCAACGGTGACAAAGAGCTTTCGCTGACTGGATCAAGGGAGAACGCGGCAGGTTCATTCAACACATCTGGTTGAAAAGCGGGGGCCGGGGCAAAGGATGTGAAATCGAGTGGAACCGGAACACGGTCCTCTTCAACCCGTCGAGTGCCAGCCAGTTAAAAAAGTGCACGATTATCGCGGTCGCAATGCCGTTGACCATGCGAAGCGCCAAGCTGCAGAGCATAAGATTGCGGTGGCCGAACCGTTAAGACCGTTAAGTGGGTTTCGATGTTCATCTTTTGAGCCTCGATTCGTTGCCCATACTTTGTGGAAGTATCCATGCGTATCCTTCACATTCTGGACCATTCCATTCCGTTACACAGCGGCTACACTTTCCGCACGCTTTCCATTTTGAAGGAGCAGCGCGCCCTGGGATGGGAGACCTTTCACCTCACCAGTTCCAAGCAGAAAAATTGCAACGCGGCGGAAGAGGTTGTGGATGGTTGGCATTTCTATCGCACTCCAGCAGCGACCGGCCTGCGGTCACGTCTCCCGGTTCTGAACCAGCTTGCCGTGATGGATGGGCTGACGCACCGGTTGATTGAAGCGGTGAAGATCGTCAAGCCCGATATCCTTCACGCCCATTCTCCGGTACTGAATGCAATACCTGCATTGCGTGTGGGCCGCCTAATGAGCATCCCGGTAGTGTATGAAGTCCGGGCGTTCTGGGAAGATGCGGCGGTAGATCACGGTACCAGCCGCGAATGGGGCCCTCGCTACCGCCTTACCCGCGGTCTCGAGACTTATGCGCTGACCCAGGTCGACGCGATTACCACTATTTGCCAAGGGCTGCGGGGAGACATCGTTGCGCGCGGCATTGCGGCGGAGAAGGTTACGGTCATTCCCAATGCCGTGAATATCGAGAATTTCAGCGTCGGCAATCCTGCCGATACGCAACTCGCGCAGGACCTCGGCCTTGAAGGCAAGGCGGTGCTCGGTTTTATCGGCTCTTTTTATGCTTACGAGGGCTTGAGCCTGCTGCTCCAGGCCTTGCCGAGCATGCTGTCGGGCAACGCCGACGTCCGTGTTCTCCTTGTCGGCGGCGGACCGGAGGAGCGCGGGTTAAAGGCCCTTGCGTCGCAACTGAACGTGGAGGACAAAGTTATCTTCGTAGGACGCGTTCCCCATGACCAGGTACAGCGATACTACAATTTGATCGATGTGCTCGTTTATCCGCGCCTGCGGATGCGGCTCACCGATCTCGTCACGCCGCTCAAGCCGCTGGAAGCAATGGCGCAGGGGCGGCTGATTGTTGCATCGGATGTCGGCGGTCATCAGGAATTGATTCAGGACAACAAGACGGGCATCCTTTTCAAGGCGGACGATGCCGACGCCCTATCGTTCAAAGTGCTTCAGCTGCTGGCGCAACCTGATGTTTGGCCAGCCCTACGCGGCGCGGCCAGAAGCTTCGTTGAAACGCAGCGCACCTGGGGAGGCAGCGTTGCGCGCTACCAAGGTGTCTACCGCGCGGCGCTTCACAGGGATACGCAGGAATGAGCGTACCCGGTGCGCGCATTGGCTTGGTCGGTCCACTGCCCCCGCCTTCCGGCGGCATGGCGAACCAGACGCTGCAGTTGTCGAACCTGCTGCGCGAGGAAGGCTTCAAGGTGGATCTCATCCAGGTGAACCGACCTTACCGTCCGGGCTGGGTCGCCCGGCTAAAGGGGGTGAGAGCAGTGTTTCGGCTCGTGCCTTATATTGCTCATCTGTGGGCATCCGCTGGGCGGGTTCAGCTGTTTCATATAATGGCCAATTCCGGCTGGTCCTGGCATCTCTTTGCTGCGCCAGCCATCTGGATCGCGAAGCTGAGAGGCATACCAGTGATCGTCAATTACCGCGGCGGCGAGGCGGATGTGTTCTTCGACAGAGATTTTTCGTCAGTAAGGCCCAGCTTGAGTCGTGCCGACGCCATCATCGTCCCATCCGGCTTTCTCGATGCCGTCTTCGCAAAGCGCGGCTTTCCGACGCGCATCGTGCCCAACATTATCGATCTCAGCCGTTTTCAGGCTGAAGCGCGGCCTTATGCCCTGGGACCGAGGGAATCCCCGCACCTTATCGTTACCCGCAACCTGGAACTTATCTACGACAACGCCACCGCCTTACGGGCGTTCAGCATCGTTCGCCACGCCTACCCCGCGGCGCGGCTGACCCTGGCCGGTACGGGACCGGAGCGGTCCGCTCTGGAAAAACTCGCGGCAGGGCTGGGGGTAGCGGATGCGGTGGTATTTTCCGGCCGGGTGGACAATGAGCGCATGGCCGCGCTCTACCGCAGCGCGGATCTGATGCTCAACCCGAGCCTGGCCGATAACATGCCGATTTCAGTACTGGAAGCGCTCGCCAGTGGCGTGCCGGTAGTAACGACGAATGTTGGCGGCGTGCCCTATCTTGTCGAGCACGAGAAAACGGCTTTGCTCGTGCCGCCGAAAAACCCGGAAGCCATGGCCGAGGCGGTTCTGTTGCTGCTGAACGACCCAGTCAGGGCTGAAGAAATACGGCAGGCAGGCATAGACTCGGTACGGCAGTATGCATGGCCGAATGTGCGTGCGCGGTTGTTGCATGTCTACGAACAGCTCCTGGCCAAGACCAGTCGTTCCATGGCGGATGTCCAATGAGTTCCGGTTCGTTAAAAACGGATTTTTATACGACCCTCGTATCCGGCGTTTTCTTTCCGCTGCATGAACTCATCAAAAAGCACGACACTGTTGCGATCCGCAAGGAAATGGAGACCTCGCAGTGGTGGGACGAAAGTCGGCTGGAGCAGTTGCGCCTGTCGAGATTGCGGCGGCTGCTCGCGTCGGCCGAGGCGCGCGTACCCTATTACCGCAATCTCTTCGCCAATATTGGCTTCAAGGTTGAGGAGGTGGCCTCGCTGGCGGACCTCGCAAGGCTACCCCTGCTCGACAAATCCGCAATTCGCGCCAATAGCGATGCGCTCAAGGCGGAAAACGCTACCGACCTTGCGCGCTTCAATACGGGCGGATCAAGCGGCGAACCACTGGTATTTTATATCGGCAAGGAGCGGGTCAGCCATGATGTCGCCGCCAAGTGGCGGGCGACCCGGTGGTGGAACGTGGATATTGGCGACCCTGAGGTCGTGATCTGGGGCTCGCCCATCGAGCTTGGCGCGCAGGATGGCTTGCGTGCTCTTCGCGACCGTATGCTCAGGACGCGGTTGTTGCCCGCTTTCGAGATGTCGGAAAAAAAGCTCGACCAATTCCTGGATGAGATAAGCACAGTGCGCCCGAAGATGCTCTTTGGTTACCCGTCGGCACTATCCCATATTGCCCGGCATGCCGAGGCGCGGAGACGGCGAATGGATGACCTCGGCATTCGAGTTGCCTTTGTCACCTCCGAGCGGCTCTACGATGAGCAGCGCCAGCAGATCAGCAAAACCTTCGGATGCAGAGTGGCAAACGGCTATGGCGGCCGGGATGCAGGCTTCATTGCCCACGAGTGTCCTCAAGGGGGGATGCACATCACCGCCGAGGATATCGTCGTCGAGATCGTCGATCAGCAGGGCGTACCGTTACCGGGCGGCGAGGCCGGCGAAATTGTCATTACCCATCTGGCAACCGCAGCTTTCCCCTTCATTCGCTACCGCACCGGCGATGTTGGCGTGCTGGATAACAAAACCTGCAGTTGCGGAAGAGGACTCCCCCTGCTCAGGGAAATCCAGGGCCGCAGCACCGATTTCCTGGTGGCAAAAAATGGAACCGTCATGCATGGCCTGGCCCTGATATATATCCTGCGCGATCTGCCCCAGATCAAAAATTTCAAAATCATGCAGGAAAGCGTAGACCTGACATGCGTGTCGGTTGTTTCAGACGTGGGACTCGACGGGGAGTTGGTCGGCAAAATTGTGCAGGGTTTCAAGGCAAGACTGGGACAGGAAGTGGAAATCCGTGTCGAAGAGGTGAAGGACATCCCCTCCGAAAAATCGGGCAAATTTCGCTATGTTGTAAGCAAGGTGGCGCCTGTTGGAAAATAGCGTGTCGGAAGCTAGCATGAGATTCCCGTGAGCGCGCAGATGTTCTCCGTTAAATAAATGGAAGCCTTGCTCGTAAACCAGTAATATTTCCAGACGCATAGGACCCACGAGGGGTTCTTGTTGGGCGGTCGGTTGTAGTCGCAGGATGACCCGCAAGTTTCTTAATAATTTTCGGAGGTTGGAACTGGGAGAGTGATAGGCTCCTTACGAGTTCAGCCTTTGGCAGGTGGAACAATCATGCTGAGGTATTAAATGAGTGATGAGCAAAACACACCTTCGACCCCATCAACGTTCTATTACGAAGAAGGACGTGACGAAATGGCCGATTATGTCCCCACATCGATTAAACGCCTCCTCGACGTAGGGTGCGCGCGGGGCAAGTTCGGCATGAATTTGCTAAGGGACAACAGTGACTTGGAGATCTGGGGCGTAGAACCCTTCGAAGATGCAGCCAGGGTCGCACAGGAGCGGCTCGCAAGAGTCATTAATACAACCGTGGAAGATTCGCTCACCTGCCTGCCTGAGGGATATTTCGATTGCGCCGTTTTCAATGATTCGCTTGAACATCTGGCTGATCCATGGACGGTGCTAGGCCAGCTCAGAGCTAAATTGGCACCGGGAGCAACGGTCGTCGCTTCCATTCCGAATCTCCGGTACTTCCACGTAATAAAACAATTATTGCAGGAAGCCGATTTTGAATACGCGCCATATGGAGTTCTGGACAAGACCCATTTGCGTTTCTTTACCAAGAAAAGCATGCAACGGCTTTTTACCGAGAGTGGCTATCGGATTGAACGTATAGAGGGCATTAAGCCCGCTGCGTTTCCCTGGAAATTCGGCGTGATGAACCTGCTGTCTGGGAATGCTTTTGAAGATGCACGCTACGAACGTTTTGCCCTCGTGGCGAGCCCTTCTTAGCTCGACCGTATTTGCTCGATCTACTTGATTGAGCAGGTCGGCGATTTATTTCTTGCAATCAGCAGAGTTAAGTTGGAGAAAACAACAACCCGCCGCGCCCTTCTCCACTGCATTGCTTCCTCACGAGCGACCCCGCCAGCGCCTGAGTATGCCTTGCAGCCGAACTGGCAACGAAGACGGGGGTTCCACGACACGATCCCAGGTGCGATGGTCCGTGTCTTTCACTGGGTGCCATAGCATATCTGGCTCGGGTCCGGGCTCGGACATGGGGGGACGAAAGACAAACGTTCCTGGAGTTAGCGATTTGTCCAGCCAGTTGTTGCGGTAATAGCAGTTTTCCCTGCCGGGCGGCACAAACTCACCGTCCCCGCCGATGTCTTCTATCCGTAGTCCTCGATACGCCAGCACCGTAGGAACAACGCACTCCGAATGCCCGGCCCATCCGTGCTCCCGGTACTCATGTGATAAGGTCTCCAGGGCGGCGCGGGAGAGGCGCACGACCGGATTGAAAGAGCGTAGCCATTGCTGCTCGGGCAGCACGAGCCCGTCCGGCAGCTCTAGCGATTTCCACAGCGGCCAATCCGGGATCCGGTCATGGCGTGCGATACTGGTGCTGAGCATATCAGCTGTATTGCCCGAGAATTTTTGAAAGAAATTTCTCCAATCGCCCGAGTACACGACGTCGTATTCCAGGTACCAGTAGTTGTCGTAGCCCGGCAGGCGATGGAAAGCGCTGAGAAGCATCCCATCCTCGTTGCCGGGTATTTTGTCGGGAAAATAACGACAAGGGCGCTTGTACCGGGGCCAATCGCGGCTGCCATGCCCCAGCGCCGGTCCGGCGAGGCGGGACGCTTCCGCGTCGTTCAACCGGGTTTCGTCGTAATAGAAGAAGACGTCGTGACCTTCCGGCACCTCGGCGCGCAGCTTCCGCAGCCGGGCGAGTACCGTCTCCCCCATAAGGTGGCTGCTGAACAGCACGGCATTACGCTTCATGATGTAAACGGTTCGCCCGAAGTGTTGCGCTCAATTCTGCTGTACAAGCAAATGCTCAACCAGCGGATTACTTGCATCCAGCTCGTCATCCGACTTGTAAAAACGCATCTGGGATTCGGATGGCAGAAGAAACTCGTGTTCCTTGGCTGTGGCGCGCCAGCCGTGAGATCCTGCTATTTCCTTCGGGTCAAAAGCTTTCTTCACATATTTCTGTATCGCGTGTTCAAGGCTCAGCACGATGTAATGTTTGAGCTTGAAATCTACCGGATAAGGCTTGATCCCCTCGAATTGAATCACATGTCCGCCGGTATCGCGCAAGTTTACGGATGGAACGCCCCAGCGGCGGTTGTGCACCAGCTCGCTCAAAAATTTCCTCGCGCCTGGCCAGCGGCGCGGCTGTTTTTTCCAGGCGTTCAACCGGTGAGGGTGGCGTTGGGCAAAAGGGTAATACCAACGCATCGTTTTCTGGAATTCGGCGTTATCGTGCTCTGGAAACTCACGCACCGGTAAAAATGTGTACTCCATGAAGTTGACGGCGTTGTAGCCCTTCTGGTCCACTTCCTGAAGCGCTTCAGCCAGGGTCTGCGTCGAGTTTGGTGCAATTCTGATCTCATCCGGGTCGGCATGCATCAGCCAGTCGGCTTCTATCTCGTCGGCGAGTTGCTCTTTGCGCATCAGTATCTTCTGCCACTGATACATCCCATGCCGAGGGATGCGCTCGATCCCGATCACATTGCGGTCAAGGTATTCTCGCGCGATGGCGAGTGTGTCATCGGTGGAGTCGTTGTCCAGTAGATAGACATCTATACCTTGGTGAAAATAATGCTCAAGGCAGGCGCGGATAAATCGCTGTTCGTTGTAACTCGCTAGTATCGCGACGATTTTCATAACTGGTGAGGTTCAGGTGCTGCTAGGCGGATGGTTCTGGCTCGCAGCAGCCACGGAGATGAGGGTGCGTCCTTATAGTTTCCTGATCTTAAGTCTAAGCCTAGTCAGATAACGGAAAGCAATATAGTTACTGAAGGCATAGCCCTAAATTATAATATCGTCCCAACCAGGCATTTGGACGCTCAGGTAAACATCCGATAAAGAGAGGGGAATTTGAGCCGTTAATGCAATACGGCACGGTTCCGGTCGCTTTATTTTTGTAGTACGTGGTAAAAGGCTGACGAGCTATTTTTAAGACCCGTGCCAGCGGCAACAGTTTAGCAGAGTTCTCGAACGTATCAGAGTCATTGCCGGCTTGTGACTGCTTGGAGAAGATAACGGGCCGGATTGACTTATTACGTCCCGAGATGACCCGTGTCGGCGGCCTTCCACGTCCATTTCCCTTCTCGGAACCGCGAAGTTGCTCCATTGCGTTGAGGCTGGGTCACCGCTAATATGACGACGCAATGTAAAATTCCGCGAACCTTAGCATCTCGGATCTGGCGGCAGCCGCCTGTTCCGTGCGTTCAAGACAACCAATAGCTGGTTCATGCTCGTGTAGTCTATCAACTCTCTTAATACGCGTTCCTATAACGGTCGGTATAGCCCCTATCGGTGATCTATAGAGACATAGAGATTTCAACATGCAAACAAACGACAATAACGATTCGGAACGCAGGTTGGCGCGATTAATCGCGTTTTATTTGCCTCAGTTTCACCCTATTCCTGAAAATGATTTATGGTGGGGAAAGGGCTTCACCGAGTGGACCAATGTGGCAAAAGCCACGCCAATGTTCCCCGGCCATTATCAGCCTCACGTTCCGGCGGATTTGGGATTCTACGATTTGCGCGTGCCCGAAACACGGGTGGCTCAGGCAGATATGGCTCGGAAGTATGGAGTTGAAGCGTTTTGCTACTATCACTACTGGTTTGCGGGTCGGAGGATTCTGGAACGCCCGTTCAATGAAGTATTGAAATCCCGGCAACCCGATTTTCCTTTCTGCCTGTGCTGGGCAAACCAGACCTGGACTGGCATATGGCACGGCAGTCCCAACAAAGTATTAATCGAGCAGACGTACCCGGGAATGGGCGACCATCAGGCACATTTTTACTCGCTGTTGCCGGCGTTTACTGATAGTCGTTACCTGACGTTGGATGGAAAGCCGGTTTTCCTGCTATACAACCCCAAGGAAATACCGGATTTGGAGCGTGTGGCGGACTATTGGCGCGAAATGGCGTTGAAGGAAGGGTTGAAGGGATTGCACCTCATCGGCGTGGGCAAGGACCCGGCCTATCCTCAGAAGCATAACCTGGATGCTTCGGTAAGCCCGTATCTGCCTTCCATCGAAGATTCTTGGTATAGCTGGCGTCAGCCCGTGAAGAAACTGAAATTGTTCTACCGGAATGCAAAGGGCAGGCCAGCCATATTCAAGTATGGGGACGTGGTGCAGGACTTCATTCGCGAAGTGGAGCCCGGCATAAAAAACTATCCCTGCCTTGTGCCGAATTGGGACAATAGCCCGAGAAGCGGAAAAAACGCTTTGGTGCTGGATGAGGCTACTCCTGAGCTGTTTCGCATCCAGGCGAAAAAAGCGCTGCAGGTCACCGAGGGTATTCCGCTCGAGCACAGGCTTATTTTCATCAAGGCGTGGAACGAATGGGCAGAGGGAAACTATCTTGAACCCGACCTGAAATTCGGAATGTCTTACCTTGAAGTTGTCAAAGACGAGTATTGCCGTGAGGAGAAACGGACGTCCCCGGTTATTTCCCCGAAGGCGGAATGATCAGGAGGACTGGCGTTAAGTAATGCGGTTAGTTAAACGACGCGGAGAGACGCTTGATATTTGGTGACGTGATAAAGACTTAATAATCAATAGGATCCGCTATTGCGGAGTAAAGACTGGTGCGTTGTTGACCCACGGAAAGATTCTCGTTGCCGTCATTGAGTTGGTCCCCCGGTCGCGCGCGCGCGGCGCCATGTCTTTACCTGCTTTAGCACCAGCGAAAGTTCGTCGCGTAGCGGCGTTTTTAGCCTCCAGACCGCTCCCACCCACATCAGCCCGGTAACCAGAACCAATGCAATAAAGTTTGGGATGAAAGCGAGTGCCGTGTTACCCCAGGTCATAACGACCACAAGAGGTGGCGCCACGGTCAGCACCGTCACGAGAATATTCTTGCGGTAGATTCGGGTAAATGACGCAAATGGGATTTGCAGGAGCCGTTGCCCAACGATTTGATAAATACATACTTGAACAACACCGACGGTAGCCACAGCCGCTGCCACCCAGATCAGGCCGTGCCGTGCAGCAAACAACACTGCGACAACAGTAAGCATCTGGATACTTGCCATAATTCGAAAAGACGTGCGGATCTTTCCGGAGGAAATCAGCATCTGGTCCACCAACATGGTGGTATAGGTCAGGATGGCATACGCACAGAGAATACGCAGGACGGGCACCGACTCCAGCCACTTTATGCCGAACAGTATATGTATCACCGGCTCGGCCAGGACAGCGAGTGTGGCAAAGAAAGGCCATGCCACCGCGGTGATGCACGACACGAGGAAAAGATATTGGTCGCTGTCTATCTTCCCGTCGCGGTGCTGTTTGGAAAAATGCGGCAGGATAACCCCCCACAGGCCTTCCGTGAAGGCCTTGCCGAAGATGTTGATCGTTCCCACCGCCCGGCTGTAGAGCCCCACAGCGCCCATATCCAGCACTTTTCCCAATATCCAGTCGGGCGCGGTCTGGCCTGCGTGAATGATGATTTCGCTCGACCCGGCGTAGCGGCAAAAGGCGAAAACGTGAGGAATCTCGCGCAGGCCGGGGAGCAGCAGTACGCCCTTCGGGCGGAACAGGAGCGTAAAGATCACGCTGGTCAGCGTGCCGGCAATCGCGCTCCATACCAGACTGCGATATCCTTCGCCCGCCAGAGCGGCAGTGATGCCCGTTGCCGCGGACGCAATCGCGCTGGCGACCTGGATGATCATAGTATGTTGAAAGCGCATTTCGCGCCGGAGATAGGCGAAGGTGATCGCACCCACGGGCACCAGCAGGAAGTTGATGCACAACAAGCCGATTACCTCGCGCACTGCCTCGCTCTCGTAAAAATTCCCGATCGGAGTTCGAGTAAAATAAAGAATCAGCGCGATACTCCAGCCGAACAGCAGATTGAGGGTAAAGGCAGCCCGGATTCTGTCCGTTGTTAAATCCTTCTCCTGGACAATGTAGTTGTTGATCCCGAATTCCCTGAGAAGGTGGCCTAGCCCGACGAATACGGATGCGACCGTGTAAATGCCGATGTCCTCTGGAGTGAGCAGGCGGGCCAGTATGATGGTCGTTACGAAGTGTATGACGAGCGTCAGGTATTTGTTCAGGTAGGAATAAGCGAGCGATACTCTAAAACTGGCCACGGCCAATGTTCTTCATTTTGTTGGTAGAGGTAGGGATTACGGCTTTTCCGTCCCGTTGCTTAGCCGCGGGGCATCGCGGGGAACGGGGGGAAACGCGATTATAGCGTTGACTTGTGACTAATTCAGTGTTGAGTATATAGTGATTTCTACCTTCACCTTTCAGAGAAAAGAAGCCTTTTAGCATGGCTGAACCCAAACCCACCGTCTCAGTCATCATCCCATCCTATAACTGCGAGGCTTATATTGCCGAGACAATCGGCAGCGTTCTCGACCAGACGTTCGGCGACCTGGAGCTCATTGTCGTCGATGACGGCTCGACCGACCGGACGCGTGACATCGTTCTGTCGTATGGGGCGCCAGTCCGGCTGCTCTGCCAGAAAAACGCAGGTGTATGCGCGGCGCGAAACTATGGCATACGCGAGGCCAGGGGTGAGTACCTCTGTCTGATGGATCATGATGATTACTGGTTTCCCGATAAGCTTGCGTTACAGCTGGAACAGATGCAACGGCACCCGGACGTCGGTCTGGTTTACAGCTCGTTCATCTGGTGGCATCCTGGCGAAGACGGAGTCTTCCCCGATCACAACAGCTTTGATCAGGCCGCGTTTTCCGAGGGCATTGACGAGCGATTCTCCGGCTGGATCTACCACGAGCTTCTGCTCGATTGCTGGGTACTGACCAGCGCTGCCTTGATCCGCGCGGAAGTATTTGGCAAATGCGGGATGTACGATGAGTCTCTCCCTTACAGCGAAGACTGGGACCTCTGGTTGCGTATTTCTCAGGAATACCCGTTTATCAAGCTGAAAAGGCCACTTACCCTTTATCGCCAGCACCCCCGCCAGGGAAACCGTGTGCCCAGAAGCATAGACTACAGAACCGAGCTGCTTGCGAAAGCCGCGGCGAAATGGGGGCTTTGCAGCCGTGACGGCCGCTGCGTCGCCAAGCGCCAATTCAACCAGAATATTGCCCGCTACCATTCAGAATACGGCCTTCACAACCTCTCGGCTGGCAACCTGAAGACGGCTAACCGGGCTTTTTTGAAAGCCTGGTCAATGTACCCCCTCAACTGGAAAAGCCTTGCATTTATCCCCGCCGCGCTGCTGGGATGGAGGCCGAAGTGGTAACCGGGGCATTGCAAAGGCTTGAACGGCGCGAATCGCCGACCGAAACACCATCAGAAGCAAGCGTATTCAATACTTCCTTAGTATTTTTTCGATCAGCCAAGCTGGTTTGACCATCAACCAGCTCCACGATTTATAAATGCGGAAAAATTTGAGCCGGTAATCGGCGCGCTCCTGATTGAGGTAGCGGATCTGCTCCACCAGTTCCACGCTCCAGTTTTCCCGATACGCGGCGAAATCTGCTGCGATGCGGTCAACGGCCGCGTAGTGAATCTCATGCCCGGCAGCCGCTTCGCGAAATATCCGGTGCAGCTCATAGGCCATCAATGGCAACCCTTCTTGTGGGGGTTCGAGCTTGTCGGCTTTGTGGTGGCGAAGGCCGGGAGATACGAACTCCTCTATTTTTTCCTTTGCTTCACCTACCGGAACCGGAAAAACGAGATTGGCTTCCTGCTCTATCTTTGATAATACCCCGACGGGGTCTGTTACAACCTGGTCGAAATCGATGAATACTCTCGGCAGCCCGCGTGAATAACGCTCAGCCGCCAATGAATGAATCAGCCACAGCACCAGCGCTTTTTCCCTTGAGAAATGATCCCGTTTCTGTAGCGATCCCGTGACTTCGAACGGGTTCCGATTCATGCAGATGTAGGTGACCTTGATTTGCAGGGTTCCAAAAATCGGAAACCATGCAGGTAATAAACGGCACATGCGCGGATCTTTGAGTGCCCAGACAGGTGCATTCTTGAAATCGCGTTCGATCAGATGGATTAACCGGTTGGAGAACGATTTGACGATGTCAGTCTCCCACCATTTTTCGCCCAAGGTTTCGTCCCAGGGCAGAAGGTCGTCCCATTGGGAATTCAGGTGTAGCAGTAACTCATCGTGGGTGTCGACAATATCTTCATGTTCCCAAAACCCTTTTTCGTTGACCCCTTTCTGCGGCGCATACAGGCTTCTTCCCATTTTTACGTCTACCTGGCTGAGCAGACCTGCGAGTAGCGAAGTTCCACTCCGGTGCATCCCCAGGATGATCAGTGCATTATTCTCTTTCACGCACGCTCCGCGTATTTTTATCGATTCTTGGTAGATCAGCAGAGGCCCCCCCGCGATAGACGGGTTCGAGGGCGCGCTTCAGCGCAAGAGCGCTTACTGTGGGCGTTATATTCAGGAGTGGCACGAAAGAGTCCGCGCTAAACTTCATTCCCCGGTCCAAAGGTCTCCGCAGCTGAGGCAGCCGGGTAATCTTCAGTGGGAGAATCTGCCGGCTCGTCAAAGGATGTACGGTTTGCATCGCGTCGTCTTGGCCATTAGTCCAATTGTGTCTATTCGGTCCTGCTGCCATAATTCATTTTGCCCGGTCTCGGTGAGGCCTCATCCCCGGAACAAACTCAAGATTCCACCCTTCATGCTAAACTTTTGCTCTCCCCCTCTACTCCTAACGCAGTCTTATCCATTTTCTCCCCTGGCGAAGTCCAAGAGTGTAACCATCTCCAATGGTGATGTTAAGGAGCTGATCATTGATGGATCAAAGATCGCATCTTCCGGCCGTTAGGTGCATCGAGGCAAGTATGGCTTTCGGCGTAATATGAATAGCAGTAACAATACAGTCTGGCATCGGGCGACAATAACTCGTACGCATCGTGAGCGGTTGAACACCCATCACGCTCTGGTGCTATGGTTTACCGGTTTTTCAGGTTCGGGTAAGTCAACCTTGGCGCACGCGGTGGAAGACAGGCTCTATCACATGAACTGCCGTACGTTCGTGCTGGATGGCGACAATGTCCGACAGGGTCTTTGTTCCGATCTTGGTTTTTCCGTCCAGGACAGATCGGAAAATATTCGCCGCATCGGGGAGGCCGCCAAGTTGCTGGTTGAATCGGGCGTGATCGCGATGACCGCGTTCATCTCCCCCTTCCGCACCGACCGTCAGCGTGCCCGTGGCATCTTTCCTCATGGCGACTTTATCGAGATCTTCTGCGACGCGAGCCTGGATGTGTGTGAGCAGCGCGATGTGAAGGGCCTTTACCGACGTGCCCGTGCTGGGGAAGTAAAAGAGTTTACCGGCATTTCCTCGCCTTACGAAGCTCCGCTCAATCCGGAATTGTCGATTCCTACGGGCGAGTGGCCGATCGAGGACTGCGTGGACCGGGTCATCGACTACCTCCGGCAGCGCAACGTGTTTAGCGGGGAAAGTGATGGGGGATAGAGGGATCTCACTTGACTTGTTCCGCAGGGCGTGAGGTTGTGGTAAAAATCGCGATGTTGCGTGTGCCAAAGGCTAATATAATCGCCCGGCTCATGGTCAGGATCAGGGTCGGGAGGGTCGGGCGCTATTCTTCGTTTAGGGCGTCCCTCTTGAATGCCGTCGATCTCACATCGCTTTCATCACTTAATGGATTACACGGTTTAAAGGAGCTTGTAAGCTAAAGCGAAGCATGAGAGATATTCTCGTTACCATTATCGTTTTCGCCTTGCTGCCTCGCATCTTCAAGAGGCCTTACTTCGGGGTGATGATGTGGGTGTGGATCAGCGTCATGAACCCGCACACCCAGGGGTGGGGGTTCGCGGCCACGTTCCCGTTTGCCGCCATCATCGGTGGCGTGACGATAATCAGCCTTCTTTTAACCAGGGATCCAAAAAACCTGCCACTTACTCCAGTGACCTGGACGCTTATCGTTTTCGTGCTGTGGATGAATGTGACGACGGCCACGGCTCTGATGCCGGAAGAGTCGTTGATCCAGTGGAACAAAGTCATGAAAATCATGCTGATGACTTTCGTGACTCTCATGCTGGTAAAAACCAAGGAGCAGGTCCATCTCTTAATCCTCGTTATAGTGGGGTCGCTCGGATACTATGGTGTCAAGGGTGGCCTCTTCACGGTCCTTACCGGGGGCACGGATTTGGTCTGGGGACCGGCTAGCACATTCATTGAAGGGAACAATGAAATCGCGCTCGCGCTGATCATGACCATTCCGCTTTTGCATTATCTGCAAATGGTTTACACGGATAAACGAGTGCGATTCGCCCTAACAGTTGCCATATTGCTATGTGCAGTCGCCGCCCTGGGATCGTACTCTCGCGGGGCGCTATTGGCGATTATGGCGATGGGCGGATTCCTCTGGCTCAAGGGCCAGCACAAGCTCCGCATTGCATTGCTCGCAATGGTCGGTATTCTGCCCGCGGTTGCGTTCATGCCAGAGGAATGGTCGGCCAGAATGGATTCGATCAACACGTACGAGGTGGATGAGTCGGTCCAGGGACGGTTCAACGCGTGGTGGATGGCCTACAACCTGGCTAAAGAGCGCCCGTTTACAGGTGGGGGATTTGAAATCATCACCGAAGATTTGTTTTTTCTCTACGCTCCCAATCCGGAAGATATGCATGCTGCCCACAGCGTCTACTTCCAAGCGCTGGGGGAACATGGTTTTGTTGGCCTGGGGCTCTACCTGTTGCTGGGATGGTTGACCTGGAGGACGGGGTCGTGGATTATTCGCAACACGGCCAAGCGAAAAGAACTGCATTGGGCGTTTGCGCTGGCGAAAATGATCCAGGTTAGCCTGATCGGTTTCGCTGTTGGCGGAACCTTTCTAAGCCTGCTCTATTTCGATGTGCCTTACTACCTCATGGCGGCAATGGTCATCACCCGGGTTCTGGTTGAAAAGGAACTGAAGAAACAGGCTACTGCGGTTGTCGATAATAAAGGGCCGGGGTCCGCACGTCAGTTCGGGCAGCTGGGCACACCCCAATCCCAGCCCGTAGCACGGGATTCGGGCTAGCGGCATGACTGTCCGGTTGGATTGGCCGGGACTGTTGAAACCCCGACAGCCCCCGGCGCCGTGCATACCGCCGCATAGATTCCGCGGGGGACGAGCCATCCAGCCCATGAGCCGACGCGTGCGGAGGCTTTGTTGCTGACCCGTGCGCTATTGCATCTCCTGTCCCGTGGCGGTCCTCAAGGCCGCCTGTCGATACTGATCTATCACCGCGTGGCGGTTCAACCGGACCCGTTGTTCCCGGACGAATGCGATGCCCAGCGTTTCGATGCGCAGCTGAGGCAGCTTGCCGCCTGCTTCAATGTCATTCCGCTCTCGGACGCGGTGCGAGCTCTTGAGCGCGGGAAACTCCCACCGCGCGCGGCATCCATTACGTTCGACGATGGGTACGCGGACAATGCCGAGGTCGCCTTGCCAATTCTGCAACGACACGGCCTATCCGCCACTTTTTTTGTAGCGGCAGGTTTTCTCGATGGGGGACGGATGTGGAACGACACGGTCATAGAGCTTGTGCGTCTCGCGCCTGGAGAGTTGCTGAATCTGAGTGAAATTGGTATGGGCCGGTTTGAGATTGGGACCATCCCGCAACGGCGCCAAGCTATCATCAGCCTGATAGACCAGCTGAAATATTTGCCTATGGAATCAAGGCAGGCGAAAGTGGATGAAATGTGCGCGCTTATCCCGGCTATTCCGCCGGATGATCTCATGATGACCTCGGACCAGATCAGGACGCTACACGCCGCCGGGATGGAAATTGGGGGCCATACCGTGAATCACCCCATCCTTGCGCGAACGGACGATAGCCTCGCCAGGGCGGAAATCGCAAACGGCAAGGAAATGCTGGAAGGCATCATCCGCGGTCCGGTGCGGCTTTTTGCTTACCCTAACGGCAAGCCTCAGCGCGACTACCTCCCGCAGCATCCGGAAATGGTGAAACGTTTAGGCTTTGACGCGGCGGTTTCGACAGCACACGGGGCCGCGGGAGCCGGTAGCGACGGATACCAGCTACCGCGATTTACGCCCTGGGATCGGGGAGAGCTACGTTTCTCCCTTCGATTGGCGCAGAATATGCTAACTGCGGTGGAGACCGTCTAGAAGACATCAACAGTCTCCACTGGCGCAACAGGGCCTTGGTATTCGATCAATACAGACACAACGGATGGGGCAAGTCTATGGAAAGACCGATTATATCGTTTGGGCAGGACAACGGCGGCGAGCCGATCGCGATTCTCAGCTGCGGGCATCCCCAGCATGTGCGGCATAACCCTCCATTCATTAACCGCCCATGGGTTACGTCCGAGGAAGGTCGCAACAGCATGATCGGACAGACACTCAACTGCGTCCGTTGCGATAATTTTGAACTGCCCGACAACTTTGTTCCCTATAAGCGCACCTCGGTCTTTACCGAAGAATCGCTCCCAGCCGGCTTGCGAAAAGACCACACAACAAAAACCGGGGTGTGGGGGAAGATAGTCGTGGAAGAGGGACGGTTGCGCTATCGGGTAGGTTCCTTAAACGTCGACGTGGAATTGTCGTCCGACAATGGTGGAGTGGTCATTCCGGAGGTACTACACAGCGTGGAACCCAGTGGCCCAGTCCGGTTCTTCGTTGAGTTTTACCGGGCCCCGGATGAAGGCGCGCCGGCATCGCCAAGTTGAAGCGTATTTATTCGCCTATAGTTTGCGGGGATAACGCATTCGTGGTCTTCCTCGTCCCCTAGCCAGTAAAGTCCGGTCCAGGGGTCGGGCCATGCATCCGATTTGGCAATCGCCACCGCGGTGCCCGGCCTTAAACTTGAGTCGATGATTGACTCATAGCCCTGGATCGGAAGAAAAGTTGCGTGGAATGAATTGGTCCAGTTCGAAAGCCCGGCGGGTGTGAGCCCGGCATTGAGAGGGTGGAGCCCCTGACAGGGGTTGATGATCGGGTTTTGCTCGGACCCAGCGTAATCCACCTTTCCCTCGAGTTCATCCCGCAGGAACGAGTCTGGATGGGTCCACCAGAAGGAGCCCTCGAATTCTCCATCCAGAAACGAGACAATTCCCAGGCCATTGCCGCTTCCCGCCCAGTTGATTGCATTCACTGTATGACCCAGGGCTCCATCCCAGCACTCGGGTGCAGTTATCGCGGGAACGCATCTCCCACCGTGGTTGGGGGCATCCGGATCAACCGGAACGTTCCCTGCGTCTCCACGGATGGCATGAAAATCGGCATCTGAAGTGGTAACGAGGGTTCGGTCGCCACGCGCGCCTTCTATGGCCGCTTTATACTTGAGAATGCCGCTGAAGTCGGGCTTGGCCGCCTTTCCGGGGGGTGCTCCGGTAAGGAAGGCTTCACCGCTTTCGATTACCAGTACGTCAAACGCGGCAAGGTCCGGCGCCGGGTCCCCGGCCTGCCAGTAAGTCAGGTTCCAGCTCAACCCGTTGCTATGGGGAAGGTTATGAACCACGCGGGATAGTTGTGAAATCTTCTGGCGATATTCTGAAGCAGCATCAGCGTAGGTGTACCACAGCACTTCAAGGGAATCCGCGTGCGGCTGCGAACTCAAGCCGAGCCCGGCAATCAGCACGGTCAGCCAGATAAAAAAAGAAGCGCTTTTCATTCGATTCCTGTTCCCGTCTGGTTCCCCGAGTCCCTGAGTCCCTAGCGAAGCGAACTCCAAGGAAGTCTTTTCTGGATTTTTTGTCGTGTCGATCGTTATTCAGCAAAAGTACGATGACAGGCCAGTATAGAAAAATCACGCGGCACGAGTACACGAATATGGGTCTGAACGAACCTGAGTCTGAACAATATGAGGCTAGGGCACGGCTAGCCTCGTTTTTTATTCTCCGGTCGACCCGATGGTGATGAACGGTGGGTCGTCCCCCGACAACTGGCAGATTTACCAGGTGGCAGAGATCCGGCTGTAAATTGCCCCAAACGGAACATTCGGCGGTATGGCGCGTACATTCGATACCTGTCCAACCGCCAGCTGTATTACTTAGTTTCGCCGCATTTTCCAATTCGCGACGGCGACTTTCCATTGACTGATGTGCTCAGGCAGATTAGAATCCGCGTGTTTTAAAATGGCCGCGCCGGATTTGATAATTCAGCGAGGCATGAAAGAAGAACCGACGGCGGCACCGGCTGAAGAACGAAAACCAGGTCTTCCAAGAACAGACGAACGCACGTTATGCGAGCCCAATGTCACGCTAAGCAGTTGCTTTCCGACTGACGCTTTCCGACAGAAGCCAATAGATGCCCTGGATACGAAACAAGCCCGTACGCATCGTCATGCGTTGGCAACTGATTGTCACCACGGCGATGGTGCTGGCGCTCGGTCTATTGTGGGGATTTCACGGCGCGGCTTCTGCGTTGCTGGGCGGGGTGGTGAGTATTATTTCGGCCGCGGCTTTTTCCGCGATCGTTTCACGCTACCAAGGCGTTACTGCCGGCGGGGCGTTAATCACTGCATTGAAAGCCGAGGCGGTCAAGATTATCGTCATGGTGATCCTCCTTTGGCTTGTCCTGACCCTATACAAGGATGTGGTCGCGGTAGGGTTTATCGGAACATTCGCGCTTACCGTGCTAATTTTTGGCATGGCCCTGTTTGTAACGGATGACCCGAAGGCTGCGGGAATTAAACAGTTTGAATAGGTAAACAGATGGCATCAGGCACCGAACTCACTCCGACGTCGTACATGTCGCATCACTTGACCAACCTGACCAGTTCATTGGGGGATGGTGCATTCTGGACACTTCACGTTGATACGCTGGTAATGTCGATATTGCTCGGCATCATGAGCTTCGGCTTTCTGTGGTGGGTGGTGCGCGGCGCGACGTCGGGGGTTCCCGGCAAACGCCAGGCATTTGTCGAACTGGCCGTCGAGTTCATCGATGAGCAGGTCAAAAGCACGTTCCATGGCGATCGCCATGCTTTTGTCGCACCCGCGGCGCTGACAGTGTTTGTTTGGGTTCTGATGATGAATACGATGGACTTGTTGCCCATCGATATCATGGCCAAGGTATATGAGATGCTGGGGCTTCACAACTGGCGCAGCGTACCAACCACTGACATTAATACCACCTTCGCGCTGGCGCTTTCGGTATGGCTGCTGATGATTTTCTTCAACGTCAAGGTCAAAGGGCTGGGCGGCTGGACACATGAGCTCGTCTGCACGCCCTTCGGCAAAAACCCCCTATTGTGGCCGGTCAATATCCTGTTCAACCTGGTCGAATACGTATCCAAGCCTCTTTCCCATTCCCTGCGTCTCTACGGAAACATATACGCCGGGGAAATCATATTTCTGCTTATCGGCATGTGGGCCGCCACTGGCCTGGCTGGAACGATCTTTGGCACGCTGCTTGGTGCGGGCTGGGCTATCTTCCACATTTTGATCGTCACATTGCAGGCGTTTATTTTCATGATGCTGACGGTGGTTTATCTTTCCATGGCGCACGAATCGCACTGATTCACGCTACTGTTTACCAGTTTACTATTTACTACCACGACGAGAGGAAAACGAGATGGAGAATTTGCAATACTTGGCGATGATTCAGGCCTACACGGGCATTGGTATCGGTCTGATGATCGGCCTTGGCGCAGCTGGCGCCTGTATTGGTATCGGTATCATGTGCAGCAGCTTTCTGGAAGGCGCCGCGCGTCAGCCGGAAATGATTCCGACACTGCAAGGCAAAGTGTTCCTCTTGCTCGGGCTGATCGACGCCTCGTTCATTATCGGTGTTGGCTTGGCAATGCTTTTCGCGTTCGGCAATCCCTTGCTGGCTGTCATCAAGTAATAGTTTAAGCACCCGGTACCTCATCAAAGGCTAGCGATGAATATTAACTTTACGCTTTTTTCCCAGGCAATGGCGTTCGCCGTCTTTATCTGGTTCACGGTCAAGTTCGTATGGCCGCCTTTGCTACGCGCGATAGAAACCCGGCAGAAAACGATTGCCGATGGGCTAGCGGCGGGCGAGCGCGGCAAGCACGACCTGGAGCTGGCAAGTCATCGATCCGCAGATCTGGTAAGGGACGCGAAGCAGCGGGCAGCCGATATCATTACCCAAGCGGAAAAGCGCGCCGCCGAGATTGTCGAGGAAGCGAAGTCGTCCGCGAAAGACGAGGGGGATCGTATCCTCGTCGGGGCCAAGGCGGAGGTCGAACAGGAGGTGTTTCGCGCCAGGGAAAGCTTACGGCAGCAGGTGGCGGAGTTGGCGGTGGCCGGTGCCTCAAAAATTCTACGGCGGGAAGTGGATGCAAACGCCCACGCGGATCTGCTTACTTCCATCAAGGCAGAGCTGTAAGCGATGGCTGAAACTCGCACGATCGCCCGGCCCTATGCCGAAGCTGTTTTTAGACTGGCGAAGGCCAAGGATGAGCTTGCCGCTTGGTCGGATATGCTGCAACTCACTTCTGCAATTGCCGTCGATGAGCGGGTTCGCACGCTTATCGGTAATCCGAAGGTACCACCCAGACGGTTGGGCGAGTTGCTCCTCGGCATTTGCGGGGACAGGCTCAACGATGAAGGGCGCAATTTCGTTTTACTACTGGCTGAAAACGGGCGGGTCGAAATCTTGCCCGAAGTAAGCGAAATGTTCGAGCAGTTGAAGACACAGCACGAAGGCGTGCTGGGCGCCCAAATCCTTTCTGCGTTTCCCATGAACGATGCCCAGTTGGGTGATCTCGTGGCTCATCTCGAAAAAAAATTCAAGCGCAAAATAGAGGCCAAGGTTAGCGTCGACCCCGAACTGATAGGCGGGGTAAAAGTTGAAATCGGGGACGAAGTGCTCGATGCCTCCGTGCGGGGCAAACTGGAAGCCATGGCTGTTGCACTAAAAAGCTAGGAGTTATTGAAATGCATTTAAATCCATCCGAAATCAGTGAACTGATTAAAAGCAGAATCGCAGGGCTTGAGACCACCGCTGAAGTCCGCACGCAGGGAACCATCGTGTCGGTCACCGACGGTATCGTTCGGGTCCATGGTCTTTCCGACGTGATGCAGGGCGAGATGCTTGAGTTTCCCGGCAATACATTTGGCCTGGCGCTTAACCTTGAGCGTGATTCCGTCGGCGCGGTTATCCTGGGGGAATATGAGCACATCACCGAGGGTGATACCGTCAAGTGCACGGGGCGCATTCTAGAGGTGCCGGTGGGTGAGGAATTGATAGGCCGCGTGGTAAACGCCCTGGGGCAGCCTATCGACGGCAAGGGCCCGATAAATACCTCGCGGTCTGAACCCATCGAAAAAATTGCGCCGGGTGTGATCTGGCGTCAATCGGTGAACCAGCCGGTGCAGACCGGCTTGAAATCCATCGATTCCATGGTTCCAGTCGGGCGGGGGCAGCGCGAACTGATTATTGGTGACCGTCAGACCGGCAAAACCGCCGTGGCGATAGACGCGATCATCAACCAGAAGGGCGAGAACATGACGTGCATCTACGTTGCGATCGGACAGAAGGCGTCGTCCATCAACAATGTGGTGCGCAAGCTCGAAGAGCACGGGGCGATGGAATATACGATCGTCGTGGCTGCCACCGCCTCTGAATCGGCGGCCATGCAATTTATTGCGCCTTATTCCGGCTGTACCATGGGAGAGTACTTTCGCGATTCCGGCCGCGACGCCCTCATCATTTATGATGACCTGACCAAACAGGCGTGGGCCTATCGCCAGATTTCGCTGTTGCTGCGCCGTCCGCCCGGACGGGAAGCGTATCCGGGCGACGTATTCTATCTTCATTCGCGTCTACTGGAACGTGCCGCACGGGTTAGCGCCGCTTATGTGGAGAAAGCGACAAATGGAGAAGTAAAGGGCAAGACGGGTTCGCTTACGGCTCTACCGATAATTGAAACACAAGCTGGCGACGTTACCGCGTTTGTGCCCACCAATGTCATTTCCATTACCGATGGCCAGATTTTTCTGGAAACCGACTTGTTCAACGCCGGCATTCGCCCAGCCATCAACGCCGGTGTTTCGGTATCACGTGTGGGTGGAGCGGCGCAGACAAAGGTTATCAAGAAGCTGGGCGGCGGTGTTCGTCTCGCGTTAGCTCAATATCGCGAACTCGCGGCGTTCGCGCAGTTTGCCTCTGATCTCGACGAAGCGACCCGCAGGCAGCTGGAACGCGGCAAGATGGTGACGGAATTGATGAAACAGCCTCAGTATGCAACCCTGAGCGTTTCTGAAATGGCGATCACGCTGTTCGCTGTCAACAAGGGGTATCTGGACGATGTGGAAGTAAAGCGCGCGCTGGCATTCGAGTCCGCGCTCAAAGGCTACATTCGCAGTAAGTACCCCGCGATCATCGATAAGATCGAAACCACGAAGGATCTCGACGCGGCGACGGAAAAGGAACTTGACGCCGCGATTCAGGATTTCAAAAAGAACGGAACATACTAACCGATGGCCGGCAGCAGAGAAGTACGCAACAAGATCAAAAGCGTAAAAAATACGCAGAAGATCACGCGCGCCATGGAAATGGTGGCGGCATCCAAAATGCGCAAGGCGCAGGACCGCATGAAAAAAGCGCGTCCCTATGGCGACAAGATCCGGAACGTGGCTGCGCACATGAGCCGGGCTTACACCGAGTACCGCCACCCGTTTCTGATTGCCCGCGATACTGTCAAACGGATCGGTATTATCGTTGTTACATCGGATAAGGGACTGTGCGGCGGGCTCAACACGAACGTGCTGCGCATGGCGGTAGGCAAAATGAAGGCGTGGGAAGCGGATGGCGAGCAAATCGAAGTTTGCTGCTTCGGAAACAAGGGGTTCGGCTTCATGAACCGCTTAGGCGCCAATGTCATCTCGCAGGTGGTAGGCCTCGGTGACGCCCCCGACCTGGAGAAGTTGATCGGAGCGGTAAAAATAATGCTGGATGGTTACACCCAGGATCGTTTCGACCGTGTGTATATATTCTATACCCGCTTTCTCAACACCATGAAGCAGGAGCCGGTGATGGAGCAGCTGCTCCCGTTATCCGACGAACGGCTAAAAACGGGTGACGGTCCCACCGGGCAGCATGGTTTGTGGGATTATATTTACGAGCCTGAAGCGAAGCCAGTGATAGACGACATCATGGTACGGTATGTAGAGGCACTTATATACCAGGCCTTGACTGAAAATATGGCGTCCGAACAATCGGCGCGAATGGTGGCGATGAAGGCCGCGTCGGATAATGCCGGAAACGTCATCAATGAATTGACGCTTATTTACAACAAATCCCGCCAGGCTGCCATTACCAAGGAATTGTCCGAGATCGTTGGCGGCGCGGCAGCGGTTTAAATATTTTGATTCAGTAATTTAGGGAACAACATGAACCAGGGAAAAATTGTCCAGTGTATTGGCGCCGTGGTGGACGTCGAGTTTGCGCGCCAAGAGATGCCCAAAGTGTATGACGCGCTCGTGCTTGAGGGAACGGAACTGACGCTCGAAGTGCAGCAGCAATTGGGAGATGGCGTGGTGCGCACGATTGCGCTTGGGTCTTCAGACGGACTGCGCCGCGGCATGATGGTCACGAATACCGGCAACCAGATCCAGGTTCCCGTCGGGACCAAGACTTTGGGCCGAATCATGGACGTTCTGGGCAGGCCCATAGATGAGATGGGCCCAGTGGGTGCTGAAAAGACAATGTCGATACACCGCAAGGCGCCGGCATTTGACGAGCTCTCCGCATCCACGGAACTCCTGGAAACGGGTATCAAGGTTATTGATCTCGTTTGCCCGTTTGCCAAGGGTGGTAAGGTCGGGCTGTTCGGGGGCGCGGGCGTGGGCAAGACTGTCAACATGATGGAATTGATCCGCAACATCGCCATCGAGCACAGCGGATACTCGGTATTTGCAGGCGTGGGCGAGCGGACCCGGGAAGGTAACGACTTCTATCATGAGATGAAAGAATCCAACGTGCTGGATAAGGTGGCGCTGGTTTACGGGCAGATGAACGAGCCTCCTGGCAACCGGCTGCGCGTGGCGTTGACCGGCCTGACCATGGCTGAGTTTTTCCGCGACGAAGGTCGCGACGTGCTGCTTTTTGTCGATAATATCTACCGTTTCACCCTGGCGGGTACCGAAGTCTCCGCATTGCTCGGCCGGATGCCCTCCGCGGTGGGTTATCAGCCGACATTGGCGGAAGAAATGGGACGCTTGCAGGAGCGCATCACTTCAACCAAGTCAGGCTCCATCACGTCCATTCAGGCGGTGTACGTGCCCGCGGATGACTTGACCGATCCTTCGCCCGCAACCACATTCGGCCACTTGGACGCCACGGTGGTGCTGTCGCGTGATATCGCTTCGCTCGGAATCTATCCCGCCGTCGATCCGCTTGATTCGACCTCCCGTCAGCTTGATCCCCTCGTGGTCGGTGAGGAACATTACTCGACCGCGCGCGCGGTGCAGCAAACGCTTCAGCGTTATAAGGAATTACGCGACATTATCGCCATTCTGGGCATGGATGAACTTTCTCCTGAAGATAAACTGGCCGTGGCGCGGGCGCGCAAGATTCAGCGCTTCCTGTCGCAGCCGTTTAACGTGGCCGAGGTGTTTACCGGCGCGCCGGGCAAATATGTTTCGTTGAAAGAGACGATCAAGGGCTTCAAGGGCATTGTCGCCGGCGAATACGATAACTTGCCGGAACAGGCGTTTTACATGGTCGGCGGCATAGACGAAGCTGTCGAGAAAGCCAAGACGCTACAATAGACAAAATTATCCGGCTTGACCATGAACGATGGCCCAGCCGGCCGATAATGATGAATGGGAATTAAAATGGGCGTGTTTCACGTTGATATCGTCAGTGCGGAGGAGTCGATCTATTCCGGGCCGGCCGAATTTCTGGTTGCGCCGGCCGAAGCCGGGGAAGTGGGTATCTATCCGCAGCACACCCCCATGTTGACCCGGATCAAACCGGGATCGGTGCGTATCAAAGCGCCGCTGAAAGAAGAGGAATTGGTTTACGTATCCGGCGGCATGCTCGAAATTCAGCCCGATGTGGTGACAATTCTCGCCGACACCGCTGTGCGCGGAGCCAATCTGGATGAGGCAAAAGCGAGCGAAGCCAAGAAACGGGCGGAGGAAGCCATGAAAGATCGATCTTCGGCAATAGATTATGCGCGGGCTCAGGCTGAGCTGGCTGAAGCGTCGGCGCAACTGGCAGCCATTCAAAAACTGCGCAAACGCGGACATTAAACATCGAGCATTTGTAAAGGGCGGGAACACCGCCCTTTTTAGTTGTTACGCTCTGCCGCAGCGCGTCTTGTGCATTCGGAATTCTGCGCTTCGCCTGCGCTACCATATACCCACAGCGGGGATTGGATTCCGGTCGGGCGATATGCTAAATTAACGCACGACGCGCGCTGGCTTAGAGCTGCCAGCGTGCCTGCTTCTATATCGATTTTATCGCGCTTAAGACGCAGGTGCGACAATCGAACGCCGCAGTCACGATTTCTAACTCATCCTTAATTGATGTGTCCAAACTGAATATCGTCATTCTTGCCGCCGGCTTAGGTAAGCGCATGCACTCGATGTTGCCCAAAGTGCTACATCCCCTGGCAGGAAAACCGCTGCTCGCGCATGTGCTCGACACCGCGCGTGCCTTATCCCCCCGACAAATCTGCGTGGTGTATGGGCATGGCGGCGAGGCTGTGCCAAAGGCACTAGAGGACGCGGCCCTGATATGGGTGCGGCAGGAACCGCAACTGGGGACTGGGCACGCGTTAATGCAGGCGCTGCCGCATCTCAGCCACGAAGGCATGACTCTGGTGTTATACGGGGATGTGCCGCTCACCAGCGTTGAAACCCTTAAGAAGCTGATTTCCACGGCAGCGGATGAGACTTTTGCCCTGCTGACAGTGGAGTTGACCGACCCTTCTGGTTACGGTCGGATCGTGCGGAGCGATACAGGCGCGGTCGTTGCCATAGTCGAGGAGAAGGATGCCAAGGGATCTCAACGCAAAATCCATGAGATCAATACTGGCGTCATGGTGATTCCTAACCGGTATCTGCACGGGTGGTTGCATCAACTGGAAAACAACAATGCCCAAAAAGAGTATTACCTCACCGATGTGGTCGCGATGGCGGTAAGGGATGGCATAAGGGTAGAGGCAGCGCAGCCGATACATGAGTGGGAAACTACCGGTGTCAATAGCAAAGCGCAACTGGCCGATCTTGAGCGCATCTACCAGGGCGAGTATGCGGGAAAATTACTGGAGCAGGGTGTAACGCTCGCCGACCCGTCTCGCATCGATATCCGCGGTCAACTTGTATGCGGTAGAGATGTATCCATAGACGTCGGGTGCATATTCGAGGGCGATGTGCAGTTGGGCGATGGCGTGAGAGTGGGCGCTTACACCATATTGAAAAACGTCAAAGTCGCGGCCGGGTCTGCAATCGCTCCCTTCAGCTTGATGGAAGCCACTGAAATCGGCAAAGATTGCCGTATTGGACCGTATGCGCGTATCCGGCCGGGAAGCCGGTTGGGCGACGAGGTTCACATCGGCAATTTTGTTGAAGTCAAGAATAGCGTCATCGCGCACGGCAGCAAGGCCAACCACCTCAGCTACATAGGCGATGCCGTGATCGGCAAGAGGGTCAACATCGGCGCCGGAACGATTACCTGTAACTATGATGGCGCGAACAAGCATCAGACTATCATCGAGGATAACGTATTCGTCGGTTCCGATACTCAACTGGTCGCGCCGGTCAAGGTTACGCAAGGCTCTACCATTGGCGCCGGCTCGACCATCACGAGGGACACGCCACCCGAGACGCTGACGCTGTCGCGTGCCAAGCAGATGAGCGTCGAGGGATGGAAGCGCCCGGTGAAAAAGCCTAAAAACTAGAACTACAGGCAGGGTGTATAACGTTTTTACAATCTTTGTATCCCCTGACCAAACGCGAGCGAGGAACTAATTTATGTGCGGGATAGTTGGTGCAATCTCTAACGACAACATTGTTCCCACCCTGCTTGAGGGTTTACGGCGGCTGGAATATCGCGGCTATGATTCTGCCGGAATCGCGCTCAACAACGGCGGCCTCCATCGGTTGCGTACCACCGGGCGCGTTGCCGAACTAAGCAAGCTTGCGGACGAGCAGAGCGCGTGTGGCGAGGCCGGCATCGCCCATACCCGCTGGGCTACCCATGGTGCGCCGTCGGAACGCAACGCTCACCCGCATTTTTCTGGCGAGGCAACTAAGGTCGCCGTAGTACATAACGGCATCATCGAAAACCACGAGGCGCTGCGTCAGCGCTTGCAAAATGAGGGATACGCCTTCACGTCCGATACCGATACCGAGGTCATCGCGCACCTGATCTCCTCCCACCTGAAAGAAAACCCCGACTTATTCGAGGCAGTATGCCTTGCCGTGGCCGAGCTGCAAGGTGCATACGCAATCGCGATCATGGAGGAAGCGCGGCCTGAACGCATCATCGTTTGCCGGAATGGCGCTCCGTTGTTACTGGGGTTAGGCGAGTCGGGCAATTACGCGGCCTCGGATGCTTCCGCGCTGCTGCAGGTGACAAGGCGAATGATCTATCTCGAAGAGGGCGACGTAGCCGAGCTGCGCCGCGACGGGTACCGAATCGTGAATTGTCTTCAGGGCAACGTGCGCCAGGAAGTCTCCCGGGGAGTTCAGCAGAGCGAGCTGACCAACGAAGCGGTGGAAATGGGGCCTTATGCCCATTTCATGCAAAAGGAAATATTCGAGCAGCCGGGCGTCGTGGCGAACACTTTGGAAATGGTGGTCAACGCCCAATCCATTTCGCCGAGGCTGTTTGGCAGCGAAGCGGAGACCATTTTCAACAGTACCGGGAGCATTTTGATACTCGCCTGCGGGACCAGCTATCACGCGGGGCTGGTAGCCCGCTACTGGCTGGAAGCGGTGGCGGGGATGCCTTGCAATGTAGAAATCGCGAGCGAATACCGTTACCGGAACCCGGCGGTTGGACCCGACACGCTGGTAGTGGGTATCTCCCAATCCGGGGAAACCGCCGACACTCTGGCCGCCCTCAGCTATGCCAAACTATTGGGGCACCGCTACAGCCTGGCCATCTGCAATGTGGCCGAAAGCGCGCTCGTGCGTCAGGCGGACCTGCGGTTTCTCACCCGCGCCGGGCCGGAAATTGGCGTTGCCTCCACCAAGGCATTTACCACGCAACTGGCATCGCTCATGCTGCTCACTATGACTTTAGCCAAACTGCGCGGCAAACTCTCGGTTGAAAGCGAGCGCGATATGATCGTTGCGCTACGGCACCTGCCGGTCGCGCTCCAGCATGCGCTGCAAGTCGAGCCCGCGGTGAAAGTATGGGCGGAACGGTTTTCGGAAAAACGTCATGCCCTATTCTTGGGCCGTGGCATGCACTACCCGATTGCTCTGGAAGGGGCGCTCAAGCTAAAGGAAATTTCCTACATCCATGCTGAAGCTTACGCCGCTGGCGAATTGAAGCATGGTCCGCTGGCATTGGTGGATAAGGAGATGCCGGTGGTTGCCATTGCCCCCAACGACACCCTGCTGGAAAAACTCAAATCCAATTTACAGGAAGTCCGCGCCCGCGGTGGCGAACTCTACGTGTTTGCCGACGCCGATTCACACATTCAGGAGAGCGAAGGCGTCCATGTTATCCGTCTCGCCGAACATGCAGGACTGCTCAGCCCTATCCTTCACACTATTCCCCTGCAACTGCTTGCCTACCACGTCGCCCTGCAAAAAGGTACCGATGTCGATAAGCCCCGGAATCTCGCCAAATCTGTAACTGTGGAATGATCTTTTCCTGCTGCCGCGGGATGTATTGGTTTTCGGGGCTTTAATATTTAGAAAGAACTGGAGACCTGAATAAACGAGGGTATATCGAAGAGCCCAGGGACTTTCAATTCTGTAAGCGCGTTTTGCCCTTAACGCCAAGGAATAAGGCTCTTCAACAAATAAAAACAAAACTCGCTGGCGATGCGGATTATCAATGTCGTTGTCCTGACGAACACGCGGGATTGCTTAGCCCCTTCCTTCGCAACATTCTCCTACGCAAAGCTGCCTCCATGTAGCCTGGCAAAAAGGCGCCATGTCGATAAGCCATAAAATTTGGCGAAACTGATGACAGTGGAGCGGCCGGCTGAGCGTTCAAAGTATTCGAAGTATTAAATCGCAATACTTAAACTTTCCGTAGCTTCTTGCTACGTGCTATACAGCTCCAGGTCATCCTCATTCAGAGGACGTTCACCGCATGCCGGGCAATAGGGTGTGTGAATCTGGCGATGACAGATGCGACAAGTCCACGGAATGGCTCTTACAGTACTCTCTTGGCCGCCTTGGAGCGTTACCTTGCTCCTATTCGAGCGCTGTACAACCTTTCGTCGCATCGCCAGCACCTCAGGCTTGGCTAGATAGTTGCCGACCGGCTTAGACGCCGAGCAGCTTGTTTCCTCGCCCGCCATCCAGACAGCTCGTCTGAATTCTGTAGTGCCGCTCTTGTTGCCCGGGCTCTGACCCCTCGCTTTTTAAGGTCTATCTTTAACCGAAACCAGGAGCCTGATCCGGGGATTTGGTTCGTTGCCCCTGAAGTTTTCCGGATAAACCTCCACCATCGGTCCATCGCCCATCAGAAGGCCCGAGGCCGGAAACCAGGAACGATAAATCTGATCGCATGTCCCGAATAACTCGGAAACGGGACCCTCGTGTACGAATTCCGCATAATTGCCTGCGGGCACCGTTATGATGTCCAGGTTCTCCGGAAGACTGTTTGTGTCTGCCACTTGCACGCACGGGGCGTAGTTGACGCATCCCGATTTGGCCGAGCCGGAGACAACTCCCATTGCTGGGCCGCAGATATTTTTTATCTCCGGAATTTTCGACTGCAGCCTTGACCATAACTCTGGAATCCGCTCTTTGTCCCGGGGCATTTCAATGTCCTCGCGCAATCCGGCGCAAACAACCTGATTCATGCTCAGCAGTCTTGGTGTCATTTTCAAATCCTACTCGTCGGCAAACTATTAACGGAAACGGAACACTAAGCTTCCAGACAATCGCGATGTCCCTGATGAGCACTATCTTGCAGATCAACTCCTTAGGCGGGCATGCCATCGTACGGATCAAGCCGCCGATGCGTTCGCCTGCTCGTAACTTCTATTAAAGCTTAAGCGCTCCAGGCGCTCTGCTCCAGAAATGTGTGTAGGTAATGCACGGCATCGTCGCCCGTATGCCCATACCGGACCTTTGCGTCGTAATACATCGCTACAATGGCGGACACGCTGTCCTGATAAATTCCGAACCCGTCCACGTCCGCATCCCGAAAAAAGAACGTTCCTTCCATTGCAGACACGTCTTCCGACAAGCGGCCTCTGCCCGCTGGATCGTCAGCTTCAAATGCATGCACATGATCGTCCTGCATCAGGAAGTCATCCGATACGGTAAATCCGCCCCTTTCTTCAATGGCATGAATCAGGCACGACAATAACAGGATAAGCTTTCTTTTGCCGATTCCTGCTACCTGCTCTCTGGCTTGACACCGCACGTAATCCTCCGGATAAAGTAGCTTGTCTGTCACGGCGTCGATCATCGCGTCTTCCATGGCAAAGAAAAACCAGGCGTAGGCTGGCTCTACCACGGTAGCGGCAGTGTTACCGGCTTTGAACTCGGCGGAAATCGCCCGAACCCTCTCTCCGTGCCTTCGCTGGTCCGTACAAAGCAATAAGTAGTATCGCTCCAGGCGTGCTCCAGAGTATTTTTCCGATCGTGAAATATCAGCTTTTATCTTCTCCAGCAAATCATCATTTCCTTGAACTTCGTCTAATGACGTGATCCGTAGTGCGATATGCCGCTCCTCACCGTCCGCTATCCTCTCGCTCGAATATCGGGCGATGATGTCTGCTCCTTCAACGTCTGCACCCTGAGGAGCCTGGACCTCATATTTGAGGGGCACATATTTTCCAAAGGCGGAAAGTATACGTTCGGTTTTTTCTAAAAAGCGGGGGCTCAGCTCGTTATTGTGGCTTGGATGACAAAATCCCTCGGTCTCCTCAGGCTCAGCTTGAGCATAGAGAACAAGTTCTTCCAGAATACTTGCTGGCGTAACCTGACCTTTAAAGTGCATGCCTACACCTCGATAGTTCTAGTATTTCACGAGCGAAATGATGCTGCCAAGCACCATTCTGCTCGTCGAACACAGGAAGCGCAATTCGGTATCTTTCGGCAGTGCCATTAAGAACGACGGGTTACGCCGGAATGTCAGGTGCTGGATTCACCTGCTGGCGTTTTGAAGTCCCGTGTTTTTTGGGGTGCGGCCTTCGCCATTATTCATATCGCAGAGCTTCCACCGGTCTTAACGCGGAGGCTTTTCTTGCCGGATAGAAGCCGAAGAATATGCCGACTGCGGAGGCAAAGGCAAACGCCAAAGCGATCATGCCCAACGTGATTACCACCACCATATCCGTGGCGAGACTTACCGCCCAGGCGCCCGCCACGCCCAAAGCAACTCCGATAAGACCGCCGAGAATGCAGATAACCAGCGCTTCCAGCAGAAATTGACCGAGGATGGCACGGCGATTGGCGCCGATAGCCATGCGAATCCCGATTTCGCGTGTTCGCTCGGTCACCGAGACAAGCATGATATTCATGATGCCGATGCCGCCCACCAGTAGCGACACGGAAGCAATGGCCCCCAGCATGATGGACATGACCTTGGCCGCCCCTGTGGCTACGGCAGCCAACGCGGCCATGTTCCGTACCGTGAAATCATTTTCCATGCCTTCCGAAAGCCGGTGGCGCTGGCGCAGCAGACGGTTCATCTCGGTCTCCGCCTCATCCATCACCTCCGCGGATCGCGCCTGTGCCATCATGAAGCGTATCGTCCCGGGAAACTGGTTGCCAAAAACCTGGCGTTGGCCGGTCGTGAGGGGGATGAATACCGCATCATCCTGGTCGCGGCCATCCAGGCTTTGCCCTTTTGGTGTAAGTACCCCACCGACAAGGAACGGGCTGTTCTTGATGCGTATAGTCTTCCCTGTGGGGTCTTCCTCGCCAAACAGATTTTTTGCGGTAACTTGGCCGAGAATGACGACCCGCGTTCCTGAGCGCAGATCAGCTTCAGTGAACAAGGCGCCGCTCTCGGCTGCCCAGTCGCGCACAGCGAAATAATCCGGCGTGACCCCTGTCACGCTGGTGCTCCAGTTATTCGCGCCGTAGTTTAGTTGTGCCGTCCCCGTAATGATCGGCGCGGTGGCCTTGATCGAGGGGAGATGGGCGATGGCCTGTGCATCGCCCATCGTCAATGTCTGCACGCCGCCAGCGGCGGAACGCAGGGCGCCGGAAGAGGTGGCGCCGGGAACGACCAGCAGCAGGTTGCTGCCCATCGAGCTGATCGCCTGGTTCACCGTCGTTTGCGCACCCTGACCCACCGCGAGCATCAATACTACGGCGGCAACGCCGATGATCATGCCGAGCATGGTCAAGGCGGTGCGCAGGCGGTTGAGGCGCAATGCCCTTAGTGCTTCTCCGACTACTGCGAGCAGGTTCATTGCGCAGTTGCCTCGTCGTGCACGATGCGCCCGTCCTTCAACCGGACCAGCCGCTGGGTGTAGGCGGCAATGTCGTCCTCATGGGTCACGAGTACGACCGTGATACCCTGCTCGCGGTTGAGCATCTGAAAAATTGCCATGATTTCGCGACTGGTCTGGGTGTCGAGATTACCGGTGGGTTCGTCGGCCAATATGAGCGGGGGATTATTGATCAAGGCGCGGCAAATAGCCACGCGTTGCTGCTGCCCCCCCGAAAGCTGGCTGGGCTGATACGCCGCAAATTTTACCAAGCCTGTTTGATCCAGCAGGGCCAGTGCGCGTTTACGGCTTTCGGCGCGGCTCACACCTGCGTAAAGCAGCGGTGTGGCAACGTTGTCCAGCGCCGTCATCCGTTTCAGAAGGTTGAACCCCTGGAACACGAAACCAATGTTGTGATTGCGTACGCGCGCGAGCTCATCGTCGGAGAGGGCCGCGATGTCGCGTCCATCGAACCAGTAATGCCCGCGGGTAGGGGTATCAAGACAACCCAGGATATTCATCAGGGTGGATTTTCCTGAACCGGAGTGTCCCATGATCGCAACGAACTGGCCCCGCGGTATGACGAGATTCACATCGAAAAGCACTTGACTGTTGACCGATGCGCTTGCACCGCCGCTGGTGTCCAGGCTGTAAATCTTGGAGACGTTTTCGACCCGGATAAGGCAATCTTCAAAAGCGGTTGGATGGAGTGACGGCATCAGAACATTCTGAACTTGAGTTTGCTGCCGGACTTGTCCTTCTCCCCGACTTCGCGGACGACAAGCTTATCGCCCTCCTTGATCTCGCCCTCCACGATTTCAGTGAAGGTATTATCAGTGATGCCGGTCTTTACGTAGACGGGGACAGGCTTGTCGTCTTCCAGACGCAGCCGATAAACCGCGTGCTTACCCCGTTCGGGTGGAGCGGTCTTTGCACTATCCGAATCTTCCCCCGGCTTGTAGCGTAGCGAGGCATTGGGAACCCTCAGCACGTCCTTTTTCTGATTGACGGCAAAACGCACATTGGCAGTCATGCCGGGCAGCAATACCCCATCATCATTCGGTACCGCGACAATCACATTGTAGGAAACCACGTTTTGTTGAATGGTGGGATTCAGGCGTACCTGTTTTACCGTACCGGTAAATTCGCGCTCTGGGAACGCGTCGACCCCGAAATGTACTGTCTGGCCGAGACGCAGATGGCCAATATCGGCTTCCGCCACGCTGGTATCGATCTGCATCTGGCTCAGGTCGTTGGCGATCTGGAACAGCGTCGGGGTCTGGAAGCTGGCAGCCACGGTTTGCCCGATGTCCACGTTGCGTGCGATCACCACGCCTGAAATTGGTGAACGGATAACGCTATAGCCAAGATTGGTGCGGTCGCGCGCGAGTTGTGCCTGGATGGAGGCGTGCTGGGCTCGCGCTGCCAGAAGTTGCTGTTCGAAGTCGTTCAGCGCATCGGGGGAAATGAAGCCCCGCTCGCTCAGCGCCCGGTTGCGATTCATCCTGTTTACGGCGAGCTCGAGCGCGGCCTGGGCACTGGCCAAATTGGCTTCCGACTGCCGTAATTGCGCCTGAAACAGCGATGGATCGAGCTCAACCAGTATTTGTCCCGCCTTGACCTCATCGTTGAAATCCACGTGAAGCTTGTACACGGTGCCGGAGACTTGTGTGCCTACATTCACCAGCACGACCGGGTTGAGCGTGCCGTTCGCCGAGATGCCTTGTACGATATCTCCGCGGTCGACTGCCTGCGTTTTGTACCGGTCCTGCGTGGATTCGGGTTTGGAGGCCCAGTACCATAGGACGGCAGCCGCCAGCAGCAGCGCAAAGATCAGGATGAATACCCGACGGCGCGTATTAAAAGCCATACCTGACTGAGGAGTACCGGCTGTCCGGCGGGACAAAGATGAACGACACGAAAGAGATAAAAACCGGAATGTTACCTGAGTATGAGCTATTAATAAAATGCGCGTGGGCTGGTTGCGAGGGGCCCCAGCCGCGGACCCACGGGCATGGTCGAGTTTGAAGCCTCATTGAAATGAAAACTGCGTGGCGGCGTAGTTTTATGGCGTACACCGGTCCTGTTATTATTTCGACTTGGCCTGCTCAGCAGCCAGTTCGCGTAATTCCCTGAGGCGGGCTTCGGCAGTGGAAGCCTCATAAAAATCCGCGTCGCTGTTTCTCAACGCAATCTGCAGTTGTTCAACCGCAGCGGAATAATTGCCCTGCCGCGAATATACTTCCGCGAGCGCGCGATGCTGCGCCATTAGATTTCCCAACGCTTCGTAGCTTTGAGCCTGTAGCTTATAAAGGCGTACGTCGTTAGGGGTGAACTGCAGCTGCTGGTTGATGAACTTGATCGCCGCCTCAGCACTTTCATGGCGCAACAGCGCATCGGCGTAGTCGTAGCTGAGGGCGCGGTGCTGCGGAAATGTTTTCAAAGCCTCTTTATAAATGTCGAAGGCCTCCGCCTTGTCTCCCGCGGCGAGCTTGACGCGAGCCGCGAGTGTTTCAATCATCGCATTCGACTGGGAGATTTTGCGTTCAATCCGGATTGCTTTGCCCAAGCGGTGATTCTCCAGCAGCGTTTTATCCGCGCCGTTCGACTCAAGGCTTTTATAAAGGTTGGTCAGCTCGCTGTCAGCCCGTGTGTAGTCTCCCGCGCGCAACAATGCGTGGATGAGGCCATAGCGTTCCACCGCCTCTTTGCTATAACGTTTCTCTCGCAAGGTCGAGTCGAAGAACTTTACGGCATCGAGCGGCTTCTCGGTCAAGGCGCGCAGCTTCGCCCGGACCAGCTGGAAGTCCAGGCTGTCTGGAACCTGCCGATAGGACATGGCTTGTGTCCGGTTTTCTATATCCGCGATACGTTCATGGGTGATCGGGTGCGTACGCAGGTAGGAGGGCGCGCCATTTTCGTGAAAACGCGAAGCCTTTTGCAAGCGCTCGAAAAATTCAGTCATCCCCTGCGGGTCAAGTCCCGCGCTCACCAGTATGTTCAGTCCGATACGATCGGCTTCTTTTTCATGGTCGCGGGTGAAATTGAGCTGCGATTGGATCAGGGCGGCCTGGGAACCAACGAGAACAGCTTGCGCAGCCTGGGGATTGGAACGCGATGCCAGTATGGCGAGCGCCATCGCAGCCAGAGACTTGAGCATGTTGTATTTTTGTGCCGCGATAATACGCGCGAGATGCTTCTGGGTAACGTGCGCAATTTCATGCGACATCACGCCGGCCAGTTCCGATTCGCTTTGCGATGCCAGGATAAGCCCGCTATTAAAGCCCATGAAGCCGCCCGGCAATGCGAATGCATTAATGGTTGGGTCGTGCAGAGCGAAAAACTCGAATTCCTGGTCAGGGTGAGCCTCGTTCGATCCCAGAATCAGCTTATTGCCCAGATTGGAGAGGTAGCCCGCTACTTCCGCGTCGTCCATATAGCTGCGGTCTGCGCGAATTTCCGACATGATTTTAAGGCCGAGCTCTCGTTCCCGGCGAGGTGAGATGGTGGTTTGAGATACGTCGCCCAGTTCGGGCAGTTCCGCAGCCGGAACTGGTACTGCGAACAGCATGGGCAAAATAGCTATAGCCATCAGCGGGCGCAATTTCATGTCGATAAGATGGCGCTTCGCGGGCGAAGTTCCACTATGCCGAATGGGATTGCCTGGATGGCAACGAGGTGGAGGAATGCACGGTAATCCCGTGAAGATTGGAGCCGAGCGCGGACTTGCGACATGAATTGGGAGCGAAGAGAGGGGATTGGTGCACATGTCCCCAGCTCATCATTTAAAGAAGTGACGTTTCTTCTTATACGCTAGCCCGTGCACGTACGGATGGACCTGCATCAGATGGCAGCTTCATCCGTCTCTCCGGTGCGTATTCTCATCACCTGCTCGATGTTTGTAACAAAAATCTTGCCATCGCCAATTTTGCCTGTCCGGGCGGTGTTGGCGATTGTTTCGATAACAGTCTCAACCAAGCTCTCAACGACGGCGATTTCGAGTTTTATTTTAGGGAGAAAGTCCACTACGTATTCGGCCCCCCGGTACAGCTCGGTATGGCCTTTCTGGCGCCCGAAGCCCTTAACCTCGGTAACGGTCAGCCCGGTGATGCCGATCTCATTGAGAGCCTCGCATACCTCGTCCAGCTTGAAGGGTTTGATAATCGCTTCTATTTTCTTCATCAAACGTTCCTTTTGATATGATCTTGAATCCCGATCGCGCGGGTATGTGAACGTTGGGCAGGGGCATGTTCCCTGCTTGTGCGGCATGTCGCGCAGGACCGCGGTGCAAGCCGGTAGCTGTTTATCTGGCGTTTAAACGGCAACAAGCAGGCTCCGAGCAAGAATACTAAAATTTGTCTTGATACCGCGCCGTGAGCGGGTAGCGCCAATCCTTGCCGAAGCCTCGTGGCGTGATTCGTACGCCAGGTGGCGACTGGCGGCGCTTGTACTCGTTCTGCCGGACCAACTGGACCACGCGCCGCACATCACCTTCAGCGAAGTTCATATCCAGGATTTCCTCAAGCGCTATATCATGCTCCACATAAGCTTCCATGATGGCGTCGAGTATGTCGTAAGGCGGCAGACTGTCCTGGTCGGTCTGATCAGGGCGTAACTCGGCGGAGGGCGCACGGCTGATGACACGCTCCGGTATGACCTTTCCCCACGTGTTGCGATAACGGCAAAGGCGGTACACCATGGTTTTGCTGACGTCCTTCAACACCGCGAAGCCGCCGGCCATGTCTCCATACAAGGTACAGTAGCCGACAGCCGTCTCCGACTTGTTCCCGGTGGTAAGCACAATGGAGCCGGATCTGTTGGACAGCGCCATCAACAGAGTGCCGCGTATGCGCGCTTGCAAATTTTCTTCAGTGAGGTCAGGCCCATCGGAAAGGGACCGCCCCGCGCACCCGGTTGCAAGCGTACCCTTGAATTCGCCGAAGATCGTGCCGATGGGTAACTCGGTGTAGCGCACCTGCAGTGTTTCAGCTATCTCGCGGGCATCCGTCAAACTGATATCGGCGGTAAACTGCGATGGCATCATGACTGCTTGCACTCTGTTCGCGCCCAGCGCATCCACGGCAATGGCTAGCGTGAGCGCTGAGTCGACGCCGCCGGATAGCCCCAGCAACACCCCCGGTATTCTGTTTTTATCGACATAATCCTTGACCCCGAGGCACAGTGCCTTGTAAACACTTGCTTCCAGGACTTCTGACGCTGGAGCCTCGCCTGCTACAGGTGTTTTATTCTGAAACTCGATCAAACCAAGGCTTTCCACAAACTCGTCGAGTTGATGCGTGAGCTCGCCTTTTTCGTTTATCGCGAAGGAAGCCCCATCAAATACCAGTTCATCCTGTCCCCCCACCAGATTGACGTAAACTAGGGGAAGCGACGTTTCAGCGATGCGCTGGCGTACAATCTGATGGCGAAGATCCAGCTTGCGCATATGGTACGGCGAGGAATTCAGTACCAGCAGCACGTCCGCTCCGGCCGCCTTTGTGCACTTGGCCGGGACGGCGTCCCATATGTCCTGGCAGATATTGACGCCGAATTTTATGCCTTCCAGTTCAAATACACAGGCATCCGAACCCGCAGTGAAATAACGTTGTTCGTCGAAAACGCCGTCGTTGGGAAGCAGTTGTTTGAGATAGGTTGCAAGAATTTTTCCATCGCCTAATACCGAGGCTGCATTGTAGAGCTTGTCGCCGATAAGATGGGGATGACCTACCAATAGCGTAACGTTACTTGTTTTTCCGGCCAGTTCCGAAAGCGCATCTGCGCATGCGTGACGGAACCCGGCGCGCAATAACAGGTCTTCCGGCGGGTAGCCGGACAAGGCCAGCTCGGGGAAAACAATCAGGGCCGCCCCCGCATTTCTCGCCCGGTCGACGTAATCGAGTATCTTGCGAATATTTCCGCTCAGGTCGCCGACTACAAAATTGATCTGAGCAATGGCGAGTTTCATGCGCGAGCTGCCTGTTCTATATGTTTGTGATGGCGATCTGGCAGATAATACCAGAACGGTTCATCTTTAGCGGCCACGCGTCCGTTGCGCTAAGCGGGCGCTACACCTTCCATGATTTCAGCTATTGCGGTAAGGATAATCGATTCCCTTGAGGAAGTTTCCGCGTCCGAGTGGAATGCGCTGGCGGGCGACAACCCGTTCCTGCGGCATGAATTCCTGTCGGCCATGCACGAGAGCGGTTGCGCCTCAAAAGAAACCGGATGGGCGCCCCAATTTGTTACCTTGTGGGAAGGAAGCGCCCTTCGCGGGGCCATGCCCCTCTACGTGAAAAGCCATTCATATGGCGAGTATGTGTTTGACTGGGCCTGGGCCAACGCATACCACCGTCACGGTTATCGCTATTATCCCAAGTTGCTGAGCGCGGTGCCTTTCAGCCCGGTAACGGGGCGACGTTTGCTCGCCGAGCAGCCGGAGCATCGTGCCATGCTTCTCGACACGCTACTGAAAATGGTGAAACAGGAAAACGCAGAGACGGCCGTTTCGTCTTTTCATTGCCTATTTCCTTCAGAGCATGAAGCGCAGGAAATGGAGGCTGCAGGACTGATATTGCGGTATGGGATCCAGTTCCACTGGCGAAATGCGGCTGACGGGGGGTACGAAAGCTTCGAGGCATACCTGAAGGAAATGAGTCATGACAAACGCAAGAAAATCCGACAGGAGCGTAATAAAGTTCATTCCGCCGGAATTCGCTTTCAATGGCTATCAGGTTATCAGGCCACGAATGCTCACTGGCAGTTCTTTGTTGACTGCTACAATAAAACCTACCACGATCATGGTTCCCTGCCGTACCTCAATCTGGAATTCTTCACCCGGCTGGGTAAGAGCATGCCGGAGAATGTCTTGCTGATTCTGGCGTTGCAGGACGGCAAGCCAGTTGCGGCGTCCTTCTGTTTACATAATGGTCGGACGCTGTATGGGCGGTACTGGGGCGCGATGCAATATATTCCAGGATTGCATTTCGAAACCTGCTACTACCAGGCAATCGAGTACTGTATCGCGAACGGCGTCGCATTATTCGAAGGCGGCGCCCAGGGCGAGCATAAGCTTGCCCGCGGCTTTCTTCCCGTTCGTACCTGGTCGGCGCACTGGCTTGCGCATCCGGAATTCGCCTCGGCCATCCGCCAGCATGTGGAGCGGGAAGCGCAGGGTATCGATCGCTATCTGGATGAGTTGAATGACAATTCACCCTTCAGGAAGGATATAAGCAAATGATCAGGTTCTCCACTGCGCCGACGGCAAGTGCGCGTCAAGCGAAAATCGATTCACTTACTTAGCCACAAACACGCTCCATGAATTATTGCAGTCTTTGCGGCACCCGGGTTGAGTTGCGTATTCCTGAAGGCGATACGCTGCCGCGTTATGTCTGTACCGCATGCGGGATTATCCATTATCAAAATCCCAAGATCGTCGTGGGCTGTATCCCTGAGTGGGAGGACAAGATATTGTTGTGCCTGCGGGCCATTGAGCCGCGTCACGGCTTGTGGACGTTACCCGCCGGTTTCATGGAAAATGCCGAGACCTTGGCGCAGGGGGCAGAACGCGAAACGCTGGAAGAAGCGAACGCCCGGGTGGAGATAGGGAACCTGTACTCCATTTATAATCTGCCTCACATCGACCAGGTGCATGTGCTGTTTCGCGCGCGCCTGCTCGACCTGGATTTCAAACCGGGAATCGAAAGCCTGGACGTCCGGCTTTTCTCCGAAATAGAGATCCCATGGGATGCGCTGGCTTTCCGCGTCATCCGCGAGCCCCTGAAGCGTTACTTTGAGGAGCGGCGCCAGGGAAAACTGGGGTTTCACATGGAGACCATAGACGACGTGCGCAGGAAATAAACATTGTTGTTATGCGCTTTCCGCGTTTAAGCTGCCCGCAGAGCATCGACAATAGCTAGACGCGAAGCCTTCGCAGCGGGCAGGAAGCCGCCGGCAAAGCCCATTATCAGCGCAAAACCGAAGGACTTGAAAATAATTTCCGCATTCAGGGTAAAGCTGAACGCAAGTTCCGAGAACGATTGCCAGTTCATGGTGGAAATGGTCAATAGTTGCATGAACGACGCCAGTATCAAGCCGGTAATCCCCCCAGCGGCGCCCAGCATTAACGCCTCTACAAGAAAAGCGGAAAGGATATTGTTACGCCGGAACCCGAGCGCGCGCAGTGTGCCGATTTCGGTGGTCCGATTGGCGACCGAGGCATACATGGTGATCATTGCGCCAATAATCGCGCCAACAGAAAATATGATCGAAAGTATCATCCCGAGGTAGCGAATGAAGTTTGCCAGCAGCTGGGACTGCTCGGCGTAGAAAACGCTCTCCTGCTTGGCTTCGACCGTGAGACGGGGGTCATTCTCAAGGCGCGCCTTGAGTTCCGGGAACATAGCCGGGTCATTCAGCTTCAATATCACGGAGGAATATACCGGCCGGCGGAACGCCTGCATCAGCTGATCTACGTCTCCCCATATTTCAGAATCAAAGCCGGTTTTGCCCGCATCCATGACGCCGACGACGGTCCATTCACGCTGCCCGAAGCGTAATGTTTCACCTACGCCTGCCCCGGTATAACGTTCCGCCACGCTTTTTCCAGCGATGATTTCCGTGGACCCGGGACGGAACATTCGCCCTTCCGCAATATGGACCTGCGGGCGCAGCTCGATCCCTTTCTGCCCGACGCCCCGTATCAATACATTGGACGCCTTATCTGAGCCGCGTTTGGGGAGCGAAATCAGAACGATGGTTTCCTTGGAGGCGAGCCGTGTACCCGTCACTCCATAAGCGACCTCTGGCTGATTTTCCACGATGGCTGCTTGTTCACGATCTACCTGACTCTGCACTTCGGTGCCGGCCGAGCGCCGGGTGACAACGACATTGTCCGGTGAACCTGTTTCCACCAGTGTCTTTCGCAGACCCTCTTCCAGCATCAGCACCGTCGCGAACACAAAAACCACAAGGGCCATGCCTCCCGCAGTGAGAACCGTGGTGAGTTTGCGCGCGGCCAGGTTACGCAACGTATATGAAAGCGGGATCGACATGTCCGTTGATCTAGCCGATGCTGCGCAGCCCCTCGACGATAGATACGCGCGCTACGCGCGTGGCGGGTAGTGCCGCTGCTGCCAGTCCGACGGCAGTAGCGGCGGCTATTTGCATGTAAACTGTATCCAGCGATACGCCGAAAACTGGGAACAACGTGCCCATCTGCTTGCTGAACCGATCGGCCACGGGGAAAGTGAGCGCGATTCCTATCAGTCCTCCGGCGAGCGAGATCACTATCGATTCGCCATAGATCAGGCCCGTAAGAAAACGCGGGCCAAATCCGAGTGCCTTAAGCGTGGCATACTCACTGATGCGTTCACGAGCCGTCATTGCCATGGTATTGGCCATCACCGCCAGGATGATGAATATCACCACGAAGGAGACGATGCGGATCGCAACCACGATCGCTTCGGTCATTGACACAAAGCCCAGCTGAAACGCTTTCTCTGTTTCAGTAAGGGTTTCCGCAAGCGAGTTCCTGAACATCGCATCCACCTCGGTCGATATTTCAGCGGCTCTGTCGGGATCCGCAATCTGAATTACATATACGCCTACCCAGTCGGTTCGGCGGGCCGCTGCTTTTTTCATCGTTTCATTGAGATAATCCCAATGAAAGAAGAACTGCGAAGTATCGGTTCCCGCTTCCGCCCCATCATAGATGGCGCGGACCGTAAAGCTCCAGGCACCAGGATAGATCGTTCCGCGCAAGGGAATAGTGTCGCCTACTTTGAAGCCATAGGTGGTGGCGAGCTTCCGTCCGATAACGCAGCCTTTGCGGTCTGTCCGGAATGCCTTCATATCCCCCGGGGGGATAAGATACTCCGGATAAAGTTCGAAATATGTTTTCGGATCTATGGCGAATTGGGGAAAAAAGTTTTTCTCCGTGACGTAGACGCCGCCAAACCAGCTTGCATGGCTGATGCCTGTGACACCCGAAATTCGGCGTATTCGCTCCTGATAATTGATCGGCAGCGGAAACACCAGCGAAATCGAATTCCTCGTCACCAGTCTCGTGGAGGAGGCGCCTTCCGCACCTGCGTACCACGCGTCCACTACGGTGCGCAACAGCCCGAACGCGAGTATCGCCACCACCAGGCCCAGGACGGTCAAGCCGGTGCGTAACTTGTGACGCAAGGTATTCCTTAATATAAGCTTTAGAAAATGCATTTCCGGCAACCATCATCGCAGCACATCGCTGCAAGAAGAGGCTTAAGAAGAAAGATAAGGCGATTTCTTAATGCTCTAGCGTCACATCCAGCTCGCCTTTATCCAGGTGACGAATTAGATGGGCTGATCGCGCGGCATGCGGGTCGTGAGTGACCATGATGATTGTTTTGCCCATCTCGCTGTTCAGGCGACCCAGCATGGCGAGAATATCGTCCGCGGATGCGCGGTCAAGGTCGCCCGTGGGTTCGTCCGCAACCAGCAAAACCGGATCGGTTATGAAGGCGCGAGCAATGGCGACCCGTTGCTGCTGACCGCCGGAAAGTTCCGAAGGATAATGCTCCATACGGTCTGTCAGCCCAACCATCGACAATGCCAGTTCGACGCGCTCCCGTCTTTGAGTGCGCGGAAGCCGGGTTAACAACAGAGGCAGTTCGATATTTTCAAACGCAGTCAGCACAGGCATCAGATTGTAAAACTGGAAAATGAAGCCGACGTTCGCAGCCCGCCAGTCCGCCAGTTCGCGTTCGGAGAGTGTTGCGATATCGGTTCCGTTCACCCTCAGCGATCCGCTATCGGGCTTGTCGATGCCGGCAATCAGGTTGAGCAGCGTGCTTTTGCCAGACCCGGAAGGACCCATCAAGGCTATAAATTCACCCGTCCTGATGTCAAAAGAAATATTGGTCAATACCGGCACCACTTGTCCGCCGCGGCGGTAGGATTTGGTCAAGTGTCTGATCTCGACGATGGGGGAAAGCGCGTCCATTTTCGGCCAAATACCGCTATTTCACTGCGGTCCTGACGTTATCTCCGCTGTCGAGATTGCTCGGGGGCCGCAGTATGACCTTCTCGCCGGCTGTGGCGCCATTCCGAACCTCCACCATATCACCAATTTTCTCACCAGTCTCGATGGCGGTTTCCACGGCTTTTCCTTCCTTCATGATAAAGACTACGTTCTCTCCATTCCGCTGGACGATGGCGTCCGGATGCACCACCGTGCGTGAACTCCGGTGCTCAGGAGGCATTTCCTTTTCCAGAAAGGCGATTTTTGCGCTCATTTCCGGTAGCACCTGCGGGTCGTGGTCAATGAACTTTATTTTTACCAGGACTGTAGCTTTGGCCCGGTCAACCGTTGGGACAATCCGTTGCACGAGGCCGCGCAAGCGCAAGTCAGGGAGTGCATCCAGCTGAATTTCACAGGGCTGCTCAAGCTTCACTTTGGGAAGGTTGGATTCGGATACGTCGGCTTCCACTTCAAGCGTATCCATGTCCGCCATCGTTACAACTGCTCCCTTTGCATCGAGGGCAGAAGAAAAGGGGGTGATCACATCACCGACGTTCGCATTCTTGGTCAGCACGACGCCGTCAAATGGAGCGCGAATCAGCGTTTGTTCCACCGCTATCTGCGCTGCGCGATAGTTTGCCTCGGTGACATTGATTGACGCCTGATAGGCGAGGATTGCTGCTTGTGCCTTATGGTAACGGGCAGTAAGCGTGTCATACGCGGATTGTGAAATAAAGCCCTTTGCGAGCAGTTCGCCGTTGCGGTCGAATACCGCCTGCGCCTCGACCAGTTCGGCCTGCGCCTGCTGCAGGTTTGCCTTGGCGAGCGCTACATTAGCGGCCGCCTGTTCCATCGTCGCGCTGACATCAGCGTTCTCAATCCGAGCGACAATCTCGCCTTTTTTCACCCGGCTGCCTTCTGTAACGCCGAGCCACTCGACTCGTCCGGTCGCCTTGGATGCTACCGCTGCCTTGCGCTGCGCCACTACATAACCGGTCGCGTTGAGTAAGGTGAAGGATTGCGAGGGGTAGGCAGTGGTAACAGTCGCTGACTCCACCTCAACTATGGCGCTGCTGCGGAAGTAGAAAAGCGCGAGCAGTCCAATGGCAGCAGCGATTGCCAACGCAGCCAGCAGGCGCGGTGGTCGCTTACCTGGGGCGACGCCAGCAGCACCGGTACGGTCGATTTTTAGCTTGGAGAGGTCTTCTGTAGCCACGGCGGGAATATAACGTAACTTATCTCCGCGATTATGGCGTAGAAGCGGCGCGACGGCTATCGACCCCCTCCGGAAGGCGGGGGGCAAATTCCGTGCGGGGTGCGTACGAGATGTTTATTCCAACGACACCATCTTGGAGCGCGTCAGCGGCGGATTGTTGGCGAAGTAGCGTTTGATGCCAGCAAGTATGGCCTCGGCCAGCTTGTCCTGGTAAGCAGTATCTTTCAACTTCTTTTCTTCATCGGGGTTGCTGATGAAAGCAGTCTCCACCAGGATGGAGGGAATGTCCGGAGATTTGAGCACGGCAAATCCCGCCTGCTCCACGTCATTCTTATGCAGGTGGTTGATATCGCCAATTTCGAGGAGTACTTCCCTTCCAAGCTTAAGACTGTCATTGATCGTTGCCGTTTGCGACAAGTCCAGTAAGGTCTGCTTGAGATAAGGATCCTTTATATCCAGATTGACCCCTCCGATCAGGTCGGCCTCGTTTTCCTTTTTCGCCAGCCAGCGGGCGGCTGCCGATGTCGCGCCGCGTTCGGAGAGGGCATATACGGAGGAGCCCTTCGCGTGGGGCTTGATAAAGGCATCCGCGTGCACGGACACGAACAGATCAGCATTCAGCTGACGCGCTTTTACCAGCCGCATCGGCAGGGAAATGAAGTAGTCGCCGTCCCGCGTCAACGCCGCACGCATGTTTGGCTCTTTATCTATTTTAGCTTTTAGTTTCCTTGCAATCGCGAGTGTGATGTTTTTCTCATGTGTTCCGCTGCCGCTGATGGCGCCTGGATCCTCGCCGCCATGGCCAGGATCGATGGCGACGGTGATCAGCCTTATCATTTCCGGCTTGTTCTTCCTGGGGCTTTCCGTGCCGCGCGCCGCCTTGGGCGTGGCAGCGACGCCAAGAGGATTATCGGCTTTTACCTCATCCCGCAGCATTCCTGTGGCATTTTCATTCAGGAACGCCATCAGCGGATCAGGGGGCACAACCGGATAAATATCCAGCACAAGCCGATGGCCATAGTCGCCCACGGGTTTGAGCACGAATGCTTGCGGCATGACGGCGGTTTTGAGGTCCAATACCAGCCGCACCACGCCTGGTTTGTACCGGCCAATGCGCATTGTCTGGATATAGGGGTCGGCAGCGTCAATCTTGGCGGGAAGTTTTTCAAGTTCCGTAGTGAGCGCGACACGCTCGAGATCAACCACCACCCGGTCCGGATTTTTCACCGTGCTCAGGGAGTAATGTATGGGCGAGGCGGATTCCAGCGTAAGTCGCGTATATTCCGCCGCCGGCCAGACACGGGCAGAGCTGATCGGCGTGCCGGCAACGGCGGAATTGCCGAGGGGCAGGAGCACGGAGGCCGCGAGCGACAACCAGGCCAGCACCGCGGCCGGTGGCATGGTGTTGTGGTCCGTTATTTTTTGCATACGCCACCCCCCAAACAGCTTTCAGCTCCGATAGGGGACGCCCACTGTCCCTCATGGAACGGATTCAGCACTCTCTCAGCGTTTGCCAGTGATTTAAACACAGCCTACCCGCGTGCGTGCCTGCGCTCATTTCGACATTGCGGCCTGGATCGGACAAGTAGAAAAGAAACGTCAGATCCGCCTGCGGTAATAATCCATCCACCTTTTCCGGCCACTCCACCAGACAGATCGACTCTGCGTTGAAATACTCGCGGAAGCCTGCGTCTTCCCATTCTGCCGGATCTTCGAATCGATAGAAATCAAAGTGATACAAGTATAACTTAGAAATTTTATAAAGTTCAATCAAATTATAGGTCGGACTTTTCACTTTTCCCTCATAACCCAACCCCCGCAGGATGCCCCTTGCAAAGGTGGTTTTTCCCGCGCCCAGGTCGCCACGAAGAAAAATGACCAGGCCGGGATGCAATACTTGTGCGAGTTGTCCGCCAAGCAGGAGCGTAGCCGTTTCGTCTGCAAGAGTTAGCCTAAAGTGCTGCATCCGGGATGATGTATGCGGGTAGAGTCGGTATGATGTGAATTATGCGGGAAATGACTACGAAAAATTCGCCACGGGACAATGTCCTTGATTCTCTGTGCGACCTTACTCAGCGGACCCAAGCAGTGAAAGCGTGGGGGAAAGAGCTCGGCTTTCAGGAAATCCGCATCGCGGACGCTGCCGCCGACGTGTCCCAATCCGAATCTGGTTTGAAGCGGTGGCTGGCGGAAGGGTATCACGGCGAAATGGATTATATGGGGAAACATGGCACACGGCGTACTAGACCTGCAGAACTCGTCCCCGGCACCTTGCGGGTCATTTCGGCGCGCATGAATTATATGCCTGAGGCAAAAGACTCGTGGGAGGTGATAGCGGATGGCGACAAGGCATTCATTTCCCGGTACGCGCTCGGGCGCGATTATCACAAGGTGTTGCGTGGGCGCTTGCAGAACCTGGCGGAACGAATCGCAGCTGAGGTAGAGCCCTTCAATTACCGTGTTTTCTCGGATAGCGCCCCCGTAATGGAAGTGGAATGGGCACAAAAGTCCGGAGCTGGCTGGCGTGGGAAGCATACGCTGCTGCTTACCCGTGACGCCGGGTCGATGTTCTTTATTGGTGAAATTTATACCGATTTGCCTCTGATGGTGGATGATCCCATCGGAAACTATTGCGGAAGTTGCACCAAGTGCATTGATATCTGCCCGACGCAGGCGATTATCGGTCCATACCGGCTCGACGCGAGGCGGTGCATTTCCTATCTTACTATCGAACTTAAAGGCAGCATTCCAGAGATGCTGCGCCCCTTGATCGGCAACCGGGTATATGGTTGTGATGACTGCCAGCTTATCTGCCCATGGAACAAATTTGCGGCATATACCGGCGAGGCGGATTTCGCCGTGCGTAACGGATTGGACGACGTATCGCTGGTCCAATTATTTGGGTGGAGCAGGGAGGAATTCGATACCCGGTTGGCCGGAAGCCCGATCAGGCGTATCGGTCACGAGCAATGGTTGCGTAATCTCGCTGTCGGTTTGGGCAACGCACCCTCTTCCCCCGCTGTGTTGGCTGCGTTGCAGGCCCGGCGCGACGATCCTTCGCCTCTTGTGCGCGAACATGTGCGATGGGCGCTGCAAACTCACGAGAACCGCCGTAATTAACCGCCATTTTTTGAGACCGTCAAGCCGTACTCAAGGATACACTCACCATAATGGTCTATAGACCAATTGAACAGAGTGTACTAAAGTCCAATTTTCCACTGATGCCGAAGTTGCTACGATGCGGACGCAATGCGCAAGGTCAGACACGACAATACCTACTGTTCAGTCGGAGACTTTTCTTTGATGAAAAGAGCGAAAGGACGATAACGCGCACATTGGGACCGCGCAAATGTTATCATTGAAACAAAAACATACGGATGCCATTTCGCTCCGCCCGGGTGATTAGTCGAGCAAGAGTTAATGCCGTCTTGACAGGGATAAGGACTTATAGCATCTTTAATTTCTAATTAAAATCAAACTGTCCCCGCAAACCCCCCATCGCATCTTCCACAAAATCGCATAGAGGAATTCCGTGAACGCTTTGCACATCGGTGTTATGAAATGGCTGGCTTGTTTTGCCGTCGTATTTCCTGTCCTTTCTCTTGGCGGCTGTAAGACTTACCCGCCCCTCACCGCCGATGGGACGCCGTATGTCGGACATGACTACCTTATCGGGCCCGGCGACATGGTAGACGTCATTGTCTGGCGAAACCCTGAAGTCTCCATGGCGGTACCCGTCCGGCCGGATGGTAAAATCACCACTCCTCTGGTGGAGGATCTTCCGGCCAGTGGAAAAACATCGACCCAATTGGCGCGAGACATTGAACAAGCGTTATCTAAATATATTCAGCAACCCGTCGTAACCGTAGTGGTAACAGAGTTTGTCGGTCCTTACACAGAACAGATACGTGTGATAGGCGAGGCTGCCAAACCGCAGGCCCTTCCCTACCGGGAGGAAATGAGCCTGATGGACGTTATGATTGAGGTAGGCGGGATGACGGATTTCGCGGCAGGTAACAAGGCCCGAATTATTCGCAGTGTAGAGGGGAAACAGCAGCAGTTCAGCGTTCGATTGGATGATCTGATCAGGGACGGCGATATTACGGCTAACGTACCGATGCGCCAGGGTGACGTACTTGTCATACCGGAGAGCTTTTTCTGATTTCGCTACGATACTTGTTTCCATATGTTTAAGCTGGGATTGATAGAGGTTACGACTGTTGCGATTGCCGAAGTAAATCCGACATCTGATTACGTCGGGAGAACTCCTTTATGAACAAGATGTTTTGCCGTCATCAGATCGCCAGATCCGGAGGGATTATTGGGACAGCTGATTTTCGATGCGAGGTTATATGATTCTTCCGTTTTCGCTGTCAAGTGGTTACCCGAGTAAGCTTTCAATAATCTTACCGCGTAGGCTGGCGGCGGAATCTGTAAGGATCATTTGAAACATGGAGGAACTTACTTCCCAACTATTGGTGTATTTAAAGGGGGTATGGAAATATCGCTGGATCGCGGTTGCCGCTGCATGGGTCGTCGCGATTGGAGGATGGGTTATAGTCTATAAGCTGCCGGACGATTACCAGGCCTCGGCAAGAATTTATGTGGATACCCAAAATGTCCTGAAGCCGTTAATGGCCGGGATGACAATATCTCCCGACCTGCAACAGCAGGTTTCCATCATGAGCCGCACTCTGATAAGTCGACCCAACGTAGAGAGAGTGGTACGTATGGTCGATCTGGATATCAAGGCGAAGGATGTGAAGGACCAGGAAAAGCTCGTCAAGGAGCTGATGGAAAAAATCAAGTTGGGTACGACTGGGCGCGATAATCTTTTTACGATCCATTACAACAACCGAAACCCGAAGCTGGCCAAAGATGTCGTTCAATCCCTGTTGACCATTTTTGTCGAGGGCGGCCTCGGCGACAAGCAGGACTCTTCTTCAGCCATTCGCTTTATTGATGAGCAGATACAGAGTTACGAAGAAAAACTGGTGGTTGGAGAGAATAACCTGAAGGCCTTCAAGCAGAAGTACATCGGGATGTTGCCCCAGCAGGGTAATGATTATTACGCCCAGCTATCCAAGGCTGGGGAAGATCTGAATAAAACCAGACTGGATCTGCGGGAGGCTGAGCAGGCCCGCGATGCGATAAGAAGGCAAATCTCGGGCGACGAGCCTGTTCTCCTGGTGGATCAGAACGACTTGGCCTCGTCCGTAGTAAACGTGGAGCTTGACGGCCGTATTGAGGCATTGAACCGGAACCTGGACTCGCTCAGGCTGAACTTCACCGAATTGCATCCCGACATTATCGCCGCGAAACGGCTGATTGCTCAGCTTGAGGATCGTAAGAAAGAAGAAGCCAAACTGGTAAAACCCAGCAGTGACCCCGGCAAGAATTACAGCCCGATGTTGCAACAGCTCAATGTGGCGCTAGCGGAAGCTGAAGCGGATGTGGCATCGATGCGCGCGCGCGTAGAAGAATACACTTCCCGCTATGAGCGTTTGAAATCGCTGAGCAATGCGGTGCCGCAAGTGGAAGCAGAGCTTGCGCAGCTGAATCGTGATTATCAGGTTAATAAGGCAAATTACGAGAAACTTCTAGAACGGCGCGAGTCGGCGAAGATTTCAGGGGAGCTCGGCTCTGCGACGGATCTGATGTCTTTCAGGATCATTGACCCGCCGACCGTGCCTGACCTGCCGGTGGGACCGGATCGGAGCAAACTTTTTTCCCTGGTTTTTCTTGGTTCACTGGTAGTGGGCATCGGGATATCGTTTATCGCCAGCCAGATACGGCCTACTTTCCATAGTCAGATGAGTTTGCGTGAGATAACCGGAAGGCCAATACTCGGCTCGATCCCCATGATTTGGACGAGTCAAGAAAAAACCAAGCGCAGAAAAAGGCTCTACGCTTTTGGCCTCTCTTTGCTATCGTTGCTCGGCTTGTATGGGGTATTGATGGTACGGGTCGTTTAGAACGGCAGAATTTTTGCGAATCGAGGATCGCTTGCGTTACCTCCATTCGATCTGCCTCAAGATTCTAGCCACTCCTCACTTTAGTTTGGTTTAGTGAGAGCGCATCTGCCGATAGCCTTGCCATGGACTGGGCGAACTCCGGCGAACAGTTGCCACGAATTTAAGGAAGCCTCGCCGCATACATCCGCATGGGGCGACGTCTCAGTTATTTTGGAGAAAGCGTGAGTATTATTGAAAAAGCCGCAGGCAAACTCGAAGCAGAAGAAAAACAAAGAGCCAAACCAGCTGCTTTAGAAACGCCCGCTGTTCCATCTCCCCTCTCGGCGGAACACAATAATAGTAGCGAGAATCAGAATCCTCCAGTCCACTCGGAGCAACCGGCTCCGATACCTACGCCGGCCACGGTCTCAAGGCGAATCGCGCTCAATCTGGCGAAAATGCGTGATTATGGCATTGTCACGCCGGACGAGGGAAGAACCCAGATAGCCGAGCAATTCCGCGTAATCAAGCGTCCCTTGCTGACGAACGCATTCAACAAGGGGCCGGGCATGATCAAGAACGGAAATTTGATCATGGTTACCAGTGCACTTGCCGGAGAAGGGAAAAGTTTTTGTACCGTTAATCTGGCGATGAGCATTGCGATGGAGATGGATCGCACGGTATTGCTGGTCGATGCGGACGTCGCCCGTCCAACTGTCCCCAGGATTCTTGGATTGGGAACAGAAAGGGGTCTGATGGATATCCTCCTGGATGATAATCTCAAGCTGGCCGACGTTCTCCTCAAGACCGACATAGAGAAGCTGACACTGTTGACAGCTGGAAGGCGGCACTCGCATTCGACGGAGCTCCTGGCGAGCCAGGCCATGGGCGAATTGCTGAAGGAGCTTGCGCAGCGCTATTCGGACCGAGTCGTTATTTTTGATTCCCCGCCACTCCTGCTTACAAGCGAGGCGCGGGTGCTGGCAACGCAAATGGGCCAGATCGTGCTGGTAGTGGAAGCTGAAACAACATCCCAGCAGGCGGTAAAGGAAACGCTACGGCAAATTGAATCATGCGACGTGGTAAATCTGATTTACAACAAGGCCAGATCATTCTCGGGCGGCGAATATTACGGCTATTATTACCATGAGAGCGCCTGAGCATGGGCGCTGCCGGCGCGCGCTCTTCACCGCCGCTTTTAGTGCCCTGGGCATGCTGGTGCTTTCATCCAATTCCACCGCGGGCGACTGGAGGGTACTTCCCCGGCTGAATCTATTGGAAACCTACACCGATAATGTCAGGTTGGGAGGGGTCGGTGGAGGAGTAGGAGCGTTCGGAGGGGGGGGAATGCAGGAGGGGATTTCGTTACCCAGATCAATCCCGGCGTGGTCATCAGAGGGCAGGCGCCCCGCTACAACGTGAGCGTTGATTACACCATGAATAACCTGATCTACGCCGAGAATACCGATTTTACGCGCATACGCAACCAGTTGAACGCGGCAGCTACCGGCGAGTTGCTCAAGGATCTTTTCTTCGTCGATGGCAGAGCTACTATCATGCAGCAAAATCTCACGTTGCTCGGGCCTCAGGCGGTCAATAACGTCAGTGCCACCGGCAACAGAACGGACATAAGGACCATGAGCATAAGTCCCTATCTTCGCCACCGTTTTGGGAGCCTTGCCACTGGCGAGGTACGCTACCTGCATAATGAGGTAAGTTCAAGCAATTCCATAGTAAACAGCAGCGCCGATGCTTATTCCGCCAACATAAACAGCGGCGAAGCCTTCAGGATATTGAACTGGGGTCTGAATTACAGCAACCAGATGATCCACTTCCACCAGTCGAACCGTACTGCTGAGCTGGAGCGAGCTTTCGGTAATCTTCGGTATACAGTCACGCCGCAATTCGCGTTGACGGCCACAGGCGGTTACGAAAGAAACAGTTTTATTTCAATTCGCGGAAATCCCTCCAGCCCTATGTGGACAGTCGGATTTATGTGGCAGCCCACCGAAAGGACAAATATCTTGCTGAGTGGCGGCCAAAGGTTTTTTGGCGACACCTACAACGCGCTCGCCAGCCACCGTACCCGCTTGACCGCGTGGGATGCGAGCTATGACGAAAGTGTGTCGACGTTCAATCAGCAGGCCGCCCAGGCTGGGGGAGGCTTCGGAGGAGGAGGTTTTGGCGGCTTTGGTGGCGGCTTTGGCGGAGGTGGCTTTGGAGCGGGCGGCTTCGGAGCGGGTGGCTTCGGAGCGGGCGGCTTCGGTACTGGCTTCAACCAGCTTATCACAGCGCAAAACCCTGGTATGAATCCCGCACTCATCCAGCAGACCGGTAGTGCGCTCCTTGGCATGGGACTTTCCGGCTCCTTTTTTGATCCGACAAATTTTCTGAGCAACAGGCTCTTTTTGCAAAAACGTTTTCAAGTGTCGTTTGCGCTGAATGGCCTGCGAAATACCTTTGTTATAAGAGGCTTCAACATGACACGCCAGGCCCTCTCTCCGATAACAGAGGATGATGGTCTTCTCGGCGGTTTAATAAATCAGTCTCTGCAAAACCATACGAGACAGACAGGTGGCAATGTGCTATGGAGCTACAGAATTTCGCAGCGGGACCGTGCCAATTTTAATTTTGCCTATACGAGATTCAGTTTTCTTGGGGCGAATAGAGAGGACGATCTCATGTTAGCCAGCGTCAGCGTCGTTAGGCAATTGCAGGAGAGGCCTAATGTTTTTGCAGTGCTGGAAGCTCGACATAATCGGCGAGAATCCAACCAACCGGTGGGGGATTATCGTGAAAACGCGGTTACGGCCTCCCTTAATATGAGCTTTTAACGGGAATATGTATCGCTCCTTCTACGGCTTCAGAGTCAAGCCATTCCAACTCAAGCCCGATCCGAATTTTTTCTTCGGCAGCAAAGGGCACAATCGGGCCATGGCCTATCTCGAATACGGGCTTGCCCAGGGAGAAGGTTTCATAGTGATCACGGGCGATGTGGGCGCGGGCAAGACCACTCTGGTGCGCAATCTTTTCCGTAAGCTTGAGTCCGATAAGATTCTTGCCGCACAAATCGTCAATACGCATCTTGATTCCGACGACACGCTGCGATTGGTGGCGGCGGCGTTTGGGCTGCCATATGAAAACTTAGGCAAGGCCTCACTCCTGATCGGGCTCGAGCAGTTTTTCCGCAAGTGCGATCAGGAAGGAAAACGCGCCCTTTTGGTCGTAGATGAGGCCCAGAACCTTTCTCCTCGCACTGTGGAGGAATTGCGCATGCTTTCCAATTTTCAAACGGAGGATAAGCCGCTGTTGCAGACTTTTTTGCTCGGGCAACCGGAGTTCAGGAAAACTCTGCTTAGCGGTGATATGCAGCAATTACGGCAACGCGTGACGGCGACTTATCATCTTGGTCCCATGGATTTGCCGGAGACTCGATCCTACATAGAACACAGACTGACGACTGCCGGCTGGGGGGGCGATCCTTCGTTCGACGAGGAGGCGTTCGGGGCGATATATGGCTATGCCAAAGGCATCCCCAGGAGGATTAACGCGTTGTGTGACCGCCTGCTGCTAATGGGTTGCCTGGAGCAATTGCATCGTTTCGGGGAGGCCGAAGTCCTGGAAGTAATTAGCGATATTCAGCAGGAATTCGAGGCGCCAATTTCAGCGAACCTGGATAGCGTTGAGTTCCCTGCATCGGAGCGGCAAGCGGAAGAGTCACTGCGCCAGCTGCAAAACATGGATGAGCGCTTGGCAATGCTGGAGGATTCCGTCATTTCCACGCTGGAACTGGTCAAACAGGTGGTTTCCCTTGCCAGCGCCCAGCATCCAGCGAAGGACAAGAGCTAATGCGCATTTCAAACCGACCGTCGTTGACGTGCGCGAAGACGTACCGTCGTAGCGCGACAACCTGATCATTATTCTCCCGCGACCCGATATGCAAACGAATCCGGCACCGATACGCAACGCAATGACGGTGGATGTGGAGGACTATTTCCAGGTTTCGGCATTTGCTCCTTACATCCCCCGGGAGTCGTGGCCGTCCATATCCTGCCGGGTGGAATCCAACATAGATCGCATTCTGGCGTTGCTGGATAACGGAAATACCAAAGCAACTTTTTTTACATTAGGATGGATTGCCGAACGCTATCCCGCGATGGTGAGGCGCATTGTCGCCAACGGCCATGAGCTCGCCAGCCATGGATGGGCCCACCATCGCGTCACGGACCAGGCGCCTCACGAGTTCCGTGACGACATCACCCGTGCCAAAGCTCTCCTTGAAGATATTGGTGGGCAAGCCGTGCTAGGTTACCGGGCGCCAAGCTTTTCCATAGGACGCCAGAACCAGTGGGCACTGGGTGTACTTGAAGAGTCGGGCTATCGCTACAGTTCGAGTATCTACCCCGTTCAACACGACCATTACGGCATGCCCGATGCGCCCCGTTTCGCCTACTATCCGCGCAGCAAAGGCGGGCTGCTGGAGTTGCCGATCACCACGATGCGGTTGTTCAGCCGGAATATTCCCGCTGGCGGCGGCGGTTATTTCAGGCTCTGGCCTTATCCGGTCTCCCGATGGTTTCTACATAGGCTGAACCGGCTGGAGCGGCGCTCCGCCATCTTTTATTTCCACCCTTGGGAAATAGATCACCAGCAGCCGCGGCAGAAGGGTATCAGCGTAAAAACGCGGTTCCGGCACTATTACAATTTGCATCGCATGGAAGAAAGGATCAAGGCCCTGACACGCGACTTCAAGTGGGATCGCATGGATCGAATATTCCTGGATTAAGCGCATGAGCTGTCTCATTGATGTGCCCCAAGGGGAAGGTGATCTTTCTTTTCACGCTTGTGCCCCTTCTGTACGATTGCTCGAACCGCAGCATGCGCAAAGATGGGACGAGTTCGTTGTGTCCATGTGCCCGGAAGCCACGTTCTTTCATCGCGCCGGTTGGCAGACAGTAATCGAACGCGCGTTTGGACATAAGACCTGGTTTCTCTTCGCTGAATCAGACGGAATCATTCAGGGTGTGCTTCCCCTGGCCGAGATCGACAGTGTGCTTTTCGGCCATTCCTTAAGCTCGCTTCCATTTTGTGTGTACGGCGGAATTGCCGCAACAACGGAATCGGCCCGCGAAGTTCTGGACAGCGCTGCCCAGGCACTTGCGTCGCGACTGAAGGTGGACCACCTCGAATACCGAAATTTAAAGGTATTTCATTCCCAATGGCCGACAAAGGACCTCTATGTGACGTTCCGGAAAGAGATGGCGCCGGAAGCGGAGGAAAATATGCAGGCGATCCCGCGCAAACAGCGCGCGATGGTGCGCAAGGGTATCAAGGCGGGATTGGAAAGTATTTTGGACGAGGACATTGAACGTTTTTTTTCGGCCTACGCAGCGAGCGTGCACAGGCTTGGCACGCCGGTATTTTCCAAGAAGTATTTTCAGCTGCTCAAGCAGACTTTCAGGCAGGATTGCGAACTTATGCTCATTACCAAAGGCGGGCGAACTGTCAGCGGTGTGATGAGTTTTTACTTTCGCGATGAAGTTCTGCCTTACTACGGCGGTGGTACAGCCGAGGCGCGTGACCTGGCCGCAAACGATTTCATGTACTGGGAATTGATGCGGCGCGCCTGCGAACAGGGATACAGGACCTTCGATTTTGGCCGCAGCAAGCGGAACACCGGCTCTTTCGATTTTAAGCGGAACTGGGGGTTTGAGCCGCAACCGCTACACTATGAATACCAGTTGCACCGTGCCAAAGCAGTGCCGGATCATAATCCTCTCAATCCCAAATACCGGCTGTTCATCAATGCCTGGCAAAAGCTCCCGTTGCCTGTGGCGAACGTGATCGGCCCGCACATCGTAAAAAATCTTGGCTAGACCGATGGACGAACTTCTTTATCTCGTACATCGGTTCCCGTATCCGCCGAACAAGGGCGACAAGATAAGGTCCTACCATCTGCTCAAGCATTTGAGCCAAAGTTATCGTATCCATCTTGGTACTTTTATTGATGACGAGAAAGACCTGGAATATTTCGATACGGTCAAGGCCTTATGCGATGAGACTTGCCTTGTCAATCTTCGCCCGGCTTTCGCTCGTTTCCGCGGCCTCTACGGCCTGATTTCCAATCAGCCTCTAACCTTGCCTTATTACGCTGACAGGCAATTACAGGAATGGGTGAACAGTGTGCTGGAGCGGCGGCCCATAAAAAGTATACTGATTTTTTCCTCCGCCATGGCGCAGTATGTGAGTCACGCGCACAGGCAACACCGCGTCATCGACTTTGTGGATATCGATTCGGACAAGTGGAAGCAATATGCGGTCACGGCAAGATGGCCGATGAATTGGATTTATGGTCGTGAATCGAGGTTACTGCTGGGCTACGAAAGACAAATCGCCCAGGAATTCGACAGCGCGACTTTCGTTTCCGAGGCAGAGGCCAGTCTATTCAGACAGCTTGCGCCAGAAGCCGCACGCAAGGTCTCTCACTTCAACAATGGGGTCGACTCGGATTATTTCTCACCGGCGAATAACTATGCAAACCCGTATCCGCCCGGAATTACTCCATTGGTCTTCACCGGGGCAATGGATTATTGGGCCAATGCCGACGCGGTCGAGTGGTTTTCGCGTCTTGTCCTGCCTCTGATTAACACTCATTTGCCTGAGGTTAAGTTTTATATTGTGGGCGCACGTCCAACCCCAGCAGTGCGATCGCTTACCGCTCTTCCAGGGGTTGTCGTCACCGGTTCAGTGCCGGATGTGCGCCCTTATCTTGCCCATTCTGAGCTGGCCGTAGCGCCGTTACGTATTGCTCGCGGTGTACAGAATAAAGTGCTGGAGGCCATGGCGATGGAAAAAGCGGTTATCGCCTCATCGCAAGCCGTAGAAGGCATATTCGCTGTTCGCGGGCATGAGTTGCTGGTGGCTGATGACGAGGGCGAGTTCTCCAACCGCGTCGTTGAACTTCTGCGGGCCGAGCCCGAGCTGAAACGCGCCATCGGTCAGGCCGCCAGAGCCCGTGTTCTCGCGAGCTACAATTGGGAACAAAACCTGGCCCGGATTTCGGCGCTTCTAACCCATACACAAGCGCCGCGTGCAACCCTGGGATTGCCAGGCTACCTGCAGCACGACCTTCAATCTAATGGAGATAGGGTCGCATGAGCGCGCAAACGCCACGGGAAATTCCGCACAATGCGGTAACGCTGGACCAGCAAAACGTAAAATTGGCGGCATTGCTCACCATTCTTACGGTTGCCGCAATACTGGGCGTCTACTACAAGACTACCTGGTCCATGATCGAGATATGGGAACGATCCGACACTTTCGCTCATGGTTTTCTGATCTTTCCGTTCAGCGCATACCTGATCTGGGGACAGCGCAAATATCTCAGCGCCTTCCAGCCCCAGCCCAACCTGATGGGGTTACTGGTGCTTGCCGCTCTGGGTTTCAGCTGGTTGCTCGCGACACTTGCCAGTGTTCTGGTAGTCGAGCAGTTTTTCCTGATAACCATGATTCCAGCCGTGGTATGGACGATACTCGGGAGCCGGATAGTCCGTGAACTCGCTTTTCCCCTAGTGTATCTTTTACTTGCCGTACCATTTGGCGAGGCGCTGATTCCTCCTCTGATAGATTTCACCGCCGATTTTACTGTAAAGGCGTTGCAATTGACCGGCATTCCGGTTTACCGGGAGGGTAGTTTTTTTACCATCCCGAGCGGGAACTGGTCTGTAGTCGAAGCTTGCAGCGGCTTGCGATACCTCATCGCCTCCTTTACCTTGGGCACGTTATACGCCTATTTGACTTACCGCAGCCTAGTGCGTCGGTTGGCGTTCGTTGCACTGTCGTTAATTGTGCCCATTTTTGCCAACGGCATCCGCGCGTATCTCATCGTAATGACTGGTCATTTAAGCGACATGAGCCTGGCGGTCGGGGTCGATCATCTCATTTATGGCTGGATCTTCTTTGGTTTTGTGATGATGTTGTTGTTCTGGATCGGCTCGATCTGGCGTGAGGATGACAACAGAGGGAACACGTTCGACGCTAGGCCACAGCAAGGCCGGCTATCCGACAACAATCGGGGTTCGCCTAAAAGCGCCATCGTTGCCGTAAGCGGAGTCTTTGCGGTCGCGCTCATCTGGCCCCTGTTCGCAACCTACCTTGAGAACAGTTCGTCTGCGGACACGAGCCGGGCAATAAAAATAGCCGACACCTCCGGGAAGTGGCGTAGCGCTCAGGAGCCGATTTCCGATTGGAGGCCCATTTATTCGGGCGCCACGAGCGAACTCAGGCAAGGATACCAAAACAGCGGTAACGCGGTAGAGCTTTACATCAGTTATTACCGCAATCAGCAGCAAGGATCAGAGTTGATCAGCTCGCAAAACGTGCTCGCACCCGAGTCGGGGTCGCGGTGGCGCCATATAAGTGAGCGAACGCGCGATGTGGCGTTGCATTCCGGTCAAATCGTACTTAAGCAGAACCAGCTCGATTCGCCTTCAATTAACCTGCTGGTATGGAGGTGGTATTGGCTCGGTGACGAGGTAACCGCCAACCCTTACGTGGCTAAAATGATCCTGGCCAAGAGAAAACTTCTGGGTAGGGGCGACGATGGTGCAGAAATCCTGATCGCCGCGCCGTACGAAGACTCGCCGGATGAGGCTGTCCCGGTTCTCAGCGACTTTATGAATGAGATGATGCCTGCGATAACGACCGGGCTCGAGCATGCATCCAATCGATAGCTCCCAGCCCGACGAGATAAAAACTGGTCAGGACGTTTGCCCGGCGCCATTGATCGTGCATGTGATCTATCACTTGGGCGTTGGCGGCCTGGAAAACGGCCTTATCAACTTGATCAATCACATTCCGCCGGACCGTTACCGTCACGCTATTGTTTGCCTGAAGGGGTATTCAGATTTCCGTCGGCGAATTGTGAGAGAGAATGTGGAGATCGTCGCCTTGCACAAGCGCGAGGGGCACGATCTTACTGTTTATTTTAATCTGTTCAAAACACTCAGGCGTTTGAAACCCGATATCGTGCACACTCGAAATCTTGGCACGATGGAGGGTCAGGTCATCGCGGCGATTGCCGGGGCGCGGGTACGCGTTCATGGGGAGCACGGTCGGGATGTATTTGATTTGTATGGAAAGAACCGCAAATATAATTTATTGCGGAAAGCGATCCGTCCTTTCGTAAACCATTTCATTGCCGTAAGCAGGGACCTGGAAAGCTGGCTTGCCACTACCGTGGGTGCGGTGCCCCACCGGATCAACCAGATCTATAACGGCGTTGATAGCCAGCGTTTTCATCCGCGTCACCAAACAGAAGATCGCGGCGCTCAATTAACCGATGTGCCGGCTAGTTTTTTTTCGGAAAATACTTTTGTCATTGGCAGTGTGGGAAGAATGACGGAGGTGAAAAACTTTCCCAGCCTGATTCAGGCCTTTCTCCTGCTACTGAAAGAGGTGCCCTCCGCTCAAGCGCACTTGCGTCTCATGATCGTGGGTGATGGGAATGCGCGGCAGGCATGCCGTGAGATGTTACGTAGTGCTGGCGCCGAGGCCCTTGCGTTGCTGCCGGGCGAACGCGCGGACATACCGCAATTGATGCGGGCGATGGATCTGTTCGTGCTTCCATCATTGGGCGAAGGTATTTCCAACACCATCCTGGAAGCCATGTCCACGGGCTTGCCAGTCGTGGCGACCAGGGTAGGCGGAAACGCAGAGTTGGTGAAGGACGGTCTTACTGGAATGCTCGTTCCTCCGGACGAGCCCGCGGCGTTAATGAAAGCGATACTATGGTATTACCGCAATCCGGATCTACTGGCCAGTCACGGCAGAGCCGCGCGGCAACAAATCGAGACGGGCTTCAGCATTGAGGCGATGACACAAGGTTATATTCGTGTCTATGACAAAGCGCTGGGCGCATAGCGGAAGACTCAAAGGGAAGCAATAGCATGTGTGGAATTGTTGGGGTATTTGATACGCGCGGAAAAAGAGAAATCGATCGGCAGCTGCTGTCGCGAATGAATCAGCTGCAGGTCCACCGCGGGCCGGATGAGGGTGAACTGTACACTGAGCCCGGTGTCGGTTTTGGGCATCGCCGCCTCTCCATCATGGACGTCTCCGGCGGACAACAGCCACTATTCAATGAGGATGGCACGGTGGTCGTTGTCTTCAACGGCGAAATTTACAACTTCGAGGAGCTTGCCAAAGAATTGAGTGCTGCGGGCCACGTCTTCCGTACGCACTGCGATACGGAAGTGATTGTGCACGCCTGGGAGGAGTGGGGCGAGCAGTGCGTGGACCGTTTCCGTGGGATGTTCGCCTTCGGCCTGTGGGATCGCAACCGCGAGATCCTGTTTCTGGGACGCGACAGGCTCGGTATCAAACCGCTTTACTACAGCCTGCTTAAGGACGGAATGCTCATTTTCGCCTCGGAACTCAAGGCTCTGCTAGCCCATCCGGGCTTTATACGGGAGCTGGATCCGCAGGCGGTGGAAGAATATTTTGCTTATGGCTATGTGCCTGAGCCAAAAACCATATTCAAGCATGCTTACAAACTGTCCCCCGGGCACATCATGAAATTTCGCACCGGGCAAAGCATGGCGCGTCCCCATCAATACTGGGATGTGCCATTCATCCCACACCAGGCGATGAGCATGCAAGAAGCGGAGGAAGAGCTGATTGTCCGGTTGCGCGAATCGGTAAAAATACATCTTATGACCGAGGTGCCCCTCGGTGCTTTCCTTTCGGGAGGGGTTGACTCAAGCGCAGTGGTGGCAATGATGGCCAACCTCATGGCGGAACCGGTCAATACATGCTCCATCTCGTTCGGAGACCCCGCATTCAATGAATCCCAATACGCGCAGAAAGTGGCCGATCGCTATGGGACTCATCATCATGTGGAGCAGGTGGACCAGGACGATTTCGACCTTATCGATAGACTGGCATTTCTATACGACGAGCCCTTCGCCGATAGCTCGGCCATGCCGACTTACCGCGTTTGCGAGCTGGCGAGAAAGCGTGTCACTGTTGCCCTGTCCGGAGATGGCGGCGATGAAAATCTCGCCGGGTATCGCCGCTATCGCTGGCATCTCTATGAAGAACGCATGCGGGCCATACTTCCCCTTGGACTTCGCAGACCATTATTCGGCGTGCTGGGCGGGATCTATCCAAAGGCTGACTGGGCACCAAAGTTTTTACGCGCGAAGTCCACTTTTGAAGCGCTTGGCCGTGATTCGGTCGAAGGGTATTTCCATGGCGTGTCGATCATGAAGGACAGCATGCGTCGACGCTTGTTCAGCGCGTCCTTCCATCGTGATCTGCAAGGCTACAACGCAGTTGAAGTACTTCGTCTCCATGCCGGCAAATGCCCGGTGGAGGACCCCTTGTCCCGCGTGCAATACCTGGACATGAAAACCTACCTGGTCGGCGATATCCTCACCAAGGTAGATCGCGCCAGCATGGCTCATGCCCTGGAAGTGCGTGTACCGCTGCTGGACCATGAATTGGTCGAATGGATATCGGGTCTGCCAACGTCACTGAAGCTTCGAGGGCACGAGGGAAAATTTGTTTTCAAGAAAGCCCTGGAGCCTTATCTGCCTAATGACGTGCTTTACCGCGACAAGATGGGGTTTGCGGTACCGTTGGCAAGCTGGTTTCGTGGCCCGTTGCGCCAAAGATTGAACGAAGCGTTAATGGATCCCGTCTTGGCCGATAGTGGGTTTTTTAATAGAAACGTCATAAAGGAGATGCTGGACCAGCACCAGTCGGGACGACGTGATCATAGCGCACCGCTCTGGACGCTGCTCATGTTTCAATCGTTCCTGCGGAATGTGCTCTATGGCGAGCGGACGGGCTCAGCAAAAAATGACCTGAAGGTGGCATGAGGATGAGTTGCGCGCACAACCAGAAGCGACGAAATCCAGTTGGGATCACTGGCAAGAGGGCTAGCGCGCTGTGCCATGCCGACGGGGAAGGACAAGCCGGCGGTTTACCGAAGGCTTGTTACCTACTGCGCGTGAAGTTCGCCTGGCGCTGAACCTGAGGTGTCCCTATGCTGGATGTATTCCTGACAGTTGACGTAGAGGTGTGGTGTGACGGCTGGGACAATATTGACGCCAAGTTTCCTGATGCGTTTAAGCGCTACATCTACGGCCCGACGTCCACAGGCGATTATGGCTTGCCGTATCAGCTCAGACAGTTACAGGAGCACGGCCTGACAGCTGTTTTCTTCGTTGAGCCTCTCTTCGCCACCCGGTTCGGTTCGGCGCCGTTAGCGGAAATTGTTGGTTTGGTGCGAGAACCGGGTCATGAGATACAACTTCACCTGCATACTGAGTGGGTTGACGAATCGACCGAACCCCTGCTTGAAGGCATAACAGGTAAAAGGCAATTTCTGCGCTACTTTTCCCTCCAGGAGCAAATAACTCTCATCCGCGCAGGGGCAGGATTAATCGAAACCGCGGGTGGGGGGCGTGTCAATGCGTTTCGAGCCGGCAGCTTTGGTTTCAATAGAGAAACCCTCACAGCCCTGTCGTTGAACCGGATCCCTTTTGACAGCAGCTACAACGCCAGTTTGTTCGGCCCGGATAGTGGCGTCAGTCCGCAAATCCTCCTGGTGGAGCCCATGGAGTGTGAAGGCGTTTACGAGTATCCGATGACAGTTTTTCAAAGCGGCAGCCGTAAACTACGGCATACGCAGGTTACGGCATGTTCCTACCGGGAGATGGAAGGCCTGCTCTGGCAAGCGCTAGAGTCGAGGCGTAAGGCGTTTGTCATTCTCTTTCACAACTTCGAATTGCTCAACAGCCGCATGGATAGACCGGACGATATCGTGGTGGCGCGCTTTCGAAAGCTTTGCTCGTTTTTGGACCGCCACCGTGATTGTTTTCGAGTTCGTGGTTTCCAAGGTTTGGCTCCAGCACCGGTGCTTTCACAGCCCGCTCCACTCACTTCACCGCTATGGAAAACCGGGCTGCGAATGCTGGAGCAGGGCTTGCGCGGAGGGTTTAGTTGAGTCAGAGCTGGAGCTGTAAATCAGTGCCTATCAAGATAAGGCTTGGGGATAAGACGCTGTTTGCGCCGAAGCTGTGGCTGCAGGTGCGGGAGGTGGCGCTGGATGATGAATCGGCTTCGGTGGTAGAGCCGGAGCCACCGACCGAGGCGCTTCAAGCCGGCTGCCAGGGCTTCCTGATACGTTCGCTGGGCGTTGTTGGACGTCAACCGGTGTTTCGAAGGCAGGAGGAATATCTTTGTTATGTCCCTTCGCAATACCCACGTTATTACATCGACATGCGGCAGTCGTTCGCCGAATACAAGAACAAATTCTCGTCCAAGACACGCTCGACATTGAACCGCAAGGTTCGGAAATACGCGGAATATTGCGGCGGAGAGATTTCGTGGCGCGTATATAAGGATGGACATGAAATGCCGGAGTTCTTTCGATTAGCCCGCGCTGTTTCCAGGATTACGTATCAGGAGAAGTTGCTGGACGCCGGATTGCCCGATTCGGAGGAGTTTCTACAAGAAATGAAACGGCTTGCTGACGAGGGACGGGTGCGCGGGTTCATCCTGTTTCATCAGGACAGGCCAGTTTCGTATCTTTATTGCCCAATTGATAATGGAGTATTGATCTATGCGTTTCTCGGCTACGACCCCGAATACATGAATCTTTCGGCTGGCACTGTTTTGCAATGGCTTGCTCTGGAGTATCTGTTCGAGGAGCGTTCCTTCCGCTTCTTCGATTTTACGGAAGGTGAATCGGAGCACAAGAAACTATTTGCCACTCATAGCGTCCAGTGTGCGAACGTTTTTTTTCTGCGCAGCAATTTACGTAACAAATTTTTGTTGTATAGCCAAAAAGCGTTTGATGATTTCAGTAAATCCGCCGGTACCGCGCTTCATCAGCTCGGTATAAAAACAATGGTAAGAAAACTGATGCGATTCGGGGGGTGAAATACTCCGCCATCAGACTCGCGGACAATATGGAGTTACATGCTCAAAATCGTTTATCCCTGGTCGTTCACGAAGTTTTAAGCAATTTTAATTAAAGAGAGCCTTCAACGGTAAGGACAGTATGCCCATCAGAGAATTTGTAAAACGTGTAATAGACGCCGAATGGGTCGCCCGCGTGATCGAAGTGCTGGATCGCCGGTCTGATAATCGCATGACCGAGCTTGGAATGCTCGGCCAGGCCTTCGAGTTCGCAAAAATCAATCACGTTCCGGGAGATTATCTGGAGTTTGGGCTGTGGCGAGGAAAAACCTTCAGCTACGCGTACAGGATGATGCATCGTTACCGTCGCGGCGACATGAAGCTATGGGGGTTCGACTCCTTTCAGGGATTGCCCGAAACTGGGGATCATCCCGACAATATCTGGTACAAAGGCCAGTTTGCCTGCACGCGACCAGAGTTCGAGTCAATTCTCCGTGATCGCGGGTTTAGGCGGGCAGAATATGAACTTGTGGAGGGCTTTTACAGCGAAAGCCTGAATGATGCTACCCATAGACGATTCTCCGGACGCAAGGCGGCAATCGTTTACGTCGATTGTGACTTATATGATTCTACAATTCAGGTGCTCGATTTTGTCCAACCCTATCTCGTGGACGGTTCCATCATCTGCTTCGATGACTATTACAACTATAAGGGGGACCCGGAGCAGGGTGAACAGAAGGCTCTTGCGGAATTTTTGCAAAAGCAAACGCGTGTCCGGGTCATTCCCTATATGGACTACGCTCCCCTGGGAAAATCATTTATTTGCAGAGTAAATGAGTGAGCGAATGATTTCCGTTGTTAGCGATATGAAAAGGCACCCGATCCGGTAGTGGCGAGCCATGTTCGAATTCGATAAATATGAGGAGCATCTGCATGTGGATCGCGGACTTGCGCCGGCATCCGCTTATGATCCTGTTGATGACATTGCAAAAATGTCCTTGCTCATGTGGGGGGAGCATTGCGTGGAGTGCGCCGCTCCGAGTTGTTTCACCTCCTGCGATCTCTATCAAAGCAGGCCGGATAGCAGGTGCAGACGTCTGACTTATGGGATGTACCGCAACCAGAGTTTTCCTTCCGCTCGCGGTTACGGAGCAGAGGTTGCTTTCAAGAAGTGGGGCAAAATCGAGGCGCGCGGTAACACCTTGATGTTGCCGGCGGGCGCGGCACTCCTTATCGAACGCATGATCAGTTTTTCGGCGCCGCTTGCCAACGCCGCGGGTGCCTTGATGTACCGGCTGACACGCGACAGTCGTTGGTCATATCTGGAACAGGCGCTCCTCGAACGCTTCGGCCGCTGGTTACACCGCAGGAATTCGTCCTCGCGGCAGCAGCCTGAGGTCTTCTTGCTGGAAGTCTACAATCCTATGGATGTGCCGGTGCGCATACAACTGAACATGATTATTGCTTCCGGGATGAGCAAGACTCTGCATGCCTCTAGTCTGCCTCCGCCGTTCAGGTCATCGGTCACCCTGCCGCCCGGATACTCGCGCCATGAATTCGGACGCGAGCATTTTTCAAAAATTACCGATTGTGGCCTGCCGTTCGATGTCAACATCGTCCCCGATGGCGAAGGAATGGCCCGCATCGTGTTTCTCACAGCCGATTTTGTCGTTCACCGCAAGGGTGCAAGGGGCGAGAGTTCCGGTCCGCCAAAGATAAAGTGCGTAGTGTGGGATCTCGACAATACGATGTGGAACGGCATATTGCTTGAGAACGAAGCGGTGGCTTTGCGGCCCAATGTGATCGAGCTGCTGCGTTTCTTTGACGAGCGCGGCGTCTTGCTGAGTATCGCCAGCAAGAACGATGAGCCGAGCGCATGGAGACGTCTGGAAGAGCTGGGTATCGCCAACTATTTCCTGTATCCCCAGATCAACTGGATGCCGAAGAGCGAGAACATCAAGGTCATAGCGGAGCAACTCAATATCGGTCTGGATACCTTTGCGTTTATTGACGACAACCCGTTCGAGCTGGAAGAAGTGTCACGAGCGCTCAAGGGTGTTGCCTGCGTCAACGCGGCTGATATCGATCAGCTGTTCTCAAGCCCTCGCTATCAGGGCACGATGAGCGACGAGGCCAAGAAACGCAGCAAGTTTTACCGCGAAGAGTTCGTGCGCAAGAAGAGCGCATCGCAGTTTGGTTCAGACTATCTAGGGTTTTTGGCCTCATGTGGAATCAAATTGAACGTTGATCTTTATGCCGATGATGATCTTGACCGTGTGTCTGAACTCGTCCAGCGCACCAACCAGTTGAATTTTTCCGGACGCAAGTACCTCCGAAGCGAAATACTCCCCATACTGGTCGACAACGAAGTCAGCAAATACGTCCTGCGCTGTGCCGACAATTACGGTTCTTACGGCGCCGTGGGATTTTGTATCGTCCGTTTCGACAAGGACGAGATACGCGTTGAGGATTTCATGCTCTCTTGCCGGGTCCAAGGGAGATTTATTGAACAGGCTCTCTTCAATCACCTTGTGAACGAGCTGGAAGGCGAAAAGCCGAAGAGCTTATGGGTCAACTTTCAGCCTACGGGTCGCAATATACCGGCTCAGCAAGTGCTGGAAAGCCTGAATTTCGTCCCGTGCCCATCTGGCAAAGGCCTGCGTCTCGATCTCAGTCGCCATACGCTTGAGTGCAATTTCATCTCGGTACAGTCCTCGGCTGCGCAGCAGGAAAGGTAGAGATGGTAAAACCTCTCCATTGAATAGTGCATGCGCGCCACGCTGGAATCGAGCTTTATCTATCCGAAGTTGGCAAGTGTGGCGTATGGCTTGATCCGGCTGAGCCGTGCACATACCCGCCTTGCATTTTATCCCGCTGCGGTGCCCGCGTTACCCAGCGCCACAGCGAGCCTTGCACCATGATGACAGCTGCGACGAAAGCGCTGTAAACCAGGGCGTATCGAACAACCAGCTCGCCCGTTCCCGCCAGATTCGAACGGCTGCTGCTCAACAAGAATTGCAATGCAGAGAAAACGTGTCCGTACTTGACGATGATCTGTTCCAGACCGAAATGAAGTGCGAAATATGCCAAAGCGCCGGCTCCCAGTACCCACACGATTGCCTTGTCAGCGCGCGTGGACCCGGGGTTAAACGCCAGCGCGGCTTTTGCCCCGCCAAGCAGCATCAGCATGGCGGCTGAACCAATCAGCAAAAAAGAGCCGACGCCGCCATTGTTGGCCATCAGCTCCACCAGGTTATCAGTCGATGCTTGCGACACCACGACATAGTACGAAACCGGCACAACCAAGAAGGCGCCAATCGCCCAGCCCAATAGTGCAGTCCTGGCACCTTGGAGCACACCGGTTGCGGCCATGATCGTGCCTGCAGTGGCCGCTACGCTCCAAGCGCCGAACAATGCCAGAAAACGCCCGAGCAGTTCCCACTTCCATGGCCAACCCAGGACGGGGGATCCGACAATATCGTGAATGCTTTCGGTTGGCACTGCGGATACTATCAGCAGCCATGCAATTAAACCATGCAGCAACGCCAGCGGTGGGAAACTGAGCAAATACATTCCTCCCTTCGTCAGCCATCGTGCGATGAACACGGGGAAGCCGACCGACCAGTACAAAAGCGCTACAAGCAATGCCAGCGATCTAAACGGATGCCCGTGGTACACCAGTTCGCGCACATTGTACGGGGTCAACTCTGACCGAGTAACGAGCCATGCAATTGCGACGCATATCGTCATTCCTATTGCTATGGAGCGGAGCGCGCGTTTTCCGCTTATCTCCGCAGGGGCCGCTACCGAATTGTCGAGCTGCGGCGCGGCCGTTTCTGCCTCCGGCTCGGATCGGGGTTGATGGCTTTGCAGGACGCCCAACACCCAGCCAACCAGCATCAATAGCAGCGGCTCTGTCACATCCGCGGTCCGGCCCAGCAATCCCATATGCATAAACTCGATCAAGCACGACCATATAACCAGTCCAACGATGGCCTTTCTGGCGTCCACCCCGTTTTTATGCGCAAGCCATAGCAGGGCGGAATAAATGAACAATGACCGCACCAATCCACGTGCACCAGTTTCCATCGATCCCTGAAGCATGGTGGCGAAAGGGATGATATTTAGCGCTCCGCCGGAGGCTGGTGAGAAAGGTGTGAGCTCAATCACAGTCCAGGCTACCAGCATCAGCCAGAACGCTGCCCGAAAAATTGTTTTGAAATGCCCGCGGTGGAACATCGATATGAACAGCAGGTAACCGGATACCGTGCCGATCAAAGCCGAAGCGTCCAGCGACAGATTCACGACAACCAGCTTCGCCGCAAGAACTGATAATAGCGCGCCTGCCAGCCATAAAGCCGGTCGCCATCTCAACGCCATCAAGGCCGTCCCCGCCACAACCACGCCAGCTGCATGCATCAGGCTACGGGACAAGCTGAATCTAAACTCGAGCAGTGGCTTCAGCGCATCCTTGATTTTTTGCCAGTCCAGCGTCGGCGCCAGCGGCAACGACTCGGTGAGCAGCCACAATATCAATATGGAGAGGGGTACAAGCTCCACCAAACGCAATGAGCGGGTTCCGCTGTCCACCCCTCTCGCAAGGAAACGCCCTGCCGCCATGCCTGATGCCATACCCACCATATTCCAGAGCACATCGGCGAGCGCCGCGGAGCGAGACGGCAGCCAGACTTGCGCCAGTTGGAGGGCGAGTGAATATAAGAACGCAAGCAAAAGCGTCGCAGCGACACGAGTCCCGTCGTGCTGCCTTCCCGAAGAGAACAAAATGGCGGCGATTCCCAGGGGAAAAAAGAGCGCAATATTCCCGAGCAGATCCCCGATCGAAGTAAAAACACTGAAATTGGTTAGAAACGCGTTTAGAGCGCCTTCCGGCGGGGCGGAAAAATTTCCAGGATACAGCGAACCGTAAGCGATCAGCAGCAGGATGACCGAGAGAATCCGCATTTTTTAAAAGCTTCTGTTGAAGAGAACGTGGAAGGCAAGCCTCATCATGGTTTATCGCGGACCGGTTTGATTTCCAGGGTGGGTCGCCAGCGTGGCTGGCTCTTGTCGAGGGCATAAGCGCCTAACCCAGCCGTTTCACGCATATCGCCATCAAAATCCAGCAATGCGTCGGGGAAGGCGCGAACGCGCGGCTCATCACCGCCACCCGCACGCGTCCTTGCGCGGAAACCTGGCAGCAAATTCAACTCGCCCAGTGGTGCTCGGGGTTTGATGAGGTAGTTGACCGCTTCCTCGTATTTGCCAACCAGGTTGCCCTCATACCCAAAGCCGGCGAGCGGCGCACGAGCAAAGACCTCATTGCCCTTTGCCCATTGCTGAAACGACGAATCGTCAACTCCCCGCAAGAGGGAAATTCCTGCCCCAGCCGCGACAATCGTATTGTAGAACACGGAAATGGAGCGCACCTTGTCATTATGTGGACGAATGCGGATTGCATCACCCGAATCGTTTACGAAGAGATTGTTATATAAGGCGATGTTTCCTTCGCCTTGGAATAAGGACTCGTGCTGGTTCTGGTAAAAGAAATTACCGTATACGAGATAGCGGTCATTCGAACCGTGGCCTGCAAGCGGCCAATGCCCAACCAGGACATTGGGCCTTGCCATCTCTTTGGATCCGCCGTTGGTTTTACTGAAGACATTGTGCCTGATGATTGTCGCACTGACCCCATCGGGCATTTCCGGCAACGACGGCCGCAGCTGCTGATGTTTGATCTGCAAGTTGTAGCCAATCGTATCGACGATCAGGTTGTGCTCGATCACCCCGGCAACGAATGGCGCACGTCCGTCCGAGTTCCCAAGATAGAGACCCGTTCCCGCTCCCGTAATCACGCTGTTGCGAATCACCCAGCCCCAGGCTGGACACTTGGTTGAAATAGCGACCGTCTGTTGATTGTTGCCGTGACCTCGTACGCGCAACCCATCAAGGGTGATATGGTGCGCCCAGTCCGCATGCCCCTCGCATTTCACGCCATCCACGCGCAGGTTTCGCCCTTCGAGGTCCACGTTGCGTATGGTGACGTAACTGGAATTGATGATGCTGACTGTATTATGACCGGGTCGCGCTAGAAAAATCGCGCGTGGCCCGGTTTCGGGCCCAAGAATCGTAACTGGCGCTTCCGCCGTACCGCGAAGGTATTGAACAGGCAGACCGTTCCTATATTCTCCTGGCATGAGCCTGACGGTGGCACCCGGCTCCAGTATTCTTAACCTGGCAAGGTAATTGTCTGGATTTACCGTGTAAACCGTTGCGGCAGAAATGGATGAGGCGCAAGCTGGGACAGTGACCAGCGCCAAAAAAAGAACAAGAGTTGATTTGATCATTTGTATGAGACCAACCGGGCCATCATCCACGAATTCACTCTGAACAATTTGTCTATAGCAATTCGATCATCCTCATCTTGCAATTGCGCGGGGACGGTAATTCGGCTATAGTTAAATGCAACTTTGTTGCAATACTACCACTTATGTTGGAACTGCATAAGCAAGCTGAAGAGATGATCCGCGCCCGTGGTGAGCGAGCGACGTCTGCCAGGGTCCATGTCCTAGCCACACTTCTGGCGGAGCAACGGGCGGTTGCGCACCACGAAATTGAAGAGCGTGTGCGCCGCAAACAGAAATTGGACCGTGTTACGCTTTATCGGGTGCTCGAATGGTTACAGGAGAAATGCCTCGTTCACAGGGTCGTGAGCGCCGATCGGATCTGGTTATTCCGCGCGAATCTGGATGCGCATCCACATCCTCATGCGCATTTCGAGTGTACGCGCTGCACGACCGTAATCTGCCTCGACGATATGAAAGCCGAGTATGACCGCCAGCTCCCTCCCGGGTATCGCTCGCATGAAATTGAGCTGAGAGTGAAAGGACTATGTGCCGAGTGCACATGATTAATCCCATGCATAAATCCAAGAATTCTCCTGGTGTTGATGAAAGAACGCATCAATGATTTTGCGCAAACTCGTTAAGGCGTTATTTTTTTTATTGCTACTGGTGTTAGCGCTGGTGCCGGTGCTTCAGGCGGCGCATGCGCTGACGCATATCGCGCCTGACGAGACTGGGGGCATTGCCCAGTCAAGCGATGGCCGGTTTGTCGGCATCGTTGCGTCCGAAGCCGAAGCCGAAGCCAGTGCAACTGTAGACGCGGACCTGGACAGCGACAGAATTTGCCTGGACTGTCTCGCTTTGGCGGCGTTTGGCTTACTTCTTCCAGCGCTGGCATTCTGTTTTTTTGACCAAGCCCGGCGACAGCTGCTATCGGATTTCCGCGCAGTATTTGTTCTCATCAGTTTTTCTTCTCCCTACCTCACCCGCGCACCCCCTCGGTCGTAACGCTCTCGATTTTCCAACGGCTGACCTGATCGAACGTCGTTAACTCCGGTTGATGTGATTCACACCGGTTAACCGCGATTGGGTCTCATACCTATCCTTGCCCGTGTAATGCGCGACACGATATGTTGCGTGAGACTTTGGCGGTTGATTTTCGAAGAATTGTCATGACCTGTTTGGGTTGTAATCCAACCGATATACCCTTAGCCGGCGAGGAAAGAAGGGCACCCAACGTTCTGCCCGTAAAGTGCCAGGGCGCAAACCTCAAGTGGAAATTGCCTGTGGCGATTGTGCTTGCTCTATTCCATAACACCGCTCAAGCTCAAGGTTCCGGGACGGACAAAGTATTAACACCCGTCGTGGTGACGGCCACGCCATTTGAGAACCGTGGCGAATTGGACATGGCTCAGCCTGTTTCGGTGTTGCGTGGTGATGATCTGCGCCGCAAGCGGGAGGCGAGCCTCGGCGATACGCTTTCGCGCGAGCTGGGGGTTGCGTCAAGTTCGTTCGGTCCGGGAGCGGGGCGACCCATCATTCGCGGTCTCGATGGCCCCCGCATCAGGGTGCTGGAAAACGGAATCGGCACGCTCGATATCTCTTCCATCAGCCCGGACCATGCGGTGACCACCGAATCGCTCAATGCTTCTCAAATCGAAATTCTGCGGGGTCCGGCAACACTGCTCTATGGCAGCGGCGCTTCGGGCGGGGTAGTCAATGTCGTGAATAACCGTATCCCGAGCCAACTGTTCAAATCTCCAAAAGGAGACTTTGAAGTCCGCGGAAACACCGCAACGGAAGAACGCACGGGCGCCTTCAATGCGGCCGGGAGCATGAGGCAGATGTCCTGGAGCATCGGCGGCTTCAGGCGTAAGACCGACGATTACCATATTCCCGGCCGAGCAAATGAGAGCGATCCGGCCAGCCCGAAAGGGATTGTAGAAAACAGCGCGGTGAATTCGGGTGGTTTGTCCGGGGGCGCATCCTTCGTGGGTGAGCGTGGCTTTTTGGGCGGATCGGTAGGCCACCTGGAAAGCAAATATGGGATACCCGGCCCGGAAGGCGCGAGGATCGACCTCAAGCAGACCCGCTACGATTTCTCGAGCGAGTTGGACAAGCCGGTTGCCGGGTTCGAGAAGCTGAAAGTACGGATGGGATACAACGATTACAAGCATGCCGAAATCGAGCGTACCGGAGAGATTGCAACGCGATTTAAGAATGAAGCGATCGAAAGCCGTGCCGAGCTCTTGCATGAGCCTCTGGCGAACTGGAAGGGCGTAATAGGAGTTCAGTTTCGTGATCGCCACTTTTCAGCACTGGGCGAGGAGACAGTGGTACCCGTTACCAAATCGCATTCGGTGGGCGTGTTCCTCGTTGAGGAGCGCAACTGGAACCGATGGCGCTTGGAGCTCGGCGGGCGGGGGGAGTATGCTGTGCAGGATCCCAAGGGCGACCTCCTCCCCTCGCGCTCATTTGGACTCTACAACGCATCCGTGGGTGCGTTATGGAAATTCATGGAAGGCTACGGGTTGGGCTTGACAGCCATTCGCGGCCAACGCGCGCCATCGACCGAGGAACTGTACATAAAAGGCCCGCACCATGGCACAGCCACCTTTCAGACAGGTGATAATAATTTAAGCAGTGAGACCACCAGCAATATCGACCTTGCGCTACGCAAGACCACCGGTGCCGTGACTTGGAAAGTCAATGCATTCCACAACTGGATCAACAACTATATTTTCGTGCGCAGTGCCGATGTCAATGGTGATCGCGTGGCCGATCGTGCTGACGATACCGGAGCGCTCGATCCAAACGGCGAATTTCTGGTGCAAAATTTTACGCAGGGTGGAGCCAGATTTTACGGCGCGGAAGCGGAAGCGATATTTACCATAAAACCGGACGAGATCAATTTGCGCCTTTTTACCGATTATGTACGCGGAAAACTGGATAGCGGGGGAAATGTGCCGCGACTTACACCGTGGCGGTTTGGCGTGGAATTCAATCATCAAACCGGGCCATGGACATCGAACATAAGCGCAACCCGGGTTATGCGGCAAAACCATGTCGCAGAACTGGAAAGCAGTACACCCGGCTACACACTTGTAAATGTCGAGGTGAGCTTTCGCATCAAGCAAACCCGGTCGAATGGGATAAAAATCTTTCTTCAGGGCCGAAATCTTCTCAATGAAGAAATGCGTGTCCATACCTCCTTCCTGAAGGATTTCGCGCCGCTGCCGGGAAGGGCCCTGGTGGCAGGCGTGAGAGGCGAGTTCTAACTGCTTCAACGAGGTGCGGGTCTGTTCGCGATCGGCTTTTTACATTTGCAAGACAGCGCGTGTGCTGCCTAAATGCTCAGTCGGCTATCAAGCCATAGCGGAATGTGGCAAACTTCGGGATTGGGTTTGATATCAGGTACGCTCATCCGTGTCGTCTTACGAACTTTTTATTGGTTTGCGCTATACCCGTGCCAAGCGCCGTAATCACTTCATCTCCTTCATCTCACTGATTTCCCTGCTCGGTATTACACTCGGAATGACGGCGCTCATCACCGTCATGTCGGTGATGAACGGCTTTCAAAAAGAAGTCCGAACGCGGATTCTCGGCGTGGCATCCCACATTCAGGTGAGCGGTATCGACGGCAAGCTTACCGGGTGGCGTCTTGTTGCAGGCGAAGCCCTGAGGCATCCCGAGGTAGAAGCGGCGGCTCCCTTTGTCAGCGCGCAAGGCATGGTGTCATACGACCAGATCGTCAGCGGTGTCGCGGTAAGAGGCATTTTGCCGGAAATGGAAAACGAGGTGGCTGACTTTGCCGGCATGATGGTGGATGGAGAACTCAGCGACCTGGTGCCAGGGAGCTTCGGCATGGTCATCGGTCGGGAATTGGCGCGGGCATTGGGTGTTTTCACCGGGGACAAGATCGTATTGATCTCACCTCAGGGGCAGGTAACTCCCGCAGGCATCCTGCCGCGCCTCAAGCAGTTCACCATTACCGGTATTTTCCAGGCCGGGCATTTCGAATATGACTCCAGCTTGGTGCTCATCCACTTGGCGGATGCACAAAAGCTGTACCGTATGGGCAATGATGAGGTCTCGGGGGTACGTCTCAAGCTGCGCGATCTCTTCCACGCACCGCAGGTCGTCCAGGAGCTTGGCCCGATGATTTCGGCGGAGGTTTATATCAGCGACTGGAGCCGGCAGCACGCCAACTATTTCCGTGCGATCCAGATCGAGAAGCGGATGCTGTCTCTCATCCTTGCTCTCATCATCGCGGTTGCGGCGTTCAACATTGTGTCCACCCTGGTGATGGCAGTCACCGACAAACAGTCGGACATTGCTATTCTTCGCACCTTGGGCGCCAGTCCTCGCAGCATCATGAAGGTTTTCATCGTCCAGGGCACCCTCATTGGTGTCCTCGGGACGACACTGGGTGTGATCGGGGGGGTGCTGCTGGCGTACAACATAGAGGCGGTCATCGCGGCCATAGAGCATGTATTCAGTGTCCAGTTCCTTTCGCGGGAGGTTTATTACATCAGCGAGATTCCCTCGGACCTGCAACTTGCCGACGTGATCACAGTGGCAGTTGTATCGTTTGTGCTGACTTTGCTCGCGACGCTTTACCCGAGCTATCGTGCGTCCAAGGTCAACCCCGCCGAGGCGCTCAGGTATGAGTGAGCACATCATATCCTGCGGCAACCTGCGCAAGAGTTATTATCAGGGAAAGCATGAAGTGCCCGTGCTGATGGGTATTGACCTGGACGTTGCCAAGGGCGACACGCTCGCGATCGTCGGTGCGTCGGGCTCCGGAAAAAGCACGCTCCTGCACCTGCTGGGCGGATTGGACGCGCCCACCGGCGGCGAAATACGAATCATGGGGCACGACATCGCAGCCATCGACGAGGAAGAACGATGCAAGTTGCGTAACCGGTCGCTCGGCTTCATTTATCAGTTTCATCACCTGCTACCGGAGTTCAGCGCGCTTGAAAACGTTGCCATGCCGCTGCTCATCCGTCGCATCAGCAGTACCGAGGCCTACAAGAGCGCGGCGGAAGTTTTGAAGCAGGTGGGACTGGGTCATCGCCTCACCCACACCCCTGGCGAACTATCGGGCGGCGAGCGTCAGCGTGCCGCCGTTGCCCGGGCTCTGGTCACTCGCCCCGCCTGCGTGCTGGCCGATGAACCCACTGGAAATCTCGACCGCCGCACCGCGGGAGAGGTATTCGACTTGATGCTCGAACTCAACCTCAGCATGGGCGCAAGCCTGATTATTGTGACGCACGATCCGGAGCTGGCGAAAAAGGCCGCGCGCATGTTGCAACTGGAAGACGGTGTATTGGCAGGATAACGAGATATTCCAACGCCGCAAGGGTGAACTCAGCGTTCCGCTGTCCTCGGCCCGCCTCGTCCATAAAAGGATGAAATTCCCGTTACGAGCTCCTTCCTGCCCTTATTCCAGGCTTTTTCCAGCATGGCGTCCCCGCCGTTTCGCACGCTTGCGCCATTCGTAAACGGTGTATAGCCGCCACCCGCCCCGCACCAGAACGTAGCCGGCGATCGAAAGCAGCAGCGCCAGCAACACCAGTCCCACGAGTAGCGGTCTGCCCAGCGAGACAACCCATTCGACCAACGCTGGTATCCAGTCTCCAATGCTTTTGTCCATCAGGTTGAGCTCTGTTCGGGGCAGGGCGCGCGACCCCTCACCGGTAACGAATGCGCCTATCGCATAAGCCGCAGCATAGATCGGCAATATGGTGAAGGGATTGGAATAAAGCGTCGTAATAATTGCTACCGGGAGATTGACTTTGAAAAGGACAGCGAACAAAGCGGCGAAAAAGAACTGTACCGGGTTGCTGCCGGGAATCAGGCCGGTGAACAGGCCAACCGCTACGCCGCCCGCTACCGAGCGGCGGTGGAGATGCCACAGATTGTGATGGTGCAGCCGTTCTCCGAATATCCCCACAAAGCGGCTCTGGCGGATAGTTTCGTGAGATGGGAGGTATTTTTTGAAAAATTTTCGAGGCACAAGAAGAGTGTACGTAAATAGAGTGGCGAACTGTAAACATTATGCCCCGCGTCGATGCGATTGGCAGCATCGGATCAAGTCGCTATTTAAGAATAACCAACCGGTTACGGGTACCTGTCCATAGTTCTCAAAGGTTTCGAACGCGAAAAAAGATAATGCGCAGATATATTCTGGCGTTTGCCTTTGGGGTGATATTGCTCCAGCAACAAGCTGAACTGCCGAATACTTTTTGGGCCTGGGCACTGCCGCCACTCGCAATATCCGTGTTTCTCCTCTTGCGCTGCCAGACCGCCTTTCTCACGGAAATGGGCAAGATTTTGCTTGTCATCGTTTTTCTAGGCGGCGGATTCTTCTGGGCGGCTGCTTTGGCGCAGTGGCGGCTGGCAGACGCGCTTCCACATGAATGGGAAGGCCGCGATATCCAGTTGGTGGGCGTAGTTGCAGAGCTGCCGCAGGCCAATGAAAGCGGTGTTCGTTTTGCATTTGACGTCGAGCAGGTGCTGACGCCAGATGCCGTTGTTCCCGAGCGCATTTCCCTCGCCTGGTATAAGGATAAGGAACGGGGAAGATCATCCCGTGCTGAGGCGGTGCCGCAGCCAGTTACCGCAGGCGAGCGCTGGCAACTGACGACACGGCTCAAGCGTCCGCACGGCACCAGCAATCCTCACGGTTTCGACTTCGAGCAATGGGCACTGGAGCACAACCTCCGAGCCAGCGGTTATGTGCGCAAAAGCGACAGAAACATACGTCTGGAGGAAATGGTCAATCGTCCATCTTACCGGGTCGAGCGTTTACGTCAGGAAATCCGGGAGCGTTTCCTGGATTCTCTAGCCGGCAATACCTACGCCGGTATTCTGGTTGCCCTGGCGGTGGGGGATCAGCGCGCCATTCCACCCCAGCAGTGGCAGATACTGACCCGCACCGGCGTGAACCACCTCATGAGTATCTCGGGACTTCACGTGACCATGGTATCGGGCCTGATATTTTCGCTGGTTTACGGTTTGTGGCGCAGGAGCCACCAGTTGACATTATGGCTGCCCGCGCGCAAAGCCGCGGCTATAGCCGGCGTGGCGGCGGCACTGGGTTACGCGCTACTCGCAGGCTTTGCGGTGCCGGCGCAGCGAACGGTATATATGCTTGCGGCAATCGCCATTGCTTTATGGCTGGGGCGGTCCATTTCCATGACCGCAGTACTGGCCTGGGCATTGCTGGCGGTAGTTGTGACCGATCCGTGGTCGGTGCTCTCGGCTGGCTTTTGGTTGTCGTTTGGCGCCATCGCGGTCATCCTGCTTGTGTCTGCCGGAAGGGTAGGCAGAATGCACTGGTTGACCGGTTGGGCGCGGGTACAATGGGCTATCACGCTTGGTCTGATCCCGCTATTGTTGGCGATGTTTCAGCAGGTATCACTGATTTCACCCTTTGCGAACGCGATCGCAATCCCATTGGTCAGTCTGGTGGTGGTTCCCTTAACGCTGCTGGCGACATTGCCTCCCCTTGATGTCATGTTGTTTCCGGCGCACTGGATGCTGAGCGGATGCATGCAGATAATGCAGTGGATGAGTGAGGTGCCGCAGGCGGTCTGGAGTCAGCATGCGCCACCGGCCTGGGCAGTGGTAGCTGGAATGGCAGGCATTTGCTGGATGTTGCTGCCCGGGAGATTGGGCCCCGGTTTTCCCAGGGGCTTTCCGGCCCGCTGGTTGGGCGCAGTCGCGCTGCTGCCGCTCTTTCTAACGCCGCGGCCGACGCCTTCGCCGGGTGAATTATGGGTGGCAGTACTGGACGTGGGTCAGGGATTAGCGGTAGTGGCACGCACGCAAAATCATACCCTGCTCTACGATACAGGGCCGGGCTTCAGTCTGGAAGCCGACAGCGGCAACCGGACCATTGTTCCATTCCTGCGAGGAGAAGGCGTAAAACGTGTGCACGCAATGGTTGTCACACATGCAGACGCTGATCACAGCGGCGGCGCATTGTCCGTGCTCCAGGCAGTACCAGTTGACCGGGTGTTTTCATCTTTGAAAGAGGATCACGCCATACAACTGGCTGCTGCCAAAACGCATCAATGTCGAGCCGGCGAGTCCTGGCAATGGGATGGCGTTCGGTTTGACATGCTGCACCCGCCGGAGCAGAGCTACAGTAATCCCAAGCTTAAAACCAACGCGTTGAGCTGCGTAATGAAAATCACCACATCGCACGGCAGCGTTCTGCTGCCGGCTGACATCGAAAAAAGATCGGAATATCAATTGGTCGAACATACCGCCGATGCGCTTCCGTCGACCGTGCTGGTCGCACCTCATCACGGCAATAAAACCTCCTCCACCAATGAGTTTGTGAGCCGGGTGAACCCCAGGCTGGTAATATTCACCGCGGGTTACCGTAACCGCTTCGGCCATCCAAACGCCGAAGTGGTGGAGCGTTATCGGTCTATCGGGAGTAGAGTGCTACGAAGCGACGCGGATGGGGCGGTGTCGCTGCGCTTTGCAAACAGCGAGGTCGCGGCGCAGGCCGAGCGCACGCGAAATCGCCGCTACTGGCACAATATTCCGCAATAACCGCCGGAATCGTCCCAGGCTTTATCGCCGAATCGTTCGAGAAGACTTTTAGATTTGCCGTTCAATGAAAAACAATATTGATTCCGATCGTCCCGTCAATCGGACAGACTCGAACTTGGAAGCGAGCGCGTTGCCGGACTCAGGCTCAATCGGATCTCCATTCTCTTTCACAGCTGGTCCGTTTGCCACCAGCGAACCGAGCGCATCCGTATGGCTGCAGACGTTGGCGCCCATTTTTTCTCCTACGGAACTGGACGCATTTGCCGATGCTCTGAACTTTTCTCAGCCGTTCTATGCAGACAAAATGCTCCTTACGGGCGAGCCGGTCGCGCAACACATACGCGGAATGGTGCTGATTCTTGCGTCGCTACGAGTCGATGCCGATACACTTCTGGCGGGCATCCTGCATTCGGTTCCAATTTATCTGGATGGATATCAGGAGAAGCTGAACGCGGCTTTCAATCATCATGTGGCTCACCTCGTAGAAGGCGTTGCGCGCATGGGCCGCATCCGTTCGCTTGGAGCGCCCACCGGCAATGTTCCGGATCGTGGCGCGCAAGTGGAGGCATTGCGCAAGATGCTGCTCGCGATGGCAGAGGACATTCGCGTCGTTATCATTGCGCTGGCGGATCGGGTACAAACGATGCGTTATATTGCGGCCAATAATGTTCACGGCCGAGTGGAGACCGCGCACGAAACGCTGGACATATTTGCCCCGCTGGCAAACCGTCTGGGGCTGTGGCAGGTGAAGTGGGAACTGGAAGATTTCTCATTCCGGATCATCGAACCTGAACGGTATAAAAAAATAGCCACATTGCTGGAAGAGACGCGCCGCATTCGAGAAGAGTATATTGCCCTGGTGGTGGAGAAATTACAGGGCGAATTGCGGCGAACGGACATCAAGGCTGAGGTTACCGGACGGCCCAAGCACATCTATAGTATTCACAAGAAAATGCAACGCAAGGGCGTGGACTTCAAGGAAATACACGATTCCCGCGCGGTACGCGTTCTTGTGGACGATGTGAAAGACTGCTATGCCGTACTGGGTGCGGTGCACAATCTGTGGGTACCCATCCCGAAGGAGTTCGACGACTATATCGCACGACCGAAAGGCAACGATTACCGGTCGCTGCATACTGCAGTGATCGGCCCTGAAGACAAGGTGGTCGAAGTGCAGATTCGCACTTATGAAATGCACCGTCATTCCGAAATGGGTGTGGCCGCGCACTGGCGCTACAAGGAGGGTGCAAGACGCGACGCCAGATATGACGACAAAATCGCCTGGTTGAGGCAGATCCTCGAATGGAGGAACGACGTAGCGGATGCGGGCGAACTGGCCGAGCACTTCAAGGTTGCGCTGTTCGAGGACTCCATCTATGTATTGACGCCCCAGGGGAGGGTCATTGCTTTACCGAAAGGCGCCACCCCGGTGGATTTTGCCTACCATATTCATACTGACCTGGGCCACCGCTGCCGCGGCGCAAAAGTCGATGGCGTCATGGTACCGCTCGACTACCGGCTGAAAAATGCCCAGCGCGTGGAAATCATCTCCGCCAAACAGGGCTCGCCTAGTCGTGACTGGCTCAACCCCGCTTTGGGCTACCTGAAAAGCCAGCGTGCAAAAGCGAAATTGAGACAATGGTTTAGCGGACAAGAGCGGGAGGCTTTATTAGCCCAGGGCCGGGCCCTGGTGGAAAAGGAGTTGCAGCGGCATGGCATGACTGCGCTGGGGTTGGACAAGCTTGCTGCCGAGTTCAAGTTCGCCAAGCTTGATGCCTTCTTGGCTGCGGTCGCCCGAGGTGAGATCGGTAACCGGCAATTAGCGAACTTTCTGGGCGAGAAGATCCCGTCTCCAGTCCAAGGTTCTGAAGCGGCGCCGAGCGTCGCAGCGGTTTCTTCATCACCTACGGGCATAGTCGTTGCCGGTGTCGATAAACTTCTCACCGTTCTGGCAAAATGCTGCAAGCCGGCACCACCCGACCCCATCGTCGGCTTTATTACACGTGGACGCGGCATCACTGTACACCGGCAGGGATGCGCCAGTTTGTCGCGATTAGCTGAAGAGAGCGCTGAGCGTCTCATTGCAGCGGAGTGGGGTACGGCCGAGCTATCAAAGGGAGGGGGGTACGAGGTGGATATCGAGATCGAGGCGGTCGACCGGCAGGGATTGCTGCATGACATCTCGACTATTCTGCTGCGAGAAAAAATAAACGTGACTGCCACTCGCACTCACAGCCACCATCACGCCGCCATCATGCGGTTTACCCTGCTGATCACAAGTGTGGCGCAATTGAGCCGGCTCCTTGGATTGATACAGAGCCTGCCCGGAGTGAGCTCGGCTTTCCGGAAGTGACTGCCGGTTTGCACCAGGGAGGTGGGCGCTATTATCGGGCTTGTCTATTCCCCCGTCGCCTAATCATCTGAAGCTGCATATTCACTGCGGCAGCTATTCGCTTCTGCCGCCTATATAAGCCCTTCCTCAGACAAATTCTCGTTGTCGCGCGTCCGCGCGTTCATTATTTGCATCAACTTATTTCCAGCCCGGCATTGCCGGTTTCACTGCCCGCGATCATCTTTTTAACTCATTGTCCTACAACTAATAACCCTGCTTTTGGCCTTGACTTTGCTATTTTTTTTAATTACAGTGGGCAAAAGTGGGAAAAAGTGGGGGAAGTTTTCCGGGCAACTTCATCCTGCAAATAAGGGAGCACAATGTTTCGCGGTGGGACACCTATCAGTCTCGACAACAAGGGAAGACTCGCGGTGCCTGCTAAATACCGCGAAGACCTGCTATCGCTTTGCGGAGGCCGTCTGGTCATTACCGCCGATCCATCCAAGTGCTTGCTGGTTTATCCCCATACTGTGTGGGAGCCGATTGAGCAAAAACTCAACAGTCTTTCCAGCTTCAATCCACAAACCCGCAGTTTGCAACGTCTTCTCGTCGGCAATGCAAGTGACGTGGACATGGATGGCGCGGGCCGCATTCTCGTGCCGCCCCCTTTGCGTCATTTCGCCGGCTTGACCAAAGATGTGGTTCTGGTCGGGCAGGGTGCGAAGTTCGAGTTATGGGACGGCGAAAAATGGGATCAGCAAATCGAAAATGCGCTCACTTTTAAAGATGGAATTCCGGCGGAACTTGACGGTTTTTCGCTGTAAGCCGTGGTTGAAATATCAGCGCATACCCCGGTCCTGCTGCGGGAAGCCGTAGATGCGTTGGCGGTCACGCCGTGCGGTATTTATGTTGATGGAACTTTCGGCCGTGGCGGCCACAGCCGCTTGATACTGGAACGTCTGGGAGAATTCGGTAGGTTGATAGCGTTTGACCGAGACCCCACTGCCTTCGCGGCAGGGCAGGCGCTGGAAGCTGGAGATGCACGTTTTTGCATGGTTCACAGCAGTTTTTCACGGATACAGGAGGTCTTGCGGAAATTGGATGTGGATCAGGTGGATGGGATACTGCTGGATTTGGGTGTGTCCTCGCCACAGCTTGAAGAAGCGGACCGCGGTTTCAGTTTTCGCCTGGATGGACCGCTGGATATGCGCATGGACACGAGCGAGGGACAGACTGCTGCCGAGTGGCTTGCTTCTGCCTCGCAAGCTCATATGGAAGAGGTGATCAAAAACTATGGCGAGGAGCGGTTTGCTAAACAGATTGCAAGAGCGATTGTTGCGGCTAGATCGCGGCAGCCCATTACCACTACGCATCAGCTTGCCGCCATCGTGGCGACCGCGGTGCGTTCGCGCAAACGGGAAGATAAGCAAAATCCGGCGACCCGCACTTTTCAGGCTATCAGGATTTATATCAATCAGGAGCTTGAGAAACTGTCGCTGGTCTTGCCGCAATGCGTTGAGGTATTGAAGCCGGGCGGCCGGCTCGTGGCCATCAGTTTCCACTCTCTGGAGGACCGTATTGTGAAGCGATTTATGCGCGAGTCGGCGAACCCCGACACCCTGCCGAAGGATGTGCCGCTGCGGGCAATCGAGGTGCAGCGTTTAAGCCGGCACAAGCTGCGCGTGGTTGGAAAGGCCCGCGGCCCTGCTGAGGAAGAGTTGGCGGCAAATCCCCGCGCCCGCAGCGCGGTGATGCGCGTGGCCGAACGGCTGAACACCACCTAGCTGAAGCCCGGCGTGGCTGTGATTGGCGGTTAATGAGAGGCTGATGTGACCAGAATAAACATTCTGTTGACCTTAATCCTCGTCGCCTGCGCGCTGAGTGTTGTGACTTCACAGCACAAGGCGCGCAAGCTTTTTGTAGAACTGGAAAATGAACAGTCGCTCGCGCAGCGGCTGAGCGTAGAGTGGGGACAATTGCAGCTTGAACAGAGCACTTGGGCGATGCATACACGTGTAGAAAAGATCGCTACTGAGCAACTGCATATGCGGTTGCCGGACGCGTCGAGAGTCCAGATTCTCTCTCTGATGGCGCCTGGCGGCTCAGCAGTTTCTATCGAAGCGCCAAAATGATAAAGACGAACCGTCTGCCGCATATTGTCCTGCCCGCCGGGCGCTCTCGCCTGCTTGCGGCGCTATTGGTGCTTGGGCTGGCGGGATTGGCCGGGCGCGCCGTCTATCTGCAGGGGATACACAACGACTTCTTGCAAGAGAAGGGCGAGTCGCGCTACAGCCGCGTACTGGAGATGAATGCTAACCGGGGAATGATCACGGATCGCAATGGCGAGCCGCTCGCCATTAGCACGCCAGTTGAGTCAGTATGGTGCAGTCCTCAGGATATGAGAGCCTCCCCCGAGCAGATGAAAAAATTGGCAAAATTGGTCGATCTGGATGTGGGTGAAATTCACCAGCGCGTGAACGCTACACCGCGCGCCACAGCGGGCACGACGACGGGGGAGGCACAGCATCCCTCGCAACAGGGGCCGAGGCGAGACTTTGTATACCTCAAGCGGCACTTATCACCTGATATTGCGTCCAAGGTGGTCGAACTTAATATACCGGGTGTGTTCCTGAAACGTGAATATCGTCGCTATTACCCAGCCGGGGAGCTGACTGCGCATTTGCTCGGTTTTACTGATGTGGACGACAAGGGGCAGGAGGGGGTGGAGCTCGCCTGGCAGGATGAGCTCGCGGGCAAGCCTGGCAGCCGTCGGGTCATCAGGGACCGGAAAGGGCGTATTGTCGAGGATGTTGAAAGTATTCGCGCCCCGAAGCCGGGACAGAATATTGCCCTGTCCATCGACAGTAAAATCCAGTATCTGGCCTACCGGGAATTGAAGCAGGCGGTAGAAGTCAATAAGGCAAAGGCTGGAGGGATTATTGTTCTGGATGCAAAGACGGGCGAGATTCTGGCCCTCGTCAACCTGCCGGTTTACAACCCCAATAACCGGAAAAACATGAAAGGCGGCCGAGCCCGTAACAGGGCCCTGACTGACGAATTTGAACCAGGCTCGACCCTGAAGCCGTTCACCATCGCGGCGGCGCTGGAGGCAGGGGGGGTTAAACCTGACACCGTTCTTGAAACGGCTCCGGGCAGCTTCTCCATCGGTAAGGCAACCATACGCGACGCGCATAAGGAAGGCGCGCTGACTGTCGCGCAAGTGATTCAGAAATCGAGCAATGTCGGTTCAGCGAAAATCGCCTTGTCGCTCCCGCCGCAAACATTATGGGAAATGCTCAACGACGTGGGATTCGGGGCGGCCACCGGGTCGGGGTTTCCAGGAGAGGTGAGCGGTAAGCTGCGGCCCTACCGCAGCTGGCGTCCCATTGAGCAGGCCACCATGTCATACGGACATGGAATTGCTGTCAGTCTTCTACAGCTCGCGCGGGCCTACACCCTGTTCTCAGCGGAAGGTGAATTGAAACCGGTGTCGCTGTTGAGGCTGGATGATATTCCAGAAGGTAAGCGCGTCATTTCCCGGAATACCGCGCTCGCCGTGAGCGAAATGCTGGAACTGGTGGCGCAACCGGGGGGCACCGCAACACAAGCCCGGATCAACGGCTACCGGGTGGCGGGAAAAACTGGCACCGCGCATAAACTGGAAGGGAACGGTTACGCAAAAAACCGCTATCTGTCCACATTTGTCGGCTATGCACCTGCTTCCAACCCGCGCTTTGTCATCGCGGTCATGCTCGATGAGCCTTCCGCTGGCCAATATTTTGGCGGTGCCGTGGCGGCGCCGGTATTCAGCCGTGTCATGGCCGGCGCTTTGCGTATGCAGAACGTTCCGCATGATGCGCCCGCAACGAACGTGGTATCGCTTACTGCGGCGCCCAAGTCCCCGGGTGACGCATGAGTCTGCAGACAAACGCCGGCTCGCTTGCCGAAAGCTCCCATATTCATTTTGAGTTACATCAGCTGGACCGCCTGGGTGTCCGAATTCACAACCTGGTGACTGACAGCCGGATGATCAAGCCGGGGGATACGTTCCTCGCCTATGCTGGGGAAAAGGAGGACGCCCGCAAGTTTATTCCCAACGCGATTGTGGCGGGTGCAAATGCCGTCATATGGGAAAGCCAAGGCTTTGAATGGGAGTCGGGTTGGAAAGTACCTAATTTGAAGGTTCCCAACCTGCGGGCGAAGGCGAGCATGATCGCAGATCACGTCTACGGTCATCCTTCAGGAAAGCTGCAGCTGATCGGGATTACCGGCACGAATGGCAAGACATCGTGTAGCCATTGGATCGCACAGGCCTTGACTGCGCTGGGCAGGAAAACCGCGATAATCGGCACTATGGGAACCGGTTTTCCCGGAGAGCTCGAGCCGAGCGTTAATACGACGCCGGATGCGGTGTTGTTGCAGCGTAAAATAGCGGATTTTTTGTCGCATGGCGCATGCGGAATTGCAATGGAGGTGTCGTCACATGGAATTGCACAGGAGCGCATCGGCGCTCTGACATTTTCTATCGCCGTGTTCACCAATCTTTCGCAGGACCATCTTGACTATCACGGCAGCATGGAAGCCTATGCTGCAGCCAAAGCCCGTTTATTTGGCTGGCCTGGACTCAAGTATGCAGTGCTGAATATGGATGACGCATTTGGGGCCGACCTGGCAAAGCGCATGAACGCTGCCGGCACTCAGGTCATCGGTTACGGCTTTACTGAACTGAAGGATTCGAATCAGGAAAAATTAAAGGTGCTACAAGGCCGAAATCTCAGAGCAAGTTCCCGTGGCTTGGTTTTCGATGTCGAGTTCCACGGCCAACCGCTGGAATTCAAAACCGGCTTGATAGGGCGCTTTAACGCGTCAAATTTATTGGGCGTACTAGCGACCTTGCTGGCAAGCGGAATCGGATTGGAAGAAGCTGCGCGAGTCCTGCAGGAAGTGGGGCCAGTCGCTGGCAGAATGGAGCTAATAGGTGGCGGGGATCGACCCCTGATCGTCGTGGATTACGCGCATACGCCGGATGCAATGGAAAAGGTGTTGGTCACGCTGCGCGAAATTCTTCAATCCGGCTCGAACCAGAATGCGGGAACGCAACTCCCCAGGTCAAAGTTGGTCTGCGTGTTTGGCTGTGGCGGCGAGCGTGATCGCGGCAAGCGGCCATTGATGGGGGAAGTGGCGACGCGACTCTCAGACGAGGTCATCATCACCAGCGATAATCCTCGGCGGGAGAACCCCGATGCAATTATCGGCGAAATCGCCTCGGGTACAACCGCCCGCTTCCACATCGAAAAGGACCGGGCGGCGGCGATCGGACGGGCCGTTCATTGCGCGCGCAGAGGCGATATCGTATTAATCGCAGGAAAAGGGCACGAAGCTTATCAGGAAGTCGACGGACAAAGATTGCCTTTCGACGATCGAGCGGTCGCCCGACGGGCTCTGGTCGAAAGCGTGGGGGCAAACGCATGATGACTGTTCAGGCAGCAGCCCGTGCGTTGCAGGCAGAGTGGGCGGGCGAGGACAAATGGTTTGACCGGGTCAGTACGGATAGCCGCGCAGTGATGCCCGGCGATTTATTTATCGCCTTGATGGGAGACAAGTTTGACGGTCACAGTTTTGTTGCCGAGGTGATGGAAAAGGGCGCCGCAGCAGCTCTCGTCCAGATGGACTGGGCGCAAAAAAATCCGCAGCCAGGACGCTCTCTTGTTCTGGTGGAAGATACGCGGCTGGCATTAGGACGCCTCGCCGCGTACTGGCGCAGGCGTTTCCAGATTCCGCTGGTCGCGGTGACTGGCAGCAACGGCAAGACGACGGTAAAGGAGATGATTGCGTCGATCCTCCACCATGTTACTGCTGAGGCAGGGGGGGCAGGGCAGATGGATGACTCCGACAGGGTGCTCGCGACGGAAGGGAATCTCAACAACGATATCGGTGTGCCTTTAATGCTTTTGCGATTGCGCGAAAGGCATCAATACGCGGTAATCGAAATGGGGATGAATCATGCCGGTGAGATTGGCTATCTCACCAGGCTCGCCCGGCCCACCCTAGCGTTGATAACCAACGCAGGCGCCGCGCACGTGGAAGGACTGGGTTCAGTAGAGGCAGTAGCGCGTGCCAAGGGCGAAATTTTCGAGGGGCTTGATCAACAGGGCATTGCTGTTATCAACGCGGACGATCCGTACGCGTCGGTGTGGCGCGGCCTTGCCGGCGACAGAAAAGTGGTGGATTTCGGTCTTGAAGAAAAGGCAGCCGTGCGTGTCCGCTATCAGCCTGGTCCCTTTACGAGCAGAGTAACACTGCTCCTGCCTGATGGGACTCAAGAGGTGGAATTAAAGGTTCCCGGGGAGCATAACGTGGCCAATGCCGCCGCTGCCGCTGCCGTAGCCGTCGCCATGGGTATCAAGATCGCAGCGATTGCTTCCGGACTGAGCATTTTCACTGGGGTAAAAGGGCGCATGCAGAAGAAACAAGGTTTACATGGGTCCACCTTAATAGACGATACGTATAACGCCAACCCTGATTCGGTGCGCGCCGCTTTGGCGGTGCTGGCGAAAGCGGCGGGCAGGAAGATACTGGTGCTGGGCGACATGGGCGAGCTGGGTGCAGCTGCCAGGGACCTACATGAACGGATTGGGGCTGAGGCGCGTGCTGCCGGCGTGGACGCCCTGCTGGCCATGGGCGAGTTGAGCGCGTATACGGTGGCGGCATTCGGCGCAGGAGCCCGGCATTTCACGAGAATCGAGGAGCTGGTTTCCGAAGTCCAAAGTCTGCTGGCGCCTGGAGACACCATGCTGATAAAAGGTTCGCGCTTCATGCAAATGGAGCGGGTGGTCAAGTGCGTTGAGTCATAACCTGCTAAACGATGAGTATGCCAGGATGGTAACGGAAGTGCGTCAATTGATGTTTTTGCATATGCTGAAGAGCAATGTCTCGTTCTGGCGGTTGACATGCTGCTAGAACTCGCCCAATGGCTGGCGAAAGACATTCGTATCTTCAACGTGTTCAACTATATCACCCTGCGCACTGTCCTGGCCGCGCTGACCAGTCTGGCGATTTCGTTCATAGTCGGCCCGGCAATGATACGCAAGCTTACCGCCTATAAAATCGGCCAGTCCGTGCGCGATGACGGGCCACAAACTCATCTCGTCAAAGCGGGGACGCCGACGATGGGCGGCGCGCTCATCCTGGTATCCATCGCCGTCACCACGCTGCTTTGGGCGGATCTCAGCAATCGCTACGTCTGGGTAGTGCTCCTGACAACGCTTGGCTTCGGAATGATCGGCTGGGTGGACGATTACCGCAAAGTGGTATATCGCAATCCAAAGGGGCTTTCCGCCCGCGCCAAACTGTTCTGGCAATCGGCCATCGCGATCTCGGTGGCATTGTATCTCGCTTTGACGGCAGAGCTGCCGGCGCAAACGACGATGATTGTTCCGTTCTTCAAGCAGGTGGCGATACCTCTTGGCGTCGCCGGGTTTGTGGCGCTCGCCTATTTCGTCATCGTGGGCACGAGCAACGCGGTGAATCTCACCGATGGCCTCGATGGGCTCGCCATTATGCCAACGGTAATGATAAGCAGCGCCCTGGCCATCTTCGCCTATGTGGCCGGACATGCGGTGTTCGCGAAATACCTGGGTATTCCCCACATCCCGCAAGCGGGCGAGCTGGCTGTATTTTGCGGTGCGCTCGCTGGCGCGGGACTTGCGTTTCTCTGGTTCAACGCCTACCCGGCCGAAGTATTCATGGGCGATGTGGGCGCGTTGGCGCTTGGGGCGGCCCTCGGCATTGTGACGGTAATCGTGCGGCAGGAGATCGTACTCGTCATCATGGGCGGGGTTTTCGTGGTCGAGACCCTGTCGGTTATGTTGCAGGTGGCCTCGTTCAAGCTGGTCGGTAAACGAATTTTTCGCATGGCGCCGCTCCACCATCATTACGAATTGAAGGGCTGGAAGGAAAATCAGGTGGTGGTCAGGTTCTGGATCATCACCATGATGCTGGTGTTGTTCGGATTGTCCACGTTGAAGTTGAGATGACATTCAGCATATGAGCTTTCAGGAAAAAAAAGCAGTTGTGCTTGGAATGGGAGAGACCGGGCTCTCGATGGCCAAGTGGCTGTCCCGCAGGGGAGCGAACGTGCGGGCTGTTGACAGCCGCGCCACGCCGCCTTGTTTGGAGGCGTTGAAGCGGATTCTGCCCCAGGACCGGCTGTTCACCGGCACTTATCCAGCGGAAGTTTTTGCCGGGATAGACCTTATTGCTATCAGTCCTGGGGTGCCGCTGGCGCAGGCATCCGTGCAGCAGGCGGTACAGGACGGCATCGCCGTAATAGGCGATATGGAGCTTTTTGCTTCGGCAATCAGGCAACCTGGCGCGTCGAAGCCAATAGTACTGGGCATAACCGGCTCCAACGGCAAGACTACCGTGACCGCCATGGTCGGCGCGATGGTGAAAGAAGCAGGTATGGATGTCGAGGTGGCTGGGAACATCGGTCCAGCTGTACTCAATGCGCTAATGCGGCGCGAAGATTCAGGGACACTCCCGCAAGCGTGGGTGCTGGAGGTTTCCAGTTTTCAGCTTGAAACGACGCAAAGTCTTGAACCGGACGCGGCCGTGGTACTGAACGTGAGCGAGGACCATTTCGATCGTTATTCCGGAATGCAGGACTACGCAGCCGCAAAAGCACGAATATTTACGGGCACCCGCGATGGCGGAAGTGAAGCGGGGGTGCAGATTTTGAACCGTGACGATTCCATCGTGCGCGCAATGGCATTGGCCGGACGCAGGCAAATAACTTTCGGTCTGGATGAGCCAGCGAGCGATAACGATTTTGGCCTCCTGCACGAGAGCGGGAATATCTGGTTGGCACAGGGGCAGGTGCGCCTGCTGAAAACCAGCGAACTCCACGTCGCAGGGCTGCACAACGTGGCCAATGCGCTGGCCGCGTTGGCGCTATGCCGGGCGGTAGCGCTTCCATTGCCACCTTTGCTGCACGCTTTGCGCGAATTTCAAGGGTTGCCGCACCGGATGGAGAAGGTCGCGGCTTTCGGCGACATCACATTCTATGATGACTCGAAAGGCACCAATGTGGGCGCGACCGTCGCGGCGCTGAACGGGATGATGCAAAGCGTGGTTTTAATAGCTGGTGGAGACGGCAAAGGCCAGGATTTCTCACCATTGGCGGCCCCGATCGCGCGTCAGGCTCGGGCAGTGGTGTTGATCGGGCGAGATGCAGATAGAATCGGCGCCGCCATAAATCACCGGGGGGTCCCGCTTTATTATGCGAAAACAATGGAAGAGGCGGTGCAAAGGAGCGTTGATCTGGCCCGCGCCGGGGACGCGGTATTGATGTCGCCTGCCTGCGCAAGCCTGGATATGTTCAGGGACTACGCTCACCGTGCGGAAGTGTTCATCGCGGCAGTGCGGCGTATTGAGGCTGGAAGACAGGCCATGGTTCAGACAACTGTCAACTCATGATTTACCAATACGACATTCGCGGCAAAAAAAACCTGCCTGACTTTGATCAGTCACTGATCTGGTCATCAATATTATTGTTGAGTCTTGGGCTTGTGATGGTTTATTCCGCTTCCATTTCTATCGCTGAGGCGGGCCGGGGCACGAATGGCCATCCAGCCCATTTCCTTGCCCGGCATGGCGCTTATCTTGCAGTGGGCTTGCTGACGGGTCTGGTCGCTTTTCAGGTTCCGATGCGTCTGTGGCAGAAATACTCGTTTCCACTCTTCCTTCTGGGTGTGGTGTTGCTGGCCCTGGTGTTGATTCCGGCCGTAGGTCATGAAGTAAACGGCAGCCGGCGCTGGATATCGTTGTGGATCGTGAATCTCCAGCCATCGGAGTTCATGAAACTGTTCATTGTCTTCTACGTGGCCAACTATACCGTGCGCAAGGCGCATCAGCTAGGAAGCTTTCGTAAAGGATTTCTCCCCATGTTGATCGTGGTGCTGATCGTGGGCGGATTGCTGTTGCTCGAGCCGGACTTTGGCTCATTCGTCGTTATTACCGCCATTATGATGGCCATATTGTTTTTGGGCGGGATGGACCTGAAGCTGTTCGCGGGTTTGATCGGCTTTTTGATTGCGGGACTGCTGGCTCTAATCTGGATTGAGCCCTATCGCATGCAGCGGTTTTTCGGATTCATGGATCCGTGGGACGATCCCTACGGGAAGGGCTACCAGTTGAGTCATGCTTTGATCGCATTCGGGCGGGGCGAATGGCTGGGTGTCGGCCTGGGTGGCAGCGTGGAAAAACTTTTTTATTTGCCGGAAGCGCATACCGATTTTTTGCTTGCCGTAATCGCCGAGGAACTCGGCTTTGTCGGTGTTGCGACAGTCGTGTCGCTGTTCGCATGGCTGGTGATACGCGCATTTGTCATCGGGAGACGAGCTGCGGCGCTCGAGCGACATTTTTCGGCATTAGCGGCGCAAGGCATCGGCGTGTGGCTGGGCGTGCAGGCTTTTATAAATATGGGCGTGAACATGGGTGTGCTGCCAACAAAGGGATTGACACTACCGTTAATGAGTTTCGGCGGCAGCAGCATCGTCGCCAGCTGCATTACGCTGGCGGTGCTCATGCGCGCGGATTGGGAGAACAGGCAGTTGACGAAGGGGTTAACGATATGAAAACGCAGCGGACGAGGTGGCAAACAACGCATTCAGTTGCTCGGATTAACGTCGTACTCGCGTGATTCGCACCGTTCTCATCATGGCTGGCGGAACCGGTGGACATGTATTTCCAGGGCTTGCAGTAGCGGATTACATGAAGTCGGCGGGTTGGCGAGTCATTTGGCTGGGAACTGAGGGAGGGATGGAAACAACGCTCGCGCCGCGGCATGGGTATGACATGGAAACAATCCGGTTCTCGGGTTTGCGCGGTAAAAATCTCCGCACTTGGCTGCTGCTGCCGCTGCGCCTGTTATTGGCGCTATGGCAAAGCGCCAGCGTCATACGCAGGGTGCGCCCGGATGTAGTTCTGGGTATGGGCGGATATCCAGCCTTTCCGGGGGGAATGATGGCGTCTTTTTTGGCGAAGCCGTTGCTGATACACGAACAGAATTCGATTCCAGGGCTCGCCAACAGGATCTTGACGAAGGTCGCGGATAAAGTGTTGCTGGGTTTTCCCGGCGCCATCAGGAACGGGGGAAAAGTGATGTTTACGGGCAATCCCGTCCGCAGCGAGATCAGTCAATTGCCCCCGCCCAGAGAGCGATATGCGTCACGCAGCGGCAGACTGAAGCTGTTGGTGATCGGGGGCAGCCTCGGGGCCCAAGCGCTGAATACTATTTTGCCACTAGCTTTAAAACGCATTCCAGGGGAGGCGCGACCGTCTGTAACTCATCAGGCTGGAGCGCGTCACCTGGAAGTGCTCAAAAAGAATTATGCGGAAGCGGGCGTGGAAGGCGAGTTGGTTACATTTATCGACGATATGGCGGCTCGATATGCCGAATGCGACCTTGTGATCTGCCGGGCCGGCGCGCTCACCATTGCCGAGGTCAGCGCCGCGGGCGTGGCAAGCATCCTGGTGCCGTTCCCATACGCTGTAGATGATCACCAGACATTCAATGCGAAATTTCTGAGTGACAGGAACGCGGCGGTACTCATGCCTCAAACTGCGTTGACGCCGGAGACACTGACGGAGTTACTGATGGGTTTGAGTCGTGAGTCACTCATGGGAATGGCAATAAAGGCGCGTGAACTGGCGAAACCGAATGCGACGAGGGATGTGGCGGACGCATGCATGAAAATGACAAAGAGATGATAGTTGTATTGAAAATGGATAATACCTCCTTTTTTTCACCCTCACTGATCCCCACCCGGTTTCTGGCTCGCAGATATGAAACATAAGGTAAAGCGCGTTCATTTTGTCGGTATCGGCGGTTCCGGCATGAGTGGAATCGCAGAGGTGTTGCTCAATCTGGGATATCAGGTCAGCGGTTCTGATCTATGCGACGGGGTCACTACGCAACGTTTGAAAAGACTTGGGGCCATTGTTCACATTGGCCATGCAAGCAGTCATGTGCAGTTTGCCGATGCAGTGGTGACGTCTACAGCGATCAAGCCGGAAAATCCCGAGGTTGTGGCGGCTCGAGAGCGCAACGTTCCCGTCGTGCCCCGCGCGATCATGCTCGCGGAACTATTGCGGTTGCGCCAGGGGATCGCCATCGCGGGTACTCATGGCAAAACAACTACCACCAGCCTGGTCGCCAGTATTCTTGCGGAAGCAGGGATGGATCCGACATTCGTAATCGGAGGAAGGCTGGAAGCGGCAGGCTCGCATGCCAAGCTCGGCCGGGGCGAATTTATCGTGGTGGAGGCCGACGAGTCCGATGCTTCTTTTCTTTATCTGCAACCCGTATTGGCGGTCGTTACCAATATAGATGCCGACCACATGGAGACCTATGGGCACGATTTGAGCAAGCTCAAACAGGCCTTCGTGGACTTCGTGCAGCATCTGCCATTTTACGGCATGGCGGTATTGTGCGTGGACGATCCAAGGGTGCGCGAGGTCATGCCCGCCATTACCAAGCCCATTACTACCTACGGCTTGTCGGATACGGCGCAAGTTCGCGCCGCGGATGTTTGCCATAGTGCGGGACAGATGCATTTTGCCGCGTTGGTGGGCGTTAACGGCAAGACGCGCAAGTTGGATGTCATACTTAATTTGCCAGGCTTGCATAACGTGCAGAATGCGCTTGCGGCAATCGCCGTGTGCAACGAGCTGAATGTGCCTGATGCCGCTATCGTGCGTGCGCTGGCCGCGTTCAGAGGGGTTAACCGCCGCTTTCAGCGTTATGGCGAAATAAGGCTAGCTGAAAACGGCGCTTCAGGGGCCGGGAGTTTTACCCTGATCGACGATTACGGTCATCACCCGGCAGAAATGGCGGCTACCATTGCGGCGGCGCGTGGCGCCTTTCCCGGGCGTCGGCTTGTACTCGTGTTTCAGCCGCACCGCTACACGCGCACGCGTGACTTGTTCGAGGAATTCGTCAAAGTGCTGTCCACCGCCGATGTGCTGCTTCTTACCGAGGTTTATGCGGCTGGCGAAACACCGATGGTTGCAGCCGACAGCAAGTCGCTGGCGCGAGCACTGCGAGTGCAGGGCAAGGTCGAGCCAATTTTCGTCGAAACGGTGGACGAGTTAACGGCAACCATTCTTAACGTGGCTCAGGACAAGGACGTGGTACTGGTGATGGGAGCGGGGTCGGTCAGCGGTGTTGCGCCTGGCGTGTTGAGAGATTTTGGAACCACACACGAGCAGCCGGTAGTCGCCGCGAATGCAACGCCGGTTTGACCGCTTGCCGAAGAACACGCCTGGATTGCAGATGAATATGTCCGAAATTGATTTAACCCTTAGCCGGCGACCGCTTCGCGGCGAACTGCGCATAAACCAGGCAATGAAAAAATATACTTCCTGGCGTGCGGGCGGGCAGGCAGAACGGCTATACATTCCGGCGGACCTTGCCGATTTTGCTGAGTTCCTGCGCGGCCTGCCGTCCGATGAGCCGATATACGTCATTGGCCTCGGCAGTAATGTGCTGGTGCGCGATGGGGGTGTGCGCGGCACCGTGGTGATACTGCACGCGCGGCTGAATGCGTTACGGGTGGAGCAGGGGGATAAAGATGGCGCATTGATCCACGCCGGAGCGGGCGTGGCATGCCCGAAAGTAGCGCGGTTTGCTGCTCTCCACGGTTTGGCCGGAGCGGAGTTTCTTGCGGGGATCCCTGGCACGCTCGGCGGAGCGCTGGCGATGAACGCCGGCTGCTACGGCGCTGAAACCTGGGAAATTGTCGAGCACGTGCAAACCCTCAACCGCGCCGGGGAGCTCCGTAAGCGTGGGCGTGGGGATTATGTAATTGCTTATCGGCATGCCGCCTTGAAGCGTGAGACCGGAAACGGAAAGCAGGACGAGCAGAAACTGGTAAATCCTGCGGGCGACGAATGGTTTGTGGGTGGGTGGTTGAGGTTATCGCGCGGCGAAGAGGCCGAGTCGCGGCAGAAGATCAAGAAGTTGCTCGCGATGCGTATCAATAGCCAGCCTTTAAACCTGCCAAACGCCGGTTCCGTGTTTCGCAATCCTGATGGAGATTGGGCGGCACGAATGATTGAGTCATGCGGACTGAAAGGTTTTCGTGTCGGCGGGGCGATGGTTTCGCCCAAGCATGCGAATTTCATTGTCAACACCGGTGACGCCTCAGCGGCGGATATCGAAGCGTTGATAGTGGCATTACGCAACAAGGTAAAAGAGCAGACCGGCATCGAACTGGTACCGGAAGTGCGGATTATTGGAGCAATCGCCTGATGGTGTTGCATTCAAGATACCCCTCCTTTTTCCGCCGGGGATGAGCGACATGGTGAGGAATCAGGATTTCGGAAAAGTAGCCGTTTTGCTGGGTGGGCGCTCGGCTGAGCGCGCGATCTCGCTCAGAAGCGGCCATGCTGTGCTTGATGCCCTGCTGAGGCAGGGAGTCGACGCGCATCCTTTTGATCCATCCGAGCAGCACATGGAGCAGCTTCTGCAGCAGGGGTTCAACCGGGCTCATATTGCCCTGCATGGACGCTATGGCGAGGACGGTACTGTACAAGGCGCACTGGAACTCATGGGCATTCCCTATACCGGGAGCGGCGTAATGGCGAGCGCGCTCGCAATGGATAAGTGGCGTACGAAACTGCTGTGGGAGGCCGCGGGAATTACCACTCCCCATCATATCCTTATTAACGAACAGAGTGACTTTGCCAAGGTAGCACAGGAGGTTGGCCTGCCCTTGATCGTAAAGCCCGGGCGCGAGGGGTCGACCATCGGCTTGAGCAAGGTGGAAGACGTAAACGATTTACCCGTCGCATGCGGCCTCGCGGCCCAACATGACGCCATGGTGCTTGCGGAGCAGTTTATCGAGGGGACGGAACTGACAGCCGCGATCCTGGGAGACGTGGCGCTGCCTTTGGTCAGGATTGAAGTAGAAAGCGGATTGTACGATTACGAGGCCAAATATCTTTCCGACCGCACCCGATACTTCTGCCCCAGCGGTGTAGCGAATGCGCAGGAGCAGTCAATTCAGGCGCAGGCACTGCGCGCGCATCGTGTGCTGGGTTGCGAGGGGTGGAGCAGGGTCGACGTGATACTGGATAAGTCAGGTCGTCCCTATTTTCTTGAGATTAACACGTCCCCTGGCATGACTGACCACAGCCTTGTGCCAATGGCTGCGAAAGCCGCTGGAATTTCATTCGACGATCTGGTGCTGCGGATACTGGAGCTTGCCCATGTGGGATAACCATCAGGGGCTGGACCTCATATCGAACGTGCTGATCGTGGCGGCGGTGTTGATCTCGGGTTACTTCATCAGCCAGTGGGCAGTGAATTTGCCCATTTTTCCATTCAAGCAAGTAAATGTCAGCAGCGGGGGTGGCAGCGATGGTGGTAACAGAGCGCCAAAGCACGTGACCAGGGAACAGATTGAGGCGGTCATCCGCCACGAGGTCAGGGGAAATTTTTTTACGGTTGACTTGGACAGGTTGCGAAACGGACTCACAAAGCTGCCCTGGGTGCGGACCGCTGCCGTTCGCCGTGTCTGGCCGCAGAGCCTGGAAGTAACGCTGGAGGAAAATGTCGCGCTGGCGCGCTGGGGCAGTAGCGCGCTGTTGAACGTGCACGGAGAGCTGTTCCGTGCCGCTTCGGATGAGGAATTACCACTGTTTGAAGGCCCCGACGATAGCCCGCTTGAGATGCTACGGCAGTACGTTGTGTTTAGCGGGTTGCTGCGACCGCTGCAGCAGAACATCCAGGAAATGAATCTTTCCCCCCGTCGCGCCTGGCGGCTTCATCTTGAAACCGGAACGGTGGTGGAGTTGGGGCGCGAGCAGATGGAAGCTCGGCTGGAGCGCTTTGTACGGGTACATGATCGGGCCAGCGGGCAATTAAATCCGCAGCCCCATCATGTGGATTTGCGTTATCCAAACGGATTTGCAGTGCGATGAGTGAAAAGTTTGCGGACGGAACCCGGGCGGGTTTGTTTAATGCAGCAGATTTCAGGCTCCTGATGTAGATGAGTAGAAGTAACGAAACAAAAAACCTGATCGTGGGCCTCGACATCGGCACATCAAAGATCGTGGCAATTGTCGCCGAAGTAAAACCCGAGGGTGGGTATGAGGTGATCGGGATGGGCAGCCACCCTTCCAGGGGCCTGAAAAAAGGCGTGGTCGTCAATATCGAAACGACCGTGAATGCGATCCAGCGGGCGCTGGAAGAGGCGGAACTGATGGCCGACTGCAAAATTCGCGAGGTCTATACCGGCATTGCCGGCAGTCACATCAAAAGCTTTAATTCCCACGGAATGGTGGCGATCAAGGACAAGGAAGTGTCCCGCCTGGACGTCGAACGCGTAATGGAAACCGCGAAGGCAGTGAACATTCTCAATGACCAGCAAGTTCTCCATGTCCTCAACCAGGAATTCATCATAGATGGGCAGGAGGATGTGCGTGAGCCCATCGGCATGAGTGGCATCCGGCTGGAAGTGAAGGTACATATCGTGACCGGTGCTGTTTCCGCGGCGCAGAACATCATGAAGTGCGTGCGCCGCTGCGGGCTGGAAGTACGCGATTTAGTGCTCCAGCCGCTGGCCTCGGCGATGGCAGTCCTATCCGAAGATGAAAAAGATCTGGGCGTCTGCCTGGTGGATATCGGCGGCGGCACCACCGATATTGCCGTGTTCACGCACGGCGCCATCCGCCATACGGCCGTGATCCCGATTGCCGGAGACCAGATCACCAACGATATTGCCATGGCGCTGCGCACCCCAACGAAGGACGCGGAGGATATCAAATGCCGCTACGGTTGCGCGTTGCGAGGAATGGCCGACCCGCACGTAATGGTTGAAGTGGCGGGAGTGGGAGATCGCGGAACCCGACAACTTTCGAGGCAGACATTGGCGGAGGTCATTGAGCCGCGTGTGGAAGAACTCTACTCAATGGTTCAGGCAGAACTGCGCCGCAGCGGTTTTGAGGAATTGCTTTCGTCCGGGATCGTGATTACCGGCGGAAGCAGTTCCCTTCAAGGAATGGTGGAGCTCGGTGAGGAGATATTCCACATGCCGGTGCGGCTAGGTCTTCCCAACTACCGCGGCGGACTGGAAGAAGTCGTGCTTACGCCGCGATGCTCCACTGGTATTGGATTAATCGCGGCGGGGCTGGAGCAGTTTCAGCGGCATCAGCATACGCGATTGCAGGGTAATTCTTTCAAGCGGATTTTGGAAAGGATGAGGAGTTGGTTCCAGGTCAACTTCTGACCGGGGATTTTTATGAGGAGCTCGCGGGGCCATGCAGGAAAGGTGGTGCCGATGCTGGATGGGTATAAACCGAAGGTTTGAATAAGTACTGAACAGTTGTTCCAATTTTTTAAGGGAGGACCGCTATGTTTGAAATCATGGACACACAAACACAGGAAGCCGTTATTAAAGTCATCGGGATTGGCGGTTGCGGCGGCAACGCGGTGGATCACATGATCCAGAATGGCGTGCAAGGCGTGGAGTTCATCTGCGCAAATACGGATGCTCAGGCGCTGAAACGGAACCAGGCGCGCACCTTGCTGCAAATGGGATCGGCAATCACCAAAGGGCTCGGGGCAGGCGCCGATCCGGAAGTGGGCCGCAACGCAGCGTTAGAGGATCGCGACCACATTGCCGAGTTGATCGAAGGCGCAGACATGCTGTTTATCACCGCTGGAATGGGAGGCGGGACCGGGACAGGGGCAGCCCCCGTCGTCGCGCAGGTCGCCAAGGAACTTGGCATTCTGACGGTGGCAGTAGTGACGAAGCCCTTTTCGTTCGAAGGACGGCGCCTGAGGGCGGCACAGGCAGGGATGGACGCATTGTCGCAATATGTCGACTCCTTGATCGTGATACCCAACGATAAACTGATGAGCGTGCTGGGGGAGGACATCAGCATGCTGGATGCGTTCAAGGCCGCAAATAACGTATTATATGGCGCCGTAGCTGGCATCGCCGAGGTCATCAATTGCCCGGGTCTTGTCAATGTTGATTTTGCCGACGTAAAAACGGTGATGTCGGAAATGGGGATGGCTATGATGGGTTCGGCATTTGCCGCAGGCCCTGGCCGTGCTCGGGCCGCGGCGGAACAGGCGGTGGCCAGTCCTCTTCTCGAAGACGTGAATCTTTCCGGTGCACGAGGAATACTGGTCAATATTACCGCCAGCTCGGCAATGAAGATGCGCGAGGTTCACGATGTCATGAGTACTATCAAGGACTTCACCGCCGAGGATGCCACCGTGATCGTGGGCACCGTGATTGATGAGAACATGCAGGAAAATCTCCGCGTGACCATGGTTGCTACCGGATTGGGGGGCGTAGTCAATCGCGCGCAACCCAAGCCGCTCAGTGTCATCCATTCACGCACCGGGACGGATAACGCTTTTGCCGACGGCATGAATTGGAAGGACCTCGATGCCCCGGCCGCGATCCGGACCAACAGACGGCGCGATGCAACCATCGAGGCGATGAAGCAATCGGGCGTAGATGTATTGGACATTCCCGCATTCCTGAGGAAGCAGGCTGACTAGAAACGATTAAAACGAATTCCCGTCTGGGATGGTAATGCGTCCGAGAAAAGATGCGGAAGGGGTGGCATGTATGCGCTACGAAGCAGGGCTTACGCCAGGACGAGTATTGAAGAAATCCTACTCCTGGCTCTTCGCTTGCCCTTTCAGCAACTGCGCGACCGCGGTTCTTAGCGGCGACGCAGGCAATACCGAAACGAGATTGCTCAGGCTTTCCAAACCTGCCTCACCTATTTCTAGCCTTTTTACCGCTCTCTCGGTCTCGGTAATACTATTGTAATTTGCTTGCACGGCAATTCGAATTGCAGTAACCTCATAACCCCTCGCCCGAAATTTTAATAATAACGAGGGCAGCATTTGTCTGAGTTTTGCTGCAATTGCGCCGCTTCCGGCGTATATGGTCAGGTCTCCTTCAACGAACGCGCCTAGGGCGCAACGCTGAGCCAGTTGAGGCGGGGCGATTTTCATGAATACCTGTTGCATCGCGGTAAGCTTGTCTGTGTAGCTGAACAGCCGCTGATGCTCGGACGTCAGTCTTAAGGACCCGAGGTAAAAATTGATTTTGCGCGCGGCCATGGCTGAATCATAATTTAGGGAATGAGATGAATATTATTCTAATTTCCAACAATTTGGCAAAAGCCAGAACTCTCACCTTAACCACGAAGCACCTTGTATTGCTGGCAGGGGCGTTCCTTTCATCTTCCGTATTATTGGCGATGGGGTTGAATTATCTCTCCCTTCGCTATGCCGACAAGCTCGACAGTCCCACATTGCGGTCGCTGGTTTTGAGCGTACATCAGGAAGAGCATCAGAAAGCCCAGTCCTATTTGCGCGACAGCTTGAATGCAATGGCTATCAGGATGGGGCAGATGCAGGCGCAACTGTTGCGTCTCGATTCCGTCGGTGCACGTCTGGCAGAGTTATCGGGCATGAAGCCACAGGAATTCCTGTTCAATCAAAGCCCGGGGCAGGGTGGAGCGCTTCCCACCCTCCCGACACAGGATCTATCATTTGTAGAGATGGGCAATAAGATACAGGAGTTATCCGCCATTTTGGACGACCGTAGCGACAAGCTCGGCGCTCTGGACTCGCTCCTCATGCAGGACAGGCTCAAGAAAAAGATGCTTCCCTCGGTGATGCCCATAGAGGCGAAGTGGTACTCCTCCGGATTTGGCGTGCGGATCGATCCATTTACCGGACGGAGCGCATTTCATGAGGGCGTCGATTTCACCGCTACCACGGGAACGCCCATTAAGGCTGCGGCGAGCGGGGTGGTAGTGTATTCCGACTACCACCCCGAATATGGTAATATGATTGATGTTGACCACGGTAATGAGTTTGTCAGTCGGTACGCGCACGCTTCCAAGCGCTTGGTTAAAGTCGGCCAGGTAGTGGTACGAGGACAGAAAATTGCAGAGGTGGGCAGCACTGGCCGTTCTACCGGTCCGCACTTGCATTTTGAAGTCAGGCACAAGGGCTTACCACAAAATCCGTCACGATTCTTAAAGATGCCCGGTTGAGCTGGACGAATACTCTGCGAGGGGTGAGGCCAAAAACCTCACCCCTTATTTTTTGGATGTCGTTTAATTGAATTTCCAGATTTCATGCTGAACAATCTGCTAAAGAAAGTCTTCGGAAGCCGCAACGATAGGCTGATCAAACAGTATTTCCAGTCTGTAGCGACTATCAACGCCCTGGAAAGCAAAATTGCGCCGCTTACGGATGCTGAGCTGCGCACAAAGACTGACGAGTTCAAACAACGCATCGACGCTGGGACAAGCCTCGACGCCATTTTGCCCGAAGCATTCGCGGTCGTGCGCGAGGCCAGCAAACGTGTTCTCAATATGCGCCATTTCGACGTGCAGTTGATCGGGGGCATGGTGCTGCATAACGGCAGGATTGCCGAAATGAGAACAGGCGAAGGCAAGACATTGATGGCGACCTTGCCGGTATATTTGAATGCTCTGGCTGGCAAGGGCGTTCACCTCGTGACAGTGAACGATTACCTCGCCAAGCGGGATGCGGAATGGATGGGGCGCATTTACCAATTTCTCGGTATTAGCGTTGGGGTGGTTCTTTCGCAAATGGAACATGGCGAGAAACAGGCTGCCTACGCCGCGGGAATCACTTACGGCACCAATAACGAGTTTGGATTCGATTACCTGCGCGACAACATGGTTAATCACCCTGCCGAGCGGGTGCAGCGCGTGCTCAATTACGCCATCGTTGATGAGGTCGATTCGATTTTGATTGACGAGGCGCGCACGCCATTGATCATCTCAGGCCAGGCGGAGGGCAATACCGACGTCTATGTGCGTATGAACGCGCTCATTCCCAAACTTGTCCGTCAGGAAAACGAGAAAAGCTCCGGCGACTTCAGCGTGGATGAAAAGGCCCAGCAGGTGCTCTTGAGCGAGGCCGGGTTCGAACACGCGGAGAAATTGCTTGCCCAAAGTGGCCTGCTCTCACCTGGAACCAGTCTTTACGACCCCGCAAACATCAACCTCGTCCATCATCTTTACGCGGCGCTGCGCGCGCACGCCCTGTTCCTTCGCGATCAGCATTATGTAGTACAGAATGGCGAAGTGGTGATCGTGGACGAGTTTACGGGACGGCTAATGTCCGGAAGGCGCTGGTCCGAAGGCCTGCATCAGGCCGTGGAAGCCAAAGAAGGGGTTCCGATCCAGAAAGAAAATCAGACACTCGCCTCGATCACTTTTCAGAATTATTTTCGCATGTATCAAAAGTTGGCGGGTATGACAGGAACCGCGGACACGGAGGCTTACGAGTTCCAGCAGATTTATGGCCTCGAGACGGTAATTATTCCAACTCATCGTCCCATGGTACGGATCGACAGGATGGACCAGGTGTTCCGGACTATGGATGAGAAATACAACGCCATTATCGAAGATATCAAGGACTGCCAACAGCGAGGGCAGCCGGTTCTGGTTGGCACCACCTCGATCGAGAACAATGAGCTGTTGTCGAGCCTGCTGACGCGTGACAACTTGCCGCACCAGCTGCTTAATGCCAAGCAGCATGCGAGAGAAGCGGAGATCGTCGCCCAAGCGGGACGTCCAAAGATGATTACGATTGCTACAAATATGGCTGGCCGCGGTACCGACATCGTGCTGGGGGGTAATCCGGAACCGGAACTCGAGCGGATTCGCTCTGATAGTGATTTGAGCGACGCGGCGAGAGATGAACGTATCGCGGAGGTGCAGGGTGAGTGGCAGCAACTGCATGAAGAGGTACTGAAGCAGGGAGGGTTGCATATCATCGGCACGGAGCGGCACGAGTCCCGCCGGGTGGATAACCAGCTTCGGGGCCGCGCGGGTCGTCAGGGCGATGCCGGTTCAAGCCGTTTTTACCTCTCCCTGGAAGATCCGCTTTTGCGCATATTCGCTTCCGATCGCGTCGCAGGCATTATGCAAAAGCTCAACATGCCGCAAGGGGAAGCGATTGAACATCCCTGGGTCACCCGCGCCATCGAAAACGCGCAGCGCAAAGTCGAAGCCCGCAATTTTGACATCCGCAAGCAGTTACTGGAATACGATGATGTCGCCAACGACCAGCGTAAGGTGATCTATCAGCAGCGTAACGAGATTCTAGAGTCGCAGGACATTTCAGAGACGATCACGGCAATGCGCGTCGACATGCTGCGGAATCTCATGGCAACGCATGTGCCACCGCAGAGTGTTGAAGAAGAATGGGATGTCCCAGGACTGGAGAAGGCGTTAAGCGCCGAATATCAACTGCCGTTGCCCGTGCACGAGTGGCTCGAGCAAGATTCCGACCTGCATGAGGAAAACCTGCACGAGCGAATTGTCGAGGCAGCGCACCAGCAATATTCTGGCAAGGTGGATCAGGTGGGGGTGGACATCATGCATCAGTACGAGCGAGCCGTCATGTTGCAAAGCCTGGATACGCACTGGCGCGAACACCTCGCCGCGCTGGATCATTTACGCCAAGGCATCCATTTGCGGGGATATGCGCAAAAAAACCCCAAGCAGGAATACAAGCGCGAAGCGTTTGAGCTCTTTACGGGCATGCTTGAGGAGATCAAGGCAGAGGTCACCAGGATACTCATGACGGTACAGATACGGAGCGAGCAACAGGTGGAAGCAGCGGCTGAGATGCAGCAACCTCCGGTCAATGTGCAGTACCATCATGCCGCTTATGAAGAGGCACTGGGCGAAGAGTTGCCAGTAGAGGAAGGAGAAGCTCAAGAGCGTTCAGACAAGCTGCAACCCTTTGTGCGGCAGGGCGGCAAGATTGGCCGCAATGATCCCTGTCCATGCGGGTCAGGAAAAAAATATAAACAATGCCACGGCAAGCTGAGCTGAGAAGCGTCAAGTGCTCCTCCATCGCGTCAAGTGCGCAACTCGACTGGCAAGCGTCGATGCACCATTATCCGATTACTCTTGTCGGATCTATTCCACGAGGGTTGAGGGGCCGGAGGGTGTAGGGTTAACGCTCATATCGTCGTTGCCTATGCGATATGCGAGAGACATCGGTTCATTATGCTTGCGGCGGCCGCCACAAGCATAATGAACGTCGGCGGTGCTATCCGCGTTTCTGGAAATACTCGTCGTAACGGAAGATATAATCCTTGTCCTTCAGCGGCAAGTGGCACGCGCGGCATGTGGCGGTATCATCGGGCGCTTTGGTTTTTCCATCAGCCATATACATCGCGTAAATCCAGTCGCCATTCCTGAGTTCCGGGGGAGTTACATTTTCACCCCATCCAGGACCTTTCCCCATCACCGCCACTTTCAACAACTCGCCTTTTACAAATTTGCCATCGGGGCCCTTCAACGGAGAACCATCTGCGGCTTCGCGCGCCTTGTAAATCTCCATAACGGAAATCGTCCCATTGGGGAAGGCATCGCCCATCTTTGTGCTGTGTCCGATCGGGTTAATATAGATTTCCCGGACCTGCTTGTTATCCGCGCGCTCGATATCTGACAGGAACTTCGGCCAATTCTTGTACTCCGCCGGGACGGGTAGTTCCCCATCCTTGTATTTTTGAACTTGCGGCGATGGCGGCACCTGCGCGCAGCCCGCCAGTACTGCTGTCAGCGCGGCAGCTGAAAGAATCCTGCTGAAACATTTCATCTGGTTTTTCTCCTTCCTGATTATTGAAAGTGATACGAATACGATCTGTCTTGGTTTACTCGCTGGAAGCGTGCCTGTCCTGCAACATTCCCGGCGGGAACGTCTGATTCACGCGCCAGGTGCGGCGTACGTGTCATTTATAGATGGACGTCGCTCGTTCATGGGCAAACGTCAATTCTTCCAACTCGTTCAGCGTTTTCCATCGGGCTCAGTGGCGAACGGTACCGTCAGGCGGGCATCATTCCATTATGACGCAGGAGAGCATCGATCATAGGTTCGCGTCCGCGAAAGGCGATAAACGACTCTAGCGCCGAGCGGCTTCCGCCCACCGCCAGGATCTCATTGCGGAATCGCGCGCCGGTATCCGCATTTATCACCTCTCCGGTGTGACTTTCCTCAAAAAGGCTGTAAGCGTCCGCAGATAATACTTCTGCCCATTTGTAGCTGTAATAGCCGGCAGCGTAACCGCCACCGAAAATATGCGAAAAACTGTTGGGAAAGCGATTGAATTCCGGCGGAGCGACCACCGCAACCTGTTCACGAATCTCATGCAGCAGTTGCTGCGCCGTTTTGACGCTGCCCGGGTCAAAGTCGTAGTGGAGGCGTATGTCGAACAATGCGAATTCAATCTGACGAAGCATTTGAAGGCCACTCTGAAAGTTCTTTGCCGACAGCATCTTGTCAAACAGCGCGCGCGGAAGGGGCGCGCCAGCATCCACATGCTTCGTCATATTGACCAGAACGTCCCATTCCCAGCAAAAATTTTCCATGAACTGGCTCGGCAGTTCCACCGCGTCCCATTCCACGCCATGAATGCCGGAGACACCCAGGTCTTCCACCTGGGTGAGCAGATGATGGAGACCATGACCAAATTCATGAAACAACGTTATCACTTCATCGTGGGTAAACAAAGCAGGGCGAGCCTGGCCGTCAGCAACGACGGGCCCCGAAAAATTACAATTCAGGTATGCGACAGGCGCCTGGATCCCTTGCTCGCTTGGCTCCCCAGTTCCAACCCGTCGGCGACTGATCGCATCATCCATCCACCCGCCACCGCGTTTGCCGGCACGTGCATAAAGGTCAAGATAAAATCGGCCGATCAATTCCCCGCCGCCACCCGTTATATTAAAAAGTTTAATATCCGGATGCCATAGTTGAATACCCGCCTCATCCGCCGGGGCGATAGCGATGCCGTAGAGGTTCTCCACCAGTTTGAACATTCCCGGCAGCACGCTGGTTTCGGGAAGATACTGCTTTACCTCTTGCTCGGAAAACGCGTAGCGCTCAGCACGCAATTTCTCGCTTGCGTAGGCCAGATCCCACGCTTCCAGCTTGTCCAGTTGCAGCTTATCGGTCGCAAATTGACGTAGTTCCGCCAGGTCGCGCTCCGCATATGGTCTCGCCTTGGTTGCCAGCTCACCGAGGAAATCGAGCACCTGTTGTGGCGTAGAGGCCATTTTTGTCGCTAGCGATACCTCTGCGTAGCAAGCAAACCCCAGCATCCTGGACTCTTCCTGGCGAAGCTCAAGTATTTTCCCAATCAGGGGTGCATTATCGAGATCAGCCGTACCGTCCTTGACTGGGCCCGGTGGCGCAATCTCGCTGGCGCGAGTGGCGTAGGCGCGATACATCTTTTCCCGCACGGCCCTGCTCTCCGCATACTGCATGATCGGCATGTATGACGGGGCGTGCAAGGTGAATATCCAGCCGACTACACCTTCACGTTCCGCGAGTCCCTTTGCCATTGTCAGGGCATCGTTGGGTATGCCGTCAACATCGCCTGCGTTCTCGACATGTAATACAAAGTTATTGGTCGCATCCAGCAGGTTGTCATTGAACTTGGACGCGAGCGCAGATAACTCTTCCTGAACTTGGAGGAAGCGGGCCTTTTTCTCCTGTGGCAATTCCGCGCCGCCGAGGCGAAAATCACGTAACTCGTTCTCGATGATTTTTTTCCGGGTACTACTCAGACTTTCAAACTCCTTTCCGTCGCGGAGCTGCTTGAATTTTTCGAATAGCGCCTGGTCCTGGGCCAGCTCGGCATAATATTGCGTGACCAGCGGCAGATTGCCGTTATAGGCTTCACGCAGCTCCGGATTATTGACTACCGCATTCAGGTGCGACACCTGTCCCCAGGCGCGGGACAGGCGCTCGTTGGCATCGATCATCGGTTGCACGAAATTATGCCAAGTAGGCAAAGCCCTATCCTCGCGTACCCTGTCGACGAGCGCATGGTTCTCGTTCAGCAACTGCGCTATCGCGGGCGTGATATGCTCGGTTCGAATATCAGCAAAGCGCGGCAGTCCGGAAAAATCAAGCAGTGGATTCATCATATTGTCGAGAAAACAGCCCAGATGTTCGTCCTATGCATGCAAGTGCGTGCTCTAAGGTCTTACGGTCTTACCCCTCATGCACAATGTTACCATCAACCACGGTATATTTTACCCTGCCTTTCAGTTCCATACCTAGAAACGGGGTATTCTTGCCCTGGCTTTTAAGTTCTGATGCCTCTACCGTCCAATATTGGTCGGGATCGAATATGCACAGGTCCGCGAGCGCACCTGCCGATAGATGGCCGGCATCCAAACCGAGTATACGCGCCGGTTCCACGGTAATTTTTGCCAGTGCGGCAGCAAGCGGGATCTTCATTTCCGTCGCCCACTTTAAAGTCAGGGGCAGCAACAATTCCAGGCCGACCGCGCCAGCTTCGGCCTCAGCAAACGGCAGCAGCTTGGCATCCTCGTCCACGGGCGCGTGGTCGGAGCAGATCGCATCGATCGTGCCATCTCGCAGGCCGGCGCGAAGCGCCTCACGATCGCTTAACGCGCGCAGTGGGGGAACGAGATGGCAGTTGGAATCAAAGTAGCCGATATCCATTTCGGATAGATGGATGTGATTGACGGCTACATCACAGGTAATGGGCAACCCTTCCCGTCGGGCTGCACGGATCATGGCGGTCCCTTCCGCGCTGGAGACGCGACACAAGTGCACTCTGGCCCCGGTTGCGCGCGCCATCAAAATAATATTCGACAGCGCTACCGTTTCGGCGCATACCGAAATCGGTGGCAGACCCAGTCGTGTCGCTACTTCACCGTCATGCGCCACTCCGCCATCCGCCAGATGCACATCTTGTGGCCGCAACCATACACTGAAGCCGAAGGTCGAGGCGTATTGCATTGCCTGCATCAGGACGCGGGTGTTGGGAAGCGGCATATCCGATTGCCCGAATGCAATACACCCTGCGTCGCGTAGTTCCGCCATTTCTGTCAGCCATTCGCCCTTTAATCCTCGCGTAAGTGCCCCGAGAGGATAGACGCGAGCCTGGTGAAGGTTACGTGCGCGGTGTTTCAGCATCTCTACCAAACCTGGTTCGTCCAGCACGGGATCAGTATCGGGCAAACACACCAGACTGGTGATACCGCCGGCCACCCCCGCTGCCATTTCAGATTCCAGCGTGGCCTTGTATTCAAAGCCGGGCTCGCGCAGTCGAGCCGATAAATCTACCAGGCCCGGGGAGACAACCAGTCCGCTCGCCTCAACTTCGCGATCGGCATGGAAGCCGGCAGGGATGGGTCCCACAGCGATAACTTTTCCAGCGTCGATGGAGACATCGGTCACCGCGTCCACGCCATTTTTGGGATCGACGATACGGCCATTCCTAATGACGAGTTTCATACCTGCCTTCAATTGCCCGCCAAGATCGACATGACTGCCATACGTACCGCTATGCCGAAGGTCACCTGTGGCAGAATGACCGATTGCCCACCATCAGCTACGGCGGAGTCGATTTCGACCCCCCGGTTCATGGGGCCCGGGTGCAGAACAATTGCATCTTGCCGTGCCAGCGAAAGCTTTTCCTGCGTCAGCCCATAATACTTGAAATATTCCTCCGTACTAGGCAGGCGGGCGCTGAACATGCGCTCGTTTTGCAGGCGCAGCATCATGAGCACATCCACGTCTTTCAGCCCCTTTGTCATATCGTGATAAACATGTACGCCCAGACGTTCAACCTTGGTGGGGAGCAATGTCTTGGGCGCGATAACCCTCACTTCCGGAACCCCGAGCGTGGTAAGCGCATGTATTTGCGAACGCGCCACCCGCGAGTGAAGAATATCGCCCACTATGGCAACCCGCAAGCTGCGAAAATCGGGTTTATAACGACGAATGGTGAACACATCCAACAGGCCTTGAGTAGGGTGCGCGTGCCGTCCATCGCCGGCATTGATGACATGAATCTCGGGCCGCACATGCCGCGCGATCAGGTGCGCTGCGCCGCTTTGAGCGTGACGCACCACGAACATATCGGCATGCATGGCAGAAAGATTGTTCACTGTATCGAGCAGTGTCTCTCCCTTGGATTGAGACGAGGCCGCTATGTTGAGATTGACTACGTCGGCCGAGAGCCGCTTTGCCGCGATTTCGAATGTTGTGCGGGTGCGGGTACTGGGTTCGAAGAATAGATTGAAAATTGATTTGCCGCGTAGCAACGGGACTTTTTTTACGTCGCGTTCGGTGACCCCAACAAAGGATTCTGCGGTATCGAGAATATTGAGCAGGATGGGAGCAGGCAACCCCTCGGTAGTAAGAAGATGCTGCAGTTGTCCGTTTCTGTTCAGTTGCGGGTTGTTACTCATTGTCCCGAATCTTGCTGTAGAGGCTCAGGCCCAATGTTCCATCTGCGGATTGTTCAAGAGCCAGCATTTTGTCTGACGGCACGTCGACCACAGCGCCAACATACTGAGCGGCAATGGGAAGCTCCCTGCCACCCCGATCTATCAGGGCTGCCAGCCGGACACTTGCCGGCCGGCCGTAATCGAATAATTCGTTAATTGCCGCGCGGATGGTGCGACCCGTATAGAGGACGTCGTCCACCAGAATGATATGGCTGCCTTCCACCGTGAAGGGGATATCTGAAGGCCTGACCTGCGGATGCAGGCCGATCTGGGCAAAGTCGTCGCGATAGAATGACACATCCAGCGTGCCGGACGGAAGCGGGAGCTGCAAGTTTTGAAGCAACCGCTCAGCTAGCCATACCCCCCCGGTATGGATTCCTACCAGCGCGGTGCTCGGGGAAATATCACGCCGAATGCTCTCGGTTAATTGGATCAGTAGTTGTTCCGCGTCAGGTAGCTGCATCTCGTCCGTCGAAATAGGTTTGCAATATCAGCTGGGCCGCCACCTGATCCAACATGTGTTTCTGTTTGATTCCGTTTACACCGGCATCCCGCAACGCGGCGCTGGCGGTGACTGAAGTGTAGCGCTCATCGACCAGTAATGTTTCGATCCCAAAGTGGCTTTCGAGCCGCCGGGCAAAGCGACGGCTTCTCCGGGTGAGTTCGTGTTCGGCGCCATCGGGATAGCTGGGCAGGCCAACCACAAGGAGGACCGGCTGCCATTCCTCAATGAGCTGAGCGATGCCTGCAAAACATGTGCTCCTGCTCTCATTGCTGATGGTGGAAAGCGGGTGCGCGAGGCCGAGCTCCAGATTCCCCACCGCTGTGCCGATGCGCTTTGAGCCAAAATCGAATGCCAAGATCGTCCCGGCACGGTGACATGCACGAGTCTTATTTTCCTTATCAGTAACGGCCGCAAGTTGTTCAGCTTGATCCCGCATAACTCAGGTATTATTCCATGCCCAAGCCGTTCACGAATGCCCGATTTCATCAGATAAGCTCGAGAAGTCTACGCCGAGCAAGCGCATCGCCGCTGCCAGCCTCTCCTCAGCCGGCAATTCGAAAATAATGCTGGGCGCTGCGGGTACGGTCAGCCAGGCATTCTGGGATAATTCATGCTCGATCTGGCCCGGCGCCCATCCTGAATAGCCTAACGCGATCAATAATCCTTTCAGGCTTTCTCCATTTGCTATTGCCCGCATAATATCGAGCGAGGTAGTCAGCCCCACTTCTTCATTGACGACCATGGTCGACTGCCAGTTGCCCACCGGTTGATGCAGCACAAAGCCTCTATCCAGCTGGATCGGTCCACCAAACATGACTGGTACCGCCTCTGCACCCTCACCGTCCGACGAGATGCCAAGCTGATCGAACAGATCTTTCAGAGTAAGATCAATGGGACGGTTAACAACCACACCAAGTGCACCCTGCTCGCTGTGCTCGCAAATATAAGTTAGCGTCCTGGAAAAAAACGGGTCTGCCATCGCTGGCATGGCGATCAAAAAATGGTGGGTCAGATCGACGCTTTGCATGAATGGGCAAATTGGCTATAACGGCAGGATAGTGAGTAGAGCATCTAACTCGAAAAATGTCGCGTTCGTGTTTCGTTTCTGGCAACGCTTGGGATTTATCCAGACCAGCGCCGGTCACCAACAATGTCTGGGCTTGCTTTCCCCGCGCGCCTTGCGTTTCTGCGCGTTTACGGGTGTTTCCTTCTTACGCTAGCCTCTTCCTCCACCGCTGCTATCATTGTAGAACGAATCGGCGCGGAAGTAGGGGCTTTTACAAGCCATCCCCGTTGGAGCTGGAGGCAGTCCTATCTGTACCGAAGAGCGTTTATCGCCATGCATCACGCTGCTGTTTACACTGGTAGGGGCGATATACTTTATGGCAGAGGTGCCATGGTTGAAACCTTCATCTCATGTCTTTGAGCTGGATCCGCGCGGCCGTCGCCGGGATTGTAGCCGGTGTTGTGGCCACGGTCGCGCAAATCATACTGTGGTGGGCGTTCACGGATGACCTGCCATGGATACTGTACCGCGATGCGCGTTTAACTGCGGCCATCGTTATGGGGCCAGCAGTTCTACCGCCTCCCTCCACGTTCGATCTGACGGTGATGATCGTCGCGATGGGTATTCACACCGGACTTTCCGTTGCATACAGCCTGATCCTGGTGTTCGCAATTCGCCGTCGGCCCATACGGGGGGCGTTGCTGGCCGGGCTTGTGTTCGGGCTGATTTTATATGTAGTGAATATGTATGGCATGACGGGCATGTTTCCATGGTTTTCAGAAGTCCGGGAGTGGATCACAGTCGCGGCGCATGTCGTGTTCGGAATATCCGTAGCGGCCGTCTACAAAATACTGCCGGGAAATCAGTCGGCATAATGTAAAAGCTTGGATATCAAGGCATGGAATTTTTTTTTGGGATCCGGGACGTGGCCCGGATTCAGCTCCGCCTCGACGCATTTATCGTCGGTCACCTCGTGGCAGAAATCGTAATAGTTGTCCCAATCGTCGTTATATGCCGGAATGTCTTTCTGTGGGACGTTGGGCCGAAAGCTTTCGATGATTTCATGCATTACGGGCAGCCTGGCGGAGAGATAAGTATCAATGCTTTTAGGCCATCTGGTGGGCTCGGGATACAGGCCGGAAAGCGTTGCGAGAATAGCAGTACGAAATTCGTTGGCTGCGTCGGCGCGGCGCTTGCGGGTGAACAGCTCATAGATACCGGCAAAGACGATGCCAACTGCAAGCAACACCAGCGGCCACAGGGGTACACGGTCGAAGTATGCTGCTATCTGGTCGGTAAATTCATTCATTTATTCAATTCCAGTTGTCTTATTTTATGTGAGCGAGCGAATTCGCGTGCGCCCTCGCCACACAAGATTCAAAATCCGTCGCGGCGCTGTCATTTCGATAGAGTTGCCTTTATGTTACTTGCAAGAAGGAGGGCGGTGTTGCGGCAGCAGTGTCCCGGGATTCAAGCCCGGAACCCCGACTGCAGGGTCAGTACTGTCGTTACAGATCCATTTCGCGCCATTCGCCGTGGCCAACACCAGGGTTCGGCCACTACCACTGTTCAAGAGTCCGGGGCTGACGCCGCTATTCCTGAATGTTGCCGTTACCTGAAACCCGGAAGCCAAGGCGATAGGGCTCAGGTTTGCTACATACTTTCCGCTTCGGTCGGTTATCAGACCATCGAACTCCGGTTGGGTGGGCCATCTTCCCTTTTCCGAGTAGAACTCAGCGATTGGTGATTTTACGCTTTCCAGGAGGTTAAGCGCCTCTGTAGCCTGTGCCCGAGCCTGGGAATCCTCATAGAGCTGGTACGCAGGGGGAATGGAGATGGTTGCGAGGATACCGATGACCGCCAAGATCATCATTGTTTCGATCAAAGTCAAGCCCTGCTGATCCTGCTTATTCCTCATAAAACTCCTTCGGTTGAACACTTAATGGCTGCTTGTTTTACTTACCTTGCCCGGCATTATCTGATAAGCAGTACGGGTATGGTTGAAAGCTCGATAACCTTGCTCGCCACTGAACCCAGCAATATCCTCTTTACTGTGCCGAGTCCGCGCGGCCCCATCACTATTTGATCACAGCCGAGTTCCTGCGCACATTGCAGGATAACGTCAGGCGGCGTTCCCACTGCAATATGGTAATGACAGGTAATGCCGGCCTGATCAAGTAGCTCGCGTGCTGTCCGCATCTCTTTCATCCCCTCTTCCTGATGATACCTGTCGATGCTCTCCTTATCGATGAAAAGCGGCACGTTTCCGCGCTGCGGAAATTGCACATTCAGCAGGTGTATTTCCGGAAATTGCCGGTACCAGTCGATGCGTTTGAGGAATTCAGAAATCGCTCTATTGGAAGCTTCGGAGCCATCAACCGGAAAAAGAAATCGCAACATGTTACCTCCGTCCGAGGGACTTGCGCACTACAACGGTTTATCGACATCATCCGCCAGGTCAACCATGCCCGGTATTTTTGCACGCGCCTTTGCCGCCAGCCACTTGCCGGCGACGATCACTAGAAAAGCACCGCAAATGGGGGCGAGCCAATGCAGAAAAATCGCGTTTGCATTCACCCAGTCCTTGCTGGCCGCGTCTGTAACAGTCATTCCGCCCGCGATCCAGCCTAGCAAGCCGGCGCCTACGATGACAATTATCGGAAAGCGATCCATGAGCTTCATAACTATTTTGCTACCCCATACGATGATAGGCACGCTGATGATCAATCCGATAACGACCAAGCTTATACTGTCGTTCGCGGCGCCGGCGATGGCTACGACGTTGTCGAGGCTCATCACGGCGTCCGCAATGATAATGGTCCTGATGGCGCCCAGCAATGTTGTGTTCGCGGCAATCGCATGCCCGTTATGGTCGGGCTCAGGCTGAAGCAGGTTGGTTCCAATCCACACAAGCAGCAACGCCGCAAAAATTTTGAGGAAGGGAATTGCCAGCAGATTCAGCGCAAAAAATACCAGGATGGTCCTCAGAGCAATCGCGCCGAATACACCCCAGAAAATACCGAGATTCCGTTGCTTCTCCGGCAAGTGCCGGCAAGCAAGCGCAATAACCACCGCGTTATCACCGCCCAGAACAATGTCGATCGCGATGATTTGAAGTACCGCGACCCAAAACTCGGGGCTGGCGAAGTCCATACTTGATCTCTGAAAAATGATGTGGACGCGAAATCGGGACTCGAACTTCTGTTCCCGAGATGCGTGGATTCGAACCCGGATTATACCAGCGTCCGCTTAATCCTCTGCCGCCCCGCTGATAAAGCGCAGAATTTGCGGACGTTGCGGCATAGTGTCCTGGTAACCGAGTTCGATTAATGCGCGACAGAACGACTCCTCAAACAGAACATAGCTCAACAGTGCAGAGCCGTCGCGCCTCATGGCGCCAATGGCACGAGAGAAAATTCGAATGGTGCGCGGCAGCGTGTGCGCGTGTTCTTCGGCGATCCGGTTAATTTCCACACTTGGCGATATCACCATCGATTTTATATGCCGCAGCTCGTGATTCTTCAGCTTCTCCTCGGGAATCATCCGCAACGTATTGTTGATGCGCTGCAAGCGCTCGAGGTCGACGTCGAGACTGTCGAGAAAGATGCTCCCCATGATGTGACCGCCGATTTGCGCCAATGTGGGATAACTGTCCACCTTGACGCGCTCAGGCTGTGTATCGACAGCCTTGCGCACGCCGATCACCAGCACCCGATCCGCCCCGAGATGCAGCGCCGGACTGATCGGCGCAAGTTGCCGCATCGATCCGTCGCCAAAATATTCCCGGTTGAGCCTTACGGCTGGAAAGAGAAGTGGAATAGCCGACGATGCCAGAAGATGATCAACCTTTATGCGCGCGGAGATACCAATGCGGCGATGCCGTTTCCACGGAGCGATGCTGTCCACCCCTTGGTAGAAGGTCACCGATTGTCCCGAAGTGTAGCCCCAGGCTGTGATCCCCAATGCGTGCAGAGCGCCTGCATCAATACTTTTCCGAATCCCCCCAAGCGGGAAACTTTGTTTGAGCAATTGAGCCAGAGGTGAATTGTCCAGGATGGAAACAGCCGCACGTTTTCCCAGACCAGCAAACAGCAGGGATGCAAACCAACGAGCGGCGTTTCCGTATGCGCCAACGGGATCAGCGCGATAGGCCTGGTTTACATGCGCGTTTTCCCACACCGAGGCAAGACGTCGCACGCCGTCATGAAAATTTCGAGCCGAAAGCGCCAGACTGACGGCATTAATTGCACCGGCGGAGGTTCCACAAATGACAGGAAAGGGATTCGGTGCCTTATCCGGCAGCATTTCCGCTATGGCGCGTATTACCCCTACCTGATACGCCGCACGCGCGCCACCGCCGGTTAGGACAAGACCGACCTTAGGCCGCGGCGGCAGCACGAAACTCATTCACAGCGGCCAATCGCTCCTCCAGCCGCTAGCCGTACTGATGAAAAAACCTTGAGGCGCACTGCGGCATGCGAGGAGCCGCGATATGCACGCATCCGCGGGGAAACTTTGCCGAACAATTCAGTATTCATGTTCCTGTGGATGTTCCTACCATATTCGCCGGCCTTACCCACTGTTCGAACTGCTCCGCGGTGACATATCCCAGTTCCGTCGCTGCCTGCTTCAGCGTGGTGCTGTCATGGTGCGCCCTCTTGGCTATTTCTGCCGCTCTGTCATAACCGATGTAAGGCGCGAGCGCGGTAACCAGCATCAGCGAATTGCGCATCAACTCTTCGATATGCTCGACATTGGCTGTGATCCCGCTCGCGCAATGCTCATTGAAGCTCCTCATTCCGTCCGATAGCAGGCGCACGCTCTGCAGGAAATTGTGAATGATGAGTGGTTTCATCACATTGAGCTCGAAATTTCCCATCGCTCCCCCCATGTTAATCGCGACGTCGTTGCCCATTACCTGGCAGCACAGCATGATCATCGCTTCTGACTGGGTGGGGTTGACCTTGCCCGGCATGATGGAACTACCCGGCTCGTTTTCCGGAATCTTGAGTTCACCGATGCCGCAACGAGGCCCGGAAGCGAGCCAGCGAATATCATTGGCGATTTTTAGCAGGGACGCCGCCAGAGTTTTTAACGCGCCGTGGGAAAACACGAGCGCGTCATTGGCCGCAAGAGCCTCAAATTTATTGCGTGCGCTAACAAACGGCAGAGTGGTCAGGCGCGCCACTTCGTCGGCAACGCGCATGGCAAATTGGGGGTGGGCGTTCAATCCCGTGCCTACAGCCGTTCCGCCGAGGGCCAGCTCATACAGATGCGGAAGCGTCGCCTGCACATGCTCCACCCCATGTTCCAGCTGGGAGACGTAACCCGAGAATTCCTGTCCCAATGTCAGTGGTGTCGCATCCTGTAGATGAGTTCGTCCGATTTTGACAATAGGGGCAAACTCCTCTGCCTTGGCGGCTAGCGACTCTTTTAGCATCACAAGCGCGGGTACCAATTGCTGCTGGATGGAGCAAGCCGCGGCGACGTGCATCGCGGATGGGAACACATCGTTTGAGGACTGTCCCTTGTTGACGTCGTCGTTGGGGTGAATTCTGCATTCGGCGCCTCGTCCACCGCCGAGCAGCTCGGATGCCCGGTTAGCCAGCACCTCGTTCATGTTCATGTTGGTCTGGGTGCCCGAGCCGGTCTGCCACACCACCAGAGGAAATTCGGCATCGTGGCGTCCGGAGATGACCTCGTCCGCGGCTTGTATGATGGCGTTGGCGCGTTCGGCGTCTAGCAGGCGCAAATCGCAATTCACTTTCGCCGCCGCGCGTTTCACCAGCGCAAGCGCGTGAATCAATGCGGTCGGCATACGCTCGCCCGAGATTCGGAAATTTTGGAGGGAGCGCTGGGTCTGGGCGCCCCAAAGCGCATCAACGGGTACTTGCATGGTACCCATGGTATCCCGTTCTTCGCGGTAGCTCATGCGGAGTGAAAAAAACAGATGAGGCGGTTCCCTCGCTGCAACGCTCCGGCAAAATCAATTCGCCGATAAGTTCCGCGCCAGGGGAGGGGGATGGCCATTTGGATTATCAGGCGCGCACAGTGCCCATCGTTCCATCGCTGGAAGCAATGGTTAAGTTACGGCTTTCTCCTCGCGGAATTCAGGTCGGCAGCGACTGAGGGCGCCGGTATTAGGAAAAGGAGATCGGGTGACAAATTCACCCGATTAGTCATCCTCAATTCTCGAGACGGAAAGACTCTTCACCGGGTTGCCCGGTCTCAGGATCAATCCAGTCCGAGATTCCTATTTCATTCTCCGCCTGTTCCAGGGTTTCACCTGGTTCATAATCCGATTCAGCGTTGTATTCCATATCCTGAACGGCTTCGAGCAGGGTGGGAAAGGGACCGAAAACCTTCTCGCTCTCCGTCTCATCAAGCCAGTAAAACCCATCGGGACGTTCGATAATACGCGTGGTATCGTAATCGCGCGACGTTTGTGGAATTGTATGAACCATGTCTACCTCCACTACGATTTACAGGGATTGAGTTCAGGTTAATGTTAACCTCGTCCGTAAAATTTTACCAGCATAAATTAGCGGCTTCTAGCTAACCAAGGTAGGAGGTAGCGGTAATCGGCAGGCGGAAGGGATCAGTCTGATCAATTCCAGTAAGGAGGTGGGCATACCCCGCTGCGCGGCAGCGAGAGCCGGAGTGGGGCCACCGTTTATGAGCCCGCCCTCGTGCAGGACGAACGCGTGCGATGCCTGGGTATTTTCTCGCTGGCCAATGTCGGGTGCGCACCTAAGGTGCTGAATCAAGAATCTGATTCGGACGAGGAAAACGGCCAAGCCGAAGTTGGCCTGTCAGTCGGAGGGGATTCCGGTTTTTTTGTAGTCTTTTTCCCGGCGCGTTCTGCATCGGTGGTTGCGCGGGTGCGGCCCTTTTTATTATCCGATGGTTTCGACGCTGATTTAGCGGGTTTTATTGCCTTTGTCCCTTTTGAGGGGGAAGTAGAAGCTGACGCGTTCTCTTCAGATTTTTTTTCTGTTTTTCTCTCGCCGGGTCCCTTTGTTACTGTTTTTTGAGCCGCAACTTCTTTCTTGTCCGGTGTTTTTATCAGGGAAATGAATTGATCAGCTGGCTTGGCTGCTATGGGTTTTTTGCTGGTGACCATTTTCAACCTTTGGATTAAAGCGCGTAGGTTTTAAGTTTATTGATTTTTAACTTCTATCTTATTTCACCTGCTCCCAGGTAAAAGCATTTAAAGAGAACTTAAAGCCAGCGGTTGAAATGGCGCGCCTACGCGAGTGGCGAGCGCGCCTTTCCAGGTCCTGATACCAGGCATAAACGGGGTCGTTTAGTCCCGAGTCGGTTAGTCCCAACTCAGCGCGCCGCCAGTCTGATATTCGATGACCCGGGTTTCAAAAAAGTTCTTTTCCTTTTTCAGGTCAATCATCTCCGACATCCACGGGAAGGGATTGCTGGCGCCCGGGTAGAGAATATCCAGGCCGATCTGCTGACAACGGCGGTTGGCTATGTAGCGCAGGTATTCCTTGAACATGGGCGCATTCAGGCCCAATACGCCACGCGGGAGCGTATCCTCGGCATAACGGTATTCCAGCTCCATCGCTTTTCGCATCAGTGCACTGATTTCCTCACGGAACGCCTTGGTCCACAAATGGGGGTTTTCCATTTTTATCTGGTTAATGAGATCGATGCCAAAATTGCAGTGCATAGACTCGTCCCGCAGGATATATTGGTATTGTTCCGCCGCGCCAGTCATCTTGTTCTGCCTGCCCAGCGCTAGTATCTGCGTGAAACCCACATAAAAGAACAGGCCTTCCATGATGCAGGCGAATACGATCAAACTTCTAAGCAATTGTTGATCGGTTTCGGGCGTTCCAGTTTTAAATGTCGGGTTGGTGAGCGTATCGATGAACGGAATCAGAAACTCGTCCTTAGCACGGATAGATTCCACCTCATGATAGGCATTGAAAATTTCACCCTCGTCCAGTCCGAGCGACTCCACGATGTACTGATAAGCATGCGTATGAATCGCCTCCTCGAATGCTTGGCGCAACAAGTATTGGCGGCACTCCGGATTGGTGATGTGCCGGTAGGTTCCGAGCACGATATTGTTGGCGGCAAGCGAGTCGGCGGTAACAAAAAATCCCAGGTTACGCTTAACCAGTCGCCGCTCGTCCTCGGTCAAACCATTTGGGTCCTTCCAGAGGGCGATGTCGCGGCTCATGTTGATTTCCTGCGGCATCCAGTGGTTGGCGCAAGCGGCCAGGTACTTGTCCCACGCCCACTTGTACTTGAACGGCACCAGTTGGTTGACATCAGCCTGGCAATTGATGATTCGTTTATCCTCTACCGATACGCGGCGGAGGCTATTCCCCGCGGGAGCCGAATGGCTTTCCTCGTGCGCGCCACTTTCCGATCCGGTATTCCTCATGCCCGGGCCGCCCTCCGCATCCAGGCCTAGCCGGGATGCACTTTGCAACTCGTTTATTCGCACATCTATTCGGGGCATTCCCGGCGGTACTGCTTCATCCTCGAATGTCAGCATTCGTTTTCTCCTTTTCCTTAATTGATCACGTTCCTGTTGTTTCTGTTCATTGGCACGACTCACACCCGGGATCATCGATAGCGCAAAGCTTGACATCGGTGGCCGGCACCATCGCGCTCATGCCCGCCATGTTCCCCTCGGCCACTGCATTCAAGGAACCGGCACCGATAGTCGATTTTTCCGCTGACGTTGCTGCCAAGGAGCGCAGGTAATAGGTGGTTTTCAGGCCGCGCAGCCAAGCCAATTTATAAGTTTCATCAATTTTCTTTCCGGAAACGCCTGCCATATAAATATTCAGCGACTGCGCCTGATCAATCCATTTTTGCCGCCGCGCCGCGGCTTCAATCAACCATTGAGGGTCAATCTCAAAGGCGGTGGCATACAGTTGGCGTATATCGGCGGGGACCCGGTCTATCCTGCTTAACGAGCCATCAAAATACTTGAGATCGGAAAGCATCACCTCATCCCAGAGCCCAAGCTTTTTCAGATCGTATACGAGGTATTTGTGTACCGTGGTGAAATCGCCCGACAAATTGGCCTTGACGTACAGATTGGTGAAGGAAGGCTCGATGCTCGCGGAAACGCCCACGATGTTAGAGATGGTTGCGGTTGGCGCAATCGCCAGACAATTGGAATTACGCATTCCGTACTGTCTGATGCGCTCGCGCAACGGCTCCCAGTCCAGCGTGGAGGTTCGGTCTACCTCGACATACCCACCCCGTTCTTCAAGCAGCAGATCGAGACTATCCTGCGGCAGAATGCCGCGATCCCATAGACTGCCGCGATAAGAGGCGTAACGGCCGCGCTCTTCGGCCAGTTCGGTCGAAGCCCAATAGGCGTGATAGGCGACCGCTTCCATTGCGTGATCGGCGAATTCCACCGCCTCGTTCGAAGCGTAGGGGATACGCATCATGTGCAGGCAATCCTGAAAACCCATGATCCCCAGTCCTACCGGACGATGCTTGAGATTCGAGTTGCGCGCCTTCGGCACGGCGTAGAAGTTGATATCAATCACATTATCCAGCATGCGCATGGCAGTGCGCACAGTCCGCTTGAGCTTGCCTGCGTCCAATTCGCCTGCATCATTGATGTGCGCGGCCAAGTTGACGGAGCCGAGGTTGCACACGGCGATTTCATGCTCATTGGTATTGAGCGTGATCTCGGTGCAGAGATTTGAACTATGCACCACGCCAACATGGTTCTGCGGGGAACGAACATTGCAGGCGTCCTTGAAAGTGATCCACGGATGGCCCGTTTCGAACAGCATGCTCAGCATCTTGCGCCACAGCTGTTGCGCCGGAATCTTTTTGTGCAGGATCAGTTCGCCGCTCGCTGCTTTCTCCTCATAGGCAAGATAGGCTTTTTCAAACTCCTTGCCGTATTTATCGTGGAGATCGGGCACATCGGAGGGAGAAAATAGTGTCCATTCACCTCCTTCCATCACCCGTTTCATGAACAGATCGGGAACCCAGGTGGCGGTGTCCATATCATGAGTGCGGCGGCGGTCATCGCCGGTGTTCTTGCGCAGGTCCAGGAATTCCTCGATGTCCAGATGCCATGATTCCAGATAGGCGCACACCGCGCCCTTGCGCTTTCCGCCCTGATTCACCGCTACTGCGGTGTCGGATACAACTTTCAGGAATGGCACGATACCTTGAGATTTGCCGTTAGTGCCCTTGATGCGCGCGCCCATTGCCCGGACTGGCGTCCAGTCGTTGCCCAACCCTCCAGCGTATTTTGCCAGCAGCGCATTTTCCTTGATGGATTCGTAAATGCCGTCCAGATTATCCGGCACCGTGGTGAGATAGCATGACGACAGTTGGGAGCGTCGTGTGCCGGAATTGAACAGCGTCGGGGTGGAACTCATGAAATCAAAACTCGACAGCACATGGTAGAACTCGATGGCGCGTCCTTCCCGGTCGATTTCGTTCAACGCCAGCCCCATTGCTACACGCATGAAAAACGTCTGCGGCAGTTCAATGCGGTGTTCGCGCACGTGCAGGAAATACCGGTCATACAGGTTTTGCAGACCCAGATAGCCGAACTTGAGGTCGCGACTGGAGTCCAGCGCCTTGGCCAGTCGCGGCAGATCGAATTGTGCCAGACGCTCATCCAGCAACTCGGCCTCGATCCCACGTTTGATGAATTGGGGAAAATACTCCGCATAGCGGTCCGTCATTTCCTGCTGCAGGGCCTCTTCGCCCAGCACCTCAAGACGGAGGTTGTGCAGCAGCAACCTTGCCGTGACGTAGCTGTATGCAGGTTCTTTTTCGATTAATGCGCGCGCCGACAAGACGAGGGATCTGCGAACCTCATCCATCGGGACCCCGTCGTACAAATCTTTCAAAGTGGCCTTGAGTATCACGGGACCGTTCACTACGTCGCCTAGGCCCTCGCAGCAGGACTCGATCAATGTCAGCAGCCTGCTTGTGTCAAGCTGCGTTTTACGGCCGTCTTCCAGCACGTTCAGAACATGGGCCGCTTCCGCGGCAGCGATTTCTTTGTGCTGCGCACGCTTGCGCGCGCGATCCTCGCGGTAGAGCACATAAGCGCGGGCGACATCGTGTTCTCCCGAGCGCATCAATGCCAGCTCGACCTGATCCTGGATATCTTCAATATGGAAAGTTCCGCCCGAAGGCTGGCGGCGAATCAATGCATTTACCACGTCGTCGGTCAGCCGGGCCACCACCTCGCGCACCCGGGCGGAAGCCGCACCCTGGCCGCCATTAACGGCGATGAATGCCTTGGTCATGGCAATGGAAATCTTGCTTGGCTCGAACGCGGCCACGGAGCCATTGCGGCGAATGATCTTGTATTGAGAATAGCGCGCATCCTGGCCGGATAGGGGGGACGAAACCTCGTATCCGGTTATCGCCGGGCGGGCTGTATGGTCTGTAGCAAGCTGCATCTTGGAACCTCCTCATCTATATGGGAAAGGGCGATTTCCCCGCGGTTGAAGCTGAATGATTTTTATCGCCTAACAACTACAAACCACTACATCTAGTATTTAAATTGATCAATGTTTACTAATAGTAGTACCGGGAGCGGATTTGTGCAACCCTTTTGTTACCCGTTGCAAAAGGATTTTTACGCGATCGAGGCGGCGCCTCGGCCGCGTAATTCCCGACTTCATTTGAGCCAATTCAGCCTGTAATCTACCCCTCCGGGGAGTTGTGGCCCGTGAATGGAACTTCCGTACGCGCGGCGCTCTTAATGCTTGCCCATGTCTCGCATATCCATGTCGCCGCCGCTGCGGTGTTCATTGGTGTCCGGCGGATTCGAGCCCGGTGCTTCTCGTGCCATTTCCAAAGCTTCGCGAATCTGCTCCGGGTTGCGGGCGCGCAAGCCTTCGGCCAGGGTTCGAGATGCATCCAACCGGTGTTCAGCATAATGGCGCAGCTTTTCCGCCATCGCTGCCGAAGGAAGGGCTGGATTTGCCGGAAGCTGCGAAAGCTGCTCAAAACTTTCTTCATAAGGATCGCTCACAGCGGCGTCGATCCGTCCCGCCAGTTCCTCGAAGGAAATATTCCCGCCCTTGCCCTCATCGAGTATCTTCTGCCAAGCCCGGCTGATTGCAAGGTCATCGCGGAGGAATTCTCTGATTTCCTTGCGGGTGAGCAATTCTTCGCTCCATCGGTAAGCAGGGGCGGGGATGTGACTGATCAGAACAGCAATTCCAATTGCAAAAGCACCCCCTGCGGTCATACGGTTGCGATAAGATACACGACCTCTTGACTCGGCGGCAGGCGTAAACACTACCCCACCAAGCGCGCCAGCCAGGAAGCCGCCAATATGCGCGGCGTTGTCGATGCCGGTGATCACAAAGCCAAGGACAAGACTGACGGTTGCGAAACCTGCCGCCCCCCAGAAAAACCATCGAAAATCACGAGGATGCAGGTTACGGCGCTCCCGCCAGAGGAATACCAGCAGGGCACCATAAATGCCGAAAATCGCCCCGGACGCGCCGCCGGATATGGCTAATCCTTTATTTGCTACCAGCGACAAAAGATTGCCTGTCAGCCCGCTGGCAAAATAGATGGCAGTGAAGCGAACAGGCCCATACATCCGCTCGACCAGCTGGCCTCCATCCCAAAGCGCCCAAAGATTAAGCCCGAGATGAATAATGCCAAAATGAAGAAACATGGCCGTACCCAGGCGCCACCATTCTCCATCCTGCGTAGCCGGGCCAAAGTTCGCCCCCCAAGCCAATTGCACACTGTTCGATGAGTGCCATAAACCCGCGCCGCCGGCAAGCATGGCCACGAAGACAATCAGGTTGATGGCTACGAGCAGCTTGGTTACGGGTATGCCACGCGCCTGCCGGGAAAGAAGATCTTGGAGAGAGAGCATGGGATGGTGGACCGTGGACACGTTGTCCGGGAAGCATTATGCTGCATTACGACAAAGCCTGGCTAAGCTAAATGGAACGGGAACACCTCTCTATTCCAGTCCGGGCATCGGTTGACGGATGCCATCAGGCTGGCGCAATATCAGCGGATGGCCGTTCTATATGATCAGATGGCACGGTGCGGATTTGGTTGCAGAAACTCGATTTCCGCGGGTTGTATAGCACCGTTGGCCATCGCACTGCTGCTTGTCCTGATGTTCGCGCCCTTGTCTCTCCATGCGCAAGGGCGCATTCAATTACCCCGCACCGGGTTGACGCCGGATGATCTCGGGGTCATCGTCAACGATAGCGATCCGCTATCACGGCAAATCGCGGACTATTATCAGAAGGCGCGCGGTATTCCGTCGGAAAACATGATCCACCTGCGGTTTCCCGTCGGGCGGGACACGCTTTCCAGAGACGAGTTCCAGCAATTAAAGGCCGAGATCGACCACGCGGCGCCTGCCCACATTCAGGCCTACGCTGTGGCGTGGACCACTCCCTACCGGGTGGATTGCATGTCTCTGACCTCGGCGCTGGCTTTTGGTTTTGATGAACGTTACTGCTCATCCAGTTGCGGCCCGACGCAACCCAGCCCTTATTTCAATTCTCCCAGCCAGCACCCCGCCAGCGATCATAAACTGCGGCCCTCCATGATGCTCGCCGGTGTTGACTTCCAACAGGTCAAATCACTCATTGACCGCGGCGTTGCTGCCGACCACAGTTTTCCACCGGGGCGTGCTTACCTGGTCGTTACCGCCGACAAGGCGCGTAGCGTCCGCGCGGTCAATTTCGAACTTGCCGCAAAAGAATTGGACCGTGTTTTTCCGGTCGAAATTATCGAGAGTGAAGCCATTGCAAACCGTCGTGATATTCTCTTCTACTTCACCGGCAGGATCCATGTGCCGCAACTCGATACGCTGGGGTTCCTACCGGGAGCGCTGGCGGATCATCTGACTTCCACTGGCGGGCAACTGACGGGTCTGGGCCAGATGAGTAGTCTACGCTGGCTGGAAGCGGGGGCTACGGCAAGCTACGGCACGGTGGTGGAACCTTGCAATCATCTGCAAAAATTTCCGTTTCCCGGCATTGCCATGTTTCACTACGCACTCGGCGCAACCGCAATCGAAGCTTACTGGAAAAGCGTTGCTTGGCCGGGCGAGGGCGTGTTCGTGGGCGAGCCGCTATCCCAGCCATTTGCGCCTGATCTCAAGGAGGTTCGTCCCGGCCAGTTCGAGCTCCAGATTTTTTCGCCGCGTGAAACCCGGCTCCGCATCGAGCGATCCCAGTCCGCTGCCGGACCATTCCAGCCGGTTGCGCAGCAAACAAAGATACGCCGTGGCGCCAACCGCGTGCGTTTCAAGTTTTCCGATCCAGAAGGCTATCTCCGGCTGCGCTGGTAACGGAGCGTTCAGAATCGGCGATCGTGTGATTACGCCGCAACTCCACACCTCGCGGGTCGTTTGCTTTTACCCGTTTTGTTCATGATTGAGATGGCGCCTGTGATCAAACCCAGCTTAATACATTCCGATGCCGTTATAATAACGGGTGCATAAAATATGAGCGCCGCCACAACACGCAGCCATGAATTCATCCATCCAGCCCAACTTCAAATCCCACTTTGCCGAAATTCTGCGCCCTGTCTTGAGCGATATGACGCCGTCCGGCCTCGATGTCGACATAGAATTCTCACGCCCAAAGCAGGCGAGCCACGGCGATTATTCCTGCAATCTGGCGATGCAGCTCGCCAAGCCGCTGCGCCGCAGCCCGCGGGATATCGCCGCCTCTCTTGCGGACGCGCTGTTGGCGTCGCCTTACCTGGAAAAAGTCGAAATCGCGGGCGCGGGTTTTATCAATCTGTTTCTTACCACTTCGGTTAAACAGCAGTTCCCGCAATACGTGCTGAAAGGCGGTGCGACGTTTGGTCATGTCGATGTCGGTGCTGGGAAAAAAATACAGGTGGAATTCGTGTCGGCCAACCCTACCGGCCCACTGCACGTAGGGCATGGACGCGGCGCGGCGTTTGGCGCCAGCCTTGCCAATGTGCTCGCGGCCGGGGGGTACACCGTCACTCGCGAGTACTATGTCAACGATGCAGGGCGGCAGATGGATATTCTGGCGCTCTCCACCTGGCTGCGTTACCTGGAGCTGAATGGGATTGCCATACGCTTTCCCGGCAATGCTTACCAGGGCGAATACGTGCGCGATATGGCGCGGTTGATTCACAAGGCGCACGCCGGTCGATATGTGCATGAGCCGGATTTGGTGTTTGAAGGTGCGCCGCTGCAAGAGAATGATGCCGAAGCAGTGCTCGACGGCTTGATTGCCAACGCAAAAAAGCTGCTGGGACAGGACTACGCGTACATACACAGTTTCGTTCTGACCGAGCAGTTAGGCGACTGTCGGAACGATCTGATGGAATTCGGTGTAGTCTTCGACACTTGGTTTTCGGAGCAATCCTTGTTCGATAGCGGCGCGGTTGCTTCTGCTGTTCAACTGCTCGAACAAGGAAGTTACCTGTACCAGCAGGACGGCGCGAAGTGGTTCCGTTCTACCGATTTTGGCGATGAAAAAGATCGGGTGGTACAGCGTGAAAACGGACAGTTCACATATTTCGCTTCCGATATTGCGTACCATATCAACAAGTTTCAGCGCGGCTTCGAATGCGTTATCGACGTTTGGGGGGCAGATCATCACGGCTACATTCCCCGCGTAAAAGGCGCGTTGCGGGCACTGGCGCTCGATCCGGCAAAGCTCGAAATAGCCCTGGTGCAATTCGCGGTGCTCTACCGCGACGGAAAAAAAGCGCCGATGTCCACGCGGGCCGGAGAGTTTGTGACCTTGCGTGAGTTGCGCCAGGAAGTGGGCAACGATGCGGCGCGATTTTTTTATGTATTGCGTAAAAGTGACCAGCATCTGGACTTCGATCTCGACTTGGCCAAGTCGCAAAGCAACGATAACCCGGTGTATTACGTGCAATACGCCCACGCCAGAGTTTGCAGCGTGCTGGAGCAGTGGGGTGAAGACTCCTCCGTACTGGTCGCGGCGGATATGTCCCCGCTAACAAATGCAGTGGAGCTATCGCTGCTGCAAAAGCTGATCGATTATCCGGAATTGGTGGAAGCGGCAGCCCGAGAACTTTCCCCTCATCTGATCGCTTTCTATCTCAGGGAACTGGCAGGCGAGTTTCACAGTTACTATAATGCAACACGGTTCCTCGTCCCGGATATCCCGCTCCGGCTCGCCCGGTTGGGGCTGGTTGCCGCGATACGGCAAGTGTTGAGCAACGGGTTAAAGCTGCTGGGTGTAAGCGCACCCGCGAAAATGTAGGATGCCCATGATTGACTTTTTATGAGCCGCGATTATAAAACGCGCCCAAACTCTTCGGTTTTCGGCAAAGATAAGAATGCGCTTCTCCTGGGGTTGTTTATCGGCTATGCCTTGGGCCTGCTCAGCGCGATCGGCACATGGATGTACATCAACAAGGGACCCAGTCCATTTATTTCCCAGGAAAGGTCGCGCAGCACCGAACCCCTGGGCGCCATGAACCAGACCGAAAAGAAGGCCGGGGGCAGTGACGATAATGGCGTCAAGGCCCCGGATGGGAAGCCGCGTTTTGAATTCTACAAAATTCTGCCCGGCAGCGAAGAACCGGTAACAGATCAACAACTCAAGCAAGCGGCTCAACGGCCCTCGGTCCAGGATAAGTATTTTCTTCAGGCAGGATCGTTCCAGAAGGCTGAGGATGCGGACAATCTGAAAGCGAAGCTTGCGATGATAGGGATCGAAGCAACCGTTCAAGCCGCCGACCTGCCGGGGAAAGGGTTGTGGCACCGCGTGCGTGTGGGACCCTTTTCCAGCGTCGCGGCAATGAACGAGGTGCGTGCCTCACTGCACCAAAATGGTGTTCAGAGCAGTATTATCAAGGTTAACGACGCGGTGCGGTAAAAGGATCATGCAATGTTGCCGGCGAACCCCGGCGTTGAGAAATCTCTGAATCCATGCGCCGCGAACCGCGTCGCTGGTAGAATGCCCACGATCATCAGCCAGCGAAGAGCTTCAGGACAATACCCGCGACCCCATTACGGTGTGCCTCGGCTTATTCCACCCCGCTTGCGGGTTCCTGGATCACCTCCGGGTAGGCTTCGCGGCGGGCTTCCATGGAAGGGAGACGCAGCATCTGGATTGGGGTTTTCGTCTTTTTTACGCAGCCTACCCTCGTGGTGGGGGCTTCGATTTTCGTGTTCTTGTTCCTGCCTATTTCAAGGAGAAAAACGATGAATTTATTGCGGGCTCTGGCGACAATCCTCTTACTGACGGGCATGAGCGCAGCCGGTATTTCCAGCGCTCGCGCCGAGATAGCCGAAGGGAGGGATTACACGGTCCTGTCTCATCCTCAGCCGGCGGACGAAAAGAGCATTGAAGTTATCGAATTCTTCTGGTACGGCTGCCCGCACTGCTACGAACTTCATCCGCGCATAAAGGCCTGGCTTAAACGGATGCCAAACGACGTAAGCTTTCGTTATGTTCCCGCTGTCTTTCGTGCTAACTGGATTCCCGGCGCTAAAACTTTTTACGCGTTGGAAGCGCTTGGCGTGAGAGATAAACTGCATGACAACGTCTACGACGCTATCCATCGCGACAAGATTGATCTGACCAAGGACGAAGTACTGTTCGACTGGATTGCCAAACAAGGGGTGGACCGGCAGAAGTTCATCGATGCCTACAATTCCTTCGCCGTTCAGAACCAGGTAACGCGAACCACCGGCATGTCCAAGGACTATGGGTTGTCGGGGGTTCCGGCCGTGGTGGTCGATGGCAAGTACGTTACTAGTGGCAGGATGGGCAGCACGCCCGATGACACCATTCGGACAATGGAAGAATTAATCGAAAAAGTGCGAAAAACAAGGAAGAAATAGAAGGTGCCAATGCTGGATCGGGTGAGCAGTTTTTCCAGCCGGACCGTAACTTTTCGTAAGAACCGGCTCGATAATTCGAAGTGCTACTGAAGGTCATCATTAGCGGCGCATCCAGCGGGTTGGGGCGCGCCCTAGCGCAACATTACGCGGAAATGGGCGCGACGCTCGGGCTGATCGCGAGGCGGCGTGACCTGCTTGAGGTACTGGCCGAGGAATTACCATGTACTTCGGTTTATGGGGCTGATGTGCGGGATGCGGGGGCAATGCAGGCGGCGGCGCAGGATTTCACGCATCGCTACGGTTGTCCCGACATCGTCATCGCCAATGCCGGTATCAGCCGGGGGACGTTGACGGCCTATGCCGAGGATAACGAAGTGTTCGAGGACATCCTCGCCACGAATGTCCTGGGTATGGTCAACCTCTTTCAGCCCTTTATGGCCTCGATGCAGTCAACTGGACGCGGCAGCCTGGTGGGCATTGCGAGCGTCGCGGGGTATCGCGGCCTGCCGGGCGGCGGAGCTTACTCGGCTTCCAAAGCGGCCGCTATCAAATATCTTGAGAGCCTGCGTGTAGAGATGCACGGAAGCGGATTGTCGGTCATTACCATTTGCCCTGGCTATATCGTCACCCCAATGACGGCAAATAACCCCTACCGCATGCCTTTTATCCTGACGGCGGAAGTTGTGGCGGCAAGAATTGCGCGCGTCATTGAGAACAAGACCTTGTTTGCCATCATCCCCTGGCAGATGGCAATGGTGGCGCGAGTCCTGAACCTGCTACCCAACTTTCTTTATGACCGCATGTTCGCCAATGCGCCGCGCAAGCCGCGATGACAGCGAAGCCGGTCGATGCTCGATTCGTTTTGAGTTTGGCATACACGGCCATGCAACGTGCCGCTGTTGAAAGTAGGTCGAAGGTACGGTAAAACGTACGAAACATGCGCTTGTTACAGGGAGTGTTACCAATGATTGAAAAAGCCATTTTCGGAGCCGGTTGTTTCTGGGGCGTGGAGGCTGCCTTTCGTGCCGTCGAGGGCGTCCGCGAGGCGATATGCGGCTATTCTGGGGGACACACGAAAAACCCGACTTATCATGATGTCTGCACCGGCCAAACGGGGCACGCGGAAGTGGTGCAAGTCGAATACGATCCGTTGCGGGTCAGCTACGATGCATTACTCGACGTATTCTGGAATTGCCATAATCCAACCACGCTCAACCGTCAGGGGCCGGATATTGGCTCGCAGTATCGCTCGGCAATATTTTTTTATACGCCCGAGCAGGAAGCCGCGGCGCGAGCTTCCAGACAGAAGCAGGAGCAACTCGGACGTTGGCGCGGTCCGATTGTCACCGAAATCTTGGCTGCCAGCGAGTTTTACCCCGCCGAGGAGTACCACCAACGCTATTTCGAAAAGCGCGGTATTTCCGGACACTGTCGCAATTAAATGGGCACAGGCCCGCCGCATCGGACTTGAAGACGAACGATCGTTTGCGTCTTATTGCATCGGCCAGAAGTCGTCAGAAGCAACAGCCAGAAGCTATAAAATCACAGCCTTTCAGGCAGCGCCGAGGCCAGCCGGTTGCGGATTTCGGCGATCCGCGTTTCGCTTAGCTTCGCGTTGATCGCCGCCGGCAGCCGGGTGGGGTCGGAGATTGTTCTATTGAGATCAGCCGCAATTGCGCCCGCGTCAACCCGTTTGGCCGCCTCGAATGCCTGCAGCAGCCGCTCCGGTTGAGGATATGGCCGGTCGGGGTAGCCGGGGCGGCCATGAAAATCGCATGAGCAGGCTTGCAGGAACTCGTTGAAGCGTTCGGGCTTGCGATAGGCGTCCACCCGTTGCAGCATGTCGGCAATCGTGGCCGGGCGCAGTTCCCCTGCGCGATGCACGTCCCCATGGTATCGCGCCACCATCAGCGCCAAGTCGCGCGCATCGTTAGGCACGCGGATACGCTCGCATAAACCCGCCACCAGTTTTACACTACGGGCTTCGTGGCCAATATGGCGTGGCCACTCAGCCGGTGGCGTGGTGCTTTTGCCAAGGTCGTGGGTAAGCGAAGCAAATCGCACCGGCAGGGAATAATTTTTCGATGCGGCGTAATCGATGACCATCATGACATGCACCCCAGTGTCGATTTCCGGATGGTATTGCGGCGGCTGAGGGACACCGAAAAGCGCATCCACCTCGGGCATGATACGAGTTAGAGCACTGCACTCGCGCAGCGCGTAGAACATGCGCGAAGGCCGGTGTTCCATCAATCCTCGGGCGAACTCCTGCCAAACCCTCTCCGGCACCAGCGCATCGACCTCGCCGTTGTGTACCATCTCGCTCATCAGCGCGAGCGTTTCGGGAGCAATGCGGAAACCGAAGCGAGCGGCAAAACGGGCCGTCCGCAGTACCCGCACCGGGTCTTCCGTAAAAGCCGGACTGATATGGCGCAACAATCCGGCTTCGAGATCGGCGACTCCCCCAAAAGGATCGATGATATTCCCATCCTGATCCTTGGCAAGGGCGTTGATCGTCAGATCGCGTCGCGCCAAATCCTCCTGCAACGTCACATCGGGCGATGCGTAAACCTCAAAACCCTTGTACCCGCGAGAAATCTTGCGCTCGGTGCGCGCAAGCGCATACTGCTCCTGGGTTATCGGATGGAGAAAAACCGGGAAATCCTTTCCCACTGCGCGATAGCCGAGCCGCACCATTTCTTCTGGTGAAGAACCGACCACGACATAATCGTGATCAGTTACCGGCAGGCCCAAAATCTCGTCACGTACCGAGCCGCCGACAAGGTATGTTTTCATGATGAGACGCCTATCGAATCTGAATTCGTTGCAATATCGTTACTCAAGAAATTTATACTTGGCATCAAAGGGGAATGTGGCGCGCTAAATTTCTTCTGCCCCTTCAGCTGGCCAGTGCCTATTTGAAAACCTCGTATCAGGGAAATACACGGAGTGATTTTTTACCTACCCGCTATCGCCCGGCTGACCAATGTCGGAGATGATCGAGCCGTTCACGGGGGTTTTGATGAGCCAGATAGAGCGGCGCCACTTCCTCCAGCGAGGTCGGCTGGATGTCCCATACCTCCGCCAAATTGCTGGGCTTGGTGCAATCACATACGTTGTCGATTTTCATGGAATAGTAATTGTCCACACTCATGAGTTTGCCCGGCAGGATTTCCATTACCGCCGCTTCGAGATGGGAGAGTCCGTCACTGAGTCCAATAATTGCCGGGTCATGTCCGGTGACGTGCGCGGAATATTCGACCAATTCCCTTAGGCTGTAGCATCTGGGACCGCATAAATCGTAGCTCTGACCAAAAGTCTTCGGGTCATCAAGACTCAACATAAACGCTTGAACCACATTCTCGACATAGATCGGCTGGAATTTCGCCTCGGGTAACGCCAGAGGCAATACCGGCAGCCGACCCAGCCTGGCAAACAGGTTAATTGAAGAATCCCCTGGCCCGAATGTTACCGACGGCCTGAAACTCGTGGCAGCTAAACCGGATGTCATTACAATCCGTTCGCCCTCGGCTTTCGAGCGGAGGTAGGCGCTGGGTTGGTCGAGGCCGGCATGAAGGGCGCTCATGTGCAGTATCCGCCCGATGCCGTTTCGCACGCACGCAGCCACGATTTTCTGCGGCATCTCCACATGCGCCTGGTGAAAATCGCCATGGAGAACACCTATCAGGTTAATGACCGCATCCATACCCATTAGAAGCTGGTCGAGTTGGTCATCGTCATAATCGGTGACCTCCACCAAATCCACGGTGGGGATCACCAGGACTTCCTTGGCCCGCTCATAATTGCGGGTGGGAACACGCAACTGGATTTCCTGGTCGGTTAGAAGGTTGGCGAGGTGGCGGCCGATGAACCCGCTCCCGCCGAAAATGCACACATTATTGATAATCATGGTTTATTTTCATTCTCGGGGAGCTTTTCAACACCGGAACGGGACGCCACGATGCCAAGACGGTTCTTTAGAGCGGTTACCTGATGGCCTAAAGTCCGGGCGTAATACATTGAGTTGCTCATAACTTTTTTTACATAGTCACGGGTTTCATTGAACGGTATGGTTTCGGCGTAGATGGCTCCCTCGAGCGGTTTTTCATCCCGCCATTGCCATGCTCGGCTGGGGCCGGCGTTATAGGCCGCGGACGCGAGCAGTGGCTGGTCGCCGGAGAGGGTCAGAACATGCTTGAGGTAATAGGTACCCAACATCAGGTTGGTGTTGACGTCGGTGACGCGCGCAGGCTGAAATTTTCGTATTCCTACTTTTTTTGAAGCCCATTTTGCCGTGGCAGGCATCAATTGCATCAATCCCATCGCCCCCGCGCTTGAACGTGCATCGCTAACGAAACGGCTTTCCTGACGGATGAGGCCGTAAACCCAGGCTTCGTCGAGTTCCTGCTGTTTCAAGACATCGCGCATCTTGTCACGGTGAGGAGCAAGAAAACGCAGGCTGAAATCATGGTGCTGCACGGTCCTGTCCGCGGTGTAAATGGCGCGATCGTAAATTCCGTTCCGTCGTGCGACTTCAGCCGCTGCCAGCAGGCGATGGTCATCGAAATCGCGTATTGCCCAGGCCCATTCGCGTGCGGCCTCGGTTCGCAAGTTCAGGCGATACAAGGTAAGTGCGCGGCGGATGCCGGGTAGGCGCTCGATCCCGGCAATCTCCTGGCGCGTGGCTTTATGTGACTCTGCGGGGACGCTGATGGATACGCCCAAATCCTCTTCCGCGAGCTGGCCGTAGAAATTATGCTCCTTGCTTAAAGGGGCAAGGATCACGTTTGCCTCCGCGGTCCTGCCTTGCACCCTTAAGGCGCGCGATTTCCAGTAGCGCCACACCCCGAGCTGCTGTTCCTGAGCAGACATGGCTTCAATGGTGTCCAGCACCAAGTCCCAGTCGCCGGCACGCAGGGCCGCGCGGGTTTTCCAGCCGAGCTGGGCGTCCGATAGTGCAACGGGTGTGCTGCTGCCCGCCGCCTCCATGAACCAGCTTAACGCACTGGGATTCAGTCGTCGGGAGGCCTGGTCTGCGAGGTGCGCCATGAAATAGGCATGTTCCGCGTCATTGAACTGCTCCCGTATTCTCGGCCAATAGGCATAAGCCTGATCGGGGCCGCTGCGGGTCAACCGCAGCAGCGCGAAAATTGCGATCTCCCGATCGGCGCGGGTCTTCAGCTCCTTGCGGTGTGTTTCGAGGTAGCGCAAAGGATTGTCTGTCGCAGCCGCGAGCTTGCGCTCATTGAGCGCCTCGTCATCGGGAAGATACAAATTGATGCGCTTGGCTACGCTAACGTTGCCCACTTCGAGCGCGAGTCTCAGCCGCGCCCAAATATCATCTTCCGTCAACACGCCATTGTCGACCAGCGTCTCGAACACGGGCGTGCAGCTCTCCGGCAGGTCGCGCGGGTTAAACCACAGCTGGCGCCCCTCGGTCTGCGCGCTTACATCCGAGGCAGAGAGGCGCTGTTGCAATGAGTAGCAGATGAGTTCCACATCGGGGTTGGTCAAGCCCGGATACACTTCTGCAAACGATGTCCATTGCTCGGTCTTGCCCAGCGTTTTCAGCCATTCGGTTTTCAACCGGTCACTGAGGGGACTGTCCTTGTAGCGTTCCAAAAACGTCTGGATCGTTTGAGGGTTCACCAGTGCAAACTCAAGCTGCGGACGGAGCTGGTAATAAGCGGCATAGGGCTCAAGTACATGCCCTTTCAAGCGCTGAGCATATGCCGCGACGCGGGTAGCATCCCCCGTCGAAAACGCCTGGCGCATGGCCAGAAAGTCGTCATCCTGCCCAGCTGCCAGCGTTCCGGCGCACATTGCTAAACACAAACCTGCAAACAACTTTTTCATAACCTGCTATATCTATATATCTGAAGTGAAGACTCAACCGTTCCGCTTGGATTCCTTCAACTTGACACGTCCGTTAAAGAATAGCACATCATGCCGTACACCAGCTTAAACCCCGCTACTAATGAAACGCTGAAGACTTTCACCAGCTGGGACAGCCAGCGCCTCACGTCGGCGCTGGAACAGGCTAGCGACGCCCAGCGGACCTGGGCGGGAACAAAATTTCCAGAACGCGCGGAGCGCATGAACCGCGTCGCCATGCTATTGCACGAGCGGGTCAACGAATACGCCGCGCTGATGGCAATGGAAATGGGGAAGCCAGTGCGCGAAGGGCGCGCTGAGGTGGAGAAGTGCTCGTTGGCATGTGATTATTATGCTGTGCACGCGGAGCACTTCATGCAGCTCGAACCGGTGCAAACTGACGCTGGCAAAAGCTACGTTTCCTATGAGCCGCTCGGTGTCGTGCTGGGCATCATGCCTTGGAATTTTCCTTTTTTTCAGGTCATTCGCTTCGCCGCCCCGGGTCTCATGGCGGGCAACGCCTGTGTTTTAAAACATGCGTCCAACGTGCCGCAATGCGCTCAGGCGCTGGAGCAGCTGTTCCTTGACGCAGGTTTTCCTTCCCATCTTTTTACCACCCTCATGATCGAAACCGCGGAGGTGGCGAGTGCGATTGCCAGCCCCTTTGTGCATGGTGTAACACTGACCGGCTCAGAGGCAGCCGGGCGTAAAGTCGCTTCCCATGCCGGTCAACATTTGAAGAAATGCGTATTGGAACTTGGCGGATCGGATGCATTTATTATTTTAAAAGATGCCGATCTCGACCTTGCGGCCAGCTTTGCAGTAAGGTCGCGCTTCCAGAACTGCGGTCAATCCTGCATCGCTGCCAAGCGCATCATTCCGGTGGTGGAAATAGCGGATGAATTTTTGACGCTGTTCACAAAGAAAGCGGCAGATTTAAAGATGGGGGACCCGATGAGCGAAACAACTCAGCTCGGTCCAATGGCAAGACTGGATCTACGGGAAGACTTGCAACAACAAGTTGTCGATTCGATTGCACAGGGCGCGGAGCCGGTTCTAGGGTGCAAACCTGTTCCCGGCGCCGGTGCGTTTTATCCGCCATCGATACTCTACCGGGTCACAGCCAAAACCCGGGCTTATAATGAGGAATTATTCGGCCCCGTGGCTGCTGTAATCCCCGCCGCGAATGAGGAGGAGGCGATCCATATTGCCAACGATACTCGTTTTGGGCTTGGTTCGAGCATCTGGAGCAGAAACTCCGAACATGCGGAAGAAGTCGCGCGCCAGGTTCAGGCCGGCTGCAGTTTCATCAACGGTATGGTTCGGTCCGATCCGCGGCTCCCGTTTGGCGGTATAAAGTCTTCCGGCTTCGGCCGCGAGTTGTCGTATCACGGCATGCGAGAGTTCGTTAACATCAAGACGGTCTGGATACGCTGATTGTCGCGGCCTATGCCTGGTGAAGGGGCCGGAGTATTAGCGTGGATGCCGCGCCGATTCTTCCGGAACAGCGAAAGGAATGAGCCGCAACGATTAAATCCCGTCAGATCACACCCTGGCCGATCATCGCGTCTGCGACCTTCACGAAGCCAGCGACATTGGCGCCGTTGACATAACTGACGGTGCCGTCACCGCGACGGCCGTACCGAAGGCAGGACTGATGGATAGCCTGCATGATTTCGAGCAAGCGCGCGTCCACCTCTTCCCTGGGCCATGAAAGCCGCATGGCGTTCTGGCTCATTTCCAGACCGGAGGTGGCTACGCCGCCCGCGTTGCTGGCTTTGCCGGGCGCAAATAGAATGCCGCCACGTTCAAAGCATTTCACGGCCTCTGCAGTGGACGGCATGTTAGCGCCTTCTGCGACGCAGATTATCCCGTTTTTAACCAGGGTGGCAGCATCCTCTTCGTTCAGTTCATTCTGCGTCGCGCACGGCAGAGCGACATCCACCGGCACATGCCAGGGCCGAATGTCGGGCAAGAATTTGGCCTTGACCCGTTCGGCATAGACGCTTATTCGGGCATAAAGGCGATTCTTTACTTCCATCAACTCAGACAGTTTTTCAGGTGTGAAGCCTTCCTCATCCAGGACCGTACCGCTGGAATCCGAGACGGTGACCACTTTAGCGCCGAGGGCCATGGCTTTCTCCACCGCGTATTGCGCCACGTTCCCCGAACCCGAGACCGAAACCCTTAACCCGTCGAGGGAGCGGCCGGATTGTTTGAGCATTTCCTCGGCGAAATAAACCGTGCCGTACCCGGTCGCTTCCGGGCGGATCAGCGAGCCGCCGAAGCTGAGCCCCTTTCCGGTAAAAACACAGTCCGCGCGGTTGGACAACTTTTTCATCATGCCAGCCATGAATCCCACTTCGCGGCCGCCGACGCCAATATCCCCGGCGGGCACATCGACATCCGACCCGATATGACGGAACAACTCACTCATATAAGCCTGACAGAAACGCATCACTTCGCCCTGACTTCGCCCCTTGGGATCGAAATCCGAGCCGCCCTTGCCGCCGCCCATGGGTAGCGTGGTAAGCGCATTCTTGAAAGTCTGCTCGAATGCAAGAAATTTCAGGATAGAGAGATTCACTGAGGGATGAAAACGGGTGCCTCCCTTGTAAGGACCGATGGATGAGCTATGCTGGATCCGGTAGCCACGGTTGACATTCACCTCGCCGCGGTCGTCTACCCACGCGACCCTGAAAATGATTACCCGCTCCGGCTCCGTCAGGCGGTCGAGAAGACCATGCTCGGCATACTTCGGATGCTGCGCGATGAACGGCCACAGGCTTTCCATCACTTCGGCCACCGCCTGCATATATTCAGGCTGCCCGGGATTGCGTACGGCAATATAAGTGCAGAATTCTTCAAAGCTTTGATACTTCATCCCATTCCCCTTTGTAACAAAACCATTCCCCCAAGGTGAGTATTCTGCCAAATTACTCGCCGCATCGCACTGTATTTATAAGGATAGCCTGCATAAAAGTTGCGGCACGTTTCATAACCTGGATTTGCAATCGCGGCCGTATAAAAGCGGGGCATTGTGAGCTATTCGCATCGGAGGACAATCTCGCGGTTAGTCGAAACAGGATCTGTCGGATAGGGGAACGTGGTGCCGCTCCTACACCTGCCTTATAACCACTCTAAGCGGGGCCATCCGAAGTGGGCCATCCGAAGCGACGAAAAGCAATAAATGCTGGACCGGCTACTTTGGCTCGGCATCATTTTTGTTATTTTCGTCTTCATTTTTGCGCGGTCTTGATGGTCTTGTCCACCAGACTATGAGAATGAGCAAGGACAAGGCCACGAGCGCTTCGAGGATTATCACCCACATGTTTTTAAGGTTGCTGTATATTTATAAGATGCCACTTTAACCAAAAACGCGATGAAAAACCAATTAGCTTTATTGGCTCTCGCCTCGCTGTTGTTGCTCGACGGCTGTACTACGGCCCCCACGAGAACGACTAAAGTACCAGAACCGGTTTCGCCAGCGCCGTCTGAAGCAGTCCCGCCCATCGTGCTCAAGCAAACCGACTGGAATTCACTGACCGGCTGGACAGATGATGATATTCAGCCGGCGTGGGAGGCTTTCCTCCGTAGTTGTGCTGTCCTGAAAAACAAACCGCTGTGGCAGGGAACCTGCATAGAGGCTGAATCCATGCAGGCGCCGGATAGTGTCGCCCTGAGGCAATTTATCGAGAGCCGCTTTGTCCCGCATCAGGTGTTGAACTCGGATGGTGGCGGGGAAGGCCTGATCACCGGCTACTATGAGCCTTTGCTGAAGGGCAGCCGCAAGCAGTCCAAGCGTTTCCGGTATCCGTTATACACGACCCCCGACGAGTTATTGGTAATCGATTTGGGCGAAGTGTATCCGGAGCTGAAAAACTTGCGATTGCGCGGACGTTTACAGGGACGAAAGGTGGTGCCTTACTACAGCCGCGCCGAGATAGACAGCAATGGGGCACAGCTGAAAGGGAAGGAGTTGCTGTGGGTGGATGACGAGATCGACTTGTTTTTCCTGCAGATTCAAGGTTCGGGTCGCGTTGAGCTCGAAAATGGTGAAGTCGTGCGCGTAGGCTATTCCGACCAGAATGGCCATCCCTACAAATCCGTTGGAAGACTGCTGGTAGAGCGCGGAGAGATGTCTCTGGAAAAGGCTTCTATGCAGGGGATCAAGGCTTGGGCGCAAAAAAATCCACGAAAACTGGCCGATCTTCTGAATCAGAACTCGAGTTTTGTCTTTTTTCGAGAGTTGCCGGCCAACGGGTCAGGCCCCCTGGGATCGCTCGGCATACCACTCACCCCTGGTCGCAGCCTTGCTGTCGATCCTCGCGCGGTCCCCCAGGGCGCCCCCGTTTTTCTTGCCACCACCTGGCCCAATACCGACAAGCGGCTTAACCGTTTAATGGTGGCGCAGGATACGGGCGGCGCCATCAAGGGTAATGTGCGTGCTGATTTCTTCTGGGGCTTTGGCCCTGAAGCCGCGAACCAAGCAGGGAAGATGAGACAGCCGGGCAAGATGTGGGTATTGATGCCAGCCGGTTATGTATCGCCGGGCGAATTACCGCAGACGCCCGTGGCGCAAAAGAGCTGTTGTTGAATGTGAACGTGTTGAGCGTGACGTCGCGGCGCTATTTTGTGCCTGCGGCATTCAGTTTCTTTTCGATCGTATCGGCCGGGATCATTCCTGGTATCACCGATCCATCGGCGAATATCAGGGTTGGCGTACCATTTATCCCATTCTTTCTGCCCGCCTGAAGAAGCGTTTCAATGGGCGTATCACAATTCTTTCCAGTCGGAGCGGTGCCTTTCAACATGAAGTCATCCCAAGCCTTTAGCCGGTTGGGGGAACACCAGATAGACGTGGCGGTTGGCATCGAACCATTGAGTACCGGATAAAGCAGCGTGTATATCGTTACATCCGTGATGTTGACCAGTTCCTTTTCCAGGCGCTTGCAATATGGGCAGTTCGGGTCGGAAAAAACCACCAGCTTGCGCTTGCCGTTGCCCTTGACCGCTTTAATCGCCTGATCAAGCGGAAGCGTATCCATGCTGACGCGGCGCGTATCCTTTATCTGTTGCAGGCGCTCGCTGGTCAGGCTCTGCTTCGTCTGCGGGTCAACCACATGACCAAAAAAAAGGTACGTTGCTTTTTCATCGGTGTAAAACAGCTCCCCCCCCACCACAACCTCATACAATCCCAGATAGGTCGTTTTTTTCACGCTATCGATCTTTTCGCCGGAAAAAGTTGCCTGTAGCGCTTTTTTTACAGCTTCTTCGTCAGCAAAGGCCGAGCCTGCCAGCAAGCACAATACCAAGGTAGGGAAAACGAGATTCAAACGCATGACCATCGCTCCGGTTAAGTGGATCTATCAAGGTTGTTGCTGATTCGGCTTCAACTCAACGCATGCTGAATCAACCGGTCCTTTATCAACGGGAGCCGATTGGTAATTCCCAGCCCTAAATTACGCAAGCGGACCAGTGTTGGGTTGGGATGAGCGAATAACTTCTGCAGGCCGTCCGTGACGAGTTCCAGAGCGAGTATGTCTTCTTTGCGTGTGCGCTCATAACGGCGCAGCAGCAGATAATCCCCGCAATCCGGTTCCGGTCCCCGCATTAAAAGAGTGCTCGCAAGTTCGCGCGCATCGCGCAAGCCAAGATTGACGCCTTGTCCCGCCAGCGGATGAATGCCATGGGCGGCATCGCCAATAAGCGCAAGTCGCGGTCGGACCAGTTGTTTCACGTGCACGAAATTCAATGGGAAGCCAGCAGGCCGGGTGACAAGTTGCATCTCGCCCAGGGCGCCGTTCGCGGCATTTCTAACCTGGCTGCATAACTCTGCTTCAGGCGCATCGAGCAATGCACGGGCTTGATCTTCTTCCAACGACCATACCAGGGACACCATCTTCCCCGGCAGTGGCAGCAGGGCCAGCACGCCATCGCGCCGGAACCATTGATGAGCAACGTTGTTATGACGTCGCTCTGTGCTGAAATTCGCCACCACGCCTATCTGCTGATACGGATGGCGAGAAACTTCAATTTGCGCTTGTTCTCGCACCCAGGAATTCAAACCGTCCGCGCCCACAATCAGCGAGCCTTGCAGCATCGTCCCGTCCACCAACTGCAACTCGGCGTGTGATTCATTCCACGTGACCGATGCGGATTGAGCCGGGCAGAATATCCGGATATGCTTTTTGTGACGATTGAGCGCATCCCACACTGCCGCCTGAAGCTGGCGATTTTCCAAGATGAAGGCAAGTTCGGGACATCCAATATCGTAGGCGCTGAAATCGAGACGCGCCGCATTGTCATCGCCAAATACCGCCATTTTATAAACAGGCGTAATCCTGGCCTCGTCCACCGCTTGCCATACGTGGAGGTCTTGCAGAAAGCTGGCACTGCCGGGGCTAACGGCGTAAATTCTGCTGTCCCAGCTCTTGTCATCCGGTAGGGGGGCGGGTGGGCGGGATTCCACCAGCGCAATCTTTAAACCGCTGTTTTTGAGAGCAAGCGCAAGGCTTGCTCCAACCAGACCGCCGCCAATAATTACGATATCGAATTTCATCAAATCATTATACCCGGCTTTGAATTCCGGAGATGACGTGAGACAGGTTTCCCGGACGGTGGCTTTCGCAACGGGGGGGGCAAAAAGCTCAGCTAATTAGTTTTTATATGCTTATCATGGGGATACGGAGCTAACCCTTTCGTTAATCTTGACACCGTGCCCTGCTAAAGGCAGAATTTCGCCTCTTCAGCGAATGTGTGGCGAATTAGCTCAGTGGTTAGAGCAGCGGAATCATAATCCGTTGGTCCCCAGTTCGAATCTGGGATTCGCTACCAAAAAACAAAGGCTTACGTTCAAAAGCGTAAGCCTTTTGTCTTTCATGGGACACTGTTGGGACACTTGGGATTAACTATACCCCCTCGCTACCTCTTCTTTTCTTACAGCGTAGGACTCCGTCAGCACGACCCTATGCACCGTGGTTGGGGAATACGTCCCCCGAAATATGAACATTGGTGGGGGCACCTACCATCCCCCGGCGGAGATTATTACTCGCCCTCGGGAACATGTGCCGGAAATAATGTCCTGTTAGCGACTTCTCTACCCGCGCACATATCCACGGTTTCTTCTTCTCAGCAGCTTCTTTCGGGGTTCGATAGCCTTAGGTCATTCCGATAAACAGCAGTTCATTGTTGTGAAGCATGATCATCCGTGAGTACTGGCCGGGCGCGGGATTGTAGGAAGGAATGGTATCCCCGAACCACTTCACGTGATCGCTTGTATCAGCACCGAGCGCCTTGGCGTAATAGCGCCGCGTTCCTGATTGCTCAAATCTGCCCCGCATTGCCATTTTTTCGCGATGCCCGGGGGATGTGGGAAGGATCGGCCCATAGACCTCGGTTGATTAATGCTTCCATATCCGCCTTTTTAAAAAATGTACTATAAATAACTAAGCACAAACGCTAAGTCAAGAATGTGCTTGCTTTCGGAGTAATTGCCTGAACAAAACAAAAAACGATGCAGTTCCTTTTTAACGGAGGTAGTATGAATTTCACTAACAAATCTAATAATATCTGTCGGACGCTCCTAGTGATAACTGGAACATTGATCGGCTCTCTTTCCGCGCAGGCTAGCACGACCTACAATTTTATCAGCGCCCCCGTTTACCTAGGGGAGTTACAAAATTCGGGGCAAAACGAGGTCCAAACCAACCCCGGCTTGCTGCAATCCCCTAATAGCCCTTTGCCTAGCCCCCCGATCTATATCGGTTCACCGATAACTGCTTACCTGAGCTTCACCTCGCCTCTCGCGCCAAATTCCACCACTCCAATTCATTTGGAAAGCGGTGGGTTTAATCTCCTCGGGCCAACTAAGGGAGGTCTGGAGGGCTATTGGGCTGGCGGTTCTATGGTCCCTATATCGAACGATATAAACAACTACGTGGCAGGGTCTTCTGTAGACACGGTTAAGTACGCCCACTACAGCGCAGTGGACGGGCAAGTGACAACCGATGCGAACGGTAAAATTTCCGCCTGGACCCTGGACTACACTTTATATGGCGGCGACAGCAGCACCTTTCTTACAATAGATAAAAGTACGAACCTGCCCACGCCTCCGAATGTGTTCCCTTTCTCACAACAAGACGCAACGGTTAGCATAAGTAGCAACCCCGCTTCACCTGTAACCCTTTCCAATGTGGTTGCGTTAAATGGGGAGCCCCATACCGGCAACTTTTCCTTCAATGGATCGGATACGGCATTTGTAGACCAAGGCAGTGTCCAATTTCGATACTACACACAAGAAGCTGGAACCTTTGTTTCGGCGGTACCAGAGCCGGAAACTTGGACCATGATGCTGATAGGACTAAGTCTTCTTGGTTGGAGGGCGCGCCGCGTAAAGAAATCGCTAGCGTAGTCTGAACCCGCCCTAGTGTTAATTGAAGTAGCAAGGGTAGGGGTACTTAACGGGGGAGGGCTTCGTCCGCAACTGGGGCCGCCCCCCACCCCGTCACGGGACTGGCACTAGGTTAAACTTACCGTCCGCCGCTTCTATATCTTGTTCTGTATCTGTATTTAGGACCGTTACCGTTACTTACTCTCTAGGCAGAGCGCCTAGGCGGGGATACCTTACACGAACCCCGGCCTGCCAGGCTCTACCCTAGTTCAGGCGTACCCGGGGGGTGCCAGAGAGCTTTATCAACATAGCGTCTCCTATCCCTGGACCGGAAACGTACGCGCTATTCATGGCAGGCTTGGGCCTGATGGGTTTCATGGAGGCGTCGTCGCAAGACTTCTTAAATAACTTCGTCCTAAGGCACAGAGGGCAGTCGCCCCTTTGCCCTTTGCTGTTTACTCATGAGCGTGCATCGCAATCCTATTTAACCCCTTCATAGCATCTCGAAACCACTATTTGCAAAGGGGTCCGTCGTACGCCGTTGCTGCCCGGCACTGCGTGATTGCGCCATTATGTAAGCCCAGTCATGATTTCAGCATCACCGTAGCGAGAATGTTACTAGACACACCCGCTCCGCTATTGTTACCACCCGGCATCAAAAATCGTTGACTAGCCACCCAGTGATCTATTTGTAATTTTCGGCTTAGGTTCTCGCTTCATTACCACTACCAAATAAAATCTTCCGCCAGCCTGAGAGCGTTAATAAGAATGCCGGGTCAGTGGTTTCGTTGAACAGCCCTTCCAATTTATTGCGGAAATAGAGATTGCCCGCTGCGTGTGTCACCAGTTTATTGGTCAAGTAGGGCCAGTTAAACAAGAACTCAGCCTTACGGTAAACGTCATACTTGGGCTGAAGCCGGCTAATACCAGTTGTATACGTGCGCGCCACGGCACTACGCCCCAAATGAGATTGGCTGATGATCGAATCCGCAGCGAGGATGCCTGTTTCCATCGCTTTGCCGATTCCCTCGCCAGTAAGCGGGAAAGTCGTGCCGACACATTCCCCGATACCCATCAAGCCGCCGGTGGCGAAGCGTGCGCCGGACAAGCCAGTTCGGAGCGGTGAGCCTTTAAGGGGGCTCATGATTTCTCCATCTCGCATCAGGTCCCGTGCCAACGGCATCTTGGCGATAAAACGCTCATAGGTTCGTCGGGCATTGCTGTGCTTGTGTGCTGAGCCGAAAAAGCCGATGCCGATATTGAATATTGCATCTGGTCCGGGAAAAACCCAGCCATAGCCGCCCTTCACAGTATGGTCGAAGGCAAATACTAGTTCCTTGAAATTCTTCGATACGCGTTCGTTACGGACGTACTGGCGAACGGCAAAGCTTTTGCTCTCGGCTCGAAGCAGTAAACCCGCCCGCCGAATTGGTTTGACAGCGGCTCCAGTTGCCAGCAAAACCCATTCGGCTCGGGCAGCGACGGAACTGGCGCCGTAGGAAAATTCGACGCGGTAATTTGTTGCATCCTCGTTTACGACGTTGACGAGTTCATGCCCAGGCAGAAACTCAGCGCCACCTTCAACCGCGCTCTTTACCAGCAACTCATCCAGTTCCAGGCGCGGCACGCAGGCGCTGACCGCCCTCACCAAAACGTTGCTACCATCGAAGCCGATCAGACGCATTCCCTGGGAGGGGAAAGCAATACGGGTAACGCTCTCTACCAGCCCGAGTTTTTCCAGCGCATGGTACGCGTCAGGGATAAGCGCATCGCCGCAGATTTTGTCCCGTGGAAAGACTGCCTTGTCGAACAAGCCAACGGATAAGTTGGCTTTCGCCAGGATGCGGGCTGCCGCACACCCTGCGGGACCCGCACCAATGACGATCACATCGTAAGCCTCCCTCACACTGATTTACTGTTCAAATTGGGTACTGCACAGGTGCGTCCCCTGAAAACACTGCGATTATCTTGCCGGGGGTTTGCTGACACAAATACCGCTGCAGTCAGCTCCGCCACGAGCGGGATCGCAATCGTCCGAGGGATCATCCACGCATGTTTTGCCAGCAGGGCACGGGAACCCCGCAATTCCGCCGCACATTTGTTTGGGTTCCTTCTCTCCGTACGCGGGACTGCCCTTGGGAGGGTAGTCGACACGTTTCCCGCCGCCGGGTTTCGTGGGCTCCGCTGCCCCAACACTGACTGTCTCTCGAATTTGGCGCGGCTGCACCGTTTCCACATCTATCGATTCCACATCCCCATCTGTGTGACGTGCTGTGTAAACGCCCACTACGTCCAACGGTACCGGGCTTTTCACGACGAGAAATCCTTCCAGGAAGGCAAAATCAACGCAGACCCCATCAATGGGACAAAAATAGCCCGCGACATCGAAGCAGCTTACCCCCACCGCGCCATCCGGCTGCAGCTCGGCTTCCTTGAATGGGGTAACGGCGAACGGACCTGGGTCCGAGCCAAACTGGGTAGACAGCGCCACCTTGGCTGCAACGGTAACCTTCTTGTCCGTGGGATTGTGTATATTGATGACCGTGCGGTATGTGCCGCGCGCCAAGGTGCCGTCCTGATGCGGCAGCAGGAGCGAGCAGGCAACTTTGGCGGCATACTGGTATTCCGTTTTGATTGTTTTGGAAGGCTTCAACGGCTCCGCCTGCGATGCTGGAATAAATTCGGCAGGACCAAGCGCTGTCCACAAACCCATCAATACCGCTATAACCCGGAATGCATTCAACTGCTGTTTCATGACGGCCACCTCCCAAAGGCGTTGAGAACGGATTAATCCCCAATTATTGTTATGCAGCAAGAGGCTCGGCTTCCATGAGCTCTAGGTTTATTCATAGCAGCGTTTCTTTTTTAGTCAAACGGATTTGAATTTATCCCCGCGCGGGCTAGCGATAAGGGAGAGCTATTGCCAGACGTGGCTGCGTTCGTCGAAAACAAACAACGCGTGCACAGCACCGGAACGAAAGAATCAGGAAGAGCTCGGATGGGATTGCGACAATGACGAGGGGTCTCTACCGGAGCGTCATTTTTTGGAAAGCGCAGCTGCGCCTGACGAAAAGAAGCGACCTGCATTCACGGCGCCATAGAGTGCGCACATGCGCTAACTCGTACTTGTGCTGGCCTCAATTTTCGCTGTTGGGGCGCCCGACCAGCTTTTTGAGCAGATCATCACTGGATTTTTTAACGGATTCGAGAACGATATGCAGCTCGAGAAGATTCACGCCCAAAGGGTGTTTGCAATGAGGGCAACAAAGCTTTGGTTCGAATTTAAGCCGCGAGATCGTTTCCTCGAAATCAACCGAACATTGAGGACACGCGATGGTAATCTTCTCTGAATCAAGATCGAGCGACACGGCGATGCCTCTTGTAATCCGGTTGTGACCAGCATTGCGAATCTTATCACGTTAGCAGAACGCCGATCCAAGGCGACTCAGGTTTTCATGGAAATGTCGAGTTATGCTGCGCTGGCCGCCCTACGGCTAATGCCTTGAAAATAGCCGCGCTTGTATGGGGGAAAAGTGAGGATTGACTAAAAAAACCTGGGAGACTGATGCGAAAACGGAAGCGCCCCGCTCGCTACGCTGTATTAACGTCAACTTACCGACGTTAACAGCGGCAAAAAGGACGCAAGTTGACGTACTGCGAACCCGTTTACCTGTTTGAGCGGGGATTTATACTCTCGGGATTATCTGAGGGGAGGGTCAATCGAATTAGCGTAATAACTATATGTGAATATTAGATTTAATAAGTGGGCAATAGTTAACATACCGTCAAAAATACCGTTATTCGTGCTGCGTTACCCCTGCTATGGTGCTGCATAATGCTCTGGGTGTTTGCGTTGAACGGGAGTGGGCTTGACTTTGATTCACTCCCGGCAAACGAGCCCTTTATAGGTGAAGGAGATTTGGTACGAACTTGCCCAAGTTTGTGGAATACCAATCCGGTTTCTTCCCATGGATCAAGCCCTTTAACGGAAATTAAAACGCGACCGTCAGGCGCCTCGCAAAATACCTGACCTTCAAGCCATACACCGTCCCTTATCTTAGCGCGCACAGCATCTTCGTTATAACCGGTTAGCCCTTAGAACCTTCGAATTGTGACGTATTTGGTCATTTTGCAGCTTCTTAAACATCCAGTTCCCCCTTTTCAAATGTGGAAAAATCGGTTTTGATAAAGCTTTCATCAAGAACGCGGATGGGGGAGGGGTTATCTTTAATTTTTTTCATTAACTCAATTATTCCGAAGTGCGCTTTGTTCATCTTTTCTTCAAAAGCTATATATTCCTTTGTGGCCTCATCACATTCAAGATAGATGGAAAAGGACTTTATCGCCTCTAATACCTTCCCTACTGATCCACCAAGAATACAAAGTTTCACCTGCATATCTTCGTGCAAATTGTTTGGTAAGGGCAAGACGGAATAAAAATTACTTTTTCTACCAGTAGATTTTGAGTCATGGATCACTGACTGCCAAGTTGGATGTTTGATCTGGCATAACCACTTGTAATGATAATAAGAAATAGTCCACGAATCTTCATACTCGCCAGGGGAAATCCTCTTGCCCAACTTGTTCTGTAACTCGATCCATTGACGGGCATTTAATTGAGCTAACTTTTTGGCTCCCCACGGTATTTCGGCATATTTTACTTTCATTGCTTCTCTGGCTAGCTTTTCTGAGCTCGCCAATACTGCCGCAATTAACGCATTCTCAAATACCGAGGCGCCGACACTTGCCGCCTGTGAGGAATACCCCATTTCTACGAGCAGCCAGATGCAGCGAAGATCGTTTATTGACCGCTTTAGAAAAGGGGCAGCGGCAATAAAAGGAAGCTGCCCATGATTCTTTGCATTAAGAATCGGGGCTAGCATGCCCGCTTCGACGCATACTTTTACAATCTGCTCCCAAGGCGAAAGCTGCTCCCGCATCGTGTCCTTAGCTAATTTTTCTACATCCCCTAGAACAGACCAAACAGTTTCAATTTCCTTCAAGGTACGCATTTTATTTTCAAATAATATAGTATTAGCTCAGCATTATTACATCTTCGCATATTTAGAAATGTGGATGCGGGCATCTGCACATCTCAACAAAACAATAACCCCAGCCTTTCGAGCTGGGGGTTCTGGACTAGCACTACCTCAAAGCGGTTCAGTGGTTGCATTTTTGTGTTGAAACGTTTGCCTGGCGGGGCATCTGCTTTGTCGGTAGCTGTGTCGGTGCTTCTTGCGAAGCTGTAGGCAGAGTTCGGTGGCCCGTTCAGTTCGGCTGGCGACCGTGGACGACCCCTGCATAATATTCGCTTATACTTGTGCTTTTATATGGGAGGGTGGATGTGGATGTTTCGGACATGGATGTTTGGGAGTGCGCACTATTCATCGAAAAAAAACTTGAGAAGATCGAGTCAGATGGAATAGTGTCGCTAGGGCTGGCACAGCGCCTCATAAAAGATTCTGCTCATTGGTATGGACACTCAAACGGCCCTATTAAGGCCCCCAAGCATTTTGAGCGAATTGTATCGGGGCCGTACGGTTGGGAAGTGCCTTTTGGAGCAAATTCGTTCCTTGTAGAGCAAGCAATACGTCGATCCAATAAAAAAACTCATACTGTGCTTGACAGTGTTTCTCTCACTAACGAAAAATGGCCATCCTCCATTTTACGAGAGGAGTTACGTAATTCAGTTCGCGGAGCCGTATCTAATCACTGCGGAGAAGAATATCCAACTCTATGGCCGGTCACAAAGGGCCATATGCGATTTGGTACTCAATCAATACATGTTGACGACTTCATTTTTAGCTATTGGCAACTTGCACATTTGAATCTAGTCACTGATTGAGCCTCTTAGCCTTATCCGTTCCCCGATCGTTGCCAAGTTCCTCTTTCGTGTATTTGAAGCTCAGCTTTTCCCATTTTCTTATAGCCAGCCGCCTAGCTTCAGCGTTGCCTTTGAAGCACATCCCAGGATTGATGAAAAAAGCGTCGGTTCCTGAGTCTGTTTTATAACGATCAATTAATCTGTCACCGCGAAGCCTGGTCAAATACCTGCTCACATTTGGAAGATCAATTTTCGTCTCTCTTGAAATCGTCGTTGGAGACACATGGGCTATGTTACCGAAGTGCATATTCTTTATGAGATATCCCAGCACGTTACCTGCCTTCGTTTTACCCGCTTGAATTAAGTAATCAATACCGTGGCAGAACTATTGCTGGCGCAGGCTCGTGCTCTGCAAAGAGCTTTTCCAAGCTATCATTGACAAGGAATCGTACCGCAGCGGAGTCATCGCTACTCTCATAGACGAGGCAACTGTTGCCTTTCCAGATCTTAATTCTTCTGCAAAACTGCCTGTAGCATCGGAAATTCTTGCAGAAATAGCCGCAATGGAATTTCTTTCTCCTTTCGCGATAGAGTGACCATTTGTAGACAGTTACAGGCATCCCAAACTCGGGGCTTCGACACAATTGCCGAAAATTACACGATTCCTCGCGTAATGGTTGAAAAATATCTATCTCAACAGTACATGTCTAGCCTTGATGTTCGGGTCTTAAGTCAACACCCTCGCTAGCAGTGTCACCTTTAATCTGTACCCAAATAGAACCCACTCGGATACTATCCAAACAACCGGATTAGAAATAACGGGCCGGTACTAAACGGAATATGCCTCAAAAACCATCAAGAGAATCAGCCTAATTTTCAGTAGCTATATTGTTCTGTGGCTTGCCATCCCTGTATTAGGCCTCCATGGAAAACACATCCATGTTTGACTCTCCCCTGCTTTGAATCTCGTCCAGCATTGACGCTGCAAGGGCTTGGCCGTCTTTCTCGGTTAGTAGTTGGGATTGATGTTGTTGCATGGTGCCTCTCTAATGGTTAGGTTTTATCAGGTTCTGTGTTCTGCGGTATGAATCGGGGAACTAGGCACGCTTTAGATTGATTACCGTGCCCTTAGCGCCGGTCTGTAACGCTTCCAGATAGTCCGCCCACGCTTGCATCATTTCCCTGCGCTTCGGTAAACGCTCGGCATAATTGTAAGCAGCGCTTACCTTGTTGCGCTCGGCATGGGCAAGCTGCCTTTCAATAGCCTCATGGGGCCATCCCTGCTCGTGTAGGATCGTCGATGCCATACTCCTGAAGCCGTGCCCTGTCATTTCATTGTTGTTGTAACCAAGGCGCCGTAGAGCGGCGTTGACGGTATTTTCACTCATCGGCCTCGCGGCAGTTCTGACGCCGGGGAAAACATATCGTCCGCTACCCGTTAGCGGGTGGATCGCTTGCAGTATCTCTATTGCTTGCTTTGAAAGGGGCACGATATGCTTGTCCTGCATTTTCATCTTATGGCCGGGTATGCGCCACTCGGCGGCGTCGAGATTGAGTTCGCTCCATTCCGCATGACGCAACTCCCCGGGGGCGGACGAACACAAGCGGTGCAAGCTGTAATGCGCACTGAGTTAAAAACGAACCGAAATAGCCGTTGATCGCCCGGAGCAGCGTAGCAATCTGCTCTGGTTCGGTAACGCTGGCATGGTGCCTCGCCCTCACTGGCGGCAGTGCCCCTCGTAGATCGCCAGATGGGTCGCGCTCTGCTCTTCCTGTGGCTACCGCGTAACGAAATACCTGCCCAGCCAGTTCACGAATGCGATGCGCCAATTCCAATGCGCCCCTGCTTTCCACTCGGCGGATTGTTGCCAGCAAGGTGGGCGCGGCAATGTCCTTGATGGGAAGCGCCCCAAGCCAAGGAAACATATCCTTTTCCAGTGATCTCAATATCCGTTGTGCCGTGGCCGGAGCCCACCCCGGCAGCTTCTTTCCGTGCCATTCCCGTGCCACTGCTTCAAAGCTGTTCGCCGCCGCCGCCTGGTGCCTGGTTTGCTTGTGTATTGCCTTGACCATGGACGGATCGGTATCATGCGCGAGCAGCTTGCGCGCCTCGTCCCTGCGCTCCCGTGCCTTGGCTAAAGTAATGGCCGGGTAGACACCGATTGCAAGCGTCTTGCGCTTACCTACGAAGCGATAATCAAAGCGCCAGTATTTCCCAGCGTTATTGACGAGTAGATATAGGCCGCCGCCATCGGTCAGCTTGTAGGGCTTGTTGCCAGGCTTGGCGTTGCGGACGGCGGGATCGGTAAGAGGCATGACGGTACCTCAAGCTGACGGTATGTCGTATACCGCCAAAGATACCGTCAAGATGAACGGTATGGCAAGACCTTCTTTGATACGCTGTGAGACAAACCTTGCTGCTAGAGCCACTTGTTTATTGGGTTTTAGCTATCTCCTGATACCTGCTGAAACCCTGTTTTGGTGCCGGGAGGGGGAATCGAACCCCCATGACCTCGCGGTCGCGGGATTTTGAGTCCCGTGCGTCTACCAATTCCGCCATCCCGGCAAAGCTTTTCGCGCTTCCTTGCAGGAGGGCGATTATCACTGAAAACTCAAATCGCGGCAACCAGCAGGGCAAGGGAGACTGAGCGAGATTGAGCAAGGCTTAACGGTATAATACGCCGCGATGAAAATCCAGGATTTCGATTTCGACCTGCCACCCGAGCTGATCGCGCAGTTCCCGATTGAGCAGCGTGTCAGCAGCCGCATGCTGCGCCTCGACGGTACGGCGGGCGTGATGCAGGACTCTCAATTTGCCGATCTGCCCGGGTTTGTCCGTGCGGGGGATGTGATGGTGTTCAACGACACGCGCGTCATCAAGGCGCGTCTATATGGCGTCAAAGACACTGGCGGCAGGGTGGAGGTGCTGGTGGAGCGGGTGCTGGATACTCATTGCGCGCTGGCCGTAATGCGCGCCAGTCATCCCTCCAAACCTGGAACGAAGCTGCTACTTGCCGAGTCAATCGAGGTGACGGTTTTGGCATGTGAGGGCGATTTTTATACCTTGCGCTTCGAACACGAGTGCAGTGTCCCCGAATTGCTGGAACGCTACGGTCATTTGCCGCTGCCACCGTATATTTCCCGTTCTGCGGATAAAGGAGACGAAACCCGTTATCAAACCATTTACGCACGGCAGCCGGGCGCGGTCGCGGCGCCCACTGCCGGCCTGCATTTCGATGAAAATATGCTGAATGCTTTGCGGAACATGGGGGTGGTGATTGCGTACGTCACGCTGCACGTAGGGTCGGGGACGTTCCAGCCTGTCCGAGTGGAAGACATTGCCGATCACAAGATGCACCGGGAGATTTTTCATGTGCCGGCGGAAACGGCGGAAGCAATCGGACGCGCCAAAGCGGAGGGAAGGGCGGTAATTGCAGTGGGCACCACCTCCTTGCGCGCTCTGGAAGCGGCAGCGGCCGCCGCGGAGGGGTCGGAAGAGGGCGAGAGCATATTATTGCCCGTCCAGGGCGATACGGATATTTTTATTACCCCGGGCTACCGTTTTCGGGTGGTCGAACATTTGCTGACAAATTTTCACCTGCCGCGCTCGACCTTATTGATGCTCGTGGCCGCGTTTGGCGGGTTGGAAAATATCCGCAGTGCATACAAGCACGCGATCAGCCATCGTTACCGATTCTTTAGTTATGGGGATGCAATGCTGATTGCGAGGGGATCACAGTGAGTCCTTCGTCTCGATTCGACGCATGACTCTGAACGCTATGGCTGTTTGGTGTCTCGCCGGGGCAAGTCAGATGGTTCCCAAACAAGGACCGGATTGACGCACTCGGACACGTCTAGGCATATAACCAAAAAAGTTTTAACTTCGGCACATGACTCAATATGAAATTCGAGCTGCATCGCACTGACGGGCTCGCCCGTCGAGGCACCTTGACGCTGGCGCATGGCACAGTGGAGACACCGGCTTTCATGCCAGTCGGGACCTATGGGGCGGTAAAGACAATGTCGCCTGTGGAGTTGCGTGAGATCAACGCGCACATTGTACTGGGCAACACTTTTCACCTTTGGCTCCGCCCCGGCCTGGAGGTAATCGAGGCGCATGGAGGTCTGCACCGCTTTATGGGCTGGGAGCGGCCGATCCTGACAGATTCCGGTGGTTTCCAGGTATTCAGCCTGGGTGTGCTGCGAAAGATCACGGAGGAGGGGGTCAAGTTCCAATCGCCGGTGAACGGTGATACATGTTTCCTCACGCCGGAGGAGTCGATGCGGATTCAGCGCATACTCAATTCCGACATCGTGATGATATTCGACGAGTGCACGCCCTACCCGGCGGATGAACCGGCGACCAGCAAATCCATGGAGTTGAGTGTGCGCTGGGCGGAACGCTCGCGGCGCGCGCATGACGATGGGCAAAATCCCAATGCATTATTTGGCATCGTGCAGGGCGGCATGTACGAGAAGCTACGCGATCGATCGCTTGCACAATTGCTCGGGATAGGCTTCGATGGCTATGCAATTGGCGGCCTGTCGGTGGGGGAACCCAAGGAAGACATGCAGCGAATTCTCAAACATACCGCGCCGCAACTGCCTTCCGAGAAGCCGCGCTACCTGATGGGTGTGGGTACGCCTGCGGATATTGTAAATGCCGTGGCGCAAGGCGTGGACATGTTCGATTGCGTGCTGCCTACACGCAATGCGCGCAATGGCTGGCTCTTCACGCGCAATGGGATAATCAAGTTGCGCAACGCCCGCTATCGCTTGGACATGTCGCCCCCGGATGAGCGATGCGGCTGCTACACCTGCCGTAACTTCACCCTCGCATATCTTCATCATTTGCAGCGGATCGGCGAAATACTTGGCGCACGTCTCAACACGCTCCACAACCTTTATTATTACCAGCAATTGTTGGGTCAAATTCGCGCAGCAATCGAAAACGGGAAGTTCGAGGAATACGCGCAAGCATTTCAAGCAGACCCTGCGTCATGCTAAAATCCCTTCTTTTTCATTCCCGGAGAATGCCATGTTGATTAGTGAAGCCTATGCACAGGCGGCGGCGCCTGCGCAATCGGCGGGCGCTGATTTGATGAGCCTGCTGCCGCTGATCGCGATATTCACCGTCTTTTACCTGCTGCTGATACGTCCCCAGACCAAGCGCGCCAAGGAACAGAAATTGATGATCGAGGCGCTGCAAAAAGGCGATGAAGTAGTCACAACCGGTGGGCAGTTAGGACGCGTCGTCCGGGTCAGCGGTAGTTACGTCATACTTCAGATTGCCGAAAATGTGCAGGTCCCAACGCTGAAATCGGCCGTTCAGACCCTTCTGCCCAAAGGGACGTTGAGCAGTCTCGAAAAGGAATAACTGACTCCCAGAGGCCCGACGCGAAGGGCGCGAAGTCATTCTTTCCCCCTTCTTTCCACCGTATCCATTCCAATAACATGAACCGCTACCCTCTCTGGAAGTACCTGATCATTGCGGTTTCAATAATCCTCGGGTTGCTCTACACGTTGCCGAATTTTTATGGCGAATCGCCAGCGGTGCAGATTTCCCCGCTGCGCGCCACAGCCAAGGCCGATACCGCGCTTCTGCAGCGGGTAGAGGAGGCCCTGAAGAAGGCCAATCTCCCCGTAAACGGCATGCTTCTCGAGCCGAGCGGGGTCAAAGTGCGTTTTACCGATACTGATACTCAGATCAAAGCCAGGGATATGCTTCAGTCGGTGCTGGGCAACGGTTACATGGTTGCGCTGAATCTGGTCCCCAATTCCCCCCAATGGCTGACCAGCATCGGCGCATTGCCGATGTATCTGGGCCTTGACCTCCGCGGCGGTGTTCATTTCATGCTGCAGGTGGATATGAAGGGCGCATTATCCAAGGCGCTCGACCGCTATAGCGCGGATATCCGCGGCAGCTTGCGGGAGAAGAAAATCCCTTATACCGGGCTGGAAAAGCAGGGCTCGCTGATTATCGTCAAATTTCGCAGCGCCGAATCTCGTGCCCAGGCGGAAGCTGAAATCAAGAAGACTTATACCGACTTGAGCTTGCGCGATCAGAACGTGGAAGCTGAGTTTCACCTGACTGCCACGCTTACGCCAGAAGCACAGAAGCGCATACAGGATTCTGCCGTTCAGCAAAACGTCACTACGCTTCGTAACCGCGTCAATGAGCTGGGAGTGGCTGAACCCATCATTCAGCAAGCCGGCGTCGACCGCGTGGTTGTGCAACTGCCCGGCGTGCAGGACACCGCCAAGGCCAAGGACATCCTCGGTCGCACCGCCACGCTGGAGGTGCGCATGGTGGATGAGGAGCGCGAAGTGGACGCTGCATTGCGCGGTCAAACCCCCTTCGGATCCGAGCTTTACACCGAGCGCGGCGGCGGCCCGATACTGGTGAAAAAACAGGTGGTGCTGACAGGCGATCGGATCAATGACGCCCAGGCAGGTTTCGACAACAATAATCAGCCAGCGGTGCATCTCAATCTGGACAATAATGGCGCCCGAATCTTCCGCCAGCTAACCCACGACAATGTCGGCAAGCGGATGGCGATACTGCTGATCGAGAAAAATCAGGCTGAGGTGATTACCGCGCCGGTTATTCGGGAGGAGATCGGCGGTGGCCGGGTTCAGATCAGCGGGCGCATGACGACCGAAGAAGCCCGGGATGTAGCACTTCTGTTGCGCGCCGGAGCGCTGGCTGCACCCATGGACATCGTTGAGGAGCGCACCGTGGGTCCCAGCCTGGGCGCCGAAAACATTGCCCGGGGCTTCAATTCGACGCTGTATGGTTTTCTCATGATCGCCGTATTCATGAGTATTTATTATCTGGTATTTGGCGTTATTTCAGTGGCGGCGCTGGGGGTCAATCTGTTGTTGCTGGTGGGTCTTCTCTCGATTCTGCAGGCGACGCTGACGCTTCCCGGCATGGCGGCCATTGCCCTCACGATAGGAATGGCAATCGATGCGAATGTGCTGATCAATGAGCGCATCCGCGATGAGCTGAGACAAGGTCTTCCGCCCCAAGCAGCCATCAACTCCGGTTACGAGCGCGCGTGGGGGACCATCCTCGATTCCAACATTACAACATTGATCGCCGGTATCGCTTTATTTGCATTCGGTTCAGGTCCTATTAAGGGATTTGCTGTAGTGCTCTGTTTAGGAATTCTTACGTCGATGTTCAGCGCGGTGATGGTGTCGCGCAGCTTGGTCAATCTGGTATACGGCAACCGCCGCAAGCTCGAGCAGGTAGCCATTGGCCAGGTATGGAAGCCGACGACCACCTCAACAAGTACGAGGACGCCGGCAACTACTGCGAGCACCAAGCGCTAGGGAATGCGTGAGTCTTGTCACCGGCGCAGCCGACTACTTGTTCACGGATTTCAGTTGCGGGATCAAACCGAACAGCGGGGACGTACATCTCTTTGGTAAGTAAAGGTAGGTATGGAATTTTTTAGAATCAAGCACGACATCCCCTTCATGAGCTGGGGGAAATATACCACCACCATATCGTTGGTGACTTTTCTCGTGTCGATATTCTTTCTCGTATCCAAGGGGCTGAATCTAGGCGTGGATTTCACTGGCGGAACCGTAATGGAAGTTGGATATACCCAGCCTGCGGACATCAATAGAATACGGTCCACTCTGGCAAAACTCGGCATGGCCGATGCAAGCGTGCAGAATTTCGGAACATCGCGCGATGTCCTGATACGGCTTCCGGTTAAGCCCGAGATGTCCAGCGCCCGGTTGTCGGAAACGGTAATAGCAGCGCTCCGCCAGGATGACGCCTCCGCGGAAGTACGCCGGGTGGAGTTCGTCGGCCCCCAAGTGGGCAAGGAGCTGGTTGAAAACGGCGCGCTGGCCTTATTGATCGTTTCTCTCGGCATAGTTGCCTATCTCGCCGTGCGCTTCGAATGGAAGTTCGGAGTATCGGGAATCATCGCGAACCTGCACGATGTCGTCATCATTCTCGGATTCTTTGCGTTTTTCCAGTGGGAATTCTCGCTGACGGTGCTTGCGGCAATACTCGCGATTCTCGGTTACTCAGTGAATGAGTCGGTGGTGATATTCGACCGCATACGGGAAAATTTTCGCAAGATGCGCAAGGCCTCGGTGAACCAGGTCATCGACAATGCCATTACCCGCACCATGTCGCGAACCATCATCACCCATGGCAGCACGCAGATGGTTGTAGTCTCCATGCTGCTGTTCGGCGGCGAGGCGCTACATTATTTCGCCCTGGCGCTTACCATCGGTATTCTGTTTGGCATCTACTCCTCGGTATTGGTCGCCAGCCCCATCCTCATCCTTTTGGGTGTCTCCCGTCAGGATATTGTCAAGCCTGAAAAGAAGGAAGAGGTGGAAGCGCTGCCTTGATTGGGCAATTAAGTCACTTGGCGTTGTCTCGTCGAGCTTTTACGGAACTGTTTTGGAACTTATCGCCACATTCATCGACATCATCCTGCATCTGGATAAGCATCTCATCTGGCTGGTTCAGAACTACGGCAGCTGGATTTATCTCATTCTGTTCCTGATTATTTTCTGCGAGACCGGGTTGGTGGTGACCCCATTTTTGCCGGGGGATTCACTGCTGTTCGTGGCGGGCGCCATTGCCGCGACCGGCGCAATGGAGGTTCAATGGCTCGCAGCACTCCTAATGCTGGCGGCCTTCTCCGGGGACAACACGAATTATTGGATCGGGCGCTACTTCGGTCCAAGAATATTTACGCATGCCGACTCGCGCCTGCTGAATCGGGCTCATCTCGAAAAAACACGTCAATTTTACGAAAAGCACGGGGGAAAAACGGTAATTTTTGCCCGTTTCCTACCGATCGTACGCACCTTTGCGCCTTTCGTTGCCGGCATCGGGCGCATGATATATCCGCATTTCGTGGCTTATAGCGCGTTCGGCAGTGTTTTCTGGATCAGTTTCTTCGTATTCGGCGGGTTTTTCTTTGGCAACGTGCCAATCGTCAAAAACAATCTGACCTTTTTCATTTTTGGCATCATCATTATTTCCATTCTTCCAGGGATCATCCAATTTCTGCGCAATTGGCTGGCAAGTCGGGGTCCCAAAATAGAAGACGATAGCCGCGTAACAAACCCGTCAAATAGATCCGAGACGCCCTAGTTGCCCGCCCCGATCGCCAGCGCGCGCTGGCGCGACTGAGCAAGTTTTTCCTCAGAAGGGCGTGGTCGCAGCCACCCTTGCAAATTCTCAAGGGCAATGTCGGCCAGCGCCTCTATCCAGTCGTCACGCTGGTTGAGGCACGGAATATAGTGAAATTCCCGGCCCCCAGCCTGCATGAATATCGTTTTGCCTTCAATTGCGATTTCTTCTAGCGTTTCCAGACAATCGGACACAAAACCGGGGCATATTACGTCTACACGTCCAACATTCTCTTTGCCAAGTTGCTCCAGCGTGGCCGCGGTATAGGGACGCAACCACTCTGCGCGGCCAAACCGTGACTGAAAGCAGATCTGATATTGGCTTGCGTCCAGTTCCAGCGCTTCCGCCAGCAGTCGCCCGGTTTTTTGGCACTCGCAGTGATAGGGATCGCCCTTGTCAAGCGAGGAGCGAGGGATTCCATGAAAGCTCATCACCAGTTTGTCCGGTCTGCCGGCGTTCATCCAGTGATCGCGTACGTTTTGGGCCAGTGACGCAATATAGCCGGGATGATCATGATAATGCTTGATGGTACGTAGTGCGGGCACATTCCGCATTCTGCCTACTTGCGCGAACACCTCATCGAAGGCCGAGGCCGTGCTGCTGGCGGCATACTGCGGATAAAGCGGAAATACGAGAATACGCTCGCAGCCTTGCTCTTTCATCTCCTGCAACGTTGCGCCGATTGAGGGATTGCCGATACTCATGGCGTACTTGATCAACGGTACGGCCCCGATACGTTCCGCCAACTTGGCCCGTAACAACGACATCTGCCGGGCAGTATAAACCTTTAGCGGCGAGCCCTCCGGCATCCAGATCTGCGCATACTTTTCTGCCGATTTTTTCGGCCGCGTATTGAGTATGATGCCGTTCAAAATTGGCCACCATATCCACTGCGGAATTTCGATCACACGCGGATTGCTCAGAAACTGTTTGAGGTACGGCCGTAGCGCTTGAGGCGTAGGCGCATCGGGGGTACCGAGATTAATCAACAGAATGCCTGTCTGGTCAGGCTTCCCGTGTTGGTACGCGGGCTCGGGAGTGATCAAGTTGGTATGATTCCGATGAAAAGATGAATCTGCGTGCTCGGCCTCAGGCGGTCTCAGCAGCAAGCGGTATGTCGGTATCTCGTGCCCCTGATGCCCTTATGCGGTTCTGCTGTTGCGCCTTTGCTTCGGACTGGTAGAGGCGAAGTTAAGGCCGGCTGTAGTACGGAACTTCTAGTCCGCAAGCCCTCGACCGGAAAATCACCGCGTTCAATGTTGCGATAGCGCGCTGGAGAGGAGTCTGGCGGTCGTGTCTACCACCGGAATAATGCGCTCATAGGCCATGCGCGTGGGCCCGACCACCGCCACGGTCCCAACGATCTTGCCATCCACTTCATAGGGCGCCGTAACCACGCTGAACTCGTCCGGCGTCACCACCCCGGATTCGCCGCCGATAAAGATTTGCACACGTTCCGCCTTGCGGCTGAGCTCGAGCAATTGCAGCAACGCGGTTTTGCGTTCGAAAAGATCGAATAGCTTCTTGAGGCTGTTCATATTGCCAGACAGATCCTCCACGTCCAGCAGCTTGCGCTCACCCGCAACCACAACATTTTCACTGTTTTCCCTTATCGCAGCGTCCCCGGCCTCGATAGCCGCAGTCATCAGCGTAGTCATATCATGACGCAACTGTTTCAACTCGCTCTGAAGGCGGCTGCGGATTTCCTCGATGGCGCATCCGGCATAATGCCTATTGATAAAGTTTGCAGCCTCTGTCAGTTCGGATTGGCGGTAAGTCCGATCGGTAAAAAGCACGCGGTTCTGAACGTCCCCTTCAGGAGTAACGATAATTAGCAGAATGCGCTTGTCCGACAAGGTCATGAATTCGATGTAGCGGAATATAGCGCTGCTGCGCTTGGGAGCCACCACCACCCCGGCAAATCGAGTCAACTCCGACAGCAGTTGCGACGCCGAGCTGATCAGCCGAGAGGGGTTATCGGGATGCAACTGGTCTTCGAGCTGATGCATCTCGATAACATCCAGCGGCTTCACGACCAGCAAAGTGTCGACAAAGAAACGGTAACCTTGATGCGTCGGTATGCGGCCAGCCGAAGTATGGGGACTTGCGACAAACCCCATTTCCTCAAGGTCTGCCATTACGTTACGTATGGTGGCCGGACTCAGATCAAGGCCGGAAAATTTGGAAAGCGAACGCGACCCGACTGGCTGACCTTCCCGTATATAACGTTCAACCAGGGTTTTTAACAGTATTTTTGCGCGTTGATTGAGCATATGCACATTCTACACCAGGATTCAACCTTGAGGCTCCCGCACACAAAAAGGCATAGTCTTTGTCAATTAGAAAGAGAAAAAATTCCTTCCGGTCGGACGCCATTGGTGCCCTGTCGGGATACCAGTATGAGACGGCAGGCGCGAATCCTTTGTCACCTTCCTGCCGATATGGTTTAATCTGGGGCAGAAGCGAAAAGCCGTGTTAAATATTGCCGCCAGGCGTTTCAGATCTACCCAGCCATGAACCCCCCATTTAAGACTGTAGCGCTGATCGGCAAGCACAAGAACCCGGATATCGTAGCGCCGTTGTTGCGTTTGAGTGAATATCTGGAAAACCGCAGCCTCGAAGTGCTGCTCGATTCGCTCACTGCCGCCACCATGGCCCAGGAAAAGTACCCCGGGATGTCAATGGAGGAGATCGGCGCCCGCGCGGACCTGGCCATCGTTCTTGGGGGCGACGGCACGATGCTGAATATCGCCCGCAAGCTCGCGCCGTTCGACGTGCCCCTGGTCGGCATCAACCAGGGCAGACTCGGGTTTCTGACTGATCTTTCCATCCATACCATGGTGGAAACGCTCGGCTCCATGCTTGATGGCCTCTATATGCCTGAGCGCCGCATGCTTCTGTACGTCGAGGTCGCTCGCGACAATATCGTCCTGTTCAGCGCGCTGGCGTTGAATGATGTGGCGGTGAATCGCGGGGTTGGCGGCAATATGATAGAGTTCGAGGTGCGTATCAATGGTGAATACGTATACTCGTTGCGCTCTGATGGGCTGATCGTGGCGACACCAACAGGCTCTACCGCCTACGCATTATCCGCCGGGGGCCCCATTCTCCATCCAAGCCTCGATTTAATCGCTCTGGTGCCAGTCAGCCCGCACACGCTCAGCAACCGGCCTATCGTAGTGGGGCCTGACGCCGTGGTGGAGATTCTGATGCATCGTACTGCAGTCGCACGGGTTCACTCCGATAGCCATTCGCACTTCGATTTGCAGGAAAATGATAAGGTCATCGTTCGCCGCGCTCCCCACACCGTAACGCTGCTGCATCCATCCCAACACAGTTATTACCGCATGCTATGCGAAAAGCTTGGCTGGAGCGGTCTCCCCAGAAACGCAACGTGATTTTTTCTTCATGCTAAAGTTTCTCAGCATACGTGATTTCGTTATTGTCGACCGCATGGATCTGGAATTTGTACCAGGTTTTACCGTGCTTACTGGCGAGACGGGCGCCGGGAAATCGATTTTGATCGATGCTCTTTCGCTCGTCCTGGGCGAACGCAGCGATGCCGGGGACGTGCGCGCGGGTTGTGAGCGCGCCGAAATCAGCGCCGAGTTCCACATAAGCGAATTGCCGGAACTGGCCGAATGGCTACGCGAAAATGGATTTGAAAGTGACGGCGACCGTGACGGCGATGGTGAAGGGGACGACGAGGGGTGCTTGCTGCGCCGGTTGATTGATGTCACTGGTCGATCCCGCAGTTTCATCAATGGTCGCCCCGCCACTTTGCAGCAATTGCGCATCGCGGGAGAGCAGTTGGTCGAAATCCAGGGTCAGCATGCGCATCAGTTGCTGATGCGCGCTGAGGCTCAACGTGATCTGCTGGACGCCTTCGCCGGTAGCCGTGAGTTGACGCAGCGCGTGACAGAGGCATTCCGGCACTGGCAAGGATTGCGGCAGCGACGTCTTGCCTGGGAACAGAACGCTGCGACGTTCGCGCAGCAGCGAGAACAATTGGAATGGCAAGCGAACGAGCTGGCCGCGTTGAATTTTTCGTTCGACGAGTGGCAAGCGCTGCAATCGGAGCACGGTCGTCTCGCCAACGCCGCGAGTCTGCTCGAAGCGGCGAATGCCGGACTGGAAGCTTTGTCTGAAGGGGAATTGGCCTGTCTCGCCCAGCTCAACGCGGTGATCTCCCGTCTTGGTCAGCTGGTGAGTTGCGACAGTAACCTCAGGATTGTGCTTGACTTGCTTGAGCCCGCGCAGATCCAGCTACAGGAGGGTGTTTATGAGCTTGGCCGTTATCAGCAGCGCGTAGACCTCGATCCGCAGCGTCTGCAAGAGATCGAGGACCGCCTAGCAGCGGTGCACGCAGCAGCGAGAAAGTACAGGGTGACGCCCAATGAGTTGCCGGAGCTGCTGAAGACCGTTACTGAGCAGCTCGCCGAGCTCGGTCTTCATGGTGACGGCGCGTCGCTCGCCAACGAGGAAGAAAACGCCAGGGGGAAATATTTCGAACTTGCGAATAGTTTAAGCAAGGCGAGAGGCAGCGCAGCCGGCACACTCTCCCAGCAGGTCACTGCGGCGATGCAAACGATGGCAATGGCGGGCGGGGAGTTTTCGGTGGCATTGACGCCGCTCGAACAGGGAAATGCGCACGGCCTTGAACAAGTCGAGTTCCAGGTTTCCGCTCATCAGGGCATGCCGCTGCGGCCGCTGGCAAAAGTCGCCTCGGGCGGAGAGCTGTCACGTATTGGGCTGGCGATTCATGTCATCGCCAGCAAACTGAGTGCCACGCCCACACTCTTATTCGATGAAGTGGACGCAGGCATCGGTGGGCGCGTGGCAGAAATTGTCGGCAGATTGCTGAAGAAGCTGGGCGGGCAGCGGCAGGTCATGTGCATTACCCATCTGCCGCAAGTCGCTGCTGCGGGAGATCATCAATGGCAAGTGGCAAAATCAGCTGATCCGGTCAAAGGCGGAAGGGTGTCGAGCCGTATCAAAGTGCTTGATAAGCAGGAACGGGTTGAGGAAATCGCACGCATGCTCGGCGGGGAAAAAATCACCGAGACTACCCGTAAGCATGCTGCCGAGATGCTGGTGGCCGCCGGGAAAGCAACTGCCTGAGGGGGCTGCCCGGTTTTGTCGTTTTCTTCGATCTTGACGGCTGACCTCACCGAAGTCGAGAAATTTTAGGCGCGGGGTTGGTGTAACGCGGCGGTTCAGGCTTTGCAGTATGAAGGAATCCAGGTGCGCTCGATCATGTGTGCAGGCAGGTCATTAAAATCAAATGCAACGCCATCCTCGATCATTTTGCTAACATCAAACAGCTGTTTGATTTCGGGGATGTCGTTAAAAAACAAGGTATAAAAAGGTTTGACCAGGGCCTTGGAGATTCCTATCCCGATCGGACCGATAAAATTCCTGCGTTGCCCTACGTGTGCCACTTCGTCGATAGTAATTTCCTCCAGCAATTCCTTTAACCGCTGACGTACTTCCGGTTCCTCAGCCAATATCTCATCGAACAGTTTGTTCAGGTGGCAATAAAAAGTCACGCCCATCAGTTCCGTGACAAAAGCGGGGCCATCCTTTATAACCCCCGGGACTTTAGGAAACTGCTCGTAAATCTTTTCCTTGATGGGACCCAAGGGCACCCACTCCACTCGATCCAGCCCGCATGTGCATAACATTTCATTGAACAGGCGTACATGACAAAATTCTTCGGCCAGGTGTACACGGCTGATTTTGTCCTCTACCCGGTATGAATGAGCCATATCGGGGACCACATCCCAGGCACCTTTGATCCCCACCCATTCATGCCGGGCAAACTTGTAGATGCCGGTTAACATTAGCGTCATGCGATCCAGGGAGGTTGGATCATCCTGCATCACAACATAATTTCGATAAAAGGATTCGGGATCGGCAAGCGGTTGGCGCAATCTGACCGGGTTGTTTTGAAAGTGCTGAAGTCTGGCACGTTTTTTTTCCAGGTCCTTGTCATCCTCAAAAAGCTGCCCCCCGTGCTGCTGGGTGAAGTCCCAGTAGTCCTCAAAGTTTTCTTTTCGTTCCTGCTCGGTTGCTGGAGAGAAAATAGAGAGATATTTCGCTGCTGAAGGCATCATCGGGCTCCAGTTATTTGACGTAGTAGACCCCCCTGGCTCCCCCTGAAGATAGGTGGGAATCAGAATGAGGGGGCACAAAAAAAGAGATATACCTGCACCAAGGGTCAGGAAGCAGTGCTGCTCAAAAATCTCGGCAGCGCGATGCAGGCGGGAAACCTGAGCTTAGCTGGGTTGATGATGCCGATCAATAAGCCGAAAAGCTTATTCCGCCAGTGCAAGGAACTCCGCGCGCTGAGCAGCATTCGTCTTTAAGTCGCCAAGCATCGCCGAAGTTACCGTCTCCTCGCCTGCCACCGCGATCCCGCGCGATTCCATACACATGTGACGGCAACGGATAATCACGCCAACGGCCTTGGGTTGCAAATGCTCGATCAAAGATTGCGCAATCTGTTGCGTCAGCCGTTCCTGGACCTGCAAGCGCGCGGCAAAACAGTTGACGAGTCGCGTCAACTTCGACAATCCGACAATGTGGCCGCTCGGAAGATACCCAACGGTTGCGTGGCCAAAGAAGGGAGCGAGATGGTGCTCGCAATGCGAATAAACGGGTATTTGCCTGACCACTATCAATTCATCGTAGCTTTCGCCACCATCGGCAAATGTCTTGAGGATAGCGGCCGGATCCTGCTTGTAACCGCGGGTCCAGTGGGCCCAAGCGCGTGACACCCGGCCGGGGGTTTCATGCAGGCCTTGACGCGACGGGTCTTCTCCGATTGAACGCAGCAGTCGCTGCCAATCGGCGATGCCGAATTCTGAATCTTTTGGATTATTCATGGCTTCTGTACCTGTGTTCGAGGAGGCAATAACAAATGCGTCGAGTATCGAACGAGTTCTGAGGAACCCCTGAATAAGCCCATCATGGGCCGCAACGCTACAAACCAGACCAGGCAGTCATGGGTTACTTCATGATAGCACACAACGTAATTGACCAACTATTCAGTATGTGTTTTAGCGGATATACTCCAGTCCGGATAAACGCTGATTCGATACGCCACCACCGCATGAAAATTGCTACCTGGAACGTAAATTCCCTTAAAGTTCGCCTTCCCCAAGTCCTCGATTGGCTGGCTTCAAACCAGCCAGATGTACTATGCCTGCAAGAAACCAAGCTGCAAGACGAAAACTTCCCTATTAATGATATTGCAGCGGCCGGGTACCTGTCAACGCCGGTTTAAAACTGACCCACTTTTTAGTTATTTGGCCGGAATAAAACTGACCCACCCGGACATTTAATTTTACTAAGCCTTGACCTTTACATGCCCGGCTTTGCGTTTATCCTTGAGCCGG
>NZ_FOPV01000015.1 GCF_900113575.1 Nitrosospira sp. Nsp14
CTACGCTCAATCCCTGGTCTTTCACCATGCGCACCACTTCCAATTTGAAGCCGGCGTCAAACTCCCTCCGTGCTCTGCGTGCAACCATCATAAACCCCTCCATAAGTGAATAATCCACTTATCAAGGTGTCCGTGCAAATTGAACCACTACAGGATTCTCGTTTTGGCACTCAAACTGAACCTTGCAGTTTTCGCACTAAGTCGGGTGGCCTGCTCAGGGGGTCCAGTGAGTTCTCCGCAGCTTGCCCCGCATTGCGCATTTTCAATGGCAAGCTGGTTCGCGCACAGCGCGAAACGATTGCCCGGTCTCGACGGTGTTACAGGGCTGAGTGGACCATTCGGGTTGGGCTTCGCGCCGCCAGACGGAGTTGCCCCGGGCGGGTTGCCATTACCGACGCGGTAGTTTGCGCGTAGATAAAGCGCCAGTCCGTATATTTTTTCAAAGGATAAACGCGAAGAAGGGAAGGGAAAAAGGACAAAAAATGGTAACGTATTGACTTTTGGTCATTACCATTTCTGGCGAACGCGGTGCTCCCGCAGAAGCAAAGGCGAAAGGACCTGCGGTTCAGCGGAATGCAGCTGTCTTAATAGTTTCCCGCGCAGTTTCCCACAGGGGGCGATGCCATCCCAAACGGGGTGGCGGCCTGCGGAGGCAGTCCTGGAACAAATGGTTGCTATCGGGGAGATTTTCCTTAAAATTTAGCCCCAAGCTGAACGGGTTATGGAGTGCTGGGCCTCGGGAGGTATGAGACCTGCCTTGCTCGGACAAACATGGCTCAGACAATAAGGCCAAATATGGAAAGTGTGTCGAGAAAAGAACAGCATAGCGCCAGGAAATTGCACAAGCGGCTGAGGCGGCTGGTAGGTACGGCTATTGCCGATTTCAAAATGATCGAGGATGGCGACCGGGTAATGGTGTGTCTCTCGGGCGGCAAGGATAGCTACGCCTTGCTTGATATTTTGCGTAACCTGCAAGCGCATGCGCAAACGCGGTTCGACCTCGTCGCGGTAAATCTGGATCAGAAGCAACCGGGTTTCCCGGAAGAGGTGCTGCCTCGATACCTCTCGGCAATCGACATGCCATTTCGCATCGTCGAGCAAGATACCTATAGTGTGGTGAAGCGTATCATCGCGGAAGGTAAAACGACCTGCAGTCTCTGCTCGCGCTTGCGCCGCGGCGTCCTCTACCGCGTTGCCGGAGAGCTGGGCGCGACGAAGATCGCACTCGGGCACCACCGCGACGATATCCTGGAGACGCTGTTTCTCAACCTGTTTTATGGTGGCAAGCTTAAGACCATGCCGCCCAAGCTCGTGAGCGACGACGGACGCAACATCGTCATCCGCCCATTGGCTTACTGCAAGGAAAAAGATTTGGCGGAGTATGCCGAGATAGAAAATTTCCCCATCATTCCTTGCAATCTGTGCGGATCGCAAAAAAATATGCAGCGCCAGGCGGTCAAGGAAATGCTGCAACAATGGGATAAAAAATTTCCCGGCCGACTGGAGACAATGTTTACCGCACTGCAAAATATCCAGCCTTCCCATCTGGCCGATCCGCGGCTTTACAATTTCGCGGGGCTCAAGGCGGGAAACAAACCTTTTCCGGATGGGGATCGGGCTTTCGACCCCGAGACGTTCGAGCCCGGAATGGAAGAAATGCTGAGCCTGGGGAAGGGGCTGGTCTGAATGCCGGATCTCTAACCGTCTTGCTTCATTTTGTTGTCGTCGTACGGCCGAGTTCGAGCGAGTTTCGCGGAGTAAATCCATGAGGAAATCTTTCCAGCTTGTTTTGCTATCCGCCAGCCTGGTTATTTTGCTGGGCGTGGTCTTTCCCGCGCACTCGGGCTTACCTTTCGCCGACAGCAAAAACGGCGTACCGACCCTCGCTCCGCTGCTGCAAGGGGTGACGCCTGCAGTGGTGAATATTTCGGTCCAGTCGCGTTCTGCCATTGAGGATAACCCTCTATTTCGCGATCCGTTTTTCCGCCGGTTTTTCAATATCCCTGATCAGGCTGTGCAGCAGGAGCGGAGTGCGGGGTCGGGGGTGATCGTGGACGCGGCCAGCGGCTATGTCGTAACCAACTATCATGTCATCAAGGATGCGCAGCAGGTAACAGTCACGCTCAAGGATATGCGCCAGTTTGTGGCAAAGCTGGTGGGGAGTGATCCCGGCACCGACATCGCACTGCTGAAAATCGAGGCAAAAAATTTGCAGGCGCTACGTCTCGGCGATTCGGACCTTCTTAACGTGGGCGACTTCGTGGTTGCTATCGGCAATCCGTTTGGACTCGGGCAGACAGTTACGTCGGGCATCGTCAGTGCACTGGGCAGGAGCGGGCTGGATCTTGAAGGTTATGAGGACTTCATACAAACCGATGCGTCCATCAACCCCGGCAACTCAGGCGGTGCGCTTATTAATCTCAAGGGTGAGCTGGTCGGTATTAACACGGCTATTATCGGTCCTTCAGGCGCCAACGTTGGTATTGGATTCGCGGTGCCCAGCGCCATGGTCAAGGCAGTGCTGGATCAGATCGAGCGTTTTGGTGAAGTGCGACGAGGGAGGTTGGGCGCGAGCAGCGAAGATATTACCCATGATTTGGCCCGCTCCCTGGGACTCCCTTCCACCGAAGGGGCGATCATCAGCACGGTCGAGTCCAAATCGCCAGCGGAACAGGCGGGTCTCAAGCCCGGCGACGTGATAACGGCAGTGAATGGGCGCCCGGTTAGACGTTCGATTGATTTGCGCAACAAGATCGGGATGATGCCGATCGGAGAAACGGTTAATCTCACCATCTTGCGGGATGGCAAGACCCGCACTACCAAGATCAAAATCGCGAAGCCGCTTGAGGTGCCGGGGACCGAGGCGGAGACGGTGCCCCAGCTTGCGGGCGCCACCGTGGCAAACCTCAAGGCCGGGGCGCGCGGGAAAATTGAAGGTGTGATCGTTACCCAGGTGGATGCGAACAGCCCAGCCTGGCTGCACGGCCTCAGGCCGGGTGACGTCATCTTCGGTGTCAATCGCAAAAAAGTACGCTCCGTACAGGAGTTTCTGGCGGCCCTACAGTCCAGCGAAGACCGTATCATCCTCAATCTGCTGCGCGGCGATTTCAGGCTAGCCCTTGTCATCCGGTAGGCGGATCGCCCGGAATACCCAAAACCGTACATCCAAACCGAGTTTCCCGGCCGTATTTACAGACTGAGTTCCGGCCGGGTTTCGTGGGCGTTCAGCCGATAAAGGCTGCAAGGCCAATCTCTGGTCGACCAATCACGCAGATCGATGATGTGTACCGCCCCCGGCGACTAATCATTAAACAAACGGACGGCGTCGGCTGTTTTCGTTCGCGGTATAATTCTCAGCTTTATGGCGGAAAAGCCGGGAATTTATGCGGGAAAAATATCATCCAGGGGAAATCGAATCAGAAGCGCAGCGGCATTGGCACACTACTGCCGCGTTTAAGGCCGACGAGGTTCCCGCCAAGCAGAAATATTATTGCCTGTCCATGTTTCCCTACCCCTCCGGCAAGCTGCACATGGGTCATGTGCGCAACTACACAATAGGCGATGTGCTATCGCGCTACTACCGCATGCAGGGTTACAACGTGTTGCAGCCGATGGGCTGGGATGCGTTCGGATTGCCTGCGGAGAATGCGGCGATGCAAAACGGCGTGCCACCCGCCCGCTGGACATACGACAACATCGCGTACATGCGCAAACAATTGCAGAGCCTGGGTCTCGCCATCGATTGGAGCTGCGAGCTGGCTACGTGCAGCCCGGATTACTACCGCTGGAATCAGTGGCTATTTTTGCGGATGCTGGAAACAGGATTGGCCTACCGGACCACGGGCACCGTCAATTGGGATCCGATAGACCAGACGGTACTGGCTAACGAGCAGGTAATAGACGGACGTGGCTGGCGCACGGGAGCGCTCATCGAGAAGCGCGAGATCCCCATGTATTACTTGCGAATAACTGCCTATGCGGACGAACTGCTGGCGTCATTGAACACGCTGCCGGGTTGGCCCGAGCGGGTAAAAACAATGCAAGCGAACTGGATCGGCAAGAGCTTGGGGGTGGATGTGATCTTCCCGGCCGACGCTGCATCCGGTATGCCGCAGGCATTGAAGGTTTTTACCACTCGCGCGGATACGCTGCTCGGGGTTACCTACGTCGCGGTGGCGGCGGAGCACCCGGTTGCGCTGCATGCGGCAAAAAACAATCCTGACCTGGCCGAGTTCATCAGTGCATGCCATCTTGGCGGCACCATGGAGGCGGAACTTGCGACACAGGAAAAAAGGGGCATGCAAACAGGACTGTTTGTCCTCCATCCCCTGACTGGGGAAAAACTTCCCGTCTGGGTGGCAAATTATGTGCTAATGGGATACGGCGAGGGTGCGGTAATGGCGGTGCCCGCGCACGATGAACGCGATTTCGAGTTTGCAGAAAAATACGGGCTGCCGGTCAAGCCCGTGATCAAGCCGACCGATTCCGATTTAAGCGTCCCGCTCACGCAGGCCTATGTTGAGCATGGCTTGACGTTTAATTCCGGCGAATTTTCGGACTTGGCATTTCAGCCCGCCGTCGACGCAATCGCCGCGGCGCTGGAAAAGAAAGGATTGGGTGAAAAGCGGATTCACTACCGCCTGCGCGACTGGGGCATTTCGCGTCAACGCTACTGGGGCTGCCCGATTCCCCTTATTTATTGCGACGCGTGCGGAATCGTGCCGGTGCCGGACGACCAGCTTCCTGTAGTGCTGCCTGAAGATCTTGTTCCTGACGGTTCGGGAAACCCGCTGGCGAAAACGCGATCGTTCTATGCTTGTTCGTGCCCCCGTTGCGGCCAGTCGGCACGGCGGGAGACGGATACGATGGATACTTTCTTGGATTCGTCGTGGTACTACATACGCTATGCCTGTGCCGATCAGAAGGAGCGAATGACCGATGCGCGCGTAGACTACTGGCTGCCGGTCGACCAGTATGTTGGTGGCATCGAACACGCGATCTTGCACCTTCTTTATTCCCGCTTCTGGAGCAAGGTGATGCGCGATCTTGGGCTGGTTAAGTTTGATGAGCCGTTTGCTAATCTCCTTACCCAGGGTATGGTGCTCAACGAGATCATGTTCCGCAAAACTGAAACCGGCCGCCTCATCTATTTCAATCCGGCGGACGTGGACGTTCAAACCGACGAGCAAGGCAGGGCCATCGGCGCGATGCTGCGCGAGGATGGCCAGCCAGTCGAATCGGGCGGGATTGGCACCATGTCCAAATCCAAGAACAACGGCGTCGATCCGCAGATGCTGGTTGAACAATATGGGGCGGATACCGCGAGATTATTCATGATGTTCGCCAGCCCGCCGGAACAAACGCTGGAGTGGGCGGATGCGGGAGTGGAGGGTTCGTTCCGCTTCCTCAAGCGCTTGTGGAAGCAGGTTTACGAACATGTGCAGGCTGGCGTGCCGCCCGCGGTGCCGGCAGCGGCTACGGAACTGGGTACCGAGTTCAAGTCTCTGCGTTTTCAGTTGCACCAGACGATTGCCAAGGTGGGCGATGATCTCGGCAGGCGTCACACGTTCAATACCGCCATTGCAGCAGTCATGGAACTCATGAATGCGCTCGGCAAATTGCAGGATTCCAGTCCAGCTGCGCGCGGCCTGATGCAGGAAGCGATGGAAAGTATCGTATTGCTTTTGTCGCCTGTCGTGCCTCACATCTGTCATGCGCTATGGCGCGAACTTAAGCCGGGAACGGAACTTCTCGACCAGCCATGGCCGCAAGCAGATAACGCTGCTCTGGTGCAGGATGAAATTGAATTGATCGTTCAGGTCAACGGTAAACTGCGCGGCAAGATCAGCGTCGCGAGAGATACGCGACCCGAAGTTATCGAGCGGCTCGCGCTGGAGAACGATCAGGCGCAAAAGTTCGTCGGGAACCAGCAGGTAAAAAAGGTTGTAATAGTTCCAGGCAGATTGGTAAATATCGTTGTCTAAAGGTATTAAACCCTGATGGTATTAAACCCTGATGAGGACTTTTTTATGAAAAGAACCATACCGGTCGTGTTCTGTTTATTCCTTGCTGCCTGTGGTTTTCAGTTACGCGGTACGGCCTCCCTGCCATTTGAAACGCTCTATATCTCATCCCCGGCGGGCAATCCAATTGGGACGGATCTGCGTCGCTTCATCAAGGCGGGCACCAACACCCGTATTGTGGATAACCCGAAAGATGCCGCAGCCACACTGGAGGTTATCAGTGCAGTAAACGAGAGGCAAATCATGTCGGTGTCCGGCGGCGGCCGGGTGCGGGAATTCGATTTGCGCTATCGGGTTTCCTTTCGTCTTATAGACGCTAAAGGGGTGGAGCTCATACCCGCTAATGAGATTGCCCTCCGCCGTATTCTTCCTTTTACCGACGCGCAAGTGGTGGCGAAGGAGGGGGAGGAGGCGATGCTCGTTAGAGAAATGCAGAGCGATGCCGCCGCTCAGATTCTTCGTCGGCTTGAGTCGGTTCATACAGCCGAAGGCTGAGAACCGACTTCTCAACTTCCAAGTTATATCGCGAGCCAATATCATGCGTATCACCCCGGAGCATCTTCGGCGGCACCTGCAGAAACCGCTTGCGCCTCTCTATATCGTGTCCGGAGACGAGTTGCTGCTCTGTATCGACGCCGCTGATGCAATCCGAACCAGAGCGCGCCGGGAAGGTTATAGTGAACGCGAGATTTTTCCGGTAGACCATCATTTCAACTGGTCTGAGCTGCGACAGCGCAGCAGCAGCCTGTCGCTGTTTGGCGAACGGCGTGTCATGGACATCCGCATTCCGTCAGGCAAGCCCGGCATCCAAGGAAGTGCTGTAATCGAGGAATATTGCCAGGCGCTCCCGCCCGATACGCTCACGCTCGTCACGTTGCCAAAGATCGACAGACAGGGCGCGGCGACAAAATGGTTCAAGGCCCTTGAGAGTGCGGGCATCACGATCCAGGTCGATGCGGTGGAGCGTCCCCGCTTGCCCGCCTGGATCGGCCAGCGCCTGGAGATGCAACAGCAAAGCGCCGACCAGGACACCCTGCAGTTCCTGGCCGACAAGGTAGAGGGCAACCTGGTTGCAGCCTATCAGGAACTGAAGAAACTCGCCCTGCTGTACCCCGCGGGCCCGATGTCGTTCGAACAGGTAAAAGATGCGGTGCTCGATGTGGCGCGTTATGATGTGTATAAACTACCCGCTGCCATGATTCGAGGCGAGACCGCGCGTTATAACCGGGTGCTGGAAGGATTGCGGGGCGAGGGCACCGCGTTGCCGCTGATTGTGTTCACGCTTGCGACCCAGATTCGAGCGTTGATCACGATTCGCAAGGGACTGGATGCGGGGAGGCCCGTAATGCAGTTGATGAACCAGATCAGAGCTCGGGTCGATCAGCATGAATTTCTGCAAAGCGCGGCCCGACGTCTCCGACTGGAACAGTTGATGCAGGCTTTGGTACATGTGTCGAAAATTGACCGCATCAGTAAGGGTGTGGCGAAGGGCGATGCCTGGGATGAATTGCTGCAGCTGGGGCTGCGTTTCGCGGTTACCGCTCGCTAAGTGCCGATAGTTCATCCGGTGGTTCAGGCCTGCTTGCTCGCAATGATGAGTTTTAGCCTGCTTGCGCTATCTTGAGCACTGTATGCCTAAGCGATCATGGGCCTCGCATCTGTCCCTGTACAGTTTGTGTCGCTGGTGCAGCTAATAACGCCGGATTTATTAGCTGCATCTGTGCTACCGGCAACATTGATTGATTCATCGTTTTAAATGGAACCGTGACATGGATATTATCGACGTCAAGACTTACATGCAGTCAATCGGGCGCGAAGCTCGGGCCGCGTCGCGTCTTGTTGCAAAGGCGGAGACCGCCGCAAAAAACCGGGCACTCACGCAAATGGCCGCCGCTATCCAGCGCGATGAGCAGATATTGCTGGCTGCAAATGCGATGGATGTCGAAAGTGCCAGGAAACGGGGTCTTGACCCGGCCGTGATCGACCGGCTGACGCTTTCATCCAAGAGCATCGCAGGCATGACCGAAGGTTTGCTGCAAATCGCGGCGCTGGCCGATCCCGTCGGGGAAATCAGTGACTTGAAATATCGCCCTTCTGGCATCCAGGTTGGCAGGATGCGCGTGCCACTCGGTGTTGTTGGCATCATTTATGAAGCGCGGCCCAACGTTACCGCCGATGCCGCCGGGCTGTGCCTCAAGGCGGGTAATGCCGCGATACTGCGCGGCGGATCCGAGGCCATCAATAGCAACCGGGCGATTGCTGCGTGCGTAAAGGAGGGGCTGAGAGCGGCAGGGCTGCCCGAAACTGCGATACAGGTGGTTGAAACGACTGACCGGCAAGCCGTTGGTGAACTCATCACAATGAACGAATTCGTCGATGTCATTGTGCCCCGGGGCGGCAAGGGGCTGATCGAACGCATCGCTGGTGAAGCACGGATTCCGGTCATCAAGCATCTCGACGGTGTATGCCATGTGTACATTGATGAACAGGCGGATCTGGACAAGGCGCTGCGCGTCGCCGACAACGCCAAGACCCAGCGCTATGGAACCTGCAACACCATGGAGACACTGCTCGTGCACACGGCCATTGCTGAGAAAGTGCTGCCTCCGCTATGCAAAATCTATCTCGACAAAGGGGTGGAGCTGCGTGGCGATGCCGCGTCTCGATCCATCATTCCGCAAATGAAGGAAGCCACGGAAGAGGATTGGCACACCGAATATCTGGCGCCGGTCCTCAGCGTGCGGGTGGTCACGGGCCTGGATCAGGCGATCGAGCATGTGACGTTGTATGGATCGCAACATACCGACTCGATCATTACCGAGGACTATGGCCGAGCCCGGCGTTTCCTCCGAGAAGTGGATTCCAGCTCGGTGATGGTGAACGCCTCGACGCGATTTGCCGACGGTTTCGAGTATGGGCTGGGCGCTGAAATCGGTATCTCGACCGACAAGCTTCACGCCCGTGGCCCGGTGGGATTGGAAGGATTGACCAGTCAGAAGTTTATCGTGCTGGGCGACGGACACATCAGGCAATAAATGTAACCGGGACCATAAGCATTTCAAAAAGGTCGGTTTTATCTTTTTCCATTTAGGTTGTCATGACTCAGGTTATCGAAATAAAAGTTCCCGATATCGGCGATTTCAAAGATGTGGCTGTGATCGAGCTATTGGTGAAGCCCGGCGATGCGGTAGAGAAGGAAACGTCGCTCGTCACGCTTGAAACCGACAAGGCGGCGATGGAGGTTCCCTCGCCGCAGGCGGGTGTGGTGAAGGATATTCGTGTCAAGGTCGGTGACACAGTCTCGGAAGGGTCGCTCCTGCTGACGCTCGAACTGGCAGCCGTACCGGGCGAAACAGATAAACGCGCTGGATCGTCTAAGGCCGAACCAAGTCCGCCTAAGCCAGAACCAGGTCCGCCTCCTCCCGCCCCGTCGGTTCCGCGAGGTGACATTCATGTGGACGTGGTCGTGTTGGGTGCCGGGCCGGGCGGTTACACGGCGGCGTTCCGGGCAGCGGATCTGGGCAAGACAACCGCATTGGTTGAGCGCTACCCGGCGCTTGGTGGGGTTTGCCTCAATGTGGGCTGTATTCCCTCCAAGGCGCTTTTGCACGTGGCCAAAGTCATGACGGATGCGGAAGAAACGGCGCAGCAGGGCGTCGTTTTCGGCAAGCCGAGCATCGAAATAGACAAGCTTCGTGCCTGGAAGGAGTCTGTCATCGGCAAGCTGACCAAGGGACTCGGCCAACTGGCGAAGCAGCGCAAGGTGGAGCGCGTGCATGGGACTGGCAAGTTTATCTCGCCGAACATGATCGAGGTTGAGACACCCGATGGTTTGAAATCCGTGTCGTTCGATCATTGCATTATTGCCGCCGGCTCGAGCGTGGCGCGCATACCTGGCTTTCCGTATGAAGATCCACGCATGATGGATTCGACCGGTGCATTGAAGCTGGAAGATATTCCCAAGCGCATGCTCATCATTGGAGGCGGCATCATCGGCCTGGAAATGGCAACCGTGTACGATGCCCTGGGCAGCAGGATCACAGTCGTGGAGCTAATGGATCAATTGATCCCGGGGGCCGATGCGGACTTAGTCAGACCACTGCACCGCCGCATACAAAGGCGCTACGAGGCGATTTATCTTAAAACCAAGGTGACCGCGATCGAGGCACTTCAAGAGGGACTCAAAGTCACCTTCGAAGGCGGACAAAACGGCAAGACGCCCGAACCGCAAATCTATGACCGTATCCTGATGGCGGTAGGACGTCGCCCCAATGGGCGCGATGTTGGAGCGGAACAAGCGGGTGTCAACGTGGATGAGCGCGGGTACATACCGGTGGATAGGCAATTGCGCACCAACGTGCCGCATATTTTCGCCATCGGCGATGTTGCGGGCGAGCCCATGCTGGCGCACAAAGCCTCGCACGAAGGCAAGCTGGCCGCCGAGATCATTGCCGGCCATAAAGCGGCGTTTGATGCGCGCACCATTCCCTCCGTGGCATATACGGATCCAGAGATCGCCTGGATGGGCTTGACTGAAACCGATGCGGCCAAACAGGGAATCGAGTTCGAAAAAGCAGTGTTTCCCTGGGCCGCGAGCGGCCGGGCAATAGCCATGGCGCGTGAGGAAGGCATGACCAAGCTGCTGCTGGACAAAAAGACGCGTCGCATTCTTGGCGCGGGCATCGTTGGCGTGAATGCTGGGGAACTGATCGCCGAGACCGTGCTGGGTCTGGAAATGGGCGCGGACATGAAAGACCTCGGCCTCACTATTCATCCACACCCGACATTATCGGAAACCACCTTTTTTGCCGCTGAAATCGCAGAAGGGTCGATTACGGACCTTTATATACCGAAGAAGTAATTGCGAAGCGATTTCGGCTCCATTTATAGCAATGGGCGCAGTTTAAAGGCAATTCAAGCAGACAGGGGTTGATCTGAAAGCTTTTCAGGTTCCGCGCCGCGGTGAGGCAACCTTGAGAGTTCCCTGATACTTGCGATAGAGCTCCAGAACCTTCGGCACGTAAGCCCGAGTTTCCTGGAATGGCGGAATTTGGTTTCCGTACTTGATGACGTTATTTTCGCCGGCGTTGTAGGCGGCCAGCGTAAGCCTCACATCACCGTTAAACATCTTCAACAAGTCGCTCAGGTATCTGGCGCCCCCATGAAGGTTCTGTACCGGGTCAAACCGGTCGGTCACGCCGTATCGCTGGGCAGTTTCAGGCATGAGTTGCATCAGGCCGCCTGCGCCTTTCCTGGAAACCGCCGTCACCCTGTAAGCTGATTCGACAGAGACGACGGCATGTATCAGTGCGCTTTCCAGCCCGTAAGTGCGAGCGACCTCTTCTATGACTCCAACATACTGAGCCTTGGTTAGCGATGCGGCTTGATTGTTACTCGAGCGCCCTACCGTTCTCTTTGCAACGGCATTCGGCGCCGAAAGTGGCACGTAGCGCTCATCCGTAGGCACATTGCTGAAATGCAGGACGCCATTCTCATCGGTGAACGAGTAAATTTCCGCGCTGGCCGGCAGTGGGGCGATACCGCATGCCAGCATAGCAGCCAATAGGCACGCACCTCGCGCAGACGCAGACGTATTCATTGCCAAACGTGGCGGACTACCTGTCTTCATCCTTTTGTTTTTTCGTATGTTTAAGTCGGGTTTAATGCAAACCCCGGACAGTGACTGAATGACGATCTGCGCATTTGTTTACTCAACGGAAAGACGGGTCGCAACTCGAGTGAACGCCGCTCGAGGCGAGTCGCGCGCGGACATATGTTCTCCCTCGATTTCGAGTCTAAAGCATAGCACGGTCTTACGGGCAAGCTATCCCATTTCCTGTGGCTGTTACCGCAAATTCTGATCGTTACATGGTTGCAACGCCAACACGCAGTTTTTTCTTTTTGAGTAATTCATGCGTCGTCCGGGCACGAGGTAATATCCGTACTCCTATTCTTTACTTAAATAGTCAGCGATTGCCGCGTACTGCAGGACAGTAAGATTTTCCGCGCGCAGGCTCGCATCGATTTCTAGCAGGGCATAATCTTCAGGTTTCAGATATTCAAGCAGGGTATTGCGCAGGGTCTTGCGGCGTTGCGAGAAAGCGGCGGCGACAATATCTGCGAATAGTTCTTCCCTGCAGCGATCGATCAGCGGCTGTTGCCGAGGGATCATGCGTACAACTGCCGATTCAACCTTGGGTACCGGGCGGAAAGAGGTCGGTGGAACGATGAAAAGTTGCTCCATTTCAAAACGATACTGCAGCATGACCGACAGTCGCCCGTAGGCGGGCGTCGAGGGCATCGCAACCATGCGCTCCACCACTTCCTTTTGCAGCATGAAGTGCATATCGAGGATGCCACCCGCATATCCGCTTAAATGAAACAGGAGCGGTGTGGAAATATTATAGGGTAGATTTCCTATCACCCTCAGATCTTCGCCAATGGCGGAGAAGTCGAATTTCAGCGCATCACCTGCGTGTATATCAAGTTGCTTCCCCGAGAATTCGCCGCGCAGATGGTCGATGATATCCCGGTCAATTTCCACCACATGCAGGTGACATACCACCTGCAACAGGGGCCGCGTTAGAGCGCCCATGCCCGGACCTATTTCGACCAGAAGGTCATCCTTGCTCGGATGGATGGCACTGACGATATCCGCGACAACCTGACGGTCGATCAGGAAATTTTGGCCAAAGCGTTTGCGGGGAATATGTTGCGTCACTTTCGTGGGAAGTAGGCAAGCGGGATGCGGCGAGTCCGCTGTAGGCGCAGTCAGTGCGCGATTTTTCGATTGCCGGCCAGCGTCGTCGCCATTTCGATCGCGGCGAGGAGACTGCCTGGATCGGCACGACCCGTTCCCGCCAGGTCGAGGGCAGTTCCATGATCTACAGAAGTACGAATGATCGGCAAGCCCAACGTCACGTTGACTGCATTGCCAAAACTCGCATGTTTCAATACCGGTAGCCCCTGGTCGTGGTACATGGCAAATACGCAGTCGAAGTTCTTCAGCTTTGGCGGATGGAACAGGGTATCGGCTGGAAGCGGGCCGACCAAATCCATCCCCTGCGCGCGCAAGCCTTCGAGCGCCGGAATGATGGTTTCGATTTCTTCCCTGCCGAGATGTCCCGATTCGCCGGCATGAGGGTTCAGCCCTGCCACGGCGATACGAGGCCGGGCAATGGCAAAACGATTGATCAAGTCGGTGTGGATGATGCGAAGTTTCCGCTCCAGCGTGTCTCGTGTGATCGCTGCGGGCACATCTTTTAATGGCAGGTGCGTGGTCGCGAGCGCTACCCGCATACCGCCGCCCACAAGCAACATGACTGCCTCGCTGTTCGTCAGTTGAGCCAGGTATTCGGTATGCCCGGTGAAGGCGATCCGGGCGTCGTTAATGACTCCTTTATGCACCGGCGCAGTCACCATTGCGCTGAACTCGCCTCTGCGGCATCCCTCAACGGCGCGCTCCAGCATGGTCAGCACATAGCGGGCATTGACCGGATCAAGCCGGCCGGCGATCGAGGATTCGACCAGGGGAACGTGCAGCACTTGCAACGAGCCTGCTTTATGCCCGGACTCATGCCCGCGTCCTGCGGCGGGGGCGTAAGCGGATATTTCCAGCGGGAGGTGCAGTAAGCGCGCGCGAGCGCGCAACAGTTCGCGGTCGCCAAGCACGACCGGGTTAAAAGGCAAATCAAGTTGCGCGATTTGTACGCACAGATCCACACCAATTCCAGCCGGCTCGCCCGTAGTGAGAGCGAACCTTTGGTCTTTGGCCGACTGGCTCCCCGACATGCTATTCAAGAGTCGCTCAATCCTAACCTTCCTCAAGCCGGTATTCGACATAGGCGCGGTCGCGTAGCCTTTGCAGCCATTCCTGAAAAGCTGCATCAGCTTTACGCGCGCGGATAGCCTGACGCGCCGCTTGCCGCTGCCGCTCCTGGCTTACATCCTGGGTTCGGCGCTCCACAACCTGTATCAAGTGCCAGCCGAATGGCGACTGGACAGGCTTACTGATTTCACCGGGTTGAAGCGCGCGCATGGCGTGATCAAATTCGGGCACTGTGTCGCCGGGAGAGAGCCAGCCCAGGTCGCCTCCGGTGGGCGCGCTCGCATCTTCGGAATGGGCCTTGGCCAATTCCTCGAACTTCGCGCCATTGTCCAGCCTTTCCTTCAACTCTGTTACACGGCGCTGGGCGTCTGTTTCCGAGGTAAGTTCGCTGATCTTGACAAGTATATGGCGCGCGTGGGTCTGATCCACCATCGTTACGGCTTCGTTCTGGCTGCGGCGGTCCACAAGCTTGAGAATATGGAAACCGCTCGCACTTTGAATGATTGGAGTCACTTCCCCCGCCTTCATTGGTGTCAGCACGTCGGCAAAAATCTTCGTCAACTGTGCCGCGGGCCGCCACTCAAGCAGGCCTCCCGCCATCGCATCCGGCGCGTCCGAGAATTCGGCCGCTACTTGCGCAAACTCGACCCCGTTATTCAGGCGCGCCAGTGCAGCTTCTGCCCGCTCCCGCCTCGTCTGCAATTGGGAAGAACTTGCCTGGTCTGGCACCATGACCAGAATGTGGGCGATGCGATATTCCTCATTCTGCGTGGGAGACGATTCCTGGGTGTGCAGAAAATTATCCACCTCTCCCTCCGTCACGCTAACCCGGTTGGTGACCTCCCGTTCCTTAAGCCGAACCAAAATTATCTCATCGCGTATTTCGCTCCGGAACTTGTTGAAACTGACCCCGTCATGCTCCAGTGCGTTGTGAAACTCATGCAGCGTCATCTTGTTTTCCTGAGCGATGCGGCGCAGGGTCTGGTCGAGCTCATCGTCGGCCACGGTCAATCCGGTTTCCTTGGCCAGCTGTAACTGGACCTGGTTCAAAATGATGCGCTCGAGCATCTGCTTCTCGAGTACTGCGGGCGGGGGCGGCTGGACCCCCTGTTTCTGCAACTGCTTTACCATGGCCCTGAGCATTTCGTCCAGCTCGTGGCGCGTGATCACACTCTCATTCACGACTGCTACGATATGGTCTATCGTCCTGACGCTGCCCGAATGAGCGGGCTGTTGCGCAAGCGCCATCCCCCAGGTCAGTATGACCAGCAGGACAGGAGGACTTAACCAGAATTTTTTGCCCATGTGAATAAGCGTTGAGCAGAGGAACGAGGAGATGGGATAAGTTTCTATGGACCTTCGAGCAGAGTGCTTCCCTGACTGCCGGTTCTGACATAGCCGGGAATACTGCGTTGCAACACATGCAGCGGGTTGGAGCCGATTTGCATCAAGCCGTTTAACTCGAGTTGCAAGAAAGCCGCGGTGGTCGTTCTCTGTGTGGCGGTCGTGAGATGCTGGAGCACAAACCGCAGCGACCAGCAACAGGCATTATACTCAAGTCCCGCCAGTCCTTCCAGAATTCTCTGATCCTGTAAGGAGTAATTGATGCGCGCGACTGTCTGCCATCTTTCCGACCATCGCCATTGGCTCGAGGCATCTACCTGATGCAGCACGTCACGGGTAAACCGGTAACCCACGTTGATGACCCGGCCAGGCTCCGGACGATAGCTCAAGCCAGAACGTACCACGTCAGCCATAAACCTGGTCTGATCGAATTGGACGCTTGCGTCGGTGCTGATTGTGGGCGTGAGAAACCCGGTCACTGCAGCAACGAAATCCGGTCTGCGGTTGATCGTTTCAGGTGCGTCCAGTGTTACGCGCCGATCAATAAAGCTTATTTGCTGGCCGACGGCAAGCCGCAGGCGTTCCCTGCCTGTGCCCGATTCGATCAGGCGCGAGGTAAGCGCGAAGGTGAGCTGATTCGCATCGTTGATACGGTCGTGGCCGCTGAATCGGTTTTCGTTCAGCATCTGCGCGAAGCTGAAGTCCGTTTTGGCCGAGTCAAAGTTAGGCAGATTAGTCTGGTCGTGGAATGGCACATATACGTAGAAAAGCCGCGGCTCAATTGTTTGCGTGAACCGTTCGCCGCCAAGGCCCATCTGGCGGTCAAACACGATACCACTGTCCAGGCTGACGATGGGCAAGGTACGATTGAGGTTCGAATCGGGCGCGCTGTCGTCCAGGATATATCGGGTATGGTGTATTCCCACCTTCGGCGTTACATAGCCAAATGCAGTGCGCATCGGGTAGCTGACGCTGGGATAGAGAACCACCCGTTGACCGCCTACCATAGTGGGATGGGAAAAATTTGACCAGTTGCCGATGAAATTCAGATCCATGCCTAAAACGTCGGATTTATTCGCGATCATCGCCACTTGCGGCAAGCGCTTGTAGGGAGGCACGATGGGGGCTAGCGGATCCTGGATAGTCTGGAAGCTTTGCACAAGGGAAGTAACGTTCAGCGTCCCATCTTCGCCGAGAGCGCGGTTATACGTAACCACACCCTGTTGCAACAGGTTGGTCCGTGAGGTGAGATTCAGGTTGTTGCCGAGATCGCGGAAATAGGCATCGTCGGAAACCCGGTTGTAGTCGAAGCGGCCGGCAAAGCCGGCACCAAAATTGTGATCATGTGCAACCGAGGTGCGCCAGCGGGTCGTTTGCGTCTCCCAGTCATTGGGCAGTATGTCGCCAAGAACCGCGCCGCTCCATTTTTCCCCCAGATAGCGGAATTCGTTATTGATCGAGATGCCGCGCTTCGACATCATGCGCGCAGAAATGGTGGCGTCATAGTTGGGTGCAATGTTCCAGTAGAACGGCACTGTCGCTTCGAGCCCGGTTCTCACGTTGGTGCCGTATACAGGGGCAAGCAAACCGGATTTACGCTCACCGCTGTACGAGAAATTCATCCAAGGTGTATATAAAATAGGCACGTCCTTGAACGTGAGTTTAACGTTTCGCGCAGTTCCCACTTTCTTATTATGGTCGAGTTGCAGGTCTGCGACGTTCAGGAGCCAGTCGTCGTCGCCTGCGGGGCACGTGGTGTAGGTGGTTTGCCGGAAACGGTAATGATTATCCCCTTCGAACATGAGCATATCGGCGTAGCCCCTGCTGCTCGCGTCCTTCAGTTGGTATCTTGGCTGGCTGAGTTCCCCGGTTTTGCTGGCCAGATTGAACTTGAGCCGGGAGCCCTCCAGTATGTCTCCACGCTGCTCCACACGGACCCCGCCTTCAGCTTCCGCATCTTCCGTGTCCTGACGGTATTTCAAGCGGTCAGCAGTGATGAACTGTTCGCCGTTGTTCAACTCAGCCCTGCCGATCGCCTCCACTTCCCTGTCGGAGTGGCCTTGCAGACGGTCGGCAGCCACGAACACGGGCCTGCTTTTCGGACTTACCTTTTCTGGGGCGGGCGCGGCCACTTTCAGGTCGGTACCCGGCTCGACTTCTCCCCCCAGGCGCAGCTTCATTTCGCCTGGCTGTTCAAGATGCCCGCGGATGTGCTCGGCTTCGGCAAATCCTGGTTTACCGCCGCCCTCAACCGCCATCTTGCTTCCATCCTTGACCGTGGGCAATGCAATACCCCCGGGTGAAGTCGCGCCCGGACGTAGCTGAGGTTCAAGTTCCTGCACGGCGTGTGGCCCTGCTATACCCTCGGTCCCGGTGAGCCCGGGCTGGTTTTCCTTGTTCCCGGATTCAACTTTAGAAGCTGCGGCAGGTCCACCCGTTTTTGCCGCCCCCGATGGTGTATAGTTCCGCCTGGGTTGGGAGTGCCCACCTCCATCCGGGGGGTGACCGGCTGAGTTAACCGGCGCGCCGCGTAATTCGGCTCCGCTCGGGACCTGGGCCTCATATTCATGATGGCCGCGAATGCGCTCGGTGTCGACGACGACCGGTTTATTCTCGTTACCCTGGGCCTGGGTCGGCGGGGTCGTCGCACGCTCCGATTTTTGCCGCGATGCGGATGATGTGTTGTCGGCGCGCGCATTGCATGCAAGGCAAAAAAGAAAAACAAACCAGCAAATCGGGCGGGAGAAACGCGATTTCATGTGAGGAGAGGTATCCGGAAAAGGGCGCCATCTCGGCCCGGGCGCATCGCCGTTTTCAGATTGGTAGGTCTCGCGTCACCGGTATGTAGGCATGGCGGCACGTAGCGCATCGGCTCCGGTTTTGCAGAAATCGAGGGTGCCTTTCATGGGGGCTTGTTGCCCAGCTTGGCCAAATGGTAGGCTGAGGCCGAACAAAGCCGTAAGTGTAACAAAAAACGGAAGCCAAACTATACGCACGGTTGTGTGCAGTTAAACTTAATTTTAACCGTAGAATGTTGCTAGCGCCCAGTAGGAGTTGAGGTTTGCATATTCATATACTTGGAATTTGCGGCACCTTCATGGGCGGTATCGCCGCCATCGCGCGTGAGGCCGGCCATAAAGTAACCGGCTGCGACACCGGGGTCTATCCGCCGATGAGTACCCAGCTGAGGTCTCAGGGGATTCAGTTGACGGAAGGGTTTTCGCCTGACCAAACCAAGCTCAACCCGGATCTGTTCGTGGTGGGCAATGTCGTGACCCGTGGCAATCCGCTCATGGAGCAGATCCTTAACCTTAACCTTCCCTATGTTTCAGGCCCACAGTGGCTTGCGGAGAACGTGCTACGCGACAAATGGGTGTTAGCGGTCGCCGGCACCCATGGAAAGACAACCACCACGTCCATGCTTGCGTGGATACTCGAATACGCACGGATGGCTCCGGGATTCCTGATCGGCGGCATTCCTGAGAACTTTGGGCTATCAGCCAGACTGGGCAGTTCCAGCTTTTTCGTCATTGAAGCCGACGAATACGACACTGCTTTCTTCGACAAACGCTCCAAGTTTGTACATTTCCGGCCCAGAACCGCGATTCTTAATAACCTGGAATTTGATCACGCCGACATCTTCGACAGTCTTGCAGCGATTGAACAGCAGTTCCACTATTTCGTGCGCATCATTCCCGGGGGCGGCCTGATCGTCGCCAATGGGCGCGAGGAAAGCTTACAGCGGGTATTGGCTCGGGGGTGCTGGACCCCGGTCGAACCGGTAGGGGTTGCAAACGGCTGGGAAGGAAAGGTTTTGCCCGATGCCGGGATCTCCATCCATTTCAAGGGCAATCCTCAGGGATTATTACGCTGGGATCTACTCGGGGAACACAATCTCATGAATGGGCTGGCGGCGCTGGCGGCTGCGCGTCACGCTGGCGTGCCGGTCAACGTCGGTATCGAGGCGCTGAGAGAGTTCAAGAACGTCAAGCGGCGCATGGAAGTCCGCGGCATCAGGAACGGCGTCACGGTATATGACGATTTTGCCCATCACCCGACAGCAATTCGAACCACTCTTGATGGCTTGCGAAGCAAAGTGAAGGGTGCGCGCATCATTGCCGTGCTGGAACCTCGCTCGAACACGATGAAAATGGGCGTTTGGAAAGACAGTCTGGCGGATAGCCTCGTGGCAGCGGACCAAGTGTTTTGCTATAACGCACATCTTGGTTGGGATGCGGGGGGAGCGCTAGGTCCCTTAGGCAAGAGAGCTCAAGTCTATGACAACCTGGATCAACTGACCGCAGCCATTACCACTACTGCCCAGCCCGGCGATCACGTGCTTGTCATGAGTAACGGCGCATTTGGAGGCCTCCATGACCGGTTGCTTGTGGCCATGGACAGGGTGGCGGCGGACGAGCATGACCCGGTGGGGCGGTGAGGCATCGGATGCGAATGAGTTCGCTGGGGTAGTGGTAAAGTATCGGCGAAGACTCGGGGCTTTCTCCTCAGTGGTGTTAAAAAGGCGCGGTGGATGAACAGCCCGTTATTTAGTAAGTTCGAATGCCTCAGTACGCGGCTTTGACGGGGCTACAGCTTGCGCTAACCCATCGGCCAGTTACGTCTGCGTGCTCGTCGAACGGGTTTCCCTGGAAGACACCGTTAAATTGGGTTTGTCCGGAGAAGCTCTCGGGGCTGGCAAATGTTCCCTCCGCTGTCCCGTTACCCTTGAACTGAGCGTTCGCACACACCAGTTCCGTTCGATATATGCTTCCGGTCCGGGTTGTGTTTTGAGCGCTACACCCTAATTGCGTCTGATGAAAGTAGGCGGGGATTTCCTGCTCGGTCATCTCCGGAGTGATGCAGACTTTAGACTTGGCTGCTCCATTCTGGACTTGAGGCATGTCGAAGCCGTGTTGCTTGGCCAGACTGGTCAGTTTTTGCATCGTATCGGCGGGGATCTGTGGTACCAGTGCCAACAAAAGTGATGTGGTTGTCAGCTCCCACAACCCGGGGCGTATTGTCCCACTTTCTGCTGAGCTTGCTGACGACGCTGCCAGTAACAACGATATCGAAAGAAGGATTTTACGCATTGAATCTCCTCAGAAGGGGTTGGTCAGATCGAGCGATCTTGGACGCAATATAATCGGCGGGTATTACGGTTTTCTCTGGCCTGATGTTCGGCTTGACACAGTCAGCCTGAGGTTTGAGCCCAGCAAATTCAGATGGTTCAGCGGGATTGTCCCCGACGTTTTTTTCGTGAACTGATGGGCCGCGTGCCCATGTTGCAGCAGCGAGACGGCGGACAGGGCCAACTGCGATCCAAGTTGCCGCGCTGAGCGGAAGCCGAGGCCGAGGCTGAGGCCAATCAGCAGGCGGACAAGAATAACAGGAAACTATCAAGTAAAGGAGACTGAAGTGACCAGACTACTGATACATACACGTGTTTTGAGTGCGCTGGTGGCGTTATTCCTTGCTTCCCCAAGCACCTGGGCGAATATGGGGGGCAGCGAGCTCATCGCTGCGGCGGGGAACGGCAACCTCGCGCGGGTCAAGGTGCTGCTTGCTACCAAGGTTGATGTAAATGCCAGGGGGGACGATGGCACCACCGCGTTAGTGGCGGGGTCGCAGAGTGGCTATGAAGAGGTGGTGCGGGCACTACTCGACGGCAAAGCTGATGTGAACGCCAAGACCAGCAACGGTACCACCGCCTTGATGCGGGCAGCGCAGAACGGCCACGTCGACGTGATAAAAGAGTTAATTGCCGCCAAGGCGGATGTGAATGCCAGACGAAACGATGGCATCACGGTCCTGATGCAAGCCTCGCAGGAAGGACAAGCGGCGGCCGTGCGGATGCTGCTTGCTGCGGGAGCCGATGTGGACGCGCGGCTGGAGAACGGCGCGACTGCGCTAATGCTGGCGTCGCAGATTGGACATGTGGGCGTCGCGCACGCGTTGATGGCAGGCAAGGCGGATGTAAATGCCAAGGCCGGTAACGGCGCGACCGCGCTGATGCTGGCATCCAAGTATCGTCACCAAAATCTCGTGCAGCTTCTTAAGGCGGCGGGTGCAAAATAAAAGAAATAGCCGGGTAAGCGTAGCGCATTCCCGGCCATGCCGATCGCCGGTCAAACCCCGCCGGATCAGGACCGATGCTGCTTTATTGCGTCGTCCAGGAAAGATCGTACTGTTCGGGGAAGGGGCCCGCCTTGTAATCGATCGGGGCCTTTGGCTTGATACCTTCCCTCACAAGGACTTGGCGCACCATTTCGGGGATCATTTCCCGGCCGACGTACCGGCCCAGGCATTCATGACTACCGAAACCGAAATGAAAGTAGTTATACCAGTTGCGCTGCGGCATGAATTCGTCGGGCTTGTCGAACGCGCGCTCATCGAACATGGCAGATAGCGTGACGGGCAGAACATGGCTACCGGTACGCAGCACTGTTTCATGATCGGTTCCTTTGGCCACCGCATAATCGCTCGCGGTGGTACGAAATAAGTACGGCGTGATAGGCACAAAACGCAGAGCTTCCCATACGTAGCCATCGAATTCTGCGGACGATTGCGCTTGTGCGGCAGTTTTTGCCTTGGCCACCCATTCCGGCCGATCCAGCAGATACTGCACGACCTGTGCAACCGCTTGCGCAGTGGTCTCGATAGCGCCGATCAATAGACCGCCCGCATTCAGTCCCAGGCGCTTTATATCGAAATCCATCTGTTTCGGAAAATCGGTCCGCAACATTCTGGTGACGATATCGTCATCGAGACGCACCAAGGTAGAGAAGGTAAGTTCCTCCGCCTTGACTTGCAGGGTGCGGCGGGCGATAAGCTCGACAATGAATTTACCCAGTTCTTTTGAAGTTTCGTTATGCTTGTCGATAATGTACTGCGACTTCTCGGGGGGTAGCAAATCGAAGGGCTGATTGTGAAAAGTGTCGACCTGATTCCAGTACGACCACTCGATCAAATCGCGGCGTTTCGCTCCGGTAAGTCCGAAATATTCCCGCACCAGCGTTGCCGGCACCATGCGGCAATAGCTGTTCACCAACTCGATATTGCCGCTGGCATTGTCAAGTATCTCCCTTGAGACATTCGCGACCATTTCTCGCACTTTTGGGAGATCGTCGCGATTCAGCATGGACTGCATGAGGGATTTCTCGCGTGTGTGCAGCGCGTCGTCGTCATGCATCATCAGGTAATCGGCCATCTTTGGAGCATATGGCTGCACCGTGAATACCTTGGGCATGCTCAGCACTTCCCTGACCTCGTCGAAACGCGTGACCAGGGTAAATTTCGGCGTCACGAGAATGGGACGTTTTTGGCGTAATTCCTTGAAAAATGGTAGAGGTTCGGTATCAATCCAGCGCCGCGCGAGATATGATTTTTCTGTATCGGCAGCGGCGTCGTACTGCTCCAGGTAACTGGCTGTGCTCATCGGTGGCTCCCTATTAACTTTGTTATGGTAGTCGAAACAGAATCAAATTAATCGGAATCATAGCGTTTTCAAATACTCGAGCAGATCCAGGCGCTCCTCCCTTGACATGGGGTACAGGCACTTGTCTTTAATGGATGCGTCCAAATCCTGATCCTTGATGGTTTCGTCGGCACACTGATCTTTGATTTTTTGATCCACCAGCCCATCAGCCTCATTGGCGAGGCGCCTCGCCCCGTATTCATGGCCGGCGTTGCTATTTCCTTTCGTATAGCCACCTTTATCGTCCTTGATCCCTTTGGTATTAAAGACAAAGCCGCCATAACCGCTACTCTTGAAGCCGACTTTCACGGGGTCGAATTCGCGCGAACCGACTTCAAACTCGTCAGGACGGTACTCTCCGCCTTCCGGGTCGCCCGGACGTTTCTTCGGTAGCAATAAATCATAGAGGGTTGGAACGGACCCGTTATGCAAATAGGGTGCCGTTGCCCAGATGCCATTCAGCGGCCGGGATTTATACGATTTGAGCGATGCGACGGGATTGGCGGTGGTATCCGGATCGTAATCACCGTGCTTGATGGAAGCCTTGATTTTATTGTCGCGATAACCGGTCGACAGATTGTAGGCCCACTCGATCCAACGCTGTAGAAACCACTTATCGGGTTCCGGGGTTGCGATGACACCCTGAGTAACCCGGGTCAGCAGCGCTGAAACCGGTGCCCGGCGGTCGATCAGGATATCGCCGACACTGACGTTTACATACTGGTTGCGCAAGATACCGGAGAAACCCTGGTAATTTACGCTGTTTTCAGCCATTTGGGCGTCCGTCCCCGTGTCGGTGGCTCGCGCCATGTGTGCCACGACACGTCGGTCCGGGTCGTCCCGCACAATTCGCGTGTGGCAGCTCACGCAATGTTTGTTGAACAGCGATCTGCCATTCGCGAGAAGAGTCTTGTCGACTGGTGGAAGTATATGCTCCGGCCAGACCGGCGATTGCAACTGCCACAGGCGTGATTCGATACGACGAAGATTAAGGACATTGACTGATGATTTATAGCTGATATGGTTTCCGTAGAAACCCGTTCCGGCGACGAGAGAGGATATCGAGAATCCCTTGCGTTCCGACCAGTCCAGCGTACCGAAAACGCCGATCGCTTCCCCGGCATTGCGTCCAATTGCTTTCAAACCCGAATTTTCAGTCAACCCGTTCCATTGGACGTAATCATGCTGAGGCGTGTCCCACAGGAAGGGGTAGCTGACCGGTGCATTGGGTGCGTTGAACAGCTTCTTTCTCAGGCGTCCGAGCGATTCCCACTCATTATTCTTGCCCAAAGTCTTCAAAAGGTTGGCCAGGATTTGATCGCGCTCGGCTCCAGTAAGGATGTTGTCGCCGTCAGGGCCCAATATCGTCTCCAATTCCTCCTGACTTATCGCCCCTGGCCTGACTATTCGTGGGTCGCGCAACAGCTCTCGCAGCTCTCTTGCCGTAATGATGTGCTCCAGCACCCGATTGTAAATGCGTCCGAAGGCGTCCAGCCGTGCGTATCCGTAGTGGGTCGTACTGTAGTTTATGGTGATGTAATTGGCTAGGCGGTCGGTATATTTCCTGAGGTCGGCGTTGACGTCGGCTTCAGTTTTGTATGCCCCCCGTGCCATTACATTTTTCACGAATCGCTCACGCGCACCGTCATTTTCCAGCGTTGCTTTCAAGGCGCGTACCATATCGGCCATGAAGGTTTCCATATCCGCGCCTGCCGGTCCCCCATCAATACGGATACCTTTTCCCTGATAATTTATCTGGGTGGTATGACAGGCAGCGCATGTCAGACCGATATAATCATTGCCTTTGTAGGTGTCTTTAACGAATCCGACTGGTAGTCCGTCCGGGTTGCTCGAAGTCGGTTTTTGCGGAAGATACCGGTAGCGATTCATGTTGTCGTTGGATCGAAACGGCTCGGAATCGCCTTTTTTCTCCAGTACCATGAAGAAATCGTAGGGCAGCATGTTCGATCCCTGCGTTACGGTATAGAACCATAAACTGTCCGCAGGCTTCCAGTTCTGTGGGAGATACTCCACTGTGCCAAAGTGATCGCCAAAGATATCCTGCTTCACCGTTGTTGCGCCCCGGTCCGGATCAGTGTCAAGCGATGCGCACGCGGGCAGGAGGGCGATGACAACAAATAATAAAGGAACAAGGAATACGCGCCGGTTTTCCGACGCGACGAAACACTGTTTCAAAGCGACCCCCTTCTGACCGAGATGATTAAAGATGAGCAAGAGCATGGTTCCTATTCCATTCATTATAGTGGATTCCCCGCCAAAACCAGGCAGCTAACGAAATTTACTGTTGAGATTCAAGCTGGACCTGACGTCTCGCTCGACTCGACTGGCCGGTAACAACCAGTGCTGAAAAGCCGCTACAAGGGGGCGATTTTGCATCAGCGGCGAGAGAAGTACCGAATGTTACGCGCAGATGCAACGAGCCTGTTTAACCTACGGTCGGGAAGGCACAAATCTGAAGCAGAGGGAAAACTTTTAACCGTCGTTACACTCCAACGAGGGGAAATTTCCTCCGCTCCGGCATTCGTATCGCCAGATGCAACCGACATGCGTGATGGGCATGGGCAAGCTTCCCGGTCTTGTACTAAAGCGTTTATCCGGTTCCAGGCTCGTCCTGCGGAGGACGGGTTCAGGCTATAATTTTAGGCGGCGGTAAACGGTCCCGCCAAAACCCGGATTCCTGGACCGAGCGGGTGTACGGTTTTACTGCCATGAATCACGAAGTTTCACCTGTAGCAAAAACTCATAGGAAGGGTTGCGGTCAGCTAGCGCAGTTCACAAGCGCGCTCGTATCCCGGCGCGCAGGGCCCGCACTTTGCGGTATGTGGTCATCTGTGTGCAACCGGCAGTTCCCGAAACTTGTTTCTTAATTCGTAGGCTCTCCTAACATTGAACGTTTTTTACGAAGAGGAAGGCACTTTTAAAGTAGGTTCGGTCCTCGCCGACAATACGACGTCGCTTCACGTAGAGGCGCCACACGGCAAGCGCGCAAAAATAAAAGCGGCTTCGGTGCTGCTGCGCTTTGACGCACCATCTCTGTCAGAGTTTATGGATGTTGCGCAAAAAACCGCGGAGAATCTGGACCCGAATTTTCTTTGGGAGTGCTGCGAGAGTGAAGCGGAGTTCGCCAGCGATACGCTGGCTGCGGATTATTTTGGTCACGCAGCGACGCCTGAGGAAGCAGCGGCGGTGTTGATCCGGCTACATAGTGCGCCCATGTATTTTTATAAGAAGGGACGCGGGAGATATAAGGCTGCACCACCCAAAGCACTTGAAGCAGCGCTTGCGAGTCAGGAAAAAAAACGCCGGCAGGCGGAACAGCAGGCGCGCTATATCGAGCTCCTGGAAAAATTTACGCTACCAGAAGAATTCAAGCCAGCGCTTTTCAATCTGCTTTACCGGCCCGACAAGAATACAGTCGAGTGGAAGGCGCTCGAAACAGCTTGCGCCTCAACCAAGCTGAGCGTTTCCCAACTGCTTGAGAAGTGTGGGGCAATACCTTCTACGCATGACTATCATCTCAACCGTTTTCTGCTTGAGCATTTTCCCGCAGGCACGGGCTTTGGAAGCGTCGATGCCGGCGAGTTGATCGATCCGGTCGATTTACCAGTTTCGGATGTGATGGCATTCAGCATAGATGATGTCACCACAACCGAGATTGACGATGCGTTTTCCGTCACGCCGCTGACTTTAGGCAGCTTCCGTATCGGTATTCATATTGCGATCCCGACATTGGGTATTCCCCCAGGCTCGCCGCTGGATGCAGCAGCGGCACAGCGTCTGTCCACAGTGTATCTCCCTGGCTACAAGATCACCATGCTGCCCGAAGCCGTGATACAGCATTATACGCTGTGCGAACAGAGGGTGTGTCCGGCGCTTTCGATGTATCTGGACGTGGCGGACGACTTTACGATCATCTCGACAAACAGCCGCATCGAACAGGTGAGAGTGGCCGCCAACCTGAGACACGACACTTTGGAGGAGCACTTCAACGAATCGAGTCTGGCAAGCGGTAACGTCGATCACCCTTTCGGCAAGGAATTGTTCACGTTATGGAAATTTGCGTGCAAGATGGAGGCCACACGCGGAAAGGCCAACGACAGCAATAACGAAAAGATCGATTACAATTTCAGTGTTACGAATGACCGTATTGCAATCGGCCAACGCCGGCGTGGGTCGCCGATGGATAAGGTGGTGTCGGAGCTGATGATTTATGTGAATTCCGAATGGGGCAGGGAACTCGCGAACCACAGCATCGTCGGCATCTATCGCAGCCAGGGTAACGGAAAGGTGAGGATGAGCACTTCTCCTGCGCCTCATCAGGGTCTGGGGGTTGCTCAATATGCCTGGATCAGCTCTCCCATGCGCCGTTACGTCGATTTCATCAATCAGCGCCAACTGGTTGCCCTTTTGCGTGGAGAACCGCCGCCTTACGCAAGAGATTGCGAAAGTTTGAAAACATCCATGCGCGATTTTGAGCTCGCATACGACATATATGGGGATTTTCAGCGCAGCATGGAACGCTATTGGTGCTTGCGCTGGCTATTGCAGGAAAACGTCGTGGCGATGAGCGGACAGGTATTGAAAGAAAATCTGGTCAGATTCGATCGGTTGCCGCTGGTTGCACGCGTATCCTCGCTCCCTGAGCTGCCTCCGGAAACGAATATTGAAATAGAGGTTTCCCAGATCGACTTGCTGGAACTCACCTTCCACGCCAAATTCCTGCGGAAATTGCAGTCATAAATGGGCGAGTTGCTGTGACGGGCGGGCGGTTATTGTTTACAATGACGGCACTTCTACCGCCTGATTCGCGTACTCCTTTCAGATTTGAGCGCTGTCCCCACCATCTCCGGCCCTGGTTCCCAGATACCCCCTGGCGGGATGTTCGGGACGTCGTCGCGCCTGAACGTGGCAATATTCCTGTCAGTTATTCTGCACGCCATAGTGTTGTTCGGTGTCAATTTCCAGTTTCCATCGACAAAGAATGAGCACGCCGCTCTCCCGCTGGAGGTGGTGCTGATAAACCGAAATTCGATCTCAAGACCTAATAAGGGCAACGCGCAGGCCAATCTGAATGGCAGGGTCAATCCTGATCGCAGCAGCGGTACCAAAATGCCTTTTCCGTCCGCTCCACAGCACAAACGCATGGTGGACGGGGAGTCAGCCTGGCAAGAAACGGAACAATTTGAACAGGAAGCGCAGCAACAGATTACTGCGCCCGATAGCGAAGAGAGGACGTACCCATCTGATCCCTTTGCGGTTCAGCCGGAACAGAACCAGAACATCGGCGATGCGACTGATCTGGTTCAGCGCAGCCTTGAGATCGCCCGGCTGGAAGCCCAGGCTTCCCGTGGCTATGACGCCTACCAAAAGCCGCCCAAACGCAAATTCATCGGGGCGCGCACCCAGGACTACCGCTTTGCGCGTTACGTTGAGGATTGGCGCCTCAAAGTGGAACGCATCGGGAATCTTAACTACCCTGAGGCAGCCAAACGAGAGAAGCTTTATGGAAGCCTGCAGCTGACCGTGGGTATAAAGTCTGATGGTGGCCTGGAATCGGTCGAGATCAACCGGCCGTCGGGAAAAAAGATGCTGGATGAAGCAGCGGTGCGGATTGTAAAACTGGCCGGGCAAAACGGATTCGCTCCGTTTCCGCCTGACATCAGCCGCGATATCGACGTTCTGCATATTACCCGCACCTGGGTATTTACCCGCGCCGATCAACTGGCGAGTGAATGACCGCCGTATCGCCGGGTCGGAGCGCGCAGAATGTCCTTGGCCCAGTCTGACGTTCCCGCAGGAAAACTGAATTCCGATGCTGGGCGATTATGCCCAGCAGGGCAAGCGCATCGACGACTTATTCAGAAGCTTCTTGTACGTTGAATAATGTTGACCTCTATGCCGTTATCGGCAACCCCGTGGCTCACAGCAAGTCGCCGCTGATCCATGCGGCATTCGCACGGCAAACCGGTCAGAGCATGCGTTACGAGGCGATACTTGCTCCGGAGCATGCCTTCTCAGCTACTGTTGCAAGTTTCGCGCAGCGTGGCGGAAAAGGCTTGAATGTGACCGTTCCATTCAAGCTGGAAGCCTGCAAGCTCGCCGATCGGCTGACCGAGCGAGCCGAGGCTGCGCAGGCGGTTAACACGCTTGCATTCGGTTATAACTTTATTCTGGGCGATAATACCGACGGCGCGGGGTTGGTACGCGACATCTCAGGCAACCTGCAATTTCCGCTCCGCGCGGCCCGGATTCTGCTCATGGGAGCGGGTGGAGCTGCTCGGGGAGTATTGCTGCCGTTGCTGCAACACCAGCCACGCATGCTCATGATCGTAAATCGTAGTCGGCCGAGAGGGAACGAGTTGCAGGAACGGTTTTCCCGCTACGGAGCGGTAATGTCGTGCGATTATGCCGATCTTCGAGGCCAGCAGTTTGATCTTGTCATCAACTCCACCTCCGCCAGCCTCAAGGGGCAATTGCCTGCTCTGCCGTCGGGTATCTTCGCCGAAGGCGCCCTGGCGTATGACATGATGTACGGGACCGGGCATACGCCGTTTCTGCAATTCGCGCAGGAGCAGGGCGCGGCGCGATTTGTTGATGGCCTGGGCATGCTGATTGAGCAAGCGGCCGAATCCTTTTTCATATGGCGGGGGATCAGGCCAAAAACGGCTCCGGTCATCGAGATGCTCAGATCTCAGCCGAGATAGTCTGAAGCGTGCGATTCCTCAAGCGTTGGTTTCTGCGTCTCTTTCTCCTTTTCCTGGCAGCGGTTCTGGCTTACCAGCTGTGGATATTTGGCCACGTGGTTTACTGGAACGCTTACAACCCTTCCAGCACCGCTTTTATGCGCGACCGGTTGGGTTCGCTACAACAGAAAAATCCCGCGGCGATGTTACGCGTGCGCTGGGTACCCTACGAGCAGATAGCGCAAAGCCTCAAGCGAGCGGTTATCGCGGCCGAGGATGGCAAGTTCCCGGACCACGAAGGTTTTGATTTCGATGCCATGCAAAAAGCCTACCAGAAAAACCTACAAAAAGGCCGCGTAGTTGCGGGTGGTTCAACCATCAGTCAGCAACTCGCCAAAAATCTGTTCCTTTCCGGAGAGAAGACCCCTGGGCGCAAACTCCAGGAGGCCGTTATCACCTTTATGCTGGAAAAAGTAATGTCCAAACGAAGAATACTAGAGATCTATCTGAACGTGATTGAATGGGGCAACGGCGTCTTTGGTGCGGAGGCGGCCACCCGCTATTATTACGGCGTTTCAGCATCTTCCCTCAGCGCGGAACAATCCGCTCGTCTTGCCGCCATGATTCCCAATCCCCGGTTTTATGACCTTAATCGCAACACGCCCTGGTTGTTGAAGAAAACCGGAATCATTCTTAGGCGAATGCCGTCGGCAACCGTTCCCTGACATTTCGGTTCGTCCACACTCCCCGAATACCCGCTTTGAGTTCGCTCCCCTCCCTGTCATAATACCTGCCCTCGTTTTCCGACAATCAGACAATCCTATCTCGTCCGGGGAAACGGGAACAAGCTCTAGCGGAGCGGCCTGCTGGTAAAATCCGACATGCTGGCCGATCACTCGCGAAGACCTAACTCGCCTTAATTATCTTAATAGCGGTATCAGGCGCGCAATACGGCGGTGAAGCCCTTTTTAATCGCACTCCGAGAGGAATAGCGGTTGCGGGGAGATAATCCGCTTCAGGCGTCTGCGAAGAAAAATGGTGTTGCGCGGCCAGCGCATACTCCATCATAGGGCTGCCGTTGCGTCCGCGCTCGGCTTGTGCAGAGGTTTCCAAAGGCTATCCGCCATGACAAAAGCAAACCACCTCAGGGAAACAGACAACGTGCAAGAGCATTTGCAACGGGTGCTCCATCTGTTGCACAAGCATAAGCTGGTGGAAGGCCTCGTGCATACGCAGCAAATGCCGCGTCATGATCTGGTGGAAGCGTTGGTGCATAAGCAGAACTTGGCGGAACTGCAAAAACTTCTCGACAAGCTGCATCCTGCCGACGTTGCTTACATCCTGGAGGCCATGCCGCTTGAAGATCGTCTCTTGATCTGGGATCTGGTCAAGGCTGAGCGAGACGGTGAAATTCTGTTGGAGGTTTCCGATGCGGTGCGCGAAACGCTGATCGCCACCATGAACAGCGGCGAAATGCTGGCCGCAGCCGAGCAGCTGGACGCGGATGAAATCGCCGATCTGGCGCCTGATCTTCCGCAGTATATTCTTGATGATGTGTTCCAGTCGCTTCCCATGGAGGAGCGAGAGAAGTTACGCGCCGCGATGTCCTACCCCGAAGATTCCGTGGGGGCGTTGATGGATTTTGACGTGGTTACTATCCGCGAGGACGTAACACTGGAAGTGGTGCTGCGCTATTTGCGCCGGCTGGATGAGTTGCCGGATCATACCGATCAACTGTTCGTAGTAGATCGCAACGAACATCTCAGAGGCGTGCTTCCGATCAACCGCTTGCTCGTGAGCGATCCAAACGGGCAAGTTGGCTCAGTGATGTCAAGGCAGATGGTGATGCTTTACCCGAATGAAAAGGCGCACGAAGCGGCCCAGGCGTTCGAGCGTTACGACCTTGTATCGGCCGCGGTGGTTGGCGCTGAGGATAAGCTGGTGGGACGCGTGACAGTGAATGCGGTGATGGATTTCATTCGCGAGGAGTCGGAAAGCGAAGCGCTGAGTCTCGCCGGCTTATTGCAAGAGGAGGATTTGTTCGCCCCCGTATGGAAGAGTTTTAAGAACCGCTGGACATGGCTTGCGATCAATCTGGTAACGGCATTCATTGCATCGCGCGTCATCGGCATATTCGAGGATTCGATCGAAAAACTGGTGGCGCTGGCTGCCTTGATGCCCATTATCGCCGGCATTGGCGGCAACTCCGGCAATCAGACCATCACCATGATTGTACGAGCGCTCGCGTTAGGACAAGTCAATGTCAGCAATGCGCGTACGCTATTCGCCAAGGAGTTGGCGGTGAGTGCGGTAAATGGCCTGGTGTGGGGAGGAGTGGTGGGTTTATTTGCCTATTTTATTTACCACAGCATGGCTCTCAGTCTTGTTATGACATTGGCAATGATGCTCAATTTGCTGCTGGCCGCACTACTGGGGGTGCTAATACCGCTAACCCTCTACAGATTGGGTCGCGATCCCGCCACGGGCTCCAGCGTGCTGATCACGGCTGTTACCGATAGCGGCGGCTTTTTCATTTTCCTGGGTCTTGCCACTCTTTTTCTGGTCTAGCAAATATGGGACTCCGTTGCTACGAGCGGTAGTGGTAATGGTAGTTGTGACATCATACATTATGAGGTGTTGGAATGCGCACGATGAAGACGGCTCGTTATCGCGTCTTCTCTGTGGTAAGCGGGTTTATCCGGGAATTCGCGCGGGAAGAATTCGTTCTTGTGCGGTCAGTTGTTCCAGTGATTCGCGTTCGCGGATCAGATGGCATTGATCGCCATCCACCATCACCTCAGCCGCGCGTGGGCGGGTATTATAATTCGAGCTCATGCTCATGCCGTAAGCGCCGGCCGACATGATAGCGAGTAAATCGCCCTCCGACAGCGCAAGATTGCGGTCGTGCCCGAGGAAATCGCCGGTCTCGCACACCGGACCAACAACCTGATACGGTATGGCATTGTCCGCGTTCGCGGCGATTACCGGAAGAATTTCATGATATGCATCATAGAGCGCAGGGCGCATCAGGTCGTTCATCGCCGCGTCCACAATGGCGAAATCCCGGTGCGGCGTATGTTTCAGATACTCGACCCGGGTGAGCAGTAAACCCGCATTTCCCACCATTGCGCGGCCGGGCTCGATGAGGATGCGCTGCTTGCGGCGGCCTACACAGCCGGACAACGCAGCCACGTACTCCCGCGCCAGAGGCGGTGTTTCACGGGAATAGGAAATCCCCAAACCGCCGCCTAGATCCAGATGACCAATTCGTAAGCCCCGGGCTTCAAGGCGGTCCAGTAGTCCAAGCATTTTGCCGCAGGCTGCAATAAAAGGATCGAGTTCAGTCAGTTGCGATCCTATATGGCAATCCAAGCCGGTAACGCGGATGTTGGTAAGGCTCTGCGCAGAGACATAAACCGTTTCGGCTTCTTCAAACGGAATCCCGAACTTGTTCTCCTTCAGCCCAGTCGAGATATAGGGGTGAGTTTTGGCATCGACATCGGGGTTGACCCGCAGGCTCACTGGCGCGATCTTATTCATGTCTCGCGCCACCTGATTCAAAACCTTCAATTCCGCTGCCGATTCCACATTGAAGCAGAGTATGGCTGCGGCCAGCGCCGCCCGCATTTCATCAGGGCGTTTTCCCACCCCAGAAAATACAACTTTTCCCGGATCGCCTCCCGCTTTCAATACCCGATGCAGCTCACCGCTGGACACGATATCGAAACCGCTGCCGAGTCCGGCAAATAGATTGAGGATGGCGAGATTTGAGTTGGCCTTGACTGCATAGCATACTAGATGGTCACGGCCGGCAAACGCGGTGTCAAATTCGGCGAATGCGGCAACAAGCGCCGCGCGCGAATAAACGTAACACGGCGTTCCGAATTCGCGGGCGATGAAGTCGAGTTGGGCCGATTCGCAATTCAGCTTGGCATTACGATAGTTGAAGGGTGCGGCGTGACTCACTTCCGCTTCTCTTCATCTTGGGATTGCTGAGGTTGCGGTGTTTTTGTTTCCTGGGGAAGATAGAGCGGAGCCTTCAGGCCGCACGCGTTGAGCAGCAAGAGTATCAGTACCGTAGTGCAGAAGGTGCGCATGGAGTATCGTTACTAAACGGGAATACAAAATACTACCATAAAGAAGTCGCCAGCCACATGGCCGTCACATACAGCGATGGGAAGGCCGCCATCGGGCTGCAGGAGCAGTGGCGCCGCGGAAGTCTAGGAGAGTATCAAGATGAGTATTGTCATGATCGAATTGGATCAGTGGCAACCGGGAAGACTTATCGAGCTCGGCAATCCCCAACACCACATGTTCAAACTGGACTTCGATTTGTTCCAGTAAAGCGGCCGCTCCGGCCATGCACAGCAGTATGGGAAATGGCAGGAAGTTATCATTCTTGGCGGCGATTGCTGGGTGACGACTCAAGAGGCATCATTAGCCAGCCGTTCGCAAGCGCTTCCTTGCGGCCTTATAGTCGGGATATACGCTTCCCACCATTTGCCAGAACGCGGGCGAGTGATTCATTTCGATGAGGTGGGACAATTCGTGGGCCACGACATAATCCACAAGATCGAGTGGCTTTTGGATCAAGCGCCAGTTAAGGCGGACTATCCCACTTGAGTGGCAACTTCCCCACAAGGTTCGGGCACGAGATAGCCGTAGCTGAGGCAGTGCAACGCCAAGCTTTTCTGCGTACAGCGTCATGCGCTTGCTAAAACATTCCTGCGCATGATCATGATACCAGTCCATCACGGCGCGCTCTATCTGTTGCGCGGTCAGCAGGGATGGAAGCGGTAAGTTAAGCTGCTTTTCCTCTTCCCCGGCACCTGTCTGCAGGGGGATCATGCGCACCATTCCGGCTGGCGTAACGGTCACTCGCCAAGGTTCTCCCAGCAATGGAAAAATGCTTCCCTCCTCCCATGCGGGCCCGCGAGGTTTCCTGTTTTTCCATTCATTCAGCTTTGTAACGATCCAATCTGCTCTGTTCTGCAGGACTGATTCAACCCACTGCATGGTTTCCCTGACCGGAATGCGAACCGTCAAACCGCTGCGATCTATCCTCATACCAATTGTTTGTCTTCTGCAGCGCATGAGGGTATATGTGACCTCGCGGCCGTTCAGGCGGATACGGCGAAGCTCCCCGGCGTTTAGCCCCTTTTCTTTTTGGGTTCTCGTTAAAGCTTTTTTCATGCTCACACTGTTTATGCGATGTTTGAATGGCGCGATCAGGCGGCCTCGCCGATGCGGATCACCTCCGCTTCGATCCAGGCTTCGACTCTGGTATTGAGATCGCCGGGTTCCATACCTGCAGGATCGATCGGTTCGCCGATGCTTACCGTGATTGTTCCGGGCAGCTTCAGGAAAGAATTCCTGCCCCAGAATTCGCCTGCATTATGTGCAACTGGCACCACCGGCGCCCCGGTGTGGGTTGCAAGCCACGCACCGCCAATGCCGTATTTGCCCTTTTTCCCCGGGGCAATGCGTGTCCCCTCCGGGAAAATTACTATCCAGAATCCTTGCTTAAGCCGGTCTTTTCCCTGTTCGACGATCTGTTTCAGTGCAGCTTTACGGGAGCTGCGATCGATGGCGATCGGGCTGGTCAAGGCGAGACCCCAGCCAAAAAATGGCACCCGCAACAGTTCTTTCTTGAGAACCCAGACCTGAGCGGGGAATATCTGCTGAAAGGCGAGTGTTTCCCAGGCGGATTGATGCTTAGATAAAATAATGCTTGGAACCGCGGGAATGTGCTCGACGCCTTTGATTCGGTAGCGAATACCGCAGATGAGGCGGAGCAGAAACAACATTATGTGAGCCCAGCCAGACGTAATGCGATAGCGGCGGATCGGTGGAAGAGGAAACGCAGCCAATATGATGAGAAAGTAAAGCGGGGTGATGATAATCTGCAACAAACTGTATAGCGTCGAGCGCAGCACCGTCAGAACCGAATTCATTGCGTTAAGGCATCAACGGCGGCGGCGAGGTTGGGAAATATTTTAGTGTTTTCCGGTAATCCGCCGGCCGCGGTCGTTTTGTTGCCTTTGCCGGTCAGTACCAGGAACGGTTCCGCCCCGACTGCGGCTGCGGCTTGCAAGTCACGCAGCGAGTCGCCGATCGCTGGCACCCCCTTCAGCTCCAGGCCGAACCGGTCCGAGATCTCTTTGAACATACCTGTGGCGGGCTTTCGGCAATTGCAATGGTCCGAGCTCGCGTGCGGGCAGAAAAACATTGCATCAATCCGCCCTCCTGTCTGGTTGACGGCCTTGCACATCTTGTCGTTAATGGCGTTGAGGGCCACCATATCCAGGAGCCCACGGCTGATACCGGACTGATTTGTTGCCACGACCACCCTGAAACCTGCCTGGGTCAGGCGGGCGATAGCTTCAAGGCTGCCAGGAATTGGTTTCCACTCGTCGGGGGTCTTTATAAAGGCGTCACTGTCATAATTGATAACGCCGTCACGATCGAGAATAACGAGTTTCATGCCAGCCTTGAAATATCTGCGACCCGGTTCATTGCCTGCTGCAGCTGGGCAAGTAACGCCAGTCGGTTGTGACGAAGCGACTCATCCTCGGTGTTGACCATGACGTGATCGAAAAAACCGTCCACTGGGCCCCTCAGTCCAGCGAGTATCTGCAAGGATGTACTGTAATCGCCGTCTCTGAATGTCTTCTCGGCCTCGGGCGCAATGCGGCTCAACGCGTGGTACAAGTCCTGTTCCGCAGGCGCTTGTAACAGCGCGGCGTCCACCTCGGCGTTTATACTTACATCTGCTTTTTTAAGGATATTTCCGACCCGCTTGTTGGTGGCAGCGAGGCTTTCTGCTTCCGGCAATGCCGCAAAAGCGCGGACGGCATACAAGCGTTTTTTGACATCGTGCAGCATTTGAGGGCGCAGGGCTAGCACAGCATCGATCTGCTGTGGAGAGAAAATACGGTCCGCAGGTTCCACGGAAACTCGCTTGCTCGATTCAAGCGCTTGTTCATCAAACGACTCGATGCTGAAGTAGTGGCGAAGCCGCTCGTAGATGAAACGGTTCAGCGTTTCCGAGGTATCGTTGATACGTCGGTTAAAGACATTTTCCGCTTCCCGCAGCAATGTATCCAGAGGCAGCGGCACTTCCTGTTCGATCAGTATGCGAATGACACCCAACGCATGCCGGCGCAGAGCGAACGGATCTTTATCTCCTGTCGGAATCTGGGCGATGCCGAACATGCCAACCAGCGTTTCCAGCTTATCCGCCAGCGCCACACTGATGCCTGTCAAATTGCGGGGCAGCTCATCTCCTGCAAAACGCGGCTTGTAATGATCTTCAATTGCATCTGCCACATCGTCGGACAAACCGTCGTGTTTGGCGTAATAGCGGCCCATTATGCCTTGCAACTCCGGAAACTCGCCCACCATATCCGTCAGCAGGTCGGCCTTGCACAGCATCGCGGCTTCACCGGCTTGTGCGGCCAGCTCGTTGCCGCCCAACTGTAATCCAATCGCCTGCGCTACAGCCCATATCCGCTCCACCCGCTCCGCCTGTGTACCAAGCTTATGGTGATACACGACGCGGCGCAATCCTTCCACACGCGATGCCAGCGTTTTCTTTCGATCCTGATCGAAGAAGAATTTAGCGTCTGCCAGACGCGACCGCAGCACCCGCTCGTTGCCAGTAATGATCTCGCCGGCATCAGGCGGACGAATGTTGGAAACGATCAGGAATTTATGGGAGAGCCTGCCATTTTCATCCAGGAGCGGGAAGTATTTCTGATTTGCTTTCATCGTGAGAATCAGGCATTCCTGCGGCACATCCAGGAATGTCCGGTCAAACGTCCCCACCAGCACGTTGGGTCTTTCAACCAGCGCAGTGACTTCGTCCAGCAGCGCTTCATCCTCGATCATATTCAGGCCTTCCTCGGCCGTGGCGGCCTTCAGCTGGCGTATGATTGCATCACGGCGTTTTACAAAGCTCGCGATAACGGCGCCTTCAGTCTCCAGTTGGTGTTCATAGCTGTCGGCATTCCTTAGTTCCACTGCCTTATCGTTCACCTCAAAGCGATGCCCTCTGGTTGCACGGCCTGCAGTTAGACCCAGCGCTTTGATGGGTACAATGTCTGTCCCATGCAGTGCGACAAGTGCGTGCGCGGGGCGCACAAACGTTTCATCCGTCCAGCCATCTGCGAGCTGATAGGTCATGGCCTTCGGGATGGGCAGGTTTCTAATTACGACAATCAGGCACAGGTTGAGAAGTTCACGTAGAGGCTCACCCCCGTTCGTTCCCTCAAGGTAGACATACTCAGTCGTGCCGTCAACGGATCGCACCAGGCTGAAGTTTCCGCGCTCGATGTCAATTTCACCGATCTCATCTTTTGCCAAACGCTTCCGAAGCGCTTGGCTCCAACTGCTGTCCGGATTGAATGCAATCGACGACGGCATCAGTTTCTTCTTTTCCACGCGCTCAGGCGTACCGGAGCGGACATCGGTAATGTGCACGCCGAGTCGGCGGGGGGACGCATAAGCTGTAGCGCGGCTCGTTTCCTCCAGCAAGCCTTGTGCCTTCAGCTGCCCGAATAGTTCGGTGGCGAAACTGTTCCCCAATTTCCAGAGGGACTTCGGGGGCATCTCTTCGACGAGTAGTTCCACCAGCAGGTTTCGGACGGCGTTACTCAAGCTATCTTCTCCAGCAACGGCTCCGCCCACGCGCGAGGCGCCATCGGAAAACCAAGGCGTTTACGGCTCTCGTAATAGGACAGGGCCACGCTGCGCGCCAAGTCTCGAATTCGCGCAATATATGCGGCCCGTTCGGTCACGGAGATTGCGCCACGCGCGTCCAGCAGGTTAAAAGTATGGGCGGTTTTCAATACCTGCTCATATGCCGGCAACGCCAGTTCCTGCTCCACCAGATATTTCGCCTGGCCTTCATGGGCGGCAAAGGCGTGCAGCAGAAAATCGACGTTACTATGCTCGAAGTTGTAGGCCGATTGCTCGACTTCATTCTGGTGGTATACGTCAAAATAGGAAAGGCCTTCGGTCCAGGTCAGATCGAAGACGTTTTCGACCCCCTGCAGATACATTGCGAGCCGCTCCAGGCCATAGGTAATTTCGCCTGTAATTGGCTTGCAACCCACGCCGCCTACCTGTTGAAAATACGTGAACTGGGTCACTTCCATCCCGTTCAGCCAGACTTCCCAGCCCAGGCCCCACGCGCCGAGAGTCGGGTTTTCCCAGTCATCCTCGACGAAGCGGATATCGTTCTGTTTCAGGTCCAGGCCGAGCTCTGTCAGCGAGCCGAGATAAAGTTCAAGAATGTCGGATGGTGCTGGCTTCAGCACGACCTGAAACTGATAGTAGTGCTGCAGCCGATTCGGATTTTCGCCGTAGCGGCCGTCTTTTGGCCGACGCGCAGGCTGCACGTATGCAGCCTTCCAGGGTTCCGGGCCAAGCGCTCGTAAAAACGTTGCAGTATGTGAGGTTCCCGCGCCCACTTCCATGTCGTAGGGTTGGAGGAGTGCACAACCCTGCTTATTCCAATACTGTTGGAGTGTAAGAATGGTTTCCTGAAATGTGGGCATCGAACGTAGAGATTTTTTATATTGGTTTTAACGATGCAATAGAAGGCTCGCGCATCGCCGGAAACGGGGTGAAAGGGCAAGGTATCTACCCGTAAGAGCGTAAACGATTTTGCTCGGCTTGCGCTGGAACCCTGCCACGATAGCGAATTTTACAGGTTTTTGCGCCTGCCGCGGGACGCCGGCAACAATGCAGCGAACAATATCATTCCCGCCAGTCCCAACACCAGGCTGTTGCCGAAGCGGACATATGGGGTCGCGCCAGCAAAGCCCTGTGCCATGCCGTGCAGCGCGGTTGTGGTAAAGACTTCTACTTGTTGCAGCACGACTCCACGTTCATTGATGATGGCTGTCACGCCCGTATTGGTGGCGCGAAGCATGTAGCGTCCGGTCTCCAAAGCGCGCATTTGCGAGATCTGCAGGTGCTGCCGTGGCCCGATTGACCGACCAAACCAGGCGTCGTTGCTGACGTTGGCGAGCAGTGTGGCTTGAGGCAGTTGGCGGATGATCTCTTCGCCGAACACGTCTTCATAACAGATATTCACTGCCACGCGCTGTCCGGCGATGTTCATGGGTTGCTGGTCGAGTCCGCCCCGCGAAAAGTCCGACAGAGGAATTTTCAGTACATTGATGACCCATCCGAACACCAGCTTTAGCGGGATGAATTCACCGAATGGAACGAGGTGATGTTTGCGATAACTCTGATCGGGGGAGGTGCCGAAGCTGAACATGGAATTGTAATATTCGTTGCGCCCGCTCGGCGCTTCAACCATGCCGACAAGAATATCCCCATCATTCTGTCTTGCATGGTTGGCAAGCTGGGCCAGGTAAGCGGGCGCCACCTCGTCGCGGAACAATGGCACTGAAATTTCCGGGGTAATGATCAGGCGGCTCCTGCTCTCTGCTGAAAGCCGGGCATAAGTGTCCATCGAGGTAACGATCTGATCGGCGCGCCACTTCATATCCTGGGAGATATTGCCTTGTAACAGGCTTACCGTTACCGGTTCGCCTAGGGGCTCAGTCCAGTGGACATGCTGCAAGCCGAAACCGGCGAGCCAGATTGCGAGCAGAGGTAAAAAATAGCGCCGGTCGCGGAGTTTCGCTTGAAAAAGCAGTGCGAGGAGCGCGGCACTGCATACAACTATGAGCGAGATACCATATGCGCCCACTACGGGAGCAAAACCCGCCAGCGGGCTCTGCGGTACTTGCGAGTAACCCAAGGTCAGCCATGGAAAGCCGGTAAACAGTACGCTTCGCAACCAATCAGATAATGCCCACAACGCGCCTGCCGCCAACGCCCAGATTATTGGAGACGCGACGCGCAGTTGCTTTAGCGCCCACCCTGTAGCCGCAGGGAACAATGCCAGATAAGCGCAAAGAAAGATAAGAGCAAGCACTGCGATTGGCGCGGGCATTGCGCCAAAGTCATGCAGGCTGACGTAAATCCATGTTACGCCCGCGCTGAACATACCCATGCCGAAAGAAAAGCCGAGCAAAGCCGAGTGAAATGATGTCGCGCTTTCGCGCCAAAGATGGCACAGTACCGCCAGCGTGAAAAGTGGGATCGGAAAAAGATAAAAAGGCGCGAATCCAAGCACCGTCAGCGCGCCGAGCAGGAGAGAGAGCGCGAGTTGCAGGCGGATTCTGGTCATCGCGCATTATCCCGGATGCGGCGTCTGGACGGCGAGGGAACGCCATTTAAGTGCAGGGCCCGGGCATCATGGAGCCGCGCGACGTGTCCGCGTCGGAACGTGCGGCCCCTGTTGGCCGTGAAGTGCAAGTATGAACGGGAACGCATCAATGCCGGCGGCCATCGAACCGATAACGAATAACAAACGAAAAGATTTAAACGGCCTCAGACAGGCGCCGGCGCGTAGCTGGGCAACACCAGTCGAAAGGTCGAGCCGACATTGAGTTTCGACTCGACCGCCAACTCGCCGCCCAGAAGCCGGGCAGCTTGCGCGGCGATCGTCAATCCCAGCCCGACACCCGGTTGGCCGTGTGTTTCACCGCGCTTGAAGGCATCGAACAGATTGCTCAAATTTTCCGGGGCGATACCCGGGCCCTCATCGCTAATACTGAGTACCCAGCCAGTGCTTTTGCCTTCCATTCCGTTCCGGGCCATGATTCTTATAGTGCCGCTTGAGCTGTACTTTACCGCGTTCCCCAGGAGATTCTGCAACACGAGTGTCAATAAGGCCTCATCGCTATTGGTCTGCGCGCCCTCCGGCACGTCCACATCCAATTTCAATCCTTTGGACTGCGCTTCGTGCTGCGACTGATTAGCTATCTCTGATAGCAAATGCTTCAGATCAACGCGCTGAACATTAACCTCGGCACACTCCTGCCGCAACTGCTCCGCCTGCAGCAACTGATCCATGCCCGAGGTCGTCTGCAGGATAGCCCGCTTGATAGACTCGATATCCTCTACGCTTTTAGCATATTCCGGCGCTTTGGCAAGCCTTGCCGCGAGAAGCTGCAAATGAAGCATGGCGTGATTGAGATGATTGCGAAGGTCATGCGACAGAAAGGAAAGGTATTTGGACTGGGTGTCAGTAGAGGCGCGAATCCTCTGCTGAAGATGTTCTGTGAACGCAATAACGCCAACCTGAAGGGCGGTGTCGATGGCCATATTCAAGGCGACATTGCTGCGGGCATCCATACCGCCATCAAGCGCCTCGGAAACATGTTCAATGACTATTCTTCGAACCAGCCTGTATTCGACGATCAATTCACGGATGTTATAGTTCTCATGAAACCGCGTTGCCCCGTGGCTTCTGCTGCCCTTGATCAGTTCTCGGGTGGCATGCGGTTTGCCCGACGCCAATGCCTCAGCCATCTCCTCCAGGATCGAAGGCAGCGAATTCCGCAGCTGTTGCAGAGTTAGCTCATCGGCGGTAGGAAGCGTGCTGCGCACTGCAATTTCCCACTCAGGGATGATGAAATCGGCGCGGGCGCGTATCGCGGCGGCGAGATGGGGAAAAGGGTGATGTGCAAGTAAATCAAGTGTCAGATCGTCTGTGGACATGAACTGTTCCCAAGATGGAGAGGTGAACCTGAAAAGAAGTCAAGATTTCGCCAAACCCATGCGGCGGGGGAAATAGTTGAAGCAAGCGGATTGCATGTTGAAAAGCGGCTTTATCCCAAAGTCTGCGGATGGGCGATGGTGAGTTTCCAAAATGTATTTTTAGCAAGCAGGAATGGCATTATACGATAGCTGACCCTGAGCGACGCAAGTGAACAACGTCCGTAAATAGCGCCTTTAATAGCGCCTTTTTTTTCGCTAGCCGCACCGAATATTTATGCTGGGGTGGTCACATGCGGGCCAAACCGGCAGGAAATCTCGATTCTTACCCATGTCAGCATATCAACTAAGCACTTACGCGTGATGGGTATTGTGTTAAACTTTGTAGATAGAGCATGAGGGAGAATATGCTGGTTCAAAAATTCAGGGCTTTGCCGAAAAAGCAACTGACCTTGACGAAAAGCAGGCTGCGCTGGTTGATTCTGTTATCGAGCATTCCCTTGTTCGGCATGGTGGCGGCGTTCGGTATCGCGCCGGGCACGTCGTTTGAAGAACTTCCCGTGGAGCAGGTTGTCCTCCGCCTCGAAGTTCCTGAGGTTTCTCCAGCCTCTGATCCCGACATGACATTCTGGCGGCAGGAACGAATCGAGCGGGGCGATACTCTCGCGGCCTTGCTGTCCCGTCTCGGCGTCAACAATCACGAAGCGGCAAGTTTTCTGCGAGACGTAAGGGATGTCAAGCCCATGCACCAGCTCATTTCCGGCAAGACTATCCACGTCCAGACCACTGCGACTGGCGAGCTCCTGGTGTTGCGGTACTTTCCAGGCGGCAGTGAGCAGCTGGTGATGGAGAAAAACGGGCATTCCTTCAGGATGAGCGAACAACCGGCAAAGCTGGAAACGCACATTCAGATGAAATCCGGCGTAATCAACAGTTCGCTGTTCGCGGCGATCGATAACGCGGGCGTGCCCGACAGCGTTGCCACCCAGATCGTGGATATTCTCGCCTCCGAGATTGATTTTCATCGCGATTTGCGCAAAGGCGATCGTTTTACCGTCGTTTACGACTCGCTTTATGGCAATGGCGAACCGGCAAGGCCCGGACGGGTGCTGGCGGTAGAGTTCATCAATCAGGGAACGCCGCATCGGGCGCTCTATTTCGCTGCTGAAAATGGGGAAAGCGGGTATTTTACCCCTGACGGCAAGAATCTCCGAAAAGCATTCCTGCGCTCGCCGCTGGAGTTCTCGCGCATCAGTTCAGGTTTTTCGAGCGCGCGTTTTCATCCCATCCTCAAAACCTGGCGGGCCCATAATGGCATCGACTACGCTGCGCCCACGGGAACCCGGGTAAAAGCGGCCGCCGATGGGACGGTGGCGTTTTCGGGCTGGCAGGGCGGCTATGGTAATGTCGTAATTTTGCAGCATAACGGGGGCTACTCTACCGTTTATGGGCATTTATCTGTTTTCGCCAAGGGTTTGAGCAAGGGTCAGCGAGTCAGCCAAGGTGACGTTATCGGTCAGGTTGGTGCGACGGGAATGGCAACCGGCCCGCATCTGCATTATGAGTTTCGCTTCAACGGTGTGCAGCGCGACCCCACCAAGGTAGCCATGCCTGCTGCGAATCCGGTTTCACCCAAGCATCTGCCGGCATTTTACGAATACACCAAATCGTCAATGGCGCGTCTCGACATGCTGCGCGGGACGAGCCTCGCCTTCCTCGACTAGGGTCCAGTCAGCGCCACAGGGGCATAGGCGGACAAATTTGAAAACCGCTTATTACATCGGCATCATGTCAGGCACTAGCCTCGATGGGATCGACGCTGTCCTCGCCGATTTCAGTTCTTCATCCCCCTCGGTGCTGCACGCCTGTTACCGGGCATATGATCCCGACCTTCGCAATCGACTGCTGGAATTGCATCTCCCCGGCCATGATGAACTGCATCGCGCTGCCATGGTCGGCAATGAACTCGCCCACCATTATGCACAGGCAGTGGCGCAGTTACTTCGTGAATGCAATGTAAAGACGGCGGAAGTGGCGGCGATCGGATGCCATGGCCAGACGGTGCGGCATTGCCCTCAGCCGGGGAGGGACTATACGATACAATTATACAATCCGGCGCTGCTGGTTGAGCTCGCCGGCATCACAGTGGTGGCGGACTTCAGGAGTCGCGATATCGCTGCGGGTGGGCAGGGGGCGCCGCTTGTCCCAGCATTTCATAAAGTGCTGTTCAGTCACCCCCAGGTTCATCGCGCCATAGTCAATATCGGTGGTATTTCCAATATTACTGACCTGCCGCCCAATGGCGAGGTTACCGGATTTGACTGTGGACCCGGCAACATTATGATGGACGCCTGGTGCTTGCGTCACACCGGCCACACGTATGACAACAACGGATCATGGGCAGCATCAGGCGGAGTAATACCGGCCCTGCTCGACAAACTGCTGGCGACGCCTTTTTTTTCCCTTCCACCGCCCAAGAGTGCTGGAAGGGAAATATTCAATCTCGCCTGGCTGGAGAGTTGCCTATCTGGCGATGAGCTTCCGGCTGACGTGGCAGCGACTGTGCTGCAGTTAACTGTTGCATCAATTGCTGGGTCGATATCCGATCATTTCCCGCACGTGACAGAAGTTTATCTATGCGGTGGCGGCGCGCGTAACGGGACGCTCGTCGCCCGAATGCGTACAGCCATGTCCGGAACAAAGGTGGAATTGACCGACAGCCTGGGCGTAGATGTTGACTGGCTGGAAGCGTTTGCATTTGCGTGGCTGGCGAAGCAGGTGATGCACGGGATACCGGCCAGTCTTCCTTCGGTAACCGGCGCAAGAGGCGCGAGACTTCTCGGGGCAATTTATCCTAATTGACCCTGCTCGAATTTAGCACTGACGGGGCAAAGAGGCCGTTCCCGGTTTTATGGTAAAAAACGCCCCTGATGGTAGGCTACATGGAAAAAGAAGATCCACACCCGCAGGTACTGGACGCCCCCGGGTTCTTGATAACGAATTGCGCCCCTTCAGCATTTTCCTGATAGTCGATTTCAGCGCCGGCCAGGTATTGAAAACTCATCGCGTCAATGAGCAGTTTCACCCCGTTCTTCTCCATCACCATATCATCTTCGCTGATTAGCTCATCAAAGGTAAAGCCGTACTTAAAACCAGAGCATCCTCCACCAGCGACGAAAACTCTCAGCTTGAGATCGTCGTTTCCTTCCTCCTCGATCAGCTGCCTGACTTTGTTTGCAGCACTGTCAGTAAAGATCAGTGGGGTTTGCATTTCTGCAACAAGGTTGGTCTCGGTTGGTGCGTTCATGTGCCTATTTGGATAAGTTAATGTGAAAAAATTTCTCGGCCCTGGCGAGACGGTGTTAATCCCCTTGGGATGCAGGAATCAATGGGACGACTTTATTGTCGGCTTGCACGTTATCCATATGATGCAGCATACCATCGACCGATGCGCCAAGCTGTATTTCCATGGCTTTGTAATGTATATCTCCAGAGACCTTGGCCTTGGGCTGTAGTTCCACGTATTCGCTCGCATGGATGGCGCCAGACACCGTGCCGTTTATAACAGCGTGCGAAACGACGATTTTTCCCTCGATGACTGCTTGATCACTCAGTACGAGAGTACTCGACTTTTCACCGAGCGCGACGATATTCCCCGTAACGCGGCCGTCCACCCGCAACCCCCCACTGAAGTTGATGTTGCCATCGATGTGGGTTCCTACCCCGATCAGCGAATCAATTTGACTCTGGGGTTTCTCTGTTTTTCCGAACATTCTTCCTCCTTTATAAGGACAAGTTCACTGTCTGCATAAGCCTCGCCTGCGACACGCCTTTTTCAAACACCTTCACCTGCATACTGTCCACAATGGCATCGGGCGGCAAGTGAAAGGTATTCTCTATTCTCTGGTAAAACCTGAAGTTGACATCCAACATCGGCGCCGAACTGTCGCTGGTTATGGGTATCATCATTTTTTCCCCATTTTGCTGGAAATGAACGGCGAATTCCAGGCTTCCCTGGAAATCCTTTGCACGCGGTCCGCTTTGGACCAGCAGGAGGCTATAACGGTATTCCCCGGGCAACTTACCCCGTTCCAGCTTCAACCGGCCAATCGAAACCTTTTGCTCTGATTTTCCTCCGACTGACCCCAGGTTCTGGAAAAATGCCAAGTCTTCTTTTAAGCGGATATTTTCGTTTTCCAGGATCTTGACCTGCTTTGCGATATCTTCCCGAGCGACAAGGTCCATTTGCAGCTGCCGGTCCAGCCCGGCCAATTTCATGCGGAGTTCTTCATTATCCCGCTCCAGCCGGGCATTCAACTGAGATAAACGGTTTAATTCATCGCTGGTTTCGGTCTTGTCAAAGCCAGCGAACTTTCGTCCCGCATCATACATGCCCCATGACAGCCCCAGCGCCAAGACAGCGAGAATCGCGATCACAAGCCATCGCACATACGCCGGCGTTTGGGGACGTATCGCTACTCTGGACGCCGATATGCCGTGCTTTTTTTTAAGCGATTTGATCATGACAGCAGAACCCTGAGAAATCATCCTCGGTAGAGCGATTTGCCGCCAAGCTGGAAATCGCGAGCAGAGGCAATGTGATGGTCTGACCCTGCAATTCAGGCTGAACAACCGCTTAAGCTACCCCATGAGCCGCTAATTTTACTGCAACTTGATCGCCGGTGCGCATGTAAGGCTATATCGGAACAAATACGGTTATTCCGCCGGCCAGCGATCCCGCTACACTCAGAAAAAGTGACAGGGCGCTCAGGGCAGCAATGGAGCGTGGCTGATGGCGAGCGCTTCAGGTAAACCGAACATCAGGTTCATGTTCTGTACCGCTTGTCCTGCAGCGCCTTTGACGAGGTTATCCGTTACCGACAGTATTACCGCAGTATTGCCTCCTTGCGGACGATGGACGGCGATGCGGCAGAGATTTGAGCCCCGTACCGAGCGTGTCTCTGGATGAGCGCCTGGAGGAAGCACATCAACGAATGGCTCATCGGCATAGCGGTTGGCGTACAGAGCCTGCAGATCGGCCTCGGCGGTCAGCTTGGCGTAGAGCGTAGCGTGGATACCGCGAATCATCGGAGTGAGATGAGGCACGAACGTCAGCCCGACCTCACGCTTTGCTACGGTCGACAGGCCTTGTCTAATCTCTGGCAAGTGACGGTGTCCTGGAACTCCATAAGCCTTGAAATTGTCTGCAGCTTCTGCATACAGCGTGTGCACCGCAGCGTTGCGTCCGGCGCCTGATACGCCGGACTTCGCGTCCGCCACCAGATTATCCAAGTCCGCGATACCCGCTTCAACCAGCGGCAGGAAGCCTAGCTGGACCGCCGTAGGATAGCAGCCGGGATTGGCTATGAGCCTCGCATTCCTGATTTTTTCCCGATTAATTTCAGGCAGTCCATAGACGGCCTCGGCTATCAGGTCAGGGCAGGCATGAGTCATGTCGTACCATTTCTCCCAAGCGGCCACATCCTTTATACGAAAATCGGCGGATAAGTCGATTATCCGTACGCCCGCATCCAGCAACGGCCGTGCCTGGTTCATGGCGATACCGTTCGGAGTGGCGAAAAACACCAGGTCACAGCGCTCCAGGGAAGCTTCGGCTGGTTCACAAAATTTCAGTGACACTCGCCCTCGCAAACTGGGAAATAATTCCGCTACTCCCATACCTGCTTCCTTACGCGACGTTATCGCCCGTATGCTCACTTCGGGGTGGTCGGATAAAATCCGCAGCAATTCCACCCCGGTATACCCTGTTCCTCCTACGATACCTACTTTAAGCATAGTGCTCCCCTGTTCTCCGGCACGATTATAAAGTAACCAATAAAAAAGCCGCCAGAAAAGGCGGCTTTTTGTGACCAGCTGTAAACAATTACCGCTTGGAAAATTGCTTCCGCCGGCGCGCTTTGCGTAAACCAACCTTCTTTCGTTCCACTTCGCGCGCGTCCCGCGTTACCAGCCCCGCGCTGCTCAATACAGGCTTGAGCGAGGCATCATAGTCGATCAGCGCCCGGGTGATGCCGTGCCGCACTGCTCCAGCCTGACCCGATTCGCCGCCGCCGTGGATATTAACCACGATATCAAAACTTGTCAGATTTCCGGTCAGTTCCAGTGGCTGACGAACCACCATACGCCCGGTTTCGCGTGAGAAAAACTCATCGACCGGTTTATCGTTAACCGTTATCAAACCCTTGCCGGGCTTGATAAAGACTCTCGCGACGGCACTTTTGCGGCGCCCCGTACCATAATTGTAGGTCGTGTTCATTAATATCAGGCCCTGACTTCGAGTTGTCGCGGCTGTTGGGCCGCGTGCGGATGCGACGCACCCGCGTAGATTTTAAGTTTTTTCAGCATGGCATACCCGAGCGGTCCCTTCGGCAACATGCCCTTCACGGCTTTTTCAAGCGGTCGACCGGGAAAGCGTGCGTGCATTTTGGCGAAACTGGTTTCATAAATGCCGCCAGGGTAGCCGGTGTGACGAAAATATGTCTTGCTCTCTGCCTTGTTGCCCGTAACGCGCAGCTTGTCGACGTTAATAACGACGATAAAATCACCAGTATCCACGTGAGGAGTATAGATAGGTTTGTGTTTGCCTCGCAGACGATGCGCGATTTCTGCGGCGAGACGCCCGAGCACCTTGTCGGCCGCATCGATTACAAACCAGTCGCGGCTTATTTCATGTGATTTGGCTGAAAAGGTTTTCACGATGCCCATCCCTGCTGATTCAGTAAAGCCCAGCATATTATGCCGGAGTGTTCCAAAAGTCAACCTTCCGCTAGCTTGAAACCTTCGAGCACTGCGGCTCGGCGGTCGTTGCTGATAAAGCGCACAGGCCGGTCTTGAATTCGGTCTCCACCTGGCGTTCAGTGGAGTAAGCGTATTGACCCTTTCCAGATGACCGCAGCCTCTCCCAAATTGACAAGGCTCAGAATGTACTTGCATCTTTTAACCCAAGGCAAGTTGAAAACGGGTATCATAAACGCCGCAAAAAATTTGCTGGAATTCAGCGGTATTTATTGACGAGAAAAACATAACATTCATTTATTTATTGTCCTGAGGAGAGCGTTGTATGTCACAAAAACACCCTATCATCGCCGTTACCGGTTCATCTGGCGCTGGTACGTCGACGGTCAAAAAAAGTTTCGAGCATATATTCTGGCGCGAGAAACTGACTGCCGCGGTGGTAGAGGGCGACAGCTTCCATCGCTACGATCGTGAAGAGATGAAGAAAGCGGTAGTCGAATCCGAGAAAAAGAACGGTCATCCGATCAGTCATTTTGGCCCTGAGGCCAATGAATTCGAAAAGTTAGAGGCGTTATTCAAGACTTACGGGGAGAGCGGAACAGGGGAGACCCGCCTGTATCTGCACAATGACGAAGAAGCTGCCCCATATGAGCAGCCTGCCGGCACCTTCACGCCATGGGCTCCCATCAAGTCGGGTTCGGATTTGCTGTTTTACGAAGGGTTGCATGGAGGAGCGAAGAGCGATACCGCCGATGTCGCAAAGTATGTCGATTTGCTGGTGGGCGTCGTACCCATCGTTAATCTTGAATGGATCCAGAAAATCCATCGTGACATGAACGCGCGCGGTTATTCGGCAGAGGCAGTCACGCACACCATTCTTCGCCGCATGCACGATTACGTCCACTACATTACGCCCCAGTTCTCACGCACGCATATAAATTTTCAGCGAGTGCCCACGGTCGATACGTCCAACCCATTCGTTGCACGCGACATTCCCACGCTGGATGAAAGTTTTGTCGTTATTCGCTTCCGCGATCCCCGAAAAGTGGACTTTCCATATCTGCTATCCATGATTCACAATTCGTTCATGTCTCGTCCGAATTCGATAGTCGTGCCGGGAGGGAAAATGGGATTCGCAATGGAGTTGATACTGACGCCGCTTATTCTGGACCTGGTTACTCAAAGCCGCAGCGGGTAATCAGCTGCTCGCGCTGGTCAATACGCCTCCGGAGCCGGCGTTGGGCGCATCTTTTTCGTGCATTGTCTTTTCTTACGTGGATCAGGCTCCGAATAAATTCCTCGTACCGGGATTTATTCGGGAGCGCATACAGTCGAATTCCTGCTGCTTGACTTTATCGGGAATCACTGTAAATCTCTATTTCAGCACTGCTTCCAAAACGTTTGATGATAAATCCGGCACTCACTGCCGGTTAGCTTGCCTGAATGTCTTCTCTACTTTCCGCACTTAATCCCGAACAGCTCGAGGCCGTTACCCTGCCGCACCAGTCGGCGCTGGTGCTGGCTGGCGCAGGCAGCGGCAAGACTCGTGTGCTGACGACTCGAATCGCATATCTTATTCAGGACGGGCAGGTCAGCCCCCACGGTATATTGGCGGTTACTTTTACCAACAAGGCGGCGAAGGAAATGCTCACCCGCATTTCCGCCATGTTGCCTATCAACACCGGCGGTATGTGGATCGGCACTTTTCACGGCCTCTGCAATCGCCTGCTTCGCGCCCATAACCGGGATGCGGGACTGCCACAGGCTTTCCAGATTCTCGACTCGGCGGATCAGTTGGCGATTATCAAGCGCATTCTGAAAGGTATGGGCGCAGATGACGAGAAGTTTCCGCCACGGCAGGTTCAGTGGTTCATCAACAACGCAAAAGAAGAGGGGGTTCGAGCATCCCAAGTTGAAGCTCATGATGATTTCACGCATAAGATGGCCGAGTTTTATCTAGCCTATGAGCAGCAATGCAACAAGGAAGGGGTGGTCGATTTTGCTGAGCTGCTATTGCGCAGTTACGAACTGTTGACCCGTAATGAAATCGTGCGTGGGCATTATCGCAGCCGCTTCCATCATATTCTGGTGGATGAATTCCAGGATACCAGTCGACTGCAATATAGATGGCTGAAGCTGCTTGCGGGTGAGCGTACTGCCGTATTTGTCGTTGGCGACGACGACCAGAGTATTTACGCCTTTCGTGGTGCCAACATGGGGAACATGAAGGAGTTTGAGCGAGACTTCCGTATCCCCAAAATCATCAAGCTTGAGCAGAACTATCGATCGCACGGCAATATACTGAACGCCGCCAATACACTGATCCGCAACAATGGGGGGCGGCTCGGCAAAAATCTGTGGACTGCGGAAGGTCAGGGCGAACCTATAAGGGTATATAACGCACCCACCGATATCGACGAGGCCTCATTCATACTGGACGAAGTGAAATCGTTGCGCGCGGAAGGAGTGGCGTTGTCGCAGATAGCCTTGCTATACCGTTCCAATGCGCAATCACGCGTGCTGGAGCATGCCTTGTTCAACGCCGCCTTACCTTACCGGGTCTACGGAGGTATGCGTTTTTTTGAACGGCAGGAAATCAAACACGCTCTGGCGTATCTTCGGCTGATAGCCAATCCAGACGACGATAACGCATTGCTCCGTGTCGTAAATTTTCCGACGCGGGGTATCGGTCTGCGCAGCCTGGAACAGCTCCAGGACGATGCTCTGCATCAAGGGGCGAGCATATGGGCTGCGATGTTGAAGAAATGCGGAGCCGGAGCCATCCCAGGGAAGGATTTGACGGACCCGGCAAGCGAGACGGTCAGGCGGATGACGGATTTCAGAAAGGCCGGCAAAGCCAGTAAGGGAGTGGAGAGCTTTGTTGCGCTGGTTGAATCCATGCGCCAGATTCGAGACCAGTTGTCGCTACCGGAAATTGTGGAACACATGCTTGAACATAGCGGGTTGCGGGCACACTATCGTAGCGAACGCGAGGGGGTCGAGCGGCTGGAAAATCTGGATGAGTTGATCAATGCCGCTACCAATTTCGTGCATGAAGCCGAGGATGACAGTCTACTTCTGTTTCTTAGCCATGCTTCCCTTGAAGCTGGCGAGCACCAGGCCGCCGGGGGTCAGGATGCGCTGCAGCTGATGACGGTGCACTCGGCCAAAGGGCTTGAATTTCATAGCGTGTTTTTGAGTGGGCTGGAGGAAGGTCTGTTTCCCCACGACAATAGCCGCAATGAAACAGGAGGCCTGGAAGAGGAGCGACGGTTAATGTACGTCGCCTTGACCCGGGCTCGGCGGCGGTTGTATTTGAGTTTCGCTCAAAGCCGCCTCTTGCACGGCCAGATCAGATATAACATTCCCTCGCGTTTCTTGCAGGAAATTCCCGACAGCCTGGTCAAGTGGTTGCAGCCGCTGCAGAAAGCTCCCGTTGGGAATTACCCATCAATTGCCAGCGGCCCTTCGCCTTGGCAGGGGATGAGAAACCAGGAACCCGTTGCACGCGATTCCGCTGCTTCGCGTTGGCGCGTAGGGCAAAACGTCGTTCATGCCAAGTTCGGCGCGGGCGTGATCATCAGTTGCGAGGGCAACGGCGCGGATGCGCGCGTCGAGGTGAAATTTGGCCGCGCTGGCACCAAGTGGCTATTGCTGGAATACGCAAAACTGGCTCCCGCGTAAAGCGGGCAAGATAGCCAATTCATGAAATAACCAGGATCTCATGCGGCGTCGGTCGTATCCACAAAGATGTCCCTGAAGCTGACGTAAATCGAGGTAAACAACGTCGGCACGAGTATAAACAACCCCAATCCGTACGGCATGGTCGCGATCACCGTCAGCACTACCAGTATTACCGCATAGATTTGGAATGCTATGATGTTCTTCAGGCACGCGACAAAGCTCAGCCGCATTGCTTCGAGTGGAGGCATGTCTTTAAAAATCACCAGCAGAGGCGCAAACCATGCGGCCATCATCAGCGGGATGGACAACGTCAGTGCTACCAGAGAGGCGGTCAACATGTCCCCTGACACGCTCTTCAGCTCATTCTCATCCACGCGTTTGCCTTCCAGCAGCAGACCCATCAGTACATCGCCTCCGACCAGCATGAACACGCCGAGGATCAGCACTTGCCCTACCAGGTAAATTCCGCCGATGGTAATCAGCGAAGCGGTGTTGCTGCGGAATCCCGCAAACAGATGGGAAAATTCGAGTCCTCCCCCCTGCTCCAGACTCCTGCATCCAATCATCAGTCCCGCTAAAAATACCGGCGATAGCAGTGTAAATACGAATTGTCCGGCCATAGGGATGAGCGACAGCGTGGCGGCGATGAGTAGCAAAGTGGTGCACAGGATAATCCACCCCAGCGGAACCCTGCGGAACAGGGCGAAGCCGTGGACAATCCATAACCATCCTTGTTTTGCATCGACTTGCGTGACTTGCATTTTTTTTATATCTCCGTGAGAGCACTGGCGCTGGAACACAGTGACCAGCCGGCTCGCTCAAACCCAAACGCCGAACAATCGGGACTGTGAAGCTGCATGGTTTTTCAGTATGCGCAGAAAATGTGCTGGGTCCTTGACATGCGTGAGCTCTCCCGCCCGAGGCAAATGGAAGTCCTGCAACCGTGATAGCCAGAAACGCAAAGCCGCCGCGCGTAACATTACCGGCCAGGCGTTGTGCTCAACTTCCGTGAGCGGCCGCGTGGCATGGTATGCCGCGAGCAGGGATAGCGTAGCAGCGTCGTCCAGCTCCCGGTCTTCGTTCAGGCACCAGTCATTAGCGGTGATAGCCAAGTCGTACAGAAGGACATCATTGCAGGCAAAATAGAAGTCTATGACGCCCCCCATGGCGCCGTCATTGAACAGCACGTTATCCCGGAACAGGTCAGCGTGGATCACCCCCCGTGGCAGATTTTCGAAGCGGTAAGATGATTGGAAACGCAACTCTTCCTTGAGAACTACGGCCTCTTCCGCGCCGAGAAATGGCATGACGTCCGTTGCTGCGGTTTTCCACCACCTTGGTCCACGCGCGTTCTCCATTTTTTCCGGATAGGCGATACCGGACAAATGCATATTCGCCAACAGCTCCCCTACCTCCGCGCAGTGCGCCGCAGTAGGGTGTTCCTGCGATTTTCCTGGCAAACAGGTGACAATGCTCGCCGGCTTGCCGTTAAGTTCGCCGAGAAATTTATTGTCGAGGTCCGCCACGGGGCTTGGGCAGGGGATCCCACGGCGCGACAGATATGCCATCAGATTCAGATAGTAAGGCAACTCGGCCGAACTCAGTTTTTCAAATAAAGTGAGAACGTATTTGCCGTGGCTGGTAGTGACGAAATAATTGGTGTTTTCGATGCCCGAAGAGATACCTTCCAGATTGATGAGTGTACCGAGGGAGTAGTTTCTTAGCCAGGCAGAAAGCTGAGGTGGGGTGACAGTAGTGAAAACAGACATGAGCGAGAAAAATGGGAGGGCAGAAGCGTCTACGCAGTATGAAAGCCCGCTGCCCTCTATGAAAATTCAAAACTGGTGTATTACCCACATTGGAGGGCGGATGTTCTGATCAAGGCCGCCGCTGTTATGGGTGGAAAACGTGCCATCGCCCTGATTGTCGATCAGGTAATACGGCAACCCTACTCGGGGCGTCACCTTGATCATGTAGAGGCGGCCGTTTATCCGGTATTCCTCGACCTTGTCTTCACCGCGCTGGGTAATGGTGACCTGCGGCTCAAGTGAAGGGTCATCCTCGTCCCCCACCCCTGGCGCTGGCAACGCCAACGCCGGCGGTTCCGGAACTTCGGGCAGCGGCCGCAGATCCTTGGGCTGGTTGGACTGTGCTGCTGCAGGCAATGCAGCGCTCAATAACAATGCAAGAACGATGCGACGCATGGCGCCTCCCAGCAGGGTAAGGGTCATCAATATCCCATTCTATCTGAAATGTCACCTCTATTATAGATTGAGTTGGACCTCTCGCTCCGCCGCAGAGGGCTCAAACCCGCGGGTTTCATAATAATTGAATATCGCATCCACGACCTGGGCAGGCTCATCGATCACCTGTATCAAGTCCATGTCCTCGGGAGCGATCATGCCTTCAGTAATAAGCACCTGCTGGAGCCAATCGAGCATTCCGCGCCAAAAATTCGAACCAACCAGAATAATGGGCATTCTCCGCGTCTTGCCGGTCTGTACCAGCGTGAGCGCTTCCATCAGTTCATCCAGCGTGCCGAATCCGCCGGGCAGGACGACGTATGCGGTGGCTAATTTGACGAACATGTACTTGCGGGCGAAAAAATGGCGGAAAGTCTGGCTGACGTCCTGATAGGCGTTTCGGCGCTGTTCGTGCGGGAGCTGGATGTTCAGACCAATGCTGGGCGCATCGCCGAAATACGCCCCTTTGTTGGCCGCCTCCATGATACCCGGGCCGCCGCCGGAAATGACGGCAAAACCGGCATCCGATAATTGACGCGCGATCTGCTCGGCCAATTTATAGGTCGGATGATCCGGAAGTGTTCGCGCGCTGCCGAAAATGCTGACCGCGGGTTTAATCGAAGTGAGGCGTTCCGTTGCCTCGACAAATTCTGCCATAATCCCGAACACACGCCATGACTCCCTCGCCGACCATGTTTTTTCCCTGAAATCGGTTGTCATTGTATGGGCTAACTTATCTTCCGCGCTCATTGGAAACCTTTGGACGTTTTAAATGGAAACATTACTGCTTGTCGACGGTTCATCTTACCTGTACCGCGCTTTTCATGCTCTGCCCGATTTTCGCAACCGCAACAACGAACCGACTGGGGCCGTTTATGGTGTGCTCAACATGCTGCGCCGTTTGCATAAGGATTACCAGGCCGATTATAGCGCCTGCGTATTCGACGCAAAAGGCAAGACCTTCCGCGATGACCTCTATGCGCAGTATAAATCGCATCGTCCGCCCATGCCTGATGATCTTGCGGCACAAATCGATCCCCTGAACGAGTGTATAAAAGCAATGGGATGGCCGATGCTGATTGTGGAAGGGGTGGAGGCGGATGATGTAATCGGTACGCTGGTGAAACAAGCTGAACGCGAGAACATGCGTTGCATCATTTCGACCGGCGACAAGGATATCGCGCAACTGGTCACTCCACAGGTCACGCTGGTCAATACCATGACAAACGAGAGGCTCGACGAAGCCGCCGTGCGCACCAAGTTTGGCGTTACGCCCGCGCGCATGCTCGACTATCTGGCGCTGGTGGGCGACGCGACCGATAACATCCCGGGAGTGGACAAGGTGGGGCCAAAAACAGCCGTAAAATGGCTCACCCAGTACGGCAATCTGGACAACCTTGTCCTGCATGCCAACGAAATCGGTGGCGCGGTAGGGGAAAATCTGCGCAAGGCGCTGGATTGGCTAAGCGTATCGCGCGGATTGTTGGCGATAAAATGCGACGTGCCGCTGCCCGTGAGCTTGCACGATCTTGCGCTGCAACCGCAGGATACCGCGAAGCTGGCCGAGCTGTACGAGCGCCTGGAGTTCAAAACCTGGTTGCGCGAACTGACGCAGGAAGCCGATGCAAAAGGGGGGCGCGGAAGCATCGTATCCGCGCCCGGCGCCCAGGAGCCAGGCGCGGATCGGGGGTATCAGGATGTGACGCGTGATTATCACGTTATCCTCACCCCGGCCCAACTCGATGATTGGATCGAGCGGCTACACGCCGCGTCGGTGGTTTCGCTGGATACGGAAACGACGGGGCTCGATCCAATGCAGGCGCAACTCGTCGGCATCGCGTTTTCCATTAAGGCTCATCAGGGTGCCTACCTGCCGCTTGCACACTGCTATGCCGGCGCACCACTGCAGTTGCCGGTGGCCATGGTGCTGGATAAGCTCAAACCCTGGCTCACCGATGCGTCCAGGCTCAAGCTGGGGCAGAATCTAAAATACGATAAGCACATCTTCGCCAATCATGGCATCGAATTGAACGGCATCGCTCATGACACCCTGTTGCAGTCTTACGTGCTTGAATCCCATCGCGCGCATGATATGGATAGCCTTGCGTTACGGCATCTGGGGGTCAGAGCCATAAGCTATGACGAGGTCACCGGCAAGGGAGCAAGCCGGATATGTTTCGATCAGGTAGACGTCGGACGGGCATCGCAATACGCGGCAGAGGATGCGGACATTACCTTGCAGCTGCACCGCTGCCTTTATCCGGAAATTGCCGAGGATAAAAAGCTTGATTACGTTTACCGTGAGCTCGAAATGCCAGTGATGGAAATATTGTTTGAAATCGAGCGCAAGGGTGTACTTCTGGACCTGCAGCTACTGGCGGTTCAAAGCCGGGAGTTGGGTGAAAAGATGTTGGCATTGGAAGATCGGGCGTGCACGATCGCGGGACAGCCATTCAATTTGAATTCCACCAAACAGATTCAGGAGGTGCTGTTCGAGCGGCTCAAGCTGCCCGTGCTGAAAAAGACCCCGGGTGGAGTCCCGTCCACTGATGAAGACGTACTGCAACGGCTCGCGCTGGATTACCCCTTGGCAAAAATTCTGCTGGACTACCGCGGGCTTGCCAAGCTTAAATCGACGTATACTGACAAGCTCCCCCGCATGGTGGACGCTGCTACCGGGCGCGTGCATACCAATTACGCACAGGCGGTGGCGGTAACCGGGCGGCTGGCCAGCAACGAACCCAATCTGCAGAATATTCCGGTGCGAACGGCGGAGGGTCGCCGTATACGCGAGGCATTTATAGCCTCTCCCGGCAACTGTCTCGTTTCAGCTGATTATTCGCAGATCGAACTGCGCATCATGGCGCATATCTCACAGGACGCAGGCTTGCTCCAAGCCTTCGCCGCCGGCGAGGACATTCATCGCGCTACCGCCTCGGAAGTGTTCGGGGTTTCGCTCGAAATGGTAAGCGGCGAACAGCGCCGCTACGCCAAGATCATTAACTTTGGCCTGATCTATGGGATGTCGGAGTTCGGATTGGCCTCCCAGCTCGGTATTGACCGCGCCGCTGCAAGGGCCTACATGGATCGTTATTTCGCACGCTACCCGGGCGTCGCCAGTTATATGAAGAATACCAGGGAGGCCGCCAGGGAAACCGGCCGGGTCGAAACAGTCTTCGGACGCAGGCTGTGGCTGCCGGAAATCAATAGTTCAAATGGCATGCGCCGACAAGCGGCCGAACGAGCCGCGATCAATGCACCGATGCAAGGCACCGCGGCCGACATCATCAAGCTCGCGATGATAGCGGTTCATGGCTGGCTGGCGCACGGAAACCTCCGCACCAAACTCATCATGCAGGTTCACGACGAGTTGGTACTGGAAGTGCCGGACGACGAACTCGAGATGGTCAAATACCGTCTACCCAAGCTTATGGGCGACGTCGCCAAACTCGACGTCCCATTACTCGTAGAGGTTGGCGTGGGGCCCAATTGGGAACAGGCGCACTAACCTTGCCGTCCAGCTGCTGAAACTTTCGCCTTTTGCCGTGTACCCGCCTGCTCCAGGGCTCCTCGCTTCGGCTGGAGTGTACTGGAAGGTATTTATGACTTGCTAATGACCTAAAATTTACCGTAAAATCACACCCTTTTCGGTTTTGGAGCCTCATAGGGCATATATATGGTTACTATTCGACTGGCGCGCGGTGGCGCCAAGAAACGTCCGTTTTTCAATCTGGTGGTAGCCGATTCGCGCAATGCCCGTGATGGCAAGTTTATCGAGCGCATCGGTTTTTATAACCCCAGGGCGGCTGAAGGGGAAGAAGCTTTGCGCGTTCAGCTGGATCGCGTTACATATTGGCAATCGCAGGGTGCGCAACTGTCCGACACTGTGACGAGGCTCGTCAAAGATTTTGGCGCGAAGCAAAAAGCCGCAGCAAGCTGAACCCGACGCACCAGCCGAGCCAGCCGAACCTATAGTGGTAATGGGCCATGTTGTCGGGCCATTCGGAGTATCAGGCTGGATCAAGATTTTTCCATACACTGAAAATGTAGATGGGCTGCTGGGCTACCCCGTTTGGTGGCTGGGAACGGGCAGCGGCGACTGGCGTAGGCATAGAGTCGCCGCGAGCGAGGTCCATGGAAGTATAGTGGTTGCTTTGCTCGAGCAATACGACGATCGTACAGCGGCAATGCGGTTGAAGGGTTTGCAGGTTGGCGTTCCTCGCAGTCAATTGCCCGTCTTACCCGAAAATGGTGAGTATGGCTACTATTGGTCCGACCTGATCGGCCTTGAAGTGGTCAATCTGCTGGGTGAAGAACTGGGGGTCGTGGCAGGCTTACTCGAGACAGGCGCCAATGACGTGCTTCAAGTGCAGAATTCGAAAGAAGGCGGCAGCGAAAGGTTGGTTCCCTTCATTTCCGAGATAATTGTCAAGGTAGATTTGAAGGCAAGGCGGATGACGGTGGACTGGGGCATGGACTACTAGTCATGACGTTCGAGTTCGACGTGGTCACGCTCTTCCCTCAGATGTTCGACGCGATTACGAAATATGGCGTCACCGGAAGGGCCAGTGCAAACGGCATTTATCATTTGCATACTTGGAACCCGCGCGAGTTTACCGAAGATAATCACCGTACCGTGGATGATCGGCCCTACGGTGGGGGACCGGGAATGGTGATGCTCGCGCAACCTCTGGAAAGGGCCGTTACGGCCGCAAGGAGCCGGCAAATCGCCAGCGGTCGTGGTGGTGCGGGGGGGCCGAAAGTTATCTACCTTTCCCCGCAAGGGCGCCCGCTAGACCATCGCGTGGTATTGGAGCTATGCGAACTGCCGGCCCTAGTGCTGCTCGCCGGACGCTACGAAGGCGTGGATGAGCGCCTGATAGAGCGGCAGGTGGACCTCGAAATTTCCATCGGGGACTATGTGCTCTCCGGCGGCGAACTGGCCGCCATGGTTTTGATTGATTGTATGGTACGGCAAATGCCGGGCGTGCTCGGAGACCCTGAATCGGCTAGCCTGGAATCCTTTACCAATGGGCTGCTTGATTTTCCCCAGTACACGCGGCCCGAGGTTTATCGCGGCAATGTCGTACCTGATGTTTTAATGTCTGGGGATCACGCGAGAATAAAACGCTGGCGCTTGCAACAGTCGCTGGGTAGGACATGGCTGAGACGCCCCGATTTGCTGGCGTTGAAAGTCGAGAGCGGGCTGACAGTCGAGGAAAAAAGATTGCTGGAGGAATTCCAGCAATCCTACGAAGCCAATTGAAAGCAGCAGTAATCGAGGAATATAAAGCAAAAAGCTAAGGAGTAGAAAAATGAACCTGATCGAACAACTTGAAAGCGAAGAAATTAGCCGTCTGGGCAAAACAATTCCCGATTTCGCCACCGGCGACACCGTTGTGGTTAACGTCAAGGTGGTGGAAGGCGACCGCAAGCGCATTCAAGCCTATGAGGGCATCGTCATCGGGAAACGTAATCGCGGGCTTAACTCGGCCTTCACGGTGCGGAAAGTGTCCAGCGGAGAGGGCGTGGAGCGGACCTTCCAGACTTATTCGCCGCTGATTGCCAGTATCGAGATCAAGCGGCGCGGCGACGTCCGCCGCGCCAAGCTTTATTACCTGCGGGACCGTTCGGGCAAATCTGCGCGTATTCGCGAAAAACTGCCAGCCCGGGCTACGGTGAAGAAAGGCGAGAAGGAAGCGCGTAAAGCCGAGCCGGCCTGAGCGTTGTAAAACCTGAAACAGGTTTTACACTGTGCCGGAGACGTGTTGCGGCGACCTCCGGCGTTGCCCAGCCGTAGCATCAATTTTGTTTCGGTTGCGGCTTTTGTTCGATTTCCTTAAACCAGATATCGTACACATCGTCTGGCCACAGGGACTTGATCCACACGATCACATCATCGATCTGCTGATTCGTCAATTTGCCATCCCAAGGCGGCATGCCCCCCGGGCCAGGGCTGCCTTCCCGAATCATTTTTTCCAGCGTCTCAGTTGAGTGGTGCCATGCGTGCGCGCTGCCGTCCAACGGAGGAGGGGGATATCTGCCGTCGGGGCCGGGGGTCCGCCACCCTGAGGTCGCCTCCCCATTGGGTCCGTGACAACTCGCGCAGTTAGCGCGATAAACGGCCTCACCACGCTTGATCTTTTCCGGATCCAGCTTGCGCGCAGCCAGGTTTTTCGGCTGCTCCACCTGGGCGGCAGCAGGTGGAGATTCCTTAGCAGGCGGTGCCGACTCGGCAGTGGAAGGGGGTGTGGCGGGTGATACCGGTGCGGCTGGTGCGGTAGGGGCTGATGCGCCTACAGACGGCGAAGGCGGCGCAGAAGGTGACTTGGATTCGCCGCAACCGGCGATCAATCCGGCCATGCCAACCAGCAGGAAAAAACGGATGTTCATGAGGGGGACCTTTGCTGGTGGCCAGCCGGCGGGATGCAACCGAACGCGGCGGGCCAGGTTTTCTTTTTTATTCTGAATTACGAGAGCGGGGAGGAAACTGCATACTCCTCACTTCAGTCTCATCATGGATTCTTTCGGGTCAGAAGGAAGGTGTCGGCTGTATACGCTCGTATCGCCCTGTTTATTGATCAACAGTACGTCATAAGGGTCGCTGCGCGCGCCTTCCATTCCAGGAGAGCCATGTGGCATACCGGGAGCAGTCAGGCCTATTGCGCGCGGACGCTCTTTCAGGAACCGTTTGATATCGGCCGCGGGCACGTGACCTTCAATCGCATAACCGTCAACCAGGGCGGTGTGGCAAGAACCCAGCGTGGTGGAAATACCCGCGCGTTCACGCACCTCCTTGTTACCTACATCATGGGTATTCACAGTGAAACCATGCGCGCGCATATGGTCGACCCATTTGGCGCAGCATTTGCATGTGGCGCTCTTATAAACCTCAACCGTTGTCGAGGTAGCCTGCGTAATTGCCGGCACACCGCCAATGAGAATCGATCCGGCTAATAATAACTGTTTTGCTATTTTCATTTTGCTTCCACGTTGATGGTTCCTTTCATACCCGGAAAATTCATGCCCTTGAAGTGGCCTGGCAGCGGGCAGGCGTAGTAGACCGTGCCAGCATCAGCGAAATGCCAGATCAGCTCGCGCGTATCGCCGGAATTAACACTAATCATGTTGGGCTCGTCGTGATGTTCCGCGTCGGGATGTTTTTTCATCATCCTGCCATGCTCATCGATTGCCTCGGGCGTGCCAATCATTATCTCATGCTTCTTTTTGCCAGCATTCTTGAGCACAAATTTTATCGTTTCCCCCTGTTTCACATTTATTTCAGAAGGTTTGAAACGGTTTTCCACCATCGTAATCTCAATGGTACGGGAGGCTTTCGCTGGATCGCCGGGGCTGCCTACGCCTTCTCCTGCGCCTCCCTCATCCGCAACGGCTCCCGTCCAGTTCCCGGTCAGGATGAAGGCGGATGCGATCGAGATCAAAATCTTTTTCATGTGATCCTCCTCTCTGGATCCGGCTATCTCCGCTGCATACTGCAGATATAGCGCAAATATAGCAAAAAAATGCCCATCCGCCCAATTTAGTGCAAAATGTCGGGTTTGAATCGGGCCCTTAACGAAGGAAGCGCGCCACGGTGTAATAATCGAGCTCACAGGCCGGGCCTTGGGTCCGATGCAGTGATTAATATCGTGCGCGGCAACAAGTAACGTAAAAAAGTAAGAAGGTAACTACAGGTCACGGTCATCTTGTGGTTGTAGACCAGAAAGATGACACCTAGTTCCGCCTTGCTCACCAAGCGGATTTGATACCTAGCACAGCCCAAATATTGCGCAGGCACTGCTCATTCATGTTATGCGGCAAGCGATGTTTGGTGTTTCCGGCGCGCACTGTTTCACCGGGCACCGTTTCGTTTGATAGCCTAAAGCGAATTTAGAAAGAGGGTACATGCCTTTATTATATACGCTGCTTTATTTGAGCTCCGCGGTGGTATTGTCTGGATGTTTATCCCCGATCGCACTCAACCGGGCAGTCTCAGTCTATGACGACGCCATTACCAGCGCCGCATCCAAACAGCTGCTGATGAATGTTGCTCGCGCCCATCATCACCAGCCGATACATTTTACTGGCGTATCCAATGTAGCTGCGACCTTCGATTTCCGCTTCAATGCCGGGGCCACCCCCGCGGCGGGGGGGCTTGCAGGAGCCGTACTGATGCCGATATTCGGCGCTGCGGTGGCCGAAAACCCCACCATCAGCATTGTCCCGATTGAAGGAGAAGAGTTCACTAAACGACTTCTGGACCCGTTTCAGCAAGCCAAGCTGACGCTGCTGCTGCGCCAGCGCTATGATATCGACCTGCTGCTGAGGCTCATGGCGCAGGAGGTACGCATTCAACACCCGACCTCGCAGACTGCCTATCGCAATCGGCCGTCCGATCCGCAAGGCTACGAGATGTTCCGCCGTGTGGTGCTACATCTATCGGCCATCCAGGACCAGAACCAGCTTCATGCCGAACCCTTGACCCTGGAGCGTACCTGGACCATTCCCGCTGGCTCGATTACCGCGGAGGGCTTTCAGGTCCTGGAGAAAGAGTTTTTTGTCCTCTATAACAAACAGGACAATACCTACACGCTTAGCAAGAGCGTGCCGGGACCGATCCTCATCACAAATTACGATCCAAATTCCTTGTCTCCCGAGGAACGCATACGGTTGAGCAGCGAGGCAGGAAACTCGGACACCAACGATGTCGCCTTCGATATCCGCCCCAATGGTCCAGGAGGGGAATGGCCCATCCGGGGAACTTTCCGGCTCAGAAGCTTCCATGCAATTCTCGGTTTCCTTGGTCGCTCACTTGGCGACGAGCCGGAGTATCACGTCGATAAAGACCCGCGTACACCACCCATTGCCAAAGGTGAGAATCCCGCGGCCACCATGGAAGTCCTAGTATCCGACTCCGCTTCCCCGGAGGCGGATCTCTCGATCCATACCCATAACCGCTATTACGCCGTGAACACTACCGGGCCGCTCGCCCGATGGAATCGCGACGCGTTCCAGATGTTGTACCTGCTGTTTCAGATGACCATTACCGACTTGCCTCGCACGGGCGTGCCGAGCATCACCATTGCCAAATAATTCGATCTATTGCAGGGGTTGACGGGCGGACAATGCCCAACGCATGAGATGGATCGCGGTAACTAATTCGCGCCAGAAGCGGTGATTTGCGTGAACAGGACTTCGGGTCCGCGCGCAGCCTGGATGATCTCTATTACTTTGCGCCGTGATCTGTTTCCTCGTTTGAGCACCACTTGACGTTGCGGGACGCCAAATACTTCGGCCAGAAACGCCACCAGCACAGCATTAGCCGCTCCTTCCACCGGTGCCGCGGCGAGCCTGATTTTCAGCGCATTGTCATGCACACCGATCACTTCCGTACGCTTGGCGCCGGGCTGCACGTGCAGAATGAGGGTAAGGCGGCCACCGCCGTCTCCGTCATCGCTGTGGCACCAGGCGTAATGAGAAGAAGACACCATAAATTTCAAATATCGTGGGCCGCGCTGTTCGCATGGCATTAAATCCTCTCGCCTCGCCGGGTAGGTAGCCATAGCATCCAGCATCCGCGTCCTCAGCTGCGATTTCTTCCAAGGCGCGTCAGAACAGTCTGGAGATTTCTCTCTCCATACCCGTGACGACAAACAGCAGCAGTTGAATAATAATCAAAACAAACAAGGGAGACAGATCGACGTTACCAATTGGCGGGATGCGCGCGCGGATCCCGCGCAGAAACGGGCGGGTGAAACTGTCGAGTACCGGCGCCATCGGGCTGTACGGATTTATCCAGGAAAGCAGCGCCTGCACGATCACGGCTACCATGATGATATAAAGGGCCATCTTGACAATCTCTACCGCCGCCAGGAGCGCAAGCCCTCCGAGGGCGATTCCGATAGATGAGCTGAAGTCGTAGCCCCGAAGCGTTTGCACCCCCGTCAGCAAAAGCAATTGGGTAAGCCACGCCAGCAGCAAAGTAGCGAGATCCATCCCCTGGAAGCTGGGGATGATCCGGCGCGCAGGCCGCACCAGAAAATCGGTCAGTGCGATAAGGAATGGCGAAAGCGGGTTACGGTAGGGCGCGCGCAGCAACTGCATAAGGAAGCGCAGCAGCAGCGCCAGGGAAAATAATCCCAGCAAGGTATCGAGGAGAAATACAAGCATCTGGTTCAGCATACGGAATCCTGAAAAACAACGGTAACGGGACTTTTATGCGCTGCCGAATTCATCGGCCAGTTCCTTTGAACGCTGACTTGCCGCTTGAATCGCGCGCGTAATTGCGCTTTTGACTCCGTCGTGTTCCAAACTTGCTACCGCGCGCTCAGTCGTGCCTCCAGGCGAGGTAACGCGAGCGCGCAGAACCGCGGCATCTTCACTGCTCGCGCCGGCAAGCCGGGCCGCGCCCAGAACGGTGTCGATGCTCATCTGTCGCGCCTGAGCCGGGGTTAAGCCTAATTCGCGCGCTGCGCTCTGCATTGCCTCGATAAAATAGAATACATATGCCGGACCACTGCCGGAGATAGCAGTCACCGCGTCCAGCAATTCCTCCCTCTCGACCCAGAGCACCGAGCCTACCGCGCCAAGTACAGCCTCCGCGTTGTGTTTCTCCTCCGAGGTAACGCCGGGCATGGCATAGAGTCCGGTGACGGCAGCGCGAATCAATGCCGGGGTATTGGGCATGGCTCGCACGATGCGGCTGTGTCCCCCCAGCCAGCGGCATATATCTGTGGCGCGGATACCGGCGGCGATGGAAATTACCAGATGGTTTTCGAGCAGCGGCGCAAGCTCTCGCGCCAGCGCGGACAATTGCTGGGGTTTTACCGCGAGGACTATGACTTCGCCATGCGCTGCGCCCCGGGCAAGATCCGCCACCGTTTGCACGCTAAAAGCATGCTGGAGTTTTTCTCGCCCCTCGGGGCTGATTTCGACCACACAGAGCTGTCCGGGGGAAAAGTCCTGCTGCAATAGTCCACCGATCAGGGCCGAAGCCATGTTGCCCCCGCCGATAAAAGTAATGTTCACGGTAATCCTTTTTTGTTAAACGCTTTGAGGACGATGATATACCTGGTTTATACCCTGGTTGCTGCATACCTCAACAACTCAAAACGATACAACGACTAACAGGCATAAGATACGGGTATCATGATACAGAACAACAGGGAAGATGAGGCATATCCATGACGAAACGATAAAAACGCCGAGCACCCCTAGCACGCGCCTGACTCATTTATTTTTGACAATGCGGGCAATAGAAACTTGAACGTTGCCCTTGCCTTATTTGCGAGATGGCAGTCTTGCAGCTGCGGCAGGGCTTGCCCGCACGGCCGTACACCCAATACTGTTGCTGAAAATAGCCGGGATTGCCGCTACTATCGACAAAATCGCGCAAGCTACTGCCGCCGGCTTCAATCGCCAGATCGAGTGTGACCTTTATCGCCTGCACCAATTTTTCGCATCGGCCTGCCCCGAGTCGACCGGCGGGAGTCATGGGAGCAATGCCGGCGCGAAAAAGCGCTTCGCTGGAGTAAATATTTCCTACCCCTACGACAATGCGGCTGTTCATCAGTACCTCCTTGATGCTCGCGCGCCGCCCCCTCGTCCGCCTGTACAGCAATAATCCGGTGAAAGCCTCCGTGAGTGGTTCGGGTCCGAGTTGCGCGAACAGCGCATGCTGCATCACATCGGCCTGAGCCCAGAGCATCGCGCCAAAACGTCGCGGATCACGCAGGCGCAAAACCACACCGTTATCCAGAACCAGATCGACATGGTCATGCTTTCCTGGCGGGGTTATCGCCGCGGCCGGCAGCAACCTCAGGCTTCCGGACATTCCGAGATGCAGGATTAATGTTCCCTTGCCGCAATCGAGCAAGATATATTTTCCGCGGCGCGTTACCTGTCCAATTTCCGCTCCGCGCAATATTTGGTCCAGGTCAGGCGCCACCGGCCAGCGCAGATTTGGATTTCGTATCTGCGCCGCGGCAATGCGCCGACCTTCAAGGTGGGATACGATCCCGCGGCGGATGACTTCGACTTCAGGCAGTTCAGGCAAGTGAAAGAGTCCAATAAATATCAACTGGGCTGCGGGGGCAGCCTCTCATCCGAGGGAGAGAACTGCTGCTCCGCCACCGATTAGTGGGCCACATACTGTCTTTCGCTCATGCTGAAACAGATATTGCGCAGTGGGGGGTCATTTCCTGCGTCGATTCCACCAGATGAAAGCGCCGCTTGCCAGGAAAAACAGCGGCAGAACGATCAGGAAGCTCCAGGCCATCACTGTCAGGGCTGGTTCTGAAAGGCTCAGATTGCTGTCGTGTGTGGTACGTGGCTGAATAGCGATAAGATCATCATCACCCGCGAGCCAATTGACCACATTAATGCCAAAATCCAGATTCTTCCCATAGCCGAGATAGGCATTGGCAAGAAAATGGCCGCTCCCGATAACGACAATACGCTGCTCATGGTCCTGGACGGTACGGCTCAACGTAGCGGCAATCGGGACAGGACCCGATACATCATACATCGGATCGAAGGCGACCCCCCCATCCAGCTTACCCGTCTCCACCCACCCGCTTTGCGCCGTTTCCACCAGGGAAACGCCGCGCCAGTCCTCGCTCTCATTCAGCGTGATCTGACGCGCAAAGGGAAAAACGGTAGGGTAATCGAAATCATGGGTGACCGGATGCTGTGCATAGGCCGCGCCCAGCGCAAATGTGACAGGTGTTCTCAATTTCTCGGCTTGAGGGTCAACGACGACGCCAGGTGTCAGCGTCAGAGCCAGTTTTTCCGCCAACGGCTGCAACCCGTGCAGCGGTTCCTGGTCCACAAGCCACAAGAGATTTCCGCCTCGTTCGACATACGCAAGCACCTTCTCCACCGTTCCCTCTGACAGGTCGACCTGGGGAGAAGCGATAATCAGCACATTTGTATCCCGAGGCACATCCCCCACAATAGCGAGGTTCACCGCGCCGACGTTTAAGCCCTTGGCAATTAATTGCTTACCGAATTCCCCGAGGTCGCGGCTGGCGATGCCATCTAGCCTGCGCTCGCCGTGTCCGGTCAACGCGATTATCCGTTTCCCGCCAGCGCGCGCCAGGCGCATCAGTACGTTGGTCAGCGCCTGTTCGTTGAATGTTGCCAGACGTTCCTGCCTGCCATTGAACTCCACTACCATTTCTCCGTTGAGCTGGACGCCAGCTGCTTGCGCGCGTTGCGGGTTCTCATCCGGATCAACGAAGGTAATGGCGAGATCCGGTTTGGCGCGCTGATAAAGAGCCAGGAACTCACCAATTATTTTAGAGATGCTTCCAAGTTGCGCGTCTTGCTGTGTCGCATAAACAGTAACGGCAATAGGACCATTCATTTTATTCAGTACGTCGATACTGGTCTGGGTCAGACTGTTGCGCGCGTTCTGGCTGACATCCCACTGAATACGTTTTTCCCATGCCAGATAACCAAGCAAGCCCGCGAACACGACCACCAGCATCACGAATAAACCGCTCTGCATCAGTTGGGGCAAACGCCGCTTCTGGTTCACCGTCAACATGACTCAACCACGGTCTCAACCATGCAAGCGTTCACTATCCAGTCTGCGGATGGACAGTAGCAGAAAGATCACAATGAAAATTGCAAAGTATGCGAGATCAAAACTATCGATCACACCACGATTGAAGTTTGCATAATGCGCGAGCAGCGAGAGGTGGCGGACGATCCCGTCCGTACTCTCTGCAGTAACATTATCCATGGCCCACAGGCCCAGCAGGATGCCAAGTGTTCCCGCTCCCGCTGTGGCGGGTTGAGAGCTTAGGCAGGAAATGTACAGGCCGAGGGCAGCGAAGCTGGCGGCTATCAAGCTTAGGCCGGCGATGTTGCTCAGTAACAGGCCAAAATCAAGCGTGCCGCCAATCAGCAAGGACACGGACAACGCGACAACCAGAGCAATGATGGCGCAGAAGAAGATCATCAGCCCCAGGAATTTACCCAACACGATATCACTTATGGAAACCGGGGCGGAGATCAGGAAAGTCAGGGTCTGATTACGGCGCTCCTCGGCGATAAGACGTGCGGTGAGGAGGGGCGTTGCGGTCAACAGCACAATGGCGGCCACGACAAATAGCGGTGCGACGATGCTTTCGGTCACCCCGGGCGGATTGGCGATCTTCCCCAGCTGCGGCTGAATCTCGAGGAAAGTATCGAGATACGCCAGAAACATCCAGGCGAATACTACTTGCGCCAGCGCCAATACTACCCAGGCCAGCGGCGAGCAAAACAATATTTTTAATTCCTTCTGAGCGACGGCGAACATCGATCAAATATCCGCCTGGCTTTCCGAATTCATGGTCGAACGCACAAACACTTCCTCCACGCTGATGCCCTGTTGTTTCAGCATCGCGATGTGACCGGTAAATACCGTGCGACCCTCGTTAATAATTTGCACGCGGTCGCATACGCTTTCCACCTCTGGCAGGATATGAGTGGAAACAATGACGCTGCGTTCGCTGCCGAGTTCACGTATGAGGGTGCGGATCTCGCGTACTTGGTTGGGATCGAGTCCCGCCGTCGGTTCATCGAGAATGATTACCGCTGGATCGTGAATGATCGCCTGCGCGATCCCGACGCGCTGCCGATAGCCCTTGGACAGCGAGCCGATCAAGCGATTGCCGTTATCGTCAAGTCCGCAACGCTGAGTGGCCCGATCGAGGGCGAAAGGAATTTTTGAGCTATCCACCCGATGCAGCCTTGCTGCAAAGCGCAAATACTCGGTCACCGTCAATTCCCGGTAGAGGGGCGCCATCTCGGGGAGATATCCAAGGCGGTTCTTGGCTTCCTCCGGTTTGGCGATCAAGTCGATGCCGCCTATTTCAATAGTGCCCGCGCTTGGGGCGAGGTTCCCGGTCAGCATGCGCATGACGGTCGACTTTCCCGCGCCGTTTGGGCCAAGAAACCCGAGTACTTCGCCATGGCCGAGCTCCAGATCGATATCCTTGACCGCTATCCGCGGACCGAAGTGGCGGCAGAGGCCGCGAGCAACAATGGCGAGTGTGGTATCTCTGATCATGGCGGCGGCAGCCCAGGCCCGCAATTACCGGATATGGTGTTCATTTATTCGCGACCTGTAAGTATTGCGGCATTCAATACGAGAGCGAACCTGGAACTTTGAATTTATGGGACTGCCTATAAACTGATAGGGTGATCTGATCAGGTGTCACTTGTGATAAGCGTAAAATATACCTAATATGTGCCCTGTGCTGAAGGACCATCCCGCCATTTTCAGCCCTTTTCGAACCTTAGTCTGGATTTTTCCATGAGTCTTAGAATTCCTGGCGCATTCGCGCTGCTTTTTCTTGCTGCCTGTGCGCAGATTCCGGGCAAGACCGATATCAAGGCGGACAAGGGGGCGGAAAAGCTGCGAGCTGGCCAGCCAAAACTGCCCCTTCAGGACTTGACTTCACCCATGCTGTTCGATTTTTTGCTGGCCGAAACAGCAGCTCAGCGTGGCGACCAGGAAATCGCTGTCCGCACCTATCTCAAGCTGGCGAAAACGACGCGGGACCCGCGAGTGGCACAGCGCGCAACTGAAATCGCGCTTCAGTCGCGCCAGGCCGTGCCGGCGCTTGAGGCAGCCCAAATATGGGTAGACGTCAGCCCCGATTCGGTCAATGCGCGCCAGACCCTGGCCGCGTTGCTTGTAAGTGCCGACAGGTTGAATGAAGCCCGGCCCCATCTGGAAAAATTTCTCGCGTCGGCAGGAAATAATATCGATGACGCTTTCATGCAACTGAACAGCCTGCTGGTACGCAGCCCGAACAAGAATGCGGCATTTGAACTCGTCAAGCAACTTGCGGAGCCTTATCCAAAGTTGCCTGAAGCCCATTTTGCCGTGTCCCAGGCCGCATGGTTCGCCAATGACTTCGACGTTGCGCTGACCGAAATGAAACAGGCGTTGGCGCTGCGGCCGGAGTGGGAGATGGCCGCGATTTATCAGGGACGAATACTGGCGCGTACTTCAAATGCCAGCGCGCTGCAATTTTACGAAGAGTATCTCAAGAATTATCCCAAAGCCAACGATACACGCGTAACTTACGCCCGATTGCTGTTGGCGGAAAAAAATTACAGCAAGGCGAGAGACCAGTTTCAGCGCTTGCTGGCGGAGAATCCGGACAACGCCGACGTAGCGGTGGCTGTAGGGTTGCTCTCCATGGAGCTGCGCGATTACGACGTAGCAGAGTCCAATTTCAAGCGGGCCCTGGAGCTGGAATACCGCGACCCCGGGGTGGTGCGCTTTTATCTTGGAAGCCTGTACGAAAGAAATCAGCAAATGGATCAGGCAATGGAGTGGTACCGCTCGGTGAAAGACGGTAATCAATTCGTTCCAGCACAGATCAAGTATGCCCTCCTGCTGGGCAAAAAGGGCAAGACAAACGAGGCGCTCCAGCACCTGAAGCAATTGCCGGCCGACAATGATCAGCAACGGGCCCAACTTATTATTGCTGAAGCGCAATTGCTGCGGGAATCGGGCGCTTATCAGAAAGCGTTTCAGTTACTGAGCAAGGGCCTGGAGAAACTTCCCGACTACCCCGACCTGCTTTACGACCGTGCCCTGGCAGCGGAAAAAATCGGAAAGCACGACATCATGGAGCAGGATTTGCGTAAGCTGATCCAGCTGCGGCCGGATCACGCCCATGCTTACAATGCTCTTGGCTACAGTCTTGCAGAGCATACCGATCGGCTACCGGAGGCGCTGGAGCTCATAGAAAAAGCGATTGCGCTTTCACCCAATGATCCGTACATCATGGATAGTCTCGGCTGGGTGCACTATCGCATGGGCAACATCAATCAGGGGCTCAGTTACCTGCAGCAGGCATTCGGGCTCAACCCCGACCCGGAGATCGCCGCCCATTTGGGCGAGGTGCTGTGGGTGCAGGGAACGAAGGACGAAGCGGAGAAAATCTGGCGTACCGCCCTCAAGAACCATCCTGGCAATGAAGCCTTGCTCAGCACCATGAAGAAATTCATGAAGTAGTGCGGCACGGCGCAATGATGGATTATGCAGAACGCTTGGAGCCGTTTCGATCTGTGAGCCAGGCTTGTCTCCCATCAAAATACCGTTTTATCGCCGTCTGCTGGAGTTGCGTCCTGGTCCTGCCGAACTTTATTGCCGGGTGCGCCACCCTTGCTCCTCCTACCCTGGAAGAAACGGTCGTCAGTACTATCATTGCCGAGCCTGTGGCGGACATCGCTCATGCACGGTCGGCGGATTTTGCGCTGGTGGGGAGGGCGTCGGTAAAAGGCGGCAAGGAAAATTTTTCCGGTGGCGTGCAATGGCAACATTCCGGGAACCGCGATGAAATCCTGCTGCTGAATCCCCTGGGTCAGACTCTGGCGCAGATTCGGCGCATGCCGGAAGGTGTTCATCTGGCGACCTACGAGCAGGAAAATTATTATGCCAGCGATGTGGAAAGCCTGACGGAACAGGTGCTCGGCTGGCGGTTACCGCTGATGGGATTGCAATACTGGGTACAGGGCCTGCATTCGCCCGTCACCGTGGCTGAAATAGACAAAAATCCGGACGGGCGTGTGCTGGCTATTAGACAGGACGGATGGGAGATCGGTTACGCAAGTTATTTTCCCGCATCACCAGCGCAAGACTTGCAGGGACAGGGTGTCCGCCCGAAGCTGTTGATGCTCAGCCGCAGGGGCCTGCAGATAAAACTCGTAATTGATGCCTGGGGTCCTCGTGATGACTGATGGGAAGACGCTGAGGCTCGACTGCCCGGCTCCCGCAAAACTCAACCTGTTCCTGCATGTGGTGGGACGCCGGACAGATGGCTATCACCTTTTGCAAACTGTTTTCCGCCTGGTCGATTTCTCCGATCAGCTGAGTTATATCCTTCGGCAAGACGGTGTGGTGAAGTTGCAATCTCCCATTCCCGGCGTGCCCGAAGACAAGGATTTATGCGTGCGCGCGGCGCGATTGCTGCAACAGGAGAGCGGCATTTCCAGCGGCGTCGATATTTGCCTGGAAAAGCGCATACCGATGGGTGGTGGCCTCGGCGGGGGCAGTTCGGACGCGGCCACGACCTTGCTGGCGCTCAATCGCCTATGGGGTCTGAACTGGACACGGAATCGACTGATGGAACTTGGGCTCAAGCTGGGAGCGGATGTGCCTGTGTTCGTTTTCGGCGATAATGCGTTTGCTGAAGGCATTGGTGAAAAACTTTCAGCCATCGTCCTGCCACCGGCTTGGTATCTGGTCCTGACGCCCCCCGCGCAGGTGCCGACGGTGCAGGTTTTTGGCAGTAAGGAATTGACACGAAACACGATTCCAATCAAAATACCGCCCTTTTCAGTCGAGCACGGGCATAACGATCTTGAGCCGGTGGTTTGCCGCCTTTATCCCGAGGTGGCGCGTCATCTGGATTGGCTCAAACAGCTCGATAGTCCGCGGATGGCGGCAATGACGGGCTCCGGGGCGTGCGTTTTTGCCGAGTTTGCCACTGAGCTGGCAGCAAGCGCGGCATTGGCGCAGCTCCCATCCGATATGAGCGGTTTCGTGGCGCGAGGGTTGGATCGTCATCCCTTGCGCAATTTTGTCGAGCAATAATACTGGGGAGTCGCCAAGTGGTAAGGCACCGGATTTTGATTCCGGCATTCGTAGGTTCGATCCCTACCTCCCCAGCCAGTTTTAAGTCTTGAAATCCAGGGGACAGTCGATCACTGGCGTGCATTACATGTCTTTCGCGCGCAAGCCTCGGTTCCCGCTTTAGAGCTTTTTAACCTATAGATTCCAGGTCATGGCTTACGATAGCTTGATGGTTTTCACCGGGAACGCCAACCCCAAGCTGGCGCATGATGTGGTGCGGCATCTGAACATCCGCATAGGGCGTGCGACCGTCGGGCGTTTCAGCGATGGGGAAGTGATGGTGGAAATCCTGGAAAATGTCCGGGGTAAGGATGTATTCGTGCTGCAATCCACCTGTATGCCGACCAACGATACACTGGTGGAATTGCTGGTGCTGGTGGATGCCCTCAAGCGGGCATCAGCGGGGCGTATCACGGCGGCAATGCCTTACTTCGGCTACGCCCGCCAGGACAGAAGGCCGCGTTCGGTGCGGGTGCCCATTACGGCAAAGGTCGTGGCGAATATGCTGACCACCGTCGGGATTGACCGATTGTTGACCATGGATCTTCACTCGGATCAGATTCAGGGCTTTTTCGATATTCCGGTAGATAATATCTATAGCATGCCGATTCTGTTGGGCGACTTGTGGAAAAGCGATTACCAGAATCTGGTGGTGGTTTCTCCCGATGTCGGTGGAGTCGTACGCGCGCGGCAGATGGCGAAACGCCTGGAATGTGATCTGGCTATCATAGACAAGCGGCGCCCCAAGGCCAACGTCGCCAAGGTAATGAATATCATCGGCGACGTACAGGGGCGGACATGTGTCATCATGGACGATATGGTGGACACAGCGAATACGTTATGTGAAGCAGCGCGAGCCCTGAAGGAGCATGGAGCGGAACGGGTGCTGGCTTATTGCACGCACCCCGTTTTATCCGGCAACGCGGTAGAGCGGATTGCGAGTTCCGCCCTGGATAAGCTGGTGGTAACGGATACCATCCCCCTGCGGGAGGATGCTCAAGCCTGTGCGCGCATTCAGCAGTTGAGCGTGGCGAGTCTGCTGGCGGAAACAATGTTGAGGATCAGCAATGAGGATTCAGTAAGTTCGCTGTTCATGGAGTAGAAGAACCCCTCGTCTGCTGTTACAAATGTAGATAAGTTTTACAAATTTTATAACCGGAATCATCTGGTCGCGGGTGATTCACATTTTGGAGAAAACGATGCATATCGAAATCAGCGCCAATAAGCGCGTATTGCAGGGCACAGGTGCGAGCCGCCGCCTGCGTGGTTCGGGCAAGGTGCCTGGAATCATTTATGGCGGAGAAAATCCTGCACAGCCCATCGAGCTGGACCATAACAACCTCTTTCACCAGCTCAAACTGGAAGCCTTCCATGCTTCCATCCTGTCGATGGAGATTGAGGGGCAGAAAGAACCGGTGCTGTTGCGCGATATCCAGATGCACCCCTTCAAGTCTCTAGTTCTGCATATCGATTTCCAGCGCGTCGATCCCAACAAAAAAATTCATATGAAAGTGCCCTTGCACTTCATCAACGCGGATATTGCGCCAGGGGTGAAACTCTCCAGCGGCCTCGTCAGCCACGTGCTTACCGAGCTGGATGTTTCCTGTCTGCCCAAGGATCTCCCCGAGTTTATTCAGGTCGATTTGGCTGATCTCGCTGCGGGCAACACCTTGCACTTGAGCGACCTGACGCTGCCCGAGGGCGTGGAAATTCCATCCCTTATAAAGGGGGACAACCTGCCGGTTGCCACCATCGTCATTCCCCGCGCCGTTGCCGCCGAGGAAGCGGCTACCGCAGTGGCTGCGACCGAGGTCCCGACCACTGTGCAAAAGAAAGAGGGTATTGCCAAGGAAGGCGAAAAAAAGGACGCTGGAAAGAAAGAGGCTGCAAAGAAGAAATAGAACCTGCGGTTTCTCTGCCGTTTTTTCATGTGGGCCCGCTGGACTTAAAACGGTTCCGGCGGGTTTTCTTTTTAATACCCGGCATTTTCTCACTCCTCACGTTCGATGAAACTCATTGTCGGTCTTGGCAATCCGGGCAGGGAATACACCGCCACTCGCCATAATGCCGGCACTTGGTGGATATCGCGGCTGGCGGATCAATTAAACATTACGTTAAAAGCGGAGCCCCGATTTCATGGCTTGTGCGCGCGCATCGGACAAGGCGAGTCCGAGCTGTGGCTGCTCAATCCGCAGACCTATATGAACGCCAGCGGACGGGCTGTCGCCGCGTTGTGCCGCTTTTATAAGATCGAGCCCCAACAGATGCTCGTGGTCCACGACGAACTCGACTTGCCGCCGGGCACTTCGAGGCTAAAGCTGGACGGCGGGTTGGGAGGACACAACGGGCTGAAGGATATTGCTGCGCATCTTGCAACGCGGGATTTCTGGCGCTTGCGCATCGGCATCGGTCATCCAGGCGACAAGAACGCGGTGGTGAATTATGTGTTGCAACCTCCGCGCAGAGAAGAGTCCGTCCTCATAGACGAGGCTATCGAGCGCAGCCTGGAGGTTTGGCCGCTTATCGCCCAAGGCAATTGCCAGGCGGCAATGATGAAGTTGCATACCAGGGATAAAGAGGAAAAATAAGCCGTGCGGAACGGGGTCAACTCGCTTCTCTTCCGGCTTCAAGGCCTGCTCCTCGCTCTGTCAGATTAATCCAAAGGCAGTCGTCCACAACAGATAAACTTATGAGTCTGAAATGCGGTATCGTTGGGTTGCCCAACGTCGGGAAATCCACACTCTTCAACGCGTTGACCAAGGCGGGCATCGCTGCCGAAAATTATCCATTCTGTACCATCGAGCCCAATGTGGGCATCGTTGAAGTGCCGGACCAGCGTTTGAACGCGCTGGCTGAAATCGTAAAGCCGCAAAAGGTACAGCCCGCGATCGTCGAGTTCGTGGACATCGCCGGTCTGGTCGCCGGCGCCTCCAAGGGAGAGGGGCTGGGCAACAAGTTCCTTGCGACCATTCGGGAAACCGATGGCATCATCAACATGGTGCGATGCTTCGCCAATGACAACGTCGTGCATGTCGCCGGCAATGTGGATCCGATTTCGGATATCGAAACCATACAGACAGAATTAGCGCTGGCCGATTTAGCCACGGTGGAAAAAGCGGTGCAACGCGAAGGCAAACTTGCCAAATCAGGCGCCAAGGAAGCAATAAAGTTTGTGGCGCTGCTGGAAACGGTGCGGGCCCACCTTGACCAGGGCAAACCCGTGAGAAGTCTGGATTTGGACAAGGAACAACAGTATCTGTTGAAGCCATTGTGCCTGTTGACGGCCAAGCCGGCGATTTATGTCGCCAATGTGGACGAAAAGGGTTTCACCGACAATCCCCTGCTGGAACGGGTCCAGGAGTATGCGGCAGGCGAGGGCGCACCGGTTGTCGCCATATGCGCCGCGCTTGAAGCAGAAATTGCGGAGATGCCGGACGAGGATAAGCAGATCTTTCTCGCGGATATAAATCTTGACGAGCCGGGACTAAATCGCCTGATCCGCGCCGCCTACCAGTTGCTCGGGTTGCAAACGTATTTCACCGCCGGTGTGAAAGAAGTACGCGCCTGGACCATCTCAAAGGGCGACACCGCTCCGCAGGCCGCTGCCGTGATTCATACCGATTTCGAGAAAGGCTTCATTCGTGCCGAAGTCATCGGCTACGACGATTTCATCGCTTGTAACGGCGAGCAGGGCGCTAAGGAGGCGGGCAAGATGAGGCTGGAAGGCAAGGAGTACGTCGTCAAGGACGGTGACGTGATGCATTTCAGGTTTAACGTCTAGTCGAACAGATTGTCTTGTGATGTCCAACGCCGTACAGGAATAATAAAAAGCCCAGTAAAAACTGGGCATTGTTGTTTTATGGAGTCCAGTGGCGTATATTTCCGTCTTGGAAATAAGTGGGTATAAAAGCGGGGATTTATTGCCTGTTACATTGTTTTTGCTGACCCACTCCGGTTTGCTTTGCTCCCCATGGCCCACCCTAAGGATAATCTGATGGGCGGTTACTAAGCCCCCCCACAGGGATGACCCGGAGACTTGCCCGAGTTCCCGCTACATAATCGGCTGGCGGCAATTTTTGTTGGTTCTGTTCGGTAAACCCTTTATTCAGTATTATTCATTATGACCTTCAATTATCCATTCCTTTCAGTCAGGGGCAAACGGTGGGCCCGGCCCGACATGATACCGTCATACTCCGACAAGGTCCCGCCAATCACGATGCCTGCTTCTGTAATGTCAAACAGCCGAATGTCCTTGCTGTGCTCGCTGCCCCGGACTTTAACGACCGAGAAAACGCGTTTGAGCTGACCCCCGATTTCGGTATAGCGCTGCACGATAATTGCGTCAGCGAGAAAGGCGCTCCCGAATGGACTAAAGCGCAGATCAGTAAAACGGTCTTCCAGTTCTGAGGTCATTAATATGGTCACGCCCATGCCGGTGAGCTTTGCTACCATCCGATACAGGGAGCCGCGAAAATCTTCGCTAAACTCGGGTGCCAGTGCTAACTCGAAGCCGGACAAAGAGTCGATCACGAGGCGCTTTGCCTGCATGCGAGCAATCATGCCGATCAAATCATGCAAGGTTTCATCAACCGACAAATCCAGGGAGCGCGTGTCGATGACCCCAACTTTTCCGGTCTGCACCAGCGAAGACAGCTTGGTGCTCAGCAGTTGGCTGGGACTTTTCTCAAACGCCGCAATGACACCTGGTTCGTCCTTGCGCACGCCTTCGGCAAGAAATTCCGTTGCCAGGATAGTTTTTCCGGAACCAGATGGCCCGACGACGAGGAGCGAATATCCCACTGGCAAACCGCCTCCCAGCATGTGATCCAGGCCAGGCGTTCCCATGGAAACGCGCTCCTCGTTTGTGGAGAGCTTCTCTGCCGACTCAACCGCTTCACGTTGTTCCATAATCACGCGTGGGAATACCTCGATTCCGTGATCACTGATACGAAACGTATGCAGACCTGGTGCCTGGGCCTGGCCACGTATTTTGACCACCTGCATCTTGCGTACCATGGAATTGTGATGCAAATTTTGCGAAAGCGACAGGATGCCGTCCGCTACCGTAAATACGGGGCTTGACTCCGATTCCGGCGACAAGTATTCACCGATCAGGAATGTTGTGGCCTGCCAGCTCGTCATTTGCATGGCTAATCGCTGGACGAACCGCTGGAGGTCCAACACGCCCTGCTCCCCCCGTTTCGCTGACCTCACGACGGATCGAAACGAATCAACAAACACAAGGCTGGGAGCATAGTCTTTCACTTCTTCCTCGATGCGCGCCTTTACGCGGTCGAAACTGCCATCCACCAAATCCGCAGACAGGTTGACGAAGCGGATCGACTCATTGATTTTGTTGATGTCGAAAAACGAAAATTGCTGTTGATAACGGAGCATCTTCAACGCCGGCTCGCCAAGTACCGTGAAGAACAGTGCCCGATTGTCGGCATTTGCCAGCGAGAACATGATCTGATGAGCAAGCGTCGTTTTTCCGGATCCTGGCGCGCCTGCAATCACGTTAAACGAGAACTCCGGCAGGCCGCCGCCGAGCAGGTTGTCCAGACCGGGAACGCCGGTTGCCAGACAACGTATGTTTAGGTTTTCGTTCATTCCTGAAACTCCTTGTCGGGGCTATTCCCAGTGTTGATACCCCAAGCCAACTGTAAGATATGGGAGGTTAACTGGGTCCCAATCAACGAGGCCAAGATCTCAATGAATGTAATCAGCAGCAGACTGTTTGCTTCGCTGGCTTGCGCAGGTGCTTGTGCTTCAAGGCTCGTTTTGAGTTCGGCAAACCGGTGGACAGCGTTTGGCGTCAGTGAACTGGTCGAGAGCCAGGGAAATTTTGCCTGGCTCAGGAATAGACTTCTCGCGTAAAGGGAATTAAAAACTTCTTCACCCACAATCGTAACAATCGGACTAGCCATTTGTTCCCACACGTGAATCGCAGCATCGGCGGCTTTCTCGGGAGGCTGTGCCATGAGAATTTTAATTATCTGGTGCCGCGGCAGATCACTGGTAGCCATACTATGCTATGTCCTCAGTCTTTATGTCCTCGGTGGTATTGCTCTCGTACGGCTTTGCATTGATAGGGGTCATAGATAAAGCAAGGCCAGTCCACATCATCTGACTGTTCCGTCGAATAAACATCCCGAGAAAAACCTAAGTTGTTCAATACTGCCCCCGCTGGAATACGTTTTCCAATAAGGCATTTATGCTGGTTTGGCCGTTTTCTTTCCGCCGATTCCTAGTGTTCTTCCGTAATCCAGCGGGTGGCGTACCGTATTAAATCGGCTGCGTCTTTCAAATTCAGCTTGGTACGAACGTTGTAGCGATGCGTTTCGATTGTTTTAATACTGCGGTTAAGCAAATCGGCGATCTGCCGGCTACTGTGTCCGGTTCCAATTAGATGCAGTACTTCGAACTCGCTAGGAGACAGTTTACTGATTAATTCGGATTCCGAATTTCCAGTCACAACCCGATTCAACAGTCTCGCCTGTATATTGTTGCTCAGAGAGAAATTTCCCTTTAGAACTTTGCGGATAGCCCCCACCAGCACCCTGCCCGGCTCCAGCTTCATCACATAGCCCCGTGCGCCTGCCCGCAAAGCCCGCTCTGCATATATCCCCTCGTCAAACATGGACACAACCAGCACGGGCAATGCAGGGATCAAACTGTGCATGCTCTTTATTACCTCAAATCCGGAGACGGTTTTGAGCGACAGATCCATCAAAACAACATCGGGATGAGGTCCGGCCTTGAGTGTAGCCAGCGCTTCTTCCCCATCACCGGCCTCGGCAGACACCTCCATATCGGACTCGAGATTGATGAGCATCGCCATGCCATGCCGCATCAAGGGGTGGTCATCCACCAGCATCACTTGTGCTTTCGAGGCTCGCACAGTTACCCTTCCTGAATCATTGGCATTTCTAACCGCACTTCGGTGCCCCCTTCGGAACGAGGCAGCAATTTCAGCTTTGCACCAACCTGGCGGGCACGGTAATGCATGATTTTAATTCCCATCCCGGCGGCGGTACCGCGCTCCGTATCAACACCCGAAAAACCCGTGCCATCGTCGCATATCGACAGGCGGAGTATTTCGCCTTCAACGGCCAGCGAAATTACGAGATGCTGCGCATTACCGTGACGTATCGCATTGTTGACAGCCTCTTGGGCAATCCGGTAAAGATTAAGCGCCACATTGTTATCGATAATAAAAAATTCATTCTCGCGCACGAAATCACAGCTAATCCTATAGGTGGCCGCGATCCGCGACGCTAATGCCTGCAACGCGGGCATCAGGCCGTGGGTTTCCAGTTCAAACGGAAGCAGGCCCTGCGCGATCTGCTTGCATTGCGTGGCTGCGGCTTGCGCTTGTTTAGCGATGGACGCAGCGACTGCTGCTTCCTCTTTAATGCCTGCAGCGGATATTCTTATCTCTAAAGCCTCGGCCTGGTAGCCAATCGCCGCGATCTGCTGCCCAAGATTATCGTGTAATTCCTGCCCGACCGAACGCTGGTGTTCCTCCGCCAAGGAAACCAGTGTCTGCTCCAAACGCTTGCCCTCAAGCCATTTCTGCACGTCGCCTGCGACCGCATCGATGAGTCTCTGCTCTTCCGGTAGCAGGAAAGGCGTCTCTTCGGGGTAGAACACCCATAACTGCCCGCGAAGCGTACTATTTACTGTAATCTTCGATTGCAGCTCGTGTGTAAGGGAATGGCCATGTTTCTCGGAGAAGAATCGCCTGCCGTCGAGTTCGATCATCGCGGTCGCACTTTCGGGGAATTGCATTGCCGGTATCAGGTGCTCAAAAATGTGTTGGCAGGCATGTTCCAGCGATAATTCCAGCCCCAAGCCGCGGCGAATCTCATAGAGACAGGTGACTTCCTTCAACCGCTCTTGCAATGTTTCATCGATGTGTTTGCGCTCGAGCCATCTCTCCAGATCACTCGCTACGGCATCGATAAGTCTTTGTTCTTCCGGCATCAGGAAGGGCCTGTCTACTGGATAAAATAAGCGCAGCTGCCCGCACGATTTGTTGTCCACACTAATCTTCGAGTGTAGCTCGTGCGTAAGACCCTGTTCCTGTTCGCTGGTAGCGAATCGCCTGCCGTCGAGTTCGATCACCGCGGTAGCACTTTCGGGGAATTGCAACGCTGGGATCAGGTGTTCAAAAATGCGCTTGCAGACGCTATCGACCGATAATTCCAGCCCTATGCCCCGTCGAATCTCGTAAAGGCAAGTGATTTCCTTAAGCCATCTCTCAAGATCCCTCGCAATTACATCGATGAGTCTCTGCTCTTCCGGCATCCGGAACGGCGTGTCTTCAGGATAGAACACGCGCAATCGCCCGCATAGCCCATTATTCTTCACTGTAATAATCGATTGCAGCTCGTGCTTAGAGCCCTGGCTATGATTCGCGGTGGTGAAGCGCCTGCCGTCGAGTTCGATCATCGCGCTCGCAATTTGCGGAAATTGCATTGCGGGTATCAAATGCTCAAAAATCTGCTGGCAGACATCTTCCACAGGTAATTCCGGACCCATGCGACGATGGATTTCGTAGAGACAGGTGATTTCCTTCAGCCGCTCCCGTAGTGCCTGTGCCGTACTTTCATGCTCTTCGGTCGGGGAAGTGGCTGGAGCATCTGCGAAGATTCTATCGTTGTTGAGTACCAAGCGACTCTCCTCGTTCAGCTAAATCTGATGTTTGGCGCTCCGTGGCAGACATCGTCCGATGCTCTTAATTTGATCATTCCTTTAAAGGGACTTTTTTGTGATCGGTAGCACGGCAACTGGTGTGTTGTGCCTTTAGAACCATGGGGTGACCAAATCTCTTTATAGCCGAAGAATAAAAAATTGTTTCAATAATTCCGATAAGTAAGCCTGTATGCTACTTAACATGGCTAGTTAAAGGTGAAAAATTAGTAGTGCTAAAGGACTGCTAGTACTATGCCGATGTTCGGAGCTGTGGGAAAGCCTTCCTCCATTCACGGCCGTCGTATCACTCATCAGCCATGGCCGGGTATCTTTAACAATATGCCACCCAGTGGATTTACGTTGCCAACCGGAATAGCTCTGGGACATGGATTGCAAATAAGTTACCTCGGTGAGTTCGCTTGACCAAAGTACCGAGCGCCAGCGCGCTGGAATTGAGCTGGATAGCCTGCTTACTTGGGGTCTCCCGGGGGTCACTTTAACTTTTGTTGAGTGCTGTCTCACTCTTTACAGTGCATCGCGGGAGCGGGATAATCGCCTTTAGCACCTTCTGATGCCATGCCATTTCCTTGGCCGTATTTTCAGATCGTTTTACGATACTATCGTAGTCGACAAAAGCGCTGGTACTTTGAGCAGCCCCGTTCGTATTATCGTTCTGTCTTTCGGGAGCAGCGGGTTGGGCGCAGGAAGCCAGTAGGCCCAGCGTGGATACAACCGCTACAAATCTCCGTATTTTGGTTTTCATGTAATGACTCCTAATGGGATTGAATGAGCTTCATCCTAACGCAGTCAATACCATCGGAATATTGGGGTAACTCTGGTTTTGTATGTGGGGTAACTCTGGTTTCATACTAGGTCAAACCCTGAGCAACGCATGGATAAAGGTCCGCGAAATCCTAGAAGGCCCTGTTTTTTCGCTGCTCATTATCGTATTGTGGTTCATCCCGATATTGATGGGTTATCTGATCCGGGGCCGCATACTCGACGAACAAAAGAACCCTCTTAACCGCTTCTTGATCGCCGCTATTGCCGCTTGCTGGAACGCGTACTGCATTTCCTGCGTGTAACATTTTTATAGCCGCGGTGATTGCTGCCATGACGACATGACCCATGAGCCGACTGGGTGGAGAATTCATGCCGCCGCTGGATAAGGGAGATTTGCTCTTTATACGAATGGGCGGGGTGTATCTGTAGACTTCATTAAAGTCATTGCGCATGGCAGTTCAGCAGCGCAAGCCTGTACCTGGATTGCTATTACATTCTGATCGAGGCAGTCAATATGCCAGCCTGGAATACCAGAGCTTACTGGATCAGCACGGTATCCGCTGCAGCATGAGCCGCAAGCGCAATTGTTGGGATAATGCCGTAATGGAGCGCTTCTTTCTGAAATTGAAAATGGAGCGCGTCTGGCAACAAGATTATGCCAACCAAGGTGAGGCTCAACGCGATATTGCCGATTACATAGTCCGTTTTTATAACGGAATCCGGCTTCACTCGAAACTGGGCTACCTGTCGCCCGCCGCCTATGAACGGAAAATGGCAGCAATACCACCTATCCCGGTGTCTGAAATGATTTGACCACCACAAATCCGGTAGCCCAAGCTTAAGGTGGGATATGTCCTTCTTGCTTGGTGTGGAGATTGGGCATGGATGACATAAGTACGTTTGGGGCACGCTTACCCATGCGTTGCTCAGGGTTTTACTTAGTATAAAACCAGAGTTTCCCCAATATATGGATAGTATCGGCTGGATTAGGATGAAGCTAATTTCATTCTTTTGAAGATTATCATGAACACAGAAATACTATCGGTACCTGCAAAAGTTCTGGCGTTTTGTGCAACCGTACTTGTATTTTCCGTCTTTACTTCGAGAGCGCCCGTTTGGTTGCAAGAAAATCTGGCACAGCGATATGAGAATGCGGACAAGGAAATGTCGGTAAAGGTAGAGGAACAAAAGAAACGACCTCAGCATTACGATGACGAAAGCCACCTCTATGGCAGAGAAGGACGGGATTTCCAATCGCATACCCGGGCTTTACCTCGGAAATACGAGCGGACGGCAGAGGAAACTACCATCTAGGCTTTTCAACACCGCAGGGCGTTGGGGCTTGGGAAGCGCGATTATGCCGCTCCTGCGAAAACACCGCGCCAGGTAAGCCGATAAAACTAAGGCGAGAATCGGACCAGATTCTGCAACCCATGCAAGAACCAGCAATGCACTGTAAGGGCTAGATGATTTCCCAGAACCATGAATATGCCAGCCTCGAAAGCGAAAGTTATGTTGGTGGACGACCATGCCGTGCTGCGCTATGGCATGGCGATGCTCATCAATCTTGAGCCCGATATGGAGGTTTTTGCCGAGGCTGGTGATCGCGACGAGGCGCTGGCCACACTCAAAGCCGGACATCATCCCGATATCGTTTTGATGGATGTGTCCCTCAAAACTGACTCGGGATTCGGCGTAATAAAGAGCATGCACCGCAGGATTCCCGCATTGCCTGTGCTCGTTGTGTCCTTGCATGACGAAGCGGTGTATGCCGAGCGAGCTTTGCGGGCGGGCGCACGGGGTTATGTGATGAAGCAGGAGTCGGGCAAGATACTGGTAATCGCTATCCGAGAATTATTGAAAGGCCATTACTATCTGAGCAAGCCAATGCAGGCGAGATTGTTGAATCGGGTTGTGACTGAAAATTCGCAAAACGAGCCGTTGATTAGCCTGACCCCCAGCGAGTTGAAGTATTGCATTTAATTAAGGTCGGCCATAGCAGCGCAGATTTAATGCGATATGCCACTCAGTGGGTTCCTGAAGAGCACTAGGATCGCTGACAGCGAGCATCTAAAACTGTCATCGGATTCCTTCCATGGGAAGCATTCATAGCTATATGGTAACTGGGCAGAATTCGAGCTGCATGAGGTGGAGATTTGTGAATTCCCACAGCACGTGCGGCTAAGATTCAACTAAAGCAGCGTTGAAGTTGGACTCGAACCGCTCACCTTGAGATAAGCGGGTATAAACTAAACGTGTTTGCACGATGAGATAGAGCTGGCGCGGCCTTCAGAGTACAAATACGGTTTAAGACTAGCAGTAACTCAACCCTCGGCATTTCATCTTTCGAGGGCTGCTAGTAGATCATTCTCCTACGGCTTTCAACTCGTCGATCGAGAGCAACAATGTTTACAGCGCCTATCGTAACTGCTCAGCCCCTCCGCTGTTCGTTTAGAGGACACGGGGCCTGCAAAGAAGCTCGGTCCATACTATCCTTTTAAAGGCGAGTAAAAGATGAGATGACCGAAACATGAAACGGAGGGATAGTATGAAGTACAAGGTTCTTATTAGCCCGGTGGAGCCGTCAATAGATACTCACCCCAATTTCAGTGGCGTGCTGGCGGATTTTGAAGTTGAAGCCAATTCGGAAGCCGAAGCGGTTGATATTGCGTTTGACCGTTTCTGCCAGGAGAACCCCTTCCGCTCTCATCGCCGTGATGATTTCATCATAAATGTGAGTTAAGCCGGGTTCTTAGCCGGTCTTTACCCGATCCCCGATCAATCTGCACAATTTCCCGTGTCCCGCGAAGGCGCGATGCTGGTCAGTACATTTTCTACCCTTTCTACTTGTAACCACGTTCACGGCCCATATTTTGCGGTTAGCCCTAAGGGGTAAGGAACCTTTGCTGAACGAGTCCTCAGCGGAGAATTTATTCATGGGTTCCTTAAGGTATAATCATTTCTTTTGATTCCGCTTTTGCTGGAGGATGTCATGCCGATATATGAATACCGTTGCGGGTCCTGCGGGTTTGAAAAAGAGTACCTGCAAAAGGTGAACGACGCGCCGATCGCGGCTTGCCCGGCCTGCGGCAGCGACGCTTATGCCAAGCTCATTTCCGCCGCCGGTTTTCAGTTGAAGGGCAGCGGCTGGTACGCTACCGATTTCAAGAATGGCGGAAAGCCTAAATCCAAACCCGATGCCGAAACATGCGCTGCCGCGAAGAGCGACACCCCTGCGGCGAAGAGCGACACCCCTGCCGCCGCAGCACCAGCAGCCTGTCCAGCCTGTGTTGACGACTAATCCCCCGCGATAAACATGAAACGTTATTTCATCACCGGGCTCCTGATCTGGGTACCTCTTGGTATTACTGCCTGGGCGTTGAAATTTCTGATCAGCACCATGGATCAGTCGCTGCTGCTCCTGCCGAACAGCCTGCATCCTGAAACGCTGGTGGGCGTCTACATTCCAGGCATGGGGGCGGTGCTGACCTTGCTGGTAGTATTCCTGACCGGTCTGGCCACGACCAACATTATCGGGCAACGCCTGGTGGTCTTCTGGGAAGGCGTGCTGTGGCGCATCCCGGTGGTGAAGTCCATCTATTATGGCGTCAAACAGGTCAGCGATACCCTATTTTCCAGCCAGGGCGAGGCCTTTCGCAAGGCGCTGCTCGTGCAATATCCACGTCAGGGTTCCTGGACAATCGCGTTCATGACCGGTTCGCCGGGCGGCGATGTGGTCAATCATCTCAAGGGCGAATATGTGAGCGTGTATGTGCCTACCACGCCCAACCCTACTTCGGGGTTTTTCCTGATGATGCCAAGAAGCGACGTAATTGAACTCGACATGAGCGTGGACGCCGCGCTGAAGTACATCATCTCCATGGGCGTCGTGGCGCCAGGGAATGGAAAAAAACATCCTAACCCATCGCAGGCGGTGCTGCTGCATGGCGCCAACACCGCCAGTTCGACCCCGAGCGAAAAAACCTGATTCCCTTACTTTCCGATGATTGACTCGCCATGCGAACTGACTACTGCGGCCTTATTGACACCAAATATCTGAATCGAACGGTTACGCTTTACGGCTGGGTGCATCGCCGCCGCGATCATGGCGGTGTTATTTTTGTTGATTTGCGCGATCGCGAAGGCCTGGTGCAGGTGGTATGCGATCCCGATAATGCGGATACTTTTGGAATCGCAGAAAAAATTCGCAACGAGTTTGTACTCAAAGTTGAAGGCCGCGTCCGCCATCGACCCGAGGGTACCGTGAACCCCAATCTGGTCAGCGGCGAGATCGAGGTGCTGGTTCAATCCATCGAAATTCTCAATACGTCGTTGACCCCACCATTTCTGATGGACGACGAAAACCTGAGCGAAAGCGTGCGGCTGGAGCATCGCTATCTGGATTTGCGACGTCCTCAAATGCAGGCGAACCTCCGGTTGCGGTATAAGGTCGCGATGGCGATCCGCGTGTTCCTCGATCAGCGCGGCTTTCTGGATGTGGAAACACCAGTGCTGACCAAATCGACCCCGGAGGGCGCGCGTGACTATCTGGTGCCGTCGCGGGTTAATACCGGCCATTTTTTCGCCCTTCCGCAGTCGCCGCAGCTATTCAAGCAATTGCTGATGGTCGCGGGTTTCGACCGCTACTACCAGATCACCAAATGTTTTCGGGACGAGGATCTGCGCGCCGACCGGCAGCCCGAATTCACACAGATCGATATAGAGACGTCTTTTCTGAATGAAGCCCAGATCATGGCGCTGATGGAAGAGATGATTTGCGACGTATTCAAAAGCGCCATGAATATCGATCTGCCGAACCCTTTTCCACAATTGCCGTATGCGGAAGCCATGTCGTGCTACGGTTCGGACAAACCCGATTTGCGTGTGCCGCTGGTTCTGACCGAGCTCACCGATGTGATGCGGGAAGTGGAATTCAAGGTCTTCCGCGAGGCGGCGCAAAAGCCGACCGGGCGGGTAGCGGCCCTTCTGCTGCCAGGCGGGGGCGAGTTATCGCGCAAGGAGATAGACGACTATACCAGTTTCGTGGCGATATACGGGGCGAAAGGGCTTGCGTATATCAAGGTCAACGCGCTTGAGAAAGGCGCGGAGGGCTTGCAATCGCCGATACTGAAATTTCTGCCAGAAAATGTCATAAATATAATTCTGGAGCGGACCGGCGCGCAAAACGGGGATCTCATATTCTTCGGCGCGGACAAGGCTCACGTCGTGAATGAAGCGCTGGGTGCGCTCCGCGCAAAGGCTGGCCACGACCGCGGCCTCGCAGAACCTGGCTGGAAGCCTTTATGGGTGATTGATTTTCCCATGTTCGAACGTGATGAAGAAGAAAATCGCTGGAAAGCGTTGCATCACCCGTTTACCGCACCTGCGGATGGGCACGAGGATCTGCTGGAGAGCGATCCGGAGAAGGCCTTATCCAAGGCTTACGATATGGTGCTGAACGGGTCGGAAATCGGAGGCGGTTCTGTACGTATCCATCGTCAGGAAGTTCAGTCGAAGGTGTTTCAGGCTTTGAATATCGGTGCGGATGAGGCACAAGAAAAGTTTGGCTTTTTGTTGGAAGCCCTGCAATATGGCGCGCCGCCTCATGGCGGCATTGCTTTCGGGCTCGATCGTGTCGTGGCCATGATGGCGGGCACCGAATCCATCCGCGATGTTATCGCCTTCCCCAAGACTCAACGGGCCCAGTGTCTCCTAACCCATGCGCCCAGTACGGTTGGTGAGAAGCAGTTGCGTGAATTGCACATCAAGCTGCGCCACATGCAGTAGATTAAGGCGTGGACGGAGCAGCGTGCCTGAAGGCCGAAGGACTTCGTAATACGATCTTTCGCGGTATCTCAGCGGTGAAAATGTACAAGATCCCGGTTTCCGTCCTGGTAATCATCCATACCCTTGATATGCGTATTCTGTTGCTCGAGCGGGCCGATCATCCCGGTTATTGGCAATCTGTAACCGGCAGCCAGAGTCCGGACGAATCGCTCCGGCAAACGGCAGTGCGCGAAGTGGCTGAAGAAACTGGCCTGGATGCCGGCCGTTATGAGCTCGCTGAGTGGGGAATCCAGAACGAATACGAGATTTACGAGGAATGGCGATGGCGCTATGCCCCGGAAGTGACCCTCAATACCGAGCACGTTTTTGGTCTGCGGGTGCCTGAAGCCGTTCCCGTCACTGTGTCCCCTAGAGAGCATCTCGGTTTTGTCTGGCTGCCTTGGCAGGAGGCGGCGGAAAAGGTTTTTTCCCCCAGCAACGCGGAGGCAATACGAACGCTGGCTGCAGTTGAGGGCGGCGACAGACCATCCTGACAACCGCGGCGCATGCCAGGTCAGGCAGCTTGGTGCACTCGGCTTACTGGGGTTCCGCTAAACGCGCGAACTGATATTCAGCATTTTTGTCTCATACTGTATTTTACTGTGTTAATAGACGAAAACAGGAGTAGCCATGCCAGCGGAAGCCATAGCGTTTGAACGTTTCGACAACCTGAACGATGATGACTGCGAGCAGCGCATCGAGGCGGCCAAGTCAGCGCTCGGCAGGCGCGCGGTGATACTCGCTCACCATTATCAGCGCGCGGATGTTTACAAGCACGCCGATTTGACCGGGGATTCCCTAAAGCTCTCGCGTCTGGCGGCCGAAACGGATGCCGATTACCTGGTATTTTGCGGCGTGCATTTCATGGCCGAGGTGGCCGACATCCTGTCAAAGCCAGAACAGATCGCGATATTGCCGGATCTTTCCGCCGGCTGCTCGATGGCTGATATGGCGAGTCTTGCCAAGGTGGAACGGGCTTGGAGGGAGTTAGCTGACGTGCTCGAGCCCGACGAGATGGTCACGCCCGTCACGTACATTAATTCGGCCGCCGACCTGAAAGCCTTCTGTGGCGAACACGGCGGTATCGTTTGCACCTCGAGCAATGCCGTAAAGATATTGCAATGGTCGTTTTCGCGTCGGGAAAAGGTGTTGTTTTTCCCCGATCAGCATCTGGGGCGCTGGAGTGGTCACAAACTGGGCATTCCACAGGATGAGATGCTGGTGTGGGATTTCGATGAACCCATGGGGGGACTTACACCCGAGCAGATCAAGAAAGCCAGGATTCTTTTGTGGAAGGGCCATTGCTCTGTGCACCAGATGTTTCAACCGCAGCACATACTGCGCTTTCGCAACCAATATCCGGATGGAAAAGTTATCTCCCATCCAGAATGCAGTTTTGAGGTGTGCAAAAATTCCGACTATGTGGGCTCGACGGAGTACATCATCAAGACCATTCGTGATGCAGAGCAAGGAACGCGCTGGCTGGTGGGCACCGAGTTGAATTTGGTCAGCCGCATCGCCGAGGAGCTCAAGCCTGAAGGGAAGATTGTGCAATTCATGGCATCCACAATATGCATGTGCTCGACCATGGCCCGCATCGATCCCCAACACCTGGCATGGGCGCTTGAGAACCTGGTGGCGGGCAAGGTAGTGAATCAGATCAGAGTTCCGGCAGCCGAGGCGGAGCTGGCAAAGCTGGCCTTGGAGCGGATGCTTGAGGTGTCACTGTGAAGAGACCGTGGAGCATTTTCCCTCTGGTAGTAGGGCGCAGATGTAGGGGCGGGGTACCGATCAATTTCTGCTCCGGGTTTGTCGGTTAAGCCGATTCCTTATCCATGGTCAATAAGCTGCATATCGCCACCTATAATATTCACAAGGGCTTTTCCCATTTCAATCGTCGGGTGATGGTTCATCAACTGCGCGATAGCTTGCGCACGCTTAATGCCGACATTATATTTCTGCAGGAAGTGCTGGGTGAGCACAAGGGGCATTCAGAGCGGTTCCACAACTGGCCCTGCGACCCTCAATATGAGTTCCTGGCCGATTCGGTATGGCCGGAATTCGCGTATGGAAAAAATTCGGTCTACGATGAGGGGCACCATGGTAATGCGGTTCTCAGCCGTTATCCCATCGTTCGCTGGGACAATCGCGATGTTTCCGCGCATCGCTTCGAAAGCCGTGGCATGCTGCATTGCGAAATTGGTATTCCCGAATGGACCGAGAACCTGCATTGCATATGCGTCCACCTCGGATTATTCAGGCGCGGGCAATCGCAGCAATTGCAGATACTGGAACAGCATATCGAACGCCTGGTGCCGCCACACGCGCCCCTGGTTATCGCGGGAGACTTCAACGATTGGCGCGAACTTGCAAGCCGTATACTGGTTGAGCGGCTTGAATTGTCGGAAGCCTTCGAACTCACAGAGGGGAGAGTGGCGCGAAGTTTTCCATCCGCGTTACCGTTGTTCAGGCTTGATCGCATCTATGTGCGCGGCTTCCACGTGGAAGAAGCACAGGTGCATCAGGGCCGGCCCTGGTCGAAGATTTCAGATCACGCCGTGCTTACAGCAAGGATGGTTCGCCGATGATCGTTGCCGAAGCATGTAGCGGGCAGGATCAAATCATTGCCGCTGCAACTCTGCTGAGAAAGGGGGGCGTGGTCGCATTCCCGACGGAAACGGTCTATGGTCTGGGCGCTGAGATTTCGCAACCTTCAGCGGTGCGGCGCGTATTCGACATCAAAAAACGGCCTGCGGATCTTCCGCTTATTGTCCATATGGCTGATGTATCCGGCCTTGAGCATTGGGCGCGAGAGGCGCCGGACCAGGCTTGGCGGCTGGCTGAACGCTTCTGGCCCGGACCGCTGACATTGATATTGCGGCGTAGCGGCCGTGTGCCGGAAAATGTGACCGGGGGCCAGGATACGGTTGGGTTGAGAGTGCCGGATCATCCAGTTGCACGTGCTTTGCTAACGGAACTGGGGCCCGAGCGTGCGGTTGCTGCACCGTCCGCAAACCGGTTTGGTCGTATTAGCCCCACAACGGCTGCTCATGTAAAGGAGGAGCTTGGGGAAGCCGTTGATATGATTCTCGATGGCGGCCCGTGCAGGGTTGGACTGGAAAGCACGATAGTCGGATTTAACGGGAAAACCTCTGTTATTCTGCGGCCGGGTGGCATCCCAATGGAAGAGTTGGCGGAAATCCTGGGGGAAAATCTCGCCGGGGCGTCTTCTATCATGCGGCCAGTACGCGTATCGGGCTCGCTGGCATCGCATTACGCACCTGCCACGCCCTTGGAATTGTTTTGCGCCGAGTTGCTATGGCAGCGGGCGCGTGAACTGGAAGCGGTCGGAGCGCGGGTGGGCGTGGTGACATGGTCCTCGCAGGACTTGAGTCAGCGCCGGGGCCGGGAAAATAAAAACCAGGAAAATAAAAACCTGATTCATTTTTCCATGCCCGCCGAGCCGGTCAGCTACGGGCGCCTGCTGTATGCGAGCTTGCGGCAGTGGGATCATGAAGGCTTCGACCACCTGCTGGTGGAGCTCCCCCCCGACGACTCGGCCTGGGCGGCGATTGCAGACCGCCTGCGGCGTGCCAGCAGCAATGCTCAAGTTTATGGAAATATCGAAAATGAGACCACAACATGAAAGCTGAAGATAGCGCGGTCCGCGCGGTATTGTTCGACGTTGACGGCACACTTGCCGATACCGAGCGGGATGGGCATCGTCCCGCTTTTAATGCTGCGTTTGCGGAACTCGGTCTCGATTGGGAGTGGGATGTAGAACTTTATGGCGAGTTGCTCGCGATTACGGGCGGCAAAGAACGCATCCGCCATTTCATTGAAAATCACGTCCCCGCGGAATTGGCAAGGAGCGGGCTCGACGATTGGATTGCGCGGCTCCACAAGGTTAAAACACGGCATTACGTAGAAGCGCTGGAACGCGGCGGAATCCCATTGCGCCCAGGAGTCGCGCGCCTGATACGGCAATTGCGCGAGGCGAACATAAAAATAGCGATTGCGACCACTACGACGCCGGAAAATGTCACAGGGCTGTTGAAGTCCACCTTAGGGGAAGACTCTCCCGGCTGGTTCGATGTTATCGGGGCGGGCGATATTGTTCCTGGAAAGAAGCCGGAACCGGATATTTATCATTGGGTACTTGACCAGCTGGGATTGGCGCCTGAACAATGTATTGCGATAGAAGATTCGGAAAACGGGTTGCGTTCGGCGCTCGCTGCCGGACTCGACACCGTGGTCACCGTGAGCGATTACACCCGTTTGCAGGATTTTACCGGAGCGCGCGCGGTTTTATCGGATCTGGGTGAGCCAGCGCAACCATTTACGGTGCTGAAGGGGAATCTGAAGGATCGCGCCTGGGTGGACGTCGAATTTCTTTGCGAAATGAAGATTGAACAGCAGTCGCGCTGAGTTCGCGCCTGATTCCGGGTTCCCGGGTTCCTTCACCGCCTTTTTTTTCCTGACGCGTTGCCAGACACTTGATCATAGCCCGCCAGAGATTTTAATCGTCATAAGGAAGAGGTAGTATTAGCGTCGTGCGTCTGGATTAGGGCTCGTGCGCGGTCGTAATGTTTAACGGCCTGCGCCGACCACAATTTCTGAATACTCCTCATAACCTCATAAGCAAACTGATGCTGCATCCCCGCGCCGCCAATTATTCACGTCGAGCCTTATATTACTTTGAAAGTGCCGGGCTCATTGTTATCGCGGTAGCAACAATATATGCGGGCTATCAGGAAACGCTGCTGATGGTTAGTAATGCGCGAGTTACCCTGGCGGATTTGCTGCTGATGTTCCTCTACCTGGAGATTCTGACGATGGTGGGGCTGTATTTCGAGTCCGGAAAGCTGCCGGTACGGTTCCCGCTTTATATCGCGATGGTGGCAATGGCGCGCTATGTTATCGTGGATATCAAGGAAATGGACAATATCCGGTTATTGGGTGTTTCTGGCTCGATCGTGCTTATAGCCCTGGCTGTGCTCGTCATACGCTATGGACATGTGCGTTACCCCTATCTGGAAGACCTGGAGGATCTGGAGGCCTCCAAGGACGTCAAACACCGCGACTGAAACAACTGAGACGAAAAGAGAAAAGATGAGTAATCCGCTGGTAGGCGTCGTGATGGGCAGCAGTAGCGACTGGGAGGTGATGAAGCACGCAGTCGGCATTCTGAGGGATTTCGATGTGACCTACGAGGCCGAGGTGGTTTCCGCCCACCGGACCCCCGATCGCATGTTCGAATACGCGGAAACCGCAGTCAAGCGGGGGCTTAAATGCATTATCGCGGGGGCGGGCGGTGCAGCGCATCTGCCGGGCATGATTGCCGCAAAAACCACGCTGCCTGTATTGGGCGTGCCAGTAACCTCCAGGCAGCTCCAGGGTCTCGACTCCCTCCTTTCCATTGTGCAAATGCCGAAAGGTATTCCCGTCGCGACTTTTGCCATCGGAGAGGCGGGCGCGGCAAACGCGGCTCTGTTCGCCGTCGCGTTGCTGGCGGTGGAAGATACAAGGCTTTCTGCGCTTCTTGCCGGGTTTCGTGAAACTCAAAAGGCAATCGTTGCGGAAATGACGCTGCCCCCCCTATGAGCATCAGACCCGGAGCAATGCTGGGGCTCCTCGGCGGGGGACAGCTCGGCCGTATGTTCACCATGGCGGCGCAAAGCATGGGCTACCGCGTCACCGTACTGGACCCGGCCCATAACGGCCCCGCGAGCAGCGTAGCTGAGCGGCATTTGCGGGCGGATTACCTCGACCGTCATGCTTTACGCGAACTGGGATCCAGTTGCGCCGCGGTCACCACTGAATTCGAGAACGTACCTGCCGAATCTCTAAAGATATTAGCTCAGCACTGTGTGGTGAGCCCCGGCGCCAACAGCGTTGCGATTGCTCAGAATCGTATTCTGGAAAAAAACTTTCTGGTTACGAATGGCTTCGCGGTCGCGCCGTATGCGGTCATAGAGGATTTGAAAGGTACCGCGGCTTCGCCCGTCTCTGTTGGGAGGTCGGGGCACGCGAATCCCGAACGGTTGGAGGATTTGTTTCCGGGCCTTCTGAAAGTGAGCCGTCTGGGATATGACGGCAAAGGTCAGATAAGGGTAAACAGCGTATCCGAGCTCGATGCCGCGTTTGTCTCCCTGGACAGGGAACCATGCGTGCTGGAGCGCCTATTGCCGTTGGAATGCGAAGTGTCCGTTATCGTGGCACGTGGATTCGACAGTATCGCCGTCACATTTCCGGTCTCGGAGAATCGCCATCATAACGGGATACTCGATGTGAGCATTGTTCCTGCCCGGTTGTCGCCTGTACTTATTCGGCAGGCGCGCGACACGGCAATCAGCATTGCGAGGAAGCTCGATTATCATGGCGTGGTGTGCGTCGAGTTTTTTGTGCTCTCGGGTGATCACCTTGTGGTGAACGAAATTGCCCCACGCCCGCATAACAGCGGTCACTACACCATCGATGGATGCGTCACTTCCCAGTTTGAACAGCAGGTGCGGGTACTTGCCGGTCTGCCGCTCGGCAGCACCGCCCCGCATGGGGCGGCGGTGATGGTAAACCTGTTGGGTGATCTATGGCGGGGAGGTGAGCCGGAGTGGGAACAGGTGCTAAGGTATCCCAATGTCAAACTGCACCTGTACGGGAAGTTTGAAGCACGGCCCGGCCGAAAGATGGGGCACTACACTGTTCTGGCCGAAACCGCTGAAGCTGCGCTACAGCTTGCGTTGGAAATCAAGCAATCGCTCGATGAACACCCTCGGATGAGCATGGGTAAAAGATAAAAATCATGAATGACCAGACCGGCTTGTTTGAAACAAACATACAGAGCCTGCCGCTCTTGCACCGAGGCAAGGTGCGGGACATTTATGCGGTGGACGAGAACAAGCTCCTGATCATCCAGACGGATCGACTTTCCGCATTCGACGTGGTCCTGCCGACACCGGTGCCCGGGAAGGGCAGGCTGCTAACCGCTGTATCCGGTTTCTGGTTTGCAAAACTTGCGCATATCATTCCCCACCATCTCACCGGTATCCCGCCAGAATCCATAGTGGCGAACGGCGAGCGGGGGCAGGTGGCAGAACGCGCGTTTGTGGCCATGCGGCTGAAGCCTTTGCCAATAGAAGCAATCGTTCGCGGCTATGTCGCGGGTTCTGGTTGGAAGGATTACACGGCGACCGGCATGGTCTGCGGGATTCCCCTTCCATCCGGGTTGCAGGAAGCCGCGAAAATACCCGGCGGCGCGATTTTCACCCCATCAACCAAGGCTGGGCACGGCGCGCACGATGAAAATATTCCCTTCGCGCAGGCCGAGAAATTGCTGGGCAGGGAACTCGCTGTGCAGGTGCGTGAAAAAGCAATTGCCCTCTATACGGAGGCGGCAGATTACGCGCTGACAAAGGGTATTATCATCGCGGATACCAAGTTCGAATTCGGTCAGGACGAAGCGGGAAGGCTTTATCTCATAGATGAGGCGCTTACCCCCGACTCATCGCGCTTTTGGCCTGCCGACCAGTATAGGCCGGGGAGCAATCCACCGAGCTATGATAAGCAGTTCGTGCGCGACTGGCTGGAAACACGGGACTGGAACAAAAAAGCGCCCGCCCCGGCATTGCCGCCCGATGTGCTCGCAAAGACCGCGGAAAAATACGAGGAAGCGCTGCGCCGCCTCCTATCGTAGGGCATAAAAAAAGCGCCCAAACCGGGCGCTTGGCGGGTCCAGGTTACGTACCCTGTTTTATTTATTCGGCTGCGGCGTGATGCGCAGATAGGGGCGGGGCGCCTTGTAACCCTTCGGGAATTTTTGCTTGATCACTGCTTCGTCCTGGATGGTGAGGGGGATTATGACGTCATCGCCATCTTTCCAGTTGGCCGGGGTTGCGACCGTGCAGTTGTCGGTCAATTGTAGCGCATCGATGACCCGCAGAACCTCGTCGAAATTGCGACCGGTACTCATGGGATAGGTGATGATGAGGCGGACTTTCTTTTTCGGGTCGATGATGAAGAGCGAACGCACTGTCATCGTTTCCGACTGGTTAGGATGAATCATGTCGTAGAGGGCGGCGACTTTTTTATCCACATCCGCAATAATCGGAAAAGCCACGCTGCACCCTTGCGTTTCCTCGATATCCTTAATCCATCCCGCATGCTTTTCCACCGGATCAACCGATAATCCGATCGCTTTAACATTACGTTTATCGAATTCGGATTTGAGCTTGGCAGTCATCCCCAGTTCAGTGGTGCAGACAGGCGTGTAGTCGGCGGGATGCGAAAACAACACCGCCCATGAGTCGCCGATCCATTCATGAAATTTAATCTTGCCGATTGAAGAATCCTGCTCGAAATCAGGTGCAGTATCGCCTAAGCGTAAAGTCATCGCATCCTCCCGAATTAATCAGTGTAATGGGTGAAAAGTGGTGGGGGTTAAGGTTTAACCACCTCAATATAGCCCTACTGCGGCAATGACTCAACTATTATTACGTGCATTCAGAACAAGGGACGCGAGTGCCGAGTTCACTGTGCCGGCTGAGGCGCCGTTTCAGGGGATATGAAATCCAGTATTGTTGCAATCGGGCTCTCTGTCTTGCTTGGACCCCGCTCATCATCAGCCAGCAAACCCCATGTATGCGGGCGTTCGTATTTCTGCAGGATCTCATAGTAGGTGCGCACGGATTCCGTCAAAATCACCGCTTCGCCGCCGCGGGCGAACCCATGCTTCAGCGTGGGGAAATGCTTGCTGCGGCTCAATAATGGCAGGGTTTTTTTGAGATCCAGCCAAGAGTCAGGGTTCAAGTTAAGGCGCTGTGCGAGAATACGCGCGTCCTCCAGATGGCCGGAGCCCTGATTATAGGCCGCGAGCGCCATCCACGTGCGGTCTGGCTCGGTGATGCGCGGCGGCAGTCGATCTTTCAGCATCCGAAGGTAACGCGCGCCGGCGAGTATATTTTGCCGTACATCCAGGCGGTCGGTAACGTTCATCCGGTCGGCGGTTGTTTCCGTCAACATCATGATGCCGCGCACATTAGCGGGAGAGACCGCCATCGGGTTCCAGTGCGATTCCTGATAGGCTAGTGCAGCAATCAGACGCCAGTCGATTCCGGTTAATTCCTCGGCATCGTGAAAATAGCTGCGTAAATCGGGCAGCGCAGTACGGCGTTTCTTCAAAATGCCGCTCACGTCGGTTTGTTCCAGACGCTGAACATGGCCATAGTATCGGTCGAGCAGGCGCATCAAAGTGCCGTCGCGCTCGATCCGATCAAAAAACTCGCGCGCCTTGTCCAGTAGAGCAGGGTCTGCATAGGACGAAAAGGCCCATGCCCTGCCGGTGGATTCGCCAAGATCAAATGCTACTTCCAGGTTGGGATAAAAATTCTTGGCCAAGTTGATCTGAGTGGAATCCGCCACCACGTAGTCTATTTTTCCCTCGGCCAGTTTGGCCAGCAGATCTTCGGGAGCAACGTCCGCTTCGTTCCATTTAAGCCGGGGTACCTGGAGTTTGATTCTATTCAACGCTTCCGCATGGCTCGTCCCGCTTGCGATCTCTATCGTTCTATCCGCTAAATGCTGAATACTTTTTGGCCGCCGGAAGTCCGTGTTGTAGACCAACTGGGGCTGTATCGTTTGATAGGCTGGCCCAAAGCGTACGCGCAGCGAGTCCTTCGCACTGATGCTCAAACCGGCAGCAAAGTGGGCCCGTTGCTTTTCCAGAGCCAAAATAGTTTGGTCCAGCTTGGGTACCAACTTAAACCTTGCCTTCACCCCCAGTTCGCGTGCAAATTCTGACGCGAGGTCGAATTCGAGCCCGGCATAATTGCCTTCGGCATTTTCATAATAGGTGTCGGGGCTGTTAACGGTGAGAACTATAAGCTCATCAGTCTGGCCCAACGGCAACACCGGTTTTTCGAACGAATCGCAGGCGGTGAGCAAGAGGCCGCAGCCGATAACGGTAGTAAGCAGCCGGAGAAACATACGCATGGGAGAGAGACAAGCATAATCGGAAAACATTCTGACAGCTGTCTCGTACGAGCGCGAGAAAAAGCGAGGATAAACTGGTAAAATTGCGGTCAAAGACGCAACGGAGAGGTACCGAAGTGGCCATAACGGCGCTGACTCGAAATCAGATGGTCAGGGTAACCTGGCACGTGGGTTCGAATCCCACCCTCTCCGCCAGCAGTTCGAAGCTGGTGAAATAATAATAACAGATTGATTATCCGTAGGTTTTTATGACTTGCTACATAAGAGTGCTACAAAGTGCTCGCCCTACGGATCATGTCAATACCTATCTCCCTATCTTGAGGGGCGAGGGGATACATTCTCCTTTCGCATCGCAATTCCCTCTGAGCTTCGGCATCTCCTCGGCAAGCGGGAATTTATCAAATCTCTTCGAATAACAGATAAGCGGGTTGCTGTCGTAAAGGCGTTAATGCTTGCGGCGACCGCAAAGCAATCGGTAGATGACGCTCAGTTGCGGCAACGAAGCGACGATTACTCGGAACGTCAGCAAGACCGTCAACGCAACGAGGAACGCGACAAACGCGTCGAGCGTATAGAACGGGACTATGATTATCGTGATCGTTCCGAACATTATTAATCAATGAGGGGGCTTTTCAAAATGAAAAGAATTGCGCTTTTAGCAATAGCTTTATCCGTTTTAAGTGGCTGTGCTGCTAGGACTGGTCCTATTAGGGAGACTTTGGTGACATCGGAAAGTGGCGTTAAAACTTATCTTTTAACAAAGGAAGTTGCTTCTCTCTTGGGAGAAGCACACACGGTGAAGGGATTGAATGAGCGGTCTAAGGAATTATGTCCTAATGGTTACACTGTAATGAATCAGGAAACCCACGATGAAAAAAATTGGGCAGGAAATCCTGTTGGCAGGGAAGAAGTTACGAGAAAAATCATGTGCCACAGTCCTGAATAGGCAAGCTAGCCACCTCTACTCTTATACTTTGCCTAATGCCATCACATGATACATTTCTCACGTTTAAATATTTCAATGCTTATACTTCCCTCCCTTCATCGGAACTGAACGCTAACCTAAGCTATAGCTGTAACTTAACAGTAATAGCCCTTGAAACGCGTCTATAGCCCTAAGCTAATGGCACCCTCTAAAACGAGTGCCGTTAGCCTGGACGCCTACTCAAAAAAAGGTCATGTCCTGCAGTGGTAGAAAGGTCTTTATTGGTATACCCACCGTGGCTACCTGAATCTGAAGGGCAGGAGTAGCCTCCGGCACCCCATTTACACTTAGGTATGCAAAGCAATACCACAGTATCAACGCGTCTTCAGGAATTCCTTCAGCGCATATTTTTCTTCCTCGGAAAGCTCCGCCCCGAAGTAGTGTCCCTGGTTTTCAATCAAATCCGGGCAGAGATTGACACCGCTGTTGGGGTCGATATTGGCAAACTCGGCAACAGGGGTCCCCGCCGGAAGTGTAAGGACACCGGATGGCGTTGGTAATTGTACAGGTTGGCTGGTACGCTGAATCGAGGTTGATTCGTCTCGTTTTTCAGGATTCAGCAGTAGATCCATCGCGTTCTCATAGGCTGCAATTCGTCCGGCGACTGATGGGTCGCCTACAGCGCGGCCCAGCCTGTTATTGTGGAAGAACGGGGCGGTAGCCCATATGCCGACGAGAGGCATGTTGCGGTAGAAACCGGGGCCTTCGCCAGGTCGCCCCTTGTATTGGTCTGAGGAAAATGCCGCCCAGATGTGTCCGGCCATCCAGTTAGTAGTGCGTGCACGACAACTGTTCGTGCCTATATCCAAGAAAGGGAGAATCAAATCGTCGGAGAGAACGTCGTGCCTTCGCGAGCGGTCTCCGTCTGAATGGCATGACGCGCAAGCGTGAGAGAAGATCTCCCTGCCCTTTGAAACGGCCTTCCGGTCAACAAAGTGAGCGCCGTTCGGAGCATTCACCAGTCGGGGGGGACGGGGGGTCTGGAGGAAAGCGCAGAGTTTCCCCACGGATTCCTCTGCCTGCTGGAACTCGGGACAAGTATTCCTGCATTCTGCTAGATCAATGGGTGTTTGGCTCCCATTGGGGCCGTTGGCAAGGTGTTCCACCATGCACTCCCTGGCGCACATGCCGATGTTAAAATAGACACGGAGTGCGGCCAGTTCGCAGCCTGCATCATCCTCGCCCCCCTGCCCGTTACGGTGGACACGAGCAGCCTCGCCATTGACGGTCACATTGAAGAATGGACGATCTGGAACTGCCCAGATTGGTGTAATCATCCCCGGATTGTTGATGTGATCGTTTTCCAGTACCGTGGTGTCTACCGTGCCTTGAGCCCAACTGGAAAAAACCTGGTAGCGAGGGTCGTGCGGTGAGAGGTGTCTCCTGAAAATCTTTCCAATCTGCAAATACTGATTTCCTACAGTGGGGTGGATGTTTCTATCCTGCGGATCATTCGGGTTTGAAGGGGGATGAATAGGATCAAACCCAGCGTGACAGGCGGCACAGGTAACCCCAATGAGTGGAGGCCCTCCTGAAGGGTTAGGGAATTTGCGGATTCCAATGACACCCGCTGATTGGGGGTCGGCACACCGGTCGAAGAACCCGGTCGTGGCATCACCCGGAGTACAGTCCGGATCATTAATAACACCAAACTCGTCGAAACGGGATTTGCGCGGCGAGGTTAGCATTTGATCTAAACCGAGCGGGAGATTGAAGGGAGGACCAGGCAAAATAAGGCTGAAAAAACGCTCCCCACCAAAGGTGCTCTTGAACCAGATGTTGCGTCCTTCCTCCACACCTTGCCCACGCCCTTCCTTTACATCCTGCTCTTGCTCTTCGTCCATATCTTGGTTGTTTTCTGCGGAACCTGCCCCCGCCGAAATAAGTAGGACAGCAATATATAGCACGGCGAAATACATGCCTGTCTTTACTCGAGCCATAATAACCTCCTCTCGACGCCCCGCCTTGAAAACCAGACAAACAGTGAGCAGATTTATACTTGCCTCGCTATTCGATGGTTCCGTCAGTAGCCGGTTTTTTTACCGATACACCTCCGAACCTACCAACTGATCAATCAAAAATATCTGCCACAACAATAAATGTCAACGCCGGTTTAAAACTGACCCACTTTTTAGTTATTTGGCCGGAATAAAACTGACCCACCCGGACATTTAATTTTACTAAGCCTTGACCTT
>NZ_FOPV01000016.1 GCF_900113575.1 Nitrosospira sp. Nsp14
GTCGATGTCTTGCTTGCCAAACGCAATCTCTTCGAGGCCGAGTACTCTCTAACCGCTACCCACCGCCTCCATCTGGTATCCGTCGTGCAGCTCTATAAGGCCCTCGGTGGAGGTTGGGGAACAGAGTGAGCGGCGCTGTTGCAGGAAATGAAGCCAGCCACGCGGTCAGGCGGCGGCGAGCGGAAATTTAATTACTTTCGTCAGCCCCCGTCAAATCTGCTTTTGTTCGCTCCAACGCTCGAAAGCACGAAGAACTCTGTCTGCAGGCGTGGCATCGTAGCTGCGCGTCAGGCAGATAATAGACCGCCGCTTACTCCACTGGCTGGTCGCGCGAGTTTCTCACCTGAGATTGGAATCGGCGCCATGCGATATGATCCAGCAATTCCGCTGGCTATCGAGAAACACGAATTCCTCCGCGTCGAGTATTGCGAGCTACTCGAGGTAGTATACGGTGGCGCGAATTGGAACAATAATTGCCAGTCTAGCAGGGGACCAGCAATGTGATGTCAGGATTGTGGGTGGCGGCAGGCAACGGAGGCTCAATCCCTACTTCATTGTCACGATAGCAAGCGATTTCCGTTTTTCTCTCTCGGGTGGTGACCCCTGCGCGAGGACGTGCTGGACCGCTTGTTCCCGAAATGAGCATATGGTGGGAGGGTCTCCTTCTCCTCAGGTAGCTCTTTGGCATCTTGGGACAGATGAAGACGACTACTCAATCCCGTTATCGGGCGATGATAAACCAACGATAGACTTTTTTACCCTCTTTACCATGCGCCACCGATCTTTTTAGCGAATGCGTCCCACCCGTTTGGAACAGCCGTCGGCAAATCGCAAAGACTGGAAAACCATCCGCTCCTTGCTGCCATACCTTTGGGAGTTCAAAGGCAGGGTAGTGCTCGCGTTGGCGCTGCTCGTCATGGCCAAGCTCGCCAACGTTGCAGTGCCACTGGTTCTCAAGGAAATCATCGACGCGCTCGACCAGTCGCGCGCCCTTCTGACGCTGCCGATTCTACTGCTGCTAACCTACGGCGCGTTGCGCCTGTGCAGTACGCTGTTCGGCGAACTGCGCGATGCGGTATTTGCCAAAGTGACGCAACGCGCTATCCGCCGGGTGGCGATCCAGGTATTTAGCCATTTGCATGCGCTGTCTCTACGCTTCCACTTGCAACGCCAGACCGGAGGGGTTTCGCGCGATATCGAGCGTGGTACCCGCGGAATCTCCTTCCTGCTTAATTTCATGCTGTTCAATATTTTGCCCACTCTGTTGGAAATCAGTCTGGTGGCAATCATTTTAACCACACGATACGACATCTGGTTTGCGGTGATCGTCTTCGTTACATTGGCGGCCTATATCGCCCTTACGCTGATCGTCACCGAGTGGCGCATGATTTTCCGGCGCACGATGAACGACATGGACTCGAAAGCCAATACTCAGGCCATTGACAGCTTATTGAATTACGAGACGGTCAAATATTTTGGCAACGAAGCATGGGAAGCGCAACGATATGATGTTCACATGCAGAAATGGGAAGCCGCGGCGGTACGCAATCAGACCTCCCTCGCAGCACTTAACTCCGGGCAAAGCGCCATTATTGCACTAGGAGCAACGTTATTACTCTGGCTGGCGGCCGATGGGGTGATCGAGGGCAGCATGTCACTGGGCGACCTGGTGCTCGTCAATGCGTTCATGCTCCAGCTATACATGCCTTTGCATTTTCTGGGCTTCGTTTACCGTGAAATAAAGCATTCCCTCGCTGATATGGAAAAAATGTTCAGCTTGCTTGCGGAGAAGGAAGAAATAAAAGACAAACCAGGCGCAGGCGACCTTGTCCTGCAGGACCCCGCGGTACGTTTTGAAGATGTGAATTTCAGCTACGAACTCAATCGCCAGATTTTATTTGACGTCAGCTTTGACATTCCGGCGAGCCGCAATATAGCAGTGGTAGGGCATAGCGGATCGGGCAAATCGACATTGGCGCGGCTTCTTTTCCGCTTCTATGATGTTACCGGCGGCGGTATCCTGATAAGCGGACAGAACATTAGTGATGTAACTCAGAGAAGTCTGCGCGCAGCAATAGGCATCGTTCCCCAGGATTCGGTCTTGTTTAATGACAGCATTTATTACAATATCGCCTACGGACGTCCTGATGCCCCGAGGGAAGAAGTTCTTGAAGCAGCAATGTCCGCGCACATACACGATTTTATCGAAAGCCTGCCGGATAAATACGAAACAATGGTGGGCGAGCGTGGGCTGAAACTTTCGGGTGGCGAAAAGCAACGTGTCGCTATCGCGCGCGCGATCCTGAAAAAACCGGCGATCCTGATCTTCGACGAAGCCACGTCGGCACTTGATTCGAAATCGGAAAAACTGATCCAGGCGGAACTGAAGCGTATCGCGTCCGATCGCACTACCCTGACAATTGCGCATAGGTTATCCACCATCGTCGATGCAGATCAGATTCTGGTCATGGACAAAGGCCGTATTATCGAACGAGGCACGCATAGAGAACTCCTGGCTGCAAACGGAACCTACGCCCATATGTGGGAATTGCAACAGCAGGAAGAACAGACGCAGCTGAAGTTATTGGATCATTCGCTGACGCCCCCCCTCCCGCTGCGACCGCCAGCCTGAATTTCAGGTCGCGATCCCTCGCCGGTTCTCATCGCCTGGATTATCTTGTGAATGTCTTCGGCATTGACCGGCTTGATCAGGTGATAAGCAAAGCCAGCCTTCCTCGTCTTCTCGATATCATCAGGCTGCCCGTAGCCGCTGTAGGCTATCAGTATCGTGTCTTTCGTCTCCGCCATCTGCCGAAAGCAGCTGGCCAGCATTATACCGTCCGGTTCCGGCGTGCTTAGATCAAGCAACGCAGCCTGCGGAAGAAACGACGCGGCTTCCGTAACTGCGGAGGCCGAGTCGTAGGCTGTTCGCACTTCGTATCCGTATGAAGCCATCAGCATTGCCGTCGAATCTGCACTATCGACATTATCATCGACAATCAGGATACGCCCCGCGCGAGGGACCGGCTCGCATTGAATGATTTGGGGCTTTTCGGCAGGGGTATCGGAGATGGGAAACCGCAGGGTGAATAGACTTCCGTGGCCCGCACCCTCACTGAAAGCTTCGATTGAACCGCCATGCAACGACACCAGCTGAGACACCAGCGCCAAACCGATACCAAGGCCGGCGCTCGACTTTCGCACCGCGCGCTCCTCCTGTGCAAAAAGGTCGAAGATCCGCGGCAGCATGTCCCTAGGTATTCCGATCCCGTTATCCTTTACCTGTAGCACCAGCTCCTTATCCTCACGGTGGGCATCGAGCGAAATTTTGCCGCCCACGTCGGTAAATTTTGACGCGTTGGTAAGAAGATTCTCGACAATCTGAGTAAGGCGGACTGAGTCGCCATGAATAAGAAGCGGCTCATCGGCTATGGAAATCGTTAACTGGTGCTTGCGTTCATCGAGAAGCGGCTTCGTCGAATCCATGGCATGCCGCACAACCTCTGCCATATCGACGGTTGCTTTCCGCAGAATCAGCGTCCCGCGGGTAAGCCGCGCAATGTCCAGGAGGTCGTCTACCAGATGGGTAATGTGATTCACCTGACGCGTAATGGTTTCTCTCGCCCAAGTTACACGGGGATCGTCGGAGTTAACCAGTTGCAGGACCTGGGCGGCATTGCGGATGGGGGACAGCGGGTTCCGGAGCTCATGCCCGAGGGTGGCCAGAAATTCATCCTTGCGTCGATCGGCGTTACGAAGCTTTTCCTCCGCGTCCTTGTGGTATTGAATATCAACGCTGGAGCCTACAAAGCCGACGAGCCGCTCGCCCTCGAATCGCGGCACACCGACAAAACGCATCCAGCAATAACTGCCATCACCCTTGCGCAGCCTCAATTCGTGATCGTAGCCTCGGCCACCTGCTTCCGCAGAGGCGCAGGTTGCCAGGTAATCTGGAAGATCCTCGACATGAACAAGTTCCTGCCATTTTGAGTCGAGCAGGTTTTCCGCGGCCCGCCCTGTATCATGGACAAAGCGCTGGTTGACGAATTCCAGCTTTGCTCCGAGTCCACTAATCCAGATAAACACTGGCGAGGTATCGGCAAGCGTACGGAACCGCTTTTCGCTTGCCCGGATCTCTTGTTCCGCTCGCTTGAGCATGTCTATCGGAGCGAAGGTAACCACCACCCCGCCGATATCGCCTTCGTCCGTAAAATAGGGCAGGATTCGGCGCAGGTAAAAATGTCCGTCAGAAGTATGAACTTCGAGTTCGCTCGCCACCCTGGACGCCTGCACCTCCCGCGCCGCTGAAAGGAGGTCGTTAGGCACTAAAGACGAAGCAAAATCCCCTATCGGACGCCCGATGTCCGAAGGAATGAGATTGAACAGGTGCCGGGACGCAGGCGTGAAACGCTTGATTACCAAGTCATTATTAAGAAACAGAATGGGGAATTCGCTGCTTGCCAGCAAATTCGCCAGGTCTTCATTTGCTATCTGCAGCTGTCCAACGGCCCGCGCGAGGTCGGAATTGACCGTGTTAAGCTCTTCATTAACGGATTGCAGTTCTTCTTTCGATGTCTCCAGTTCCTCGTTGGCAGACTGAAGCTCCTCGTTCATCGACAAGGCTTCTTCGTGTGCAATGCGAAGCTCGACATTATTCTTCTCAAGGGCTTCTATGGTCGCTTCAAGGTCCAGCCGTGTCAAACGCAGGTCGTCCTCAAGCTGGCGCCTGGCCCACGACTCAGTATCACTAACTGCCGGGTTCGGCCCCACATTGACATTTTCATACTCGAACGTGATTAGCAGAAGGCCCTCGCTCTCTTCACCAGCCTTAATAGCTCTAATCCTTAACTGCCGATCTACCCCCTGAGGTCCTGCTCCCGGTGGAAGCACGATGTCACCCGCATTGCCTTCTTTGCGAGCGGAGTGAATAACCGCGCGCAGAGCAATGCGCATCTCCTCCGATACCATGGACAGCAAATCCCGCGTTGCCGCTCCTTCCGGCTGCCATAGAAATTCACGCGTGGGGCCATAGAAGTACAATACGTGCGCTTCCCGATCGATCAGTACCGCAGTTGCAGAGCGCTGCTTCAGCAGGAGCTCACGTACCAATTCCGAATGGGGCACGCGGCGCATCTGATCCGCCGCCGCAAGCTCCAACCCAAGCCGCGTTGGGGGTGCTTCAGCAATCAGCGGCAGCCGGAGCGGTACCTTATGCTTCATGGGTAAAGCGCGATAGATGCGGTGTTGCCTGTCGAACGGCGTAAAAAGCTCATGACACTCGCCCACTGCTTCGGATTTTCCGAGAAAAAGATATCCCTCAGTGTTGAGTGCGAAATGAAACATGCGCAGAAGCTTATCCTGTACTTCGGGTTTAAGATAAATCAGCAAATTGCGGCAGCTGATAAGGTGGACATGAGAAAATGGGGGGTCGGCAATAAGGTTGTGCTGCGAAAACATGATCTGTTCCCGAAGCTGTTTCTGCACCACAAATCGCCCCGTCTGGCTTCGGATGAAATATCGAGCCAGCAAGTTCGGCTTTAAAACCGTAGTAATGCTTTCTGGATAGCTACCTGAGCGCGCCACCTCGAGCGAGGCAGGGTCGAGATCGGAGGCGATAATATTCAGTTTAATGTTCAGCCCCCGCTTGCTTATGAATTCGAGCAAGGCAATGCCCATGCTATAAGCTTCTTCACCGGTAGCGCAACCCGCGACCCACACCCGCAGCGGCTGACCCGAATTGAGGTTTTCTACTATCCTCGGTAAAACCTCGCGCTCAAGCGGCTCCCACGCAGCGGGCTCCCGAAAAAATTCTGTTACTTTGATCAGGAAATCTGCCCCCAGCGCGAGGATCTCGGGTGGGTTTTCCTTAAGGTAGGCTGCATAGCTGTCGAGCGTCTGAAAGCCAAGCAATGCCATTCGCCGCTTTGTGCGCCGCATGATCATGCCTTCCTTGTACCCGCGGAAATCTCCTCCTCCTCTAGTGCCCAGAAGAGAGACAATTTCCTTCAGAACCTCGGCTTCTCCCGCTCGCCGTTCGACAGGGTGCAATCCCGGCCACATCCCTGACCGGCTAATATATCCTGCTAGCGCCTCCCCCATCTTCTCGATGGGCAATACATAATCGACCAGCCCGGTATCGATCGCACTCTCCGGCATCCCTGGATGCTGGGCGGTTTCAGGCGCTTGCGCGATGACCATCCCCCCCACGGCCTTGATGGCCTTAAGGCCCACTGTGCCGTCATGATCAGCTCCGGTCAGCACGATGCAAATAGCCTTTTCCTGCTGCTCTTCCGCAAGAGATATGAAGAGGCAGTCGATCGCCCGCGGCAGCGGACGAGGCGCGGGCATCGGCTCCAGGCGTAGAATGCCCCCTTTCAATAGCAGATAGCGGTTGGGCGGAATAATGTATACCGTATCGGGCTCCACTGCAGTATCGTTGACTACCTGCAAAACCTTCATCGACGTGCTTTTCGCCAGAATATCCGCCAATTTGCTTTCATAATCTGGCGCCAGATGCACAACTACCACATAGGCTGCGCCCATCGATGCGGGCAGAGAGCGAAATAAAACCTGCAACGCTTCCACCCCTCCCGCAGAAGCCCCAACGCCAACAATGGGAAATGATGGCTGTGCATTGGCGCTGGAATTTTCATCCAGCATCGACGCATCGGGCAACTCGCTGACTGTAAAAGGATTAGAAGCTTCCGTCTGAGTCGGGACGGATTTTTTTTCATCAGAAGGTGTCATATTTCAACGAGCGTCGATAAAGAACTGAGAAGACGAAAATGCTACCAGCACGGAAGCGTCAACAAGAAGAGCATGCAGACGCCACCGGGGATATATTAAAGAGAGGTATTAATGAGGCGCAGAAGTAAATAGTGTCACAAGGCCTAAGTTCAAAACGTCTTCGACGCCGACTGGTGAACGTCAAGACGTGGGCAAGTCAAGATACTATAATGCCGGATATTTTATTGGGTGTCTAAAGTGTCAACTCCATCTTTCTCTGTGTTTCCTCAATACCTGATGCCAAAGCGGGCCATGACCGCCTTGGCGGGGCAAATCGCCAATGCTGATGCCGGGCGTCTTACGACTTTCATTATCCGCAGGTTCGTCAAGCGCTACGGCGTGAACATGGAGGAAGCGGTCAACCCGGACATACAGAGTTACCGGACCTTTAACGATTTTTTTACCCGCGCGCTGCTTGCGGAAACACGACCAATCGCTAACACGGATTACATCTGCCCGGCAGACGGGATAGTAAGCCAGTTGGGCGTGATCTCGGGCGATGAAATATTTCAAGCCAAAGGGCACAATTATTCCGCCAGCGCACTGGTAGGCGGCGATAAGGTGCTCGCAGCAAATTTTTCTGAAGGGAATTTTGCGACGGTATATCTGAGCCCCAAGGACTATCATCGAGTCCACATGCCTTGCAAAGGCCGGCTGCTGCGCATGGTGCATGTTCCAGGCTCGCTGTTCTCGGTAAACCCTCTCACCGTTCGCGGCGTCCCCGGTCTCTTTGCACGCAATGAGCGCGTGATTTGCGTATTTGAATCGGATGAGGGACTGTTTGTTATGGTCCTGGTTGGCGCAACGATCGTAGGCAGTATTTCAACTGTATGGCATGGCGTCGTAAATCCGCCTCGTTCAGGCGAGGTACGGCACTGGCAATACGGCGCTGGTTCGCAGGATGTGGTGCTTGAGAAAGGCCAAGAAATGGGCCGGTTCCAACTCGGGTCAACCGTGATAATGTTGTTTCCAAAAAACAAACTGGTCTTTAATGCGCTCTGGAAACCCGGCCGGACTGTGCGCTTCGGAGAGACGATGGGATCAAAAGTTGGAAGCAAAAGCCAGCATACTATTTAGCACACCAATTGGCAACCGCACGAACTCGCACATCCCAGCGCTTGGCTATTGAACGCTTGGGGTCTCCTCTTCTGGATACCCATGCTTTGCCAAGCAACTGGTTATGGAACGTCCTTCACGCGGTTTTCAGGATGGCCGGCTTTACTTCCACCCCCTCAACGAAATCGGAATTACAAGATCCCTCTTCCACCAACTGTCGCCCGATTCGTAGCAATATGTCGCGAAATTCGGCGCCCACTTCTGGATGCTTCAAGCCGAATGCTACTGTCGCCTCCAAAAACCCCACCTTGCTTCCACAATCGTAATGCTTGCCTTGATAACGATAAGTCATTACCTGTTCAAGTTTAAGAAGACGAGAAATCCCGTCAGTAAGTTGAATTTCCCCTCCAATTCCAGGATCCAGGCTCGCAATGCAATCGAAGATCGCGGGGGAAAGGATATATCGACCGACAATCGCCAAGGTCGAGGGGGCCGCTTCAGGCGCTGGTTTCTCCACCAAACTGCGGATTTTCATGCTGCGGCCCGTGGTGTCCTCGCCATGAGCATCGACTATTCCGTAGCGCCGGGTCTCCTCGCGAGACACCGTGCGTACCGCCACCAGGCTGGCGGAAAGTTGCTCATACTGGGAAATCATCTGAGCTAGTACAGGAGGCTGCCCGTCGATCAGATCATCCGGAAGCAACACCGCGAAGGGTTCATTGCCGACCAAATGCCGTGCACACTGAATGGCATGACCCAGCCCTCTAGGCTCTTCCTGACGAACAAAACTGAAACGAAGGCCATTGTGAGTCAATTGCCGCAGCGTTTTCAATGACGCATGCTTCCCTTGCGAGGCCAGCTCTGCTTCCAGCTCGACCGCCCGGTGAAGGTGGTCCTCGATGCTTCGCTTGCTGCGATGAGTGACAAAAATAATCTCTTCAATGCCAGCGGCCGCCGCTTCGTCGACTGCGTATTGGATCAGCGGCCGGTCGACGATCGGCAGCATTTCCTTGGCTATCGCTTTCGTGGCGGGGAGAAAGCGCGTGCCCAGCCCGGCGACAGGGAAGACCGCCTTTCGCACCACCTTTGTTGATCTGCGGCTGGATGATGCAGTGTTGAGCGAAAGTACATCTTTTCGGTTTGCGACTACAGGTGCGGCGGAAATGCTCATAAGTAATCTCTCCTGAGTTGTCGTACAACAGATAGTCTCCTCATGCGAGTATCTTCCGTGGTGATACCCTTTATGCCCCTTATCCCGAAAAACGAGTGCTCGCTAGAGTTGTCGCATATAGGCAACAAGATCCGATTTCTCTTCGTTTGTCAGCTTGAGCTGTAGCACCAGGTTAAAGAATTCGACGGTATCTTCGAGCGTGAGGAGGCGGCCGTCATGGAGGTATGGCGGACTATCCTTTATTCCCCGCAACGTAAAAGTTTTCATCGGGCCATCTCCAGGCTCGTTAAGGAACTGCTCGAGCTTGAGGTCGTGCATTTGATGATCAAGAAACGAAGGTGGCTGGTGGCAGCTCGAACACTGCCCTTTTCCGAAGAAAACATTCTCGCCACGCAGCTCTTTTTTCGTGGCCTTAGTTGGGTCGAGCCGTCCTCGGCTATCCAGTTTTGGTGCTGGCGGAAAATCCAGCATGTTCTGGAATTGCGCCATGTGGCTCACGTGAATCCGGTCAATTACCGGAAAGCCTTTTTTCATGGCGTGGATCGGATCACCGTTGAAATAGGCCGTCCGGAATTCAAATTCGGTGAAATCTTCCACAGAACGCAAGCTGCGTTTTGAACCGTGGATTTGCTGGTTGAACAAGCCGCGCAAGCTGGTCGTGTCGAGGCGGAAACGCCGTTCCTGCGGCCTGATATCGGGGCTGAGGTGAAACTGCCCGGTGGTGTGGCCATTTACGTGGCAATCAAAGCACGTCACCCCAAGGCTGGCTTGCGCGCTTTTACGGTCATCGGTCGGGTTGAATTCTTCCTGTGGCAGCGGCGTGAGTAGAATCTGAAGTCCGTTAAGCTGGACCGGAGTCAGAATATCTTTGAACAGGCGGTAGAAATTGTTGATCGATACCACCTCTCCCCGCGACACATCCCCCAATTCGGGGCGATTTTGAAGAAAGATGGCAGGAGGAAATTCCGGCAGAAACGCATCCGGGAGGTCGAATTCAACATCAAACCGCTCCAGTCGAGGGAACATCCGTGTTTGCATCTGAGGAAAGACCTGCCCGCCCGTAGCCTGCTTCGGGTGCGGCAATGCAGGATAGGGAAACACGTTTTTGCTGCGAATTTCCTCAGGAGACATAGCGGCGAGCCGCTCCCAGCTCAGTCCCGCCGGCAACCGTGCCGTGGGGCCAACCGCGAGCGGTTTGCCCCGGGTCATCTTCGCCTCCTTGTCCAGACGGGGAGTCAGGTCATAGCGACGGTTGAGCAATTCCTGCTGCGTCCTCATCACCTTGGGTCGGTCCGCGACGTCGGCCTTCATGGTTTCCTCGAAGGTCTGCATCGGCCGCTTCGCGTTTAGGGGGTCGCGAAAGAAATCGAACCCCAGCACCTTTCCCTTATCGGGCTGATTATTGAAAGCCGGGGAAGCCGGCAGCGCATTCTGGGCGTCGAACACGGGGGAACGGTCGTGTTCATTTTTTTTCTGCTCCGGACGGGTGGTCGGTACCTCCCGAACTGTTTGAGCATTCTGAACGGCATCCCCCGAAGGCGCACCTGCAGCGGGAACGTTCTCGTTCTGACTACTTTGGCTTAAGGCGCTGTTCATTACGGTGCCGAAGCCGGCCAGCCCCACACTCAGTATCAGGACATTGATTTTTTTCATGACTTATCTCCGTATCTGGTCTTGAACGCTGCCCCAGTGTGAATTACGCCAGACTGCTTGAGCTTGCACTCCTTGACTCGGGCCTGAGGCTGGAAGCGGACAAAATCGCGCTTTTGCCAATAATTGCATGCGAGAGCAGGCAGGTCTGTTCGCAAGCGCACACTATGATTCGCCAGCCCGTGTATATTGACGTGCCGGGGAAGATGAATCAGGGTTATCTTTCATAGGAAGCAGTGGCTCCGAATTACAGAAGCGCGACGGCCACCCTGAAAATGAGGGAAGAAAAGGGGACGAACCCGAAGGAAGGAAAATGACGTACGGCTAAAAGTATCGTGAGTCGTACTCGATTCCGGCGTACGGCGGGTACTATCAGGTAAGGAAGGAGGCAGGGACTAGGCCGGCATGGATTTACCGTCGGAGAGAGCCATCCAACCCCGGACGATGCGGTATGTTACCCAGATTCCCGCGCCCACTACCAGAATATATCCGATCGGAATACCGATCACCGTAGCGAAAAGCATTGCGGCCGTCACCAGCCAAAGCAGGGTGTACCAGAAGGTCCTTATCTGCCAGCCGAAATGCGAGTCGAGGTAGGTGCCGCGCACCTCATCGCGCTTTACGTAGTTGATGATGACAGCAATGATCGATGGCCATCCGGTAAGAAACGCCGTAACGATGAGCGCCGGCCCCAGTATCCCCATCAGGATGCTGAACGCATGCAACAGATAAATGAAATGTGTTAGACGAACGACACGGGGTGGGGGGACGGTGGACACAACTCGTGAGTCGGGTGCGGTCATTTTCGTACTCGCCAATTCGTGTCATTTGCAATAGAACCGGTTTAGTCGTTGTCCAGATCATTATCCGATTCCACAAATCGCCGGTATAAGCCTAAACCAACTTAGTACAATAAACAAAGCAGGTTTTCGCTTGTATCCTAATTTTTTGCCATCGCGACACTACCGGAGAGAAATCACCTCCTCTGCCGGATCTTCATAAACTTCCGGCGGTGGGTTGCCGTCGTAGATTAAATGCTTGCGCTGTTGCAGGTAGGCGTCGCGCACAAACAGGTATGGTTCCAACGCGGCTTCATCCCGAATGCGCATGGGCCCTGACAGCCGGGCGCGCTTTTCAATCACGCCGAGCACTGTAATGGGTACGGTAACGGGCGCGCCTACAACAAACCAGCCGATCCAGAACATCGGATGGACAACTGCAGCGAAGGGAATTCCTGACACGTCCCGATCAGTGCTAGGCCCAAGCAAAGGGATGAACAAATAGTTTTTTGCGTCCATCCCCCATACCCCGAGCGTTTGACCGAAATCCTCGTCGTGCGCAGGCAAACCCATGCGTGTAGCCACGTCGAAGAGTCCGGCTATGCCAACGGAAGAATTGACCGCAAAACGTAACGTATCCTCCGCTCCTTGACGCATTTTGCCCTGCAAAAACGCGTTGAGAAACACATTCGGATAGAGGAGGTTGTCATAAAAATGACCTATCGAGCGGCGCATGCGATCGGGCACAAACTGGATATAGTAATCCGATATCGGCTCCAATATCTTCCGGTCGACCACATCAGTAAACACGTAGAACTTGCGGTTGACGTTCTCGTAAGGGTCACGCGTCTCGAACGAATTGGCGTCCTTGCCGTTGGCGCCCGTAGTGGCGCAACCAGAAAACAGCATTACGCTGAATAGCAGCACGACAGTTGTAAGATATTTATGTTTCACGATAGATAAGAAGAAGTGGGCACGCCGGAGCACGTCCGCTCCCTGTGGAAAGCGGATATGCGGAAAATACCCTGATATTACTTTGAGACTATTTGAAGAGTAAAGAGATAATCACGCCTGAGCAGCAAATCACCTCTCGCCGCTTGTCGTATCGGCGCTACCGGTTGCCGTTGGTGGGGCCTATCGCGGGTTCATCAGCCGCTTACCGCGGTCATGTTCACTCGCCTCAATTCCTGAGCCACACTGCTTACAGCGCGAATAAAGTTTTCCACCTGCACGGAAGAATTGCTGTTGCCCAGACTTACGCGAACCGCACAACGCGCGAGGTCCGCGTCCACCCCCATGGCTTCAAGGACGTGACTGCGGCCGGGATTTACGCTCGAGCATGCGGCACCACTTGCCACCGCGAACCCAGCCCTGTCGAGACGAACGACCAGCGTGTCGCCTTCAATTCCGGGTAAGGCAAAATAACACGTGTTGGGTAATCGGGAGGCGCCCCATCCGAAGATTACGGCGCCCATCTCCAGCAAGCCCTGCTCCAGGCGCGCATGCATTTCAGTAATACGGCCGGCCATTTCGGACGTTCGTTTTTTTGCTAACTCGCAGGCGACGCCGAAACCGACAATGGCGGGAACGTTTTCCGTACCCGAACGCATGCCCTGTTCATGTCCGCCTCCATGGATGAGTGGCTTTAGCAGGAGCCGTTTATCTATGATCAGCGCTGCGGCACCCTTGGGGCCATAAACCTTGTGGGCGGAGATTGTAAGCGCGTGCACCTTGAGGGATGAAAAATCCACCGGAATTTTCCCAAACGCCTGCACTGCGTCAGTATGCATCCACGCGCCTCGCATGCGGAATTTTTCTGCAATTGCGGCCACATCCTGTATGACGCCAGTCTCGTTGTTCGCGAGCATGACAGATACCAGACCGGGCTGCTCTTCCAACAACGCTTGGTCAACGTCGCCTGTCTCCACACGTCCCAGGCTGTCAACGTCCAACCTGCGTAAGTTCCAGCCTCCATCGCGACCGCGGGCCAACTCCTGAGCCGTTCGGATTATGCATGGATGCTCGATCGAGCTTACCACGACGCGTGTTGGTTTAAGGTACCCAGCCGCGCCACGGATAAACAAATTGTTCGCCTCTGAACCGCCACTGGTAAAAATCACTTGTGACGGCTGAACCCCAACCGCGTCTGCGACTTGTTCCCGCGCAAAATCCACGGCACGGCGGGCTGCCATTCCGGGGGCATGGCGGCTGGAGGGATTGCCGAAATCACGCTGAAAATATGGCAGCATTGCCTCCAGCACGGCATCGTCCACCCCGGTTGTCGCGTTATGGTCGAAATATGTGTAAGTCATCATCCCGTGCTGCTAACGGCGAACGCGTCCGCCGCTTGGATTTTTTGCGAACGAACCTTCGCTTGGAGTTTCATGCCGGCAGTAATCAAGCCAGAGCCGTTTCGCCCGGCTCTTTGCATGCTCTCATATCCTGCAATACCGCAATATCCTTCACCTTCGGGTTCGAAACCAGCTGCTCCAGCGTTACCAGCGCAAGATAATCTCTTATTCTGGCATTGAGATTCGCCCACAGGTCATGGGTCATGCAGCGCTGGTCATTAAGACAGTTTTCTTTGCCGCCGCACTGAGTCGCATCGATCGGCTCATCCACGGCGAGAATGATATCGACCACTGACACTTCGCTCATCGGCTTCGTCAGGCAATAGCCCCCACCCGGTCCACGCACGCTGCCCACCAGCTTGTTGCGCCTCAGTTTGCCGAATAATTGTTCCAGATAAGATAGTGAAATTTTCTGCCTTTCGCTAATACCCGCCAACGTAACAGGCCCATCGGCGCTATGCAAGGCAAGATCAATCATGGCAGTTACCGCAAAACGTCCCTTCGTCGTCAATCGCATTTTTTGCTCCAATAAGTATTCATACCGTGCTCTCCTGAAATATGGCTGGAAAATACCGGATTAGTTGGTTAATACCCGACAACGCTAGTCAAGTATATAAAGCCCCTCTATTACGGTCAACTATATTTTTGTTCAAGAAATTGATGTGAACCTGGCCGTCGATCAACTTTGTGCACGTTCCCGGCATCACGCGTGCCCGACGCGTTCGCACTGGGCCGCACGACAGGCTCGTTAAGGCTGCATACGCTTTTCACATGCGCCGAGTATCCCGCGCAAAATGTTCACTTCTTCTTTTTCCAGCCGGGCGCGGGCAAGTAGGCGCCGTATCCTCTGCATCAAACGCTTGGGCTCGTGAGGATCAAGAAAGCCGGTAACAATTGCGACCTGTTCAAGGTGGCGGCAGAGCAGTTCGATCTCCTCGAACTCCGCCGCTGGGGCAACCGATGGAGAAAGGGAGCCAGGCTGGGGCAGCGCCATGCGCAATTCATAAGTCATCACCTGCACTGCGCTGGCGAGGTTGAGGGAGGAGTAGTCCGGATTGGCCGGGATATGCATGACGATTTGGCACTTACTGACTTCGGATGTGGTGAGGCCGGACATTTCCGTGCCAAAAACCACCGCCACCTGACCTTGCCGCGTACGATCGATCAATTCCAATGCCCCGCGGCGGGCATCGAAAACCTCAGGAGACAAGTCGCGGGGACGAGCGGTAACGGCCGCGGCAAGAATGGTGCCGCTCAAAGCCTCGTCCAGGTTTGAGCAAACTTTCGCCTTGTTCAGTATGTCCCACGCGCCGGCGGCGCGCCTTTCCGCCTCCTTGTCGGGGAAAGTCTTGGGATTCACCAGGTAGAGCGAATCGAGGCCCATCGTCTTCATCGCCCGCGCCACGGCCCCGATATTTCCCGGATGGCTGGGATGGCTTAGTACCACGCGGACTTTATCAAGCGGATAGGAGGGATTCATATTAAAATTCGCATTCCTTTAATATTTGAAGTCAGCCTATGCATCCCATGCTCACCATTGCGGTAAAAGCCGCACGACGCGCCGGTGGTATTATCAACCGTGCTGCGCAGAATCTCGATTTGCTGCATGTATCGCGCAAAGCGCACAGCGATTTTGTCAGTGAAGTGGACGGCGCGGCGGAAGAAGCCATCATCGGAACGCTGCGGGATGCCTATCCCGATCACGCCATTTTAGCAGAAGAGAGCGGTGCTCAAGGCGACGCGGGCAAATCCGAGTACCGGTGGATTATCGACCCGCTTGATGGCACGACAAATTTTCTTCATGGCTTTCCGCACTATTCGGTATCAATCGGGTTAATGCATAAAAACCTCTTGACCCAAGCGGTGGTTTACAACCCTTCCGCCAACGAATTGTTTACCGCAAGCCGCGGAGGTGGCGCATATTTGAACGACCACCGTCTGCGAGTGAGTAAGCGTGACAAGCTCGGCGACTGCCTGATCGGTACCGGATTTCCATTTCGCGAGTTCACGCATGCGGAAGCCTACCTGTCCATTTTCAAGGACATCATGCCCAAGGTGGCGGGCATCCGGCGACCCGGTTCTGCCGCATTGGACTTGGCCTATGTTGCGGCGGGACGTTACGACGGTTTCTGGGAATTCGGGTTGTCACCCTGGGATATGGCGGCCGGTTGCCTGCTCATTACCGAGGCCGGCGGGCTGGTGGGCGATATGGAAGGCAACGATACTTACATGCACAACGGCAACGTGTTGGCTGGCAATCCGAGGATCTTCGGCCAGTTGCTGCAAATCATCGCCCCACATTTGACCGAGGCGTTGAAGGCAACCAGCGAACGCAATCAATAGCGTCTTGCGCAACCCAAAGCTGGGCGCGACAGTTTGTGCCATCAGTCCCCTTTCAGTCGTGCTTGGTAATGACGATTCACGAACCACAGCAGCGGCCGGGCGCCTCAAGCGTGCCCAGGTCTAGCGCTTCCCAAAGAGGAGGAACGACGTAATGACCACTCAGCCGGATGCGGAACGGCAAAGGCTGAAGAATCAGCAGCATCGTGCCGAGAACTGGCGTCTGTGGGGACCTTACCTCGCCGAGCGCGCCTGGGGAACCGTTCGGGAAGACTATAGTCCGGACGGCAACGCCTGGGGACACTTCGACCATGATCAGGCGCGCTCCCGCGTCTATCGCTGGAATGAAGACGGTCTTGGCGGTATTTCGGATGAGGCGCAACGGCTTTGTTTCGGTCTCGCTCTCTGGAACGGCCGAGATGTCATCCTGAAGGAACGGGCGTTCGGCTTGACCAACAACCAGGGAAACCACGGGGAGGACGTGAAAGAATGCTACTTCTACCTGGACGCCACCCCCTCGCATGCATGGCTGCATTATCTTTATAAATATCCTCAATGCGCATTCCCTTATAAACGGCTAGTGGAAGAAAACGCCGGCCGTTCCCGCCATGAACCGCCGTTCAGCCTAATCGACAGCGGGTCATTTGCCGAGGGGCGCTACTGGGACGTCGAGGTTTTTTACGCCAAGGCATCCCCCGAGGAACTGCATATCGAAATCGTGGCTACAAACCGGGGGCCCGATGAAGCCGTCCTGTGGGTGGTGCCCCAACTATGGTTTCGAAATGACTGGTCATGGCGGGATATGGATGCGCAGAAGCCCCTCTTGTATGCCATGGCACCCCCGGATGGCGCCGCGGCCTGGGCGGTTTCTGCGGAACACCCGCTACTGGGTACGTATCATCTTTATGGGGGGCAGCAGGCGGACCTGCTCTACACAGAAAACGAGACCAACAACGACAGGCTGTGGGGGCTCCCTAATGTCGGGCGTTACGTCAAGGATGCGTTTCACAGCTATCTCATTGATGGAGAGGCGACGGCGGTAAATCCGCAGCAACGGGGAACCAAATTCGGCGCGGTACACAAGCTCACTGTTCCGCCGGGGCAAACATCTGCTATCGCATTAGTTTTGTCAGCCCGACCCAAGCCTGAGCCATTCAATTCTCACGCACAAATTTTGACCCAACGGCTCGCCGAAGCAAATGCTTTCTTTACATCACTGCTGCCGGAAGCCACGGCTCACGATCACCGCATTCTCCGCCAGGCGCTGGCTGGGATGATTTGGAACAAGCAGTTCTATCACTATGACGTATCCACGTGGCTGAAAGGCGATCAGGCGATACCCCCGGCGTCGAGGCAAACCGGGCGCAACCACGACTGGCGCCATCTCAGCGCCAATGACGTCATTTCCATGCCCGACGCCTGGGAGTACCCATGGTTCGCCGCCTGGGATCTCGCGTTCCATTGCACCGTGATGGCACTGATCGACGTGGATTTTTCCAAGGATCAGGTAGAGCTGCTGCTGCGCGAAAATTTTCTGCATCCGGGCGGGCAAATACCAGCGGGCGAATGGGGCTTCAGCGATGTGAATCCGCCTTTGCATGCCATGAGCGCTCTCAAGGTGTTCCGTGCGGAGCGAGTGCAACGCGGCCAGGGCGATATCGCTTTTCTCAAGCGTGTTTTGCACAAACTGTTGCTGAACCATACCTGGTGGATCAATCGCAAGGACGCCACGGGCATGAACGTATTTGAGGGGGGGTTTCTCGGGCTTGACAATATCTCTGTATACAACCGTTCCCAGCCATTGCCAACGGGCTATACGCTGAAACAAGCGGATGCGACTGGCTGGATGGCGATGTTCGCGCTGCAGATCACTGTAATGGCGCTTGAAATTGCGGTTGAAGACCCCGCTTATGAAAGCATTGCTGTCCAGTCCTACAGCCAGTTTCTGGCAATCGCAAATACGCTTGCCGGCCACACCGGCGCGGGCGTATCCATCTGGGACGAGGCTGATGGATTCTTCAAGGATATTGTTATGGATCTGGAAGGCAGCGCACATCGCATCGATGTTTTTTCCTGGGTGGGCGTCATTCCCCTGTTCGCAAGTGAAGTGGTAGATGCGCGGCTGCTCGCCGGGCGGGACCGTTTTAACGCGCTGCTCTGGAAACATAAGGGCGGCATGTTCGACGGCAGCGTGATCTGCGCCTGTCCCGTAACCACGAACGAACGGGGGGAACATTTATTGTCCGTTGTCACCCCCGCCATGCTGGTGAGGATCTTGGCCCGTGTTTTCGATGAAGATGAATTCTTTTCCCCATTTGGCGTGCGCAGCGTGTCGAAGCGCCATGCCGAGGGGCAAGACCTGGGGCATATTCCTGGCATTGGCAATGCCATCATCCACTACGTGCCCGGCGAATCCGATTCACCGCTGTTCGGTGGAAATTCCAACTGGCGCGGCCCAGTCTGGATGCCAACCAACTATCTGCTGGTTCAGGCAATCGAAAAAATGTATCGTTACCTGGGCGATGCTTTCACCTTTCCCGCTCCCTGCTTAAATGGCTACGAGATTAATCTCAAATACGCCGCGAATATGCTAGCCGAGCGCTTAGTCGACATTTTTCGCCGGGACGAATCCGACGTCATCCCGAATTTCCCCTTGAACAGTCCGCACCAGACGGACCCGCACTGGTGCGACCTCCTGCTTTTCCATGAGTATTTCCACGGTGAAACCGGCCAGGGACTGGGCGCTGCCCACCAGACCGGCTGGACTGGTTTGGTAGCGAATCTGGTGATGCGCCGCTATCGAACGGAGATTCCGGAATTTTGGAGGCAGCAGGCGAACAATATTGCATGGGAATCTAGTCCCTAGGCTTTTTATTTGCGCCGCAACCCTGCTTGCTTGCCATTACATCTAGTATTACTCACACGCTTCCCCACCATTCAAGAAATCGGGCGGACTAGCCGATAATATCGAGCCGGATTACTTGTACTCCACTATCTCCGAAGGATATCCAGATGCTAAAAATTCTTATAAGCGTAGAATCTCAGAGGCACCGGTACTGGGGTACCTCGTGTGAATTAGCTGGTAACCTCTCGCCCAGAGAAGCTACGTTAAAAAATCAGTTTCTTTCTCCGCATTGCCTAGCTATATATGTGGCAGCGGGGAGCTACGCCGACTGTTACGGAGCGACTGCGGCAATGCTCCGCTGGGGCTAGGGAACGCAAACATACGCAGTAAATCATCGCGTTTAAAAAGCAAATCCGTTAGATTTACATCGACGACCGCTCTTGCAAAAATACAACGAAGACAATGGCTTAAAAAGCCACACGCCCATGATGCAGCAATACCTGCGCATCAAGGCGCAGCATCCCGAGATGTTGATGTTTTATCGCATGGGGGATTTCTACGAACTGTTTTTCGATGATGCGGAAAAAGCCGCTCGGCTGCTTGACATTACCCTTACCCGGCGCGGCACGTCCGGCGGAGAACCGATCAAGATGGCGGGCGTGCCTTACCACTCCGCCGACCAATATCTTGCCAAACTGGTCAGGCTCGGAGAATCAGTAGTAATCTGTGAGCAGACCGGCGACCCTGCGACCGCCAAGGGTCCCGTTGAGCGCCAAGTCACGCGCATCGTCACGCCCGGCACGCTGACAGATGCGGCATTGCTGGAAGAGAAACGCGAAAGCGTTATCGTTGCGTTGCAAGTGCACAAGGCAACGCTCGGACTGGCCTGGCTCAATCTGGCGGGCGGTAAATTCTGCGTGATGGAGACAACGCCCGACAAACTGGCGGGCGAGCTTGAACGGCTAAAGCCTGCGGAAGTCCTTATCCCCGACTCGCCCGAAAGCCTTGACGGGTTAGACTGTGACAGCGTGTTCAGGAAAACCTGCCTTAAGCGCCTGCCTTTTTGGCAATTCGATGTCGAGGCCGCTGCCAGAATTCTTTCCCGGCAATTCGGCACGCATGATCTTTCGGGTTTTGGTTGCGAGGGCTTGCATGCCTCGCTGGGAGCCGCAGGCGCGTTGCTGGAATACGCGCGCCTTACGCAGGGTACCAGCATCGCCCATGTCGCGACGCTGGGTATTGAGCGGGACAGCGCGTACCTACGTCTGGATGCGGCGACGCGCCGTAATCTCGAAATTTCCGAAACGATACTCGGCGATGCTGCACCCACGTTGCTATCGCTGCTCGATACGTGCTCGACCAATATGGGAAGCCGACTGCTCCGTCACTGGCTGCATCATCCCCTCCGCGACCGTGCATTGATTCGGAACCGGCTCGACGGCGTATCGTGGCTGATGGGTGAAGGTGGATCAGGACCGTACCTTGCGGTGCGCGCTTGCCTTAAACGGGTGGGCGACATCGAGCGCATTACCGCACGCATCGCGTTGAAATCGGCTCGGCCTCGAGACTTGTCTGGATTACGCGATAGCCTTAAACAGTTGCCGCAGGCGCTCGCGCTCATAGCCGAGATAAGGAGCGCCAACAGCGAACCCATTAACACGCCCATTGCCGTGCTGGCGAAAAAAATGGTCCCGGATGAAACGCTGACCGCACTACTGGAAAAAGCGTTGCGGGACGAGCCTGCGGTTATGCTGCGCGAAGGCGGCGTGATTGCCGATGGCTACGATGCAGAGCTGGATGAACTGCGCGCGATACAAAACAACTGCGGTGAATTTCTGCTTCGACTTGAAGAACAGGAAAAGACGCGTACCGGGATACCCAGCCTCAAGGTGGAATATAACCGATTGCACGGTTTTTATATCGAGGTGACGCATGCCCACAGCGATAAAGTCCCATCCGACTATCGTCGAAGGCAGACGCTGAAGAACGCAGAACGTTATATCACACCCGAACTAAAGGCTTTCGAAGACAAGGCATTGTCCGCGCAGGGTCATGCCCTGGAACGGGAAAAATTCCTATATGCTGAATTGCTGGATACGCTTGCGCCCTATATTGTCCATTTGCAAGGGGCGGCGCAGAGCGTTGCAGAACTGGATGTTCTTGCGACATTTGCCGAACGGGCGCTTGCGCTGGATTACACCTTGCCGTTGTTTACTGATGAAACAGCCATTGAAATTGAGGCGGGCCGTCATCCGGTAGTAGAAAGGCAGGTAGAGAACTTCATTGCAAACGATTTACGCCTAGGCGCAGGCCGCGGCGATCAAACACGGCAGATGCTCGTCATCACCGGCCCCAATATGGGTGGAAAATCGACCTATATGCGGCAAGCCGCGTTGATCGCATTGCTCGCCCATTGCGGTAGCTTTGTGCCTGCCGCCAGCGCGCGCTTCGGCCCTCTCGATCAAATTTTTACGCGGATCGGCGCCTCCGATGACCTGGCCGGTGGACGCTCCACTTTCATGCTGGAAATGAACGAGGCTGCCAACATTTTGCATAATGCCAGTTCACAAAGCCTGGTATTGATGGATGAAGTGGGAAGAGGCACGTCCACCTTTGACGGCCTTGCGCTTGCTTTGGCAATTGCCCAGTATCTGCTGGAGAAGAATGGTAGCTACACGCTATTCGCAACCCACTATTTCGAGCTGACTCAGCTCGCCGAGGAGTTCCCGCAAGTGGCAAACGTCCATTTGCGCGCCGTGGAACACAAGCATCGTATCGTGTTCCTGCATGCCATCAATGACGGCCCTGCGAGCCAAAGCTATGGTCTACAGGTTGCCGCGCTGGCCGGCGTGCCGGCACCCGTAATCAAAACGGCGAGGCAATACCTTGCAAAACTTGAGAAGGACGCAATAGGAAGGTATCCGCAACGAGACTTGTTTTCGGATGCGGCGCCAGCCAGATGTGAAACTGGAGAAACCGCTGAAGCTTGGCAGAGGGGAGAAATTCTGGCACAGCATCCGGTCTTTACAATGTTGCGCGCGGTCCTACCGGACGAGTTGAGTCCGAAGCAAGCGCTGGACACGCTTTACGCCCTGAAAGACGCCGCAGAGAAGAAATCGCCCTAGCGCGGAGCAGCTTATTCTCTTGATGAGTCGGCAAGAATCCGGTCGAGTATCGGGACGGGGGACGGGAACCCGGTCCGGAAGGTTTTAAAAGCTTTTTAATGCTCGTGACCATGCGCCCCGTGAGCGTGCCCGTGCGCCAATTCTTCCGCGGTCGCGGCGCGGACTTCCGTAACCGTACAGTCGAAACGCAGGGTGATTCCAGCGAGCGGGTGATTACCGTCCACTACCACCTTGTCCTCCGCGATATCCGTCACGGTATAGATCAACGCGTCATCGGAACCTTCTTCGCCACCTTCAAACTGCATCCCGACCTCCACATTGTCGGGAAAAAGGCTACGAGGCTCCACCCGAACCAACTCGCTATCGTACTCACCGAACGTGTTCTCCGGCTCCATTAGAACCGAGCAGCTATCGCCTACTTCTTTGCTGTGCAACTTTTCCTCTACCATAGGAAAAATGCCGTCATAGCCCCCATGCAAATAACTGATGGGGGCGTCGGGTTTTTCCATTACCTGACCGGTCAAATCAGATAATTCATAAGTTAACGACACCACGGTATCTTTTTCGATGCGCATATATTTGATTTAACCTTAATCAGTTACAGCGATATAAATAGAGCCGCAAAGACTCCCCTCCCGCTCAGGAAGATTGCAGACCCACCGGTTCAACCTCAAACCAATCTCTGCGTATTGGGGCGTTTGTTAGTGATTATGATCCAATATTAGTTCCTTTCCACTTTTTTGCCCGTCCCAGCAGCTCCATGGGGCTGCAGAGGCATGATTTTCCCGTCCCAGCAGTTCCGGGAGATTTCGCCAAGGCGTATTCGTCCGCACCTTCCATAACACGAACTGCTGAAGGAAATCGGGAAGCTCGCGCAGGAGCCCAGGAAGCCCAGGAAGCTACGGCTCACCCGAGCCCCCGAAGTTCGCCATCGATTCCCTGACCGGTGCAAAACTACGGCGATGCACCTCGGAGATCCCATGAATCCGTATTGCGGTAATGTGCTGCTCAGTGGAATACCCTTTATGTCGGTCAAATCCGTAATGCGGGAAGCGCTTGTGCAGTGCCAGCATCTCGGCATCACGCGCGGTTTTAGCCAGGATGGAAGCAGCGGAGATTTCGGGTATCAGGCTATCCCCCCTGACAATTGCGGTTACAGGACACTTCAGGCGAGGACGGTGATTTCCATCCACCAGCACCCTCGCGGGAACGAACGACAAGTTCTCTACGGCACGTTTCATGGCGAGCAAGCTGGCCTGAAGAATATTTATCCGGTCTATCTCCCCGACTGATGCAAATCCGATAGCCCAGGCAATGGAATTTGCCCTGATCGCGAGCGTCAGCCTGTTGCGCTGATCTTCACGCAACGTTTTGGAGTCGGCCAACCCATCGATTTGGCGGGCCGGATCAAGTATCACGCAGGCAGCGAATACCGGTCCGGCTAGTGGTCCCCTACCAGACTCATCCACGCCGCCAACCCAGTTGCATTCGTCCGACAGCATTCCTAGCGATCCTGCTTTTGCTTACCTGAAAACATGCTCGTCGTAGCTCTCACTCGGCGGTTTTGGTCCGCATCGTGCACATCAACTCGGCCTCGGTGACAACGCGGCCATCCACTTCCGCCTGAACGGCGTATTTCCAAATACCGATTCTCTCACGCAGAATGGTGGCCTTGAGGATCAGTTGATCACCGGGCTGCACGGGTTTTTTGAAGCGCGCGCCGTCAATTCCGACAAAGTAATAGAGTGAATCGTCATCGGTCGTCAAGTTGGCGGTCCTGAGTGTCAGGATCGCGGCCGCTTGCGCGAGGGCTTCAATGATCAATACGCCCGGCATGACCGGGTAATGCGGGAAATGGCCCGAAAAGAACGGCTCGTTCATGCTGACGTTCTTGAGAGCCGATATGTTTTTTCCGGGTTCGCAGCATAAAACCCTGTCGACCAGCAGGAAAGGATAGCGATGAGGGAGATACTTCAGTATTTCATGGATGTTCATGGAGTCCACGTTTAGCTTCCTGTTTCAGTGTCTTAAATAGCTCAAAAAGCCGGAGTTGCCGCCCCCGCTGAAATCCCTCGCCAAAGGCACATAACCCCCTGGCAGCTACTTGTCAGCCAAAGCTTTGATAACCTTTTCAGTGATGTCGATGCGCGGGCTTCGGTAAACAAGATCGCGCAGGGGCAGTATCAAGTCGTATTTCTCTGTCTCCGCGATTACTTGAATCACTTTCGTGGCGGTTAACTGGAGCGCGGCGACTTCGTCGTTCTGGCGCAGGCTCAGATCTTCGCGCATCTGTCGTTGAGCCCGCTGATATTCCCGGTTGAGGGTGGCAAGGTCCCGCTCCTTGTTGCGGCGCTCGCCCTCCGGCATGCTATTGCCTTCTTTTTCCAGCACGTCCTGCAGCGCCTTGGCCTGCGCAGTCATTTTCTTGAGTTCCTGGTCGCGCGGCAAAAACTCTTTCTCGATTTTCCTCAAGGCCCTTACCGCAGGTGCTGACTCGGCGAGAACTCTTTCAGTATCGACAACGCCTATCCTGATCTCATCCGCAAGCGAAGCAGCAGATCCCCAGGTGGACACAAAAATGATGCACACGGCCATTAATATCCGTCCCGAATGTATCTTGTGCTTCAATTTAATCTCCACATTTGGTCGCTTAGAATTGCTGCCCGAATTGAAACTGGAAGCGCTGCAAATTATCCCCCGGCTTGTCATTCAACGGCTGTGCGACGCTGATTTTAAGGGGCCCCATGGGGGAGATCCAGGTGACGGCAATGCCAGCGGAATAACGCAGGCCCTCCTGCTCCGGCTTTACGCCCCCCGGCCCCCACACGGTACCCCCGTCCATGAAGGCGCTCAGTCGCACTGTTCGATCATTCCTCATTCCCGGCATTGGAAACAGTACTTCGACGCTGCCAACCAGGCGCCTATTTCCGCCGAGGGCTCTGTTGTTCGCATCCCGCGGCCCCAACGAGCTGATATTGTAGCCGCGAACGGAAGTATTGCCTCCGGCAAAGAAGTTCTTGAAGAAGGGGAGTTCGTGTCCACGGTAGCCATCGCCGTACCCCGCTTCTCCATTCAGCATCAGCGTAAAGGTGTCGGTAAGAGGATAATACCATCGAAGGTCGTAACTCACTTTGTAATAAGTCAGATCGCCCGCGGGCATGCCCACCTCGGCAAATGCGCGCTGGGTGGTGCCCGACGTGGTCCAGATAGCGCTGTCGCGCCCGTCGCGCCGCCAGCTCGCAGTTACCGGAACGTTTATGGTACTGCTGCCGAACTCGTTCACGAAGTCAATATTCCGTTGCGGACTGTTGGGCCCGAGCTCGATCTTGGTGTTCTCGATCCCAAGGCCAGTCTGGATACTGTCATTCTCATTCAGCGGGATGCCGAAGCGCAAACCCACGCCCATTGTATCGGTATTAAAAACGTTCACAGCTGTCAACGAACTCGTATTAAGTACCCGCTTGTAAATATCGAAGCCGGCAGTGATTCCGTCCTTGGTAAAGTAAGGGTCGGTATAAGACAAGGAGTAGGTTTTATTGACCCTTCCAGTGTTGACCATGAGATTGACGAATTTGCCGGTGCCAAATATGTTGTCCTGAGCAACAGAGCCGCTCAATATCAACCCTTCCATATTTGAATAACCCGCCCCGAACATCACCGCGCCGGTGGGTTTTTCCTTAACCTCAACATTTACGTCAATCTGATCGGTGGTGCCCGGGACCGCCGGCGTTTCAAGATTGACGGCATTGAAAAAATTCAACCTGTCTACGCGCACCTTGGAGCGGTTGATCTTGGTTGTTGAATACCAGCCGCCTTCGAATTGGCGCATTTCCCGGCGTATGACTTCATCGCGGGTACGGTTATTGCCGGTTATGTTGATACGCCTGACGTAAACACGGCGCCCCGGGTCTATAAAAAAAGTAAACGCAACCTGACGTTTTTCCTTGTCAAGTTGCGGGGAGGCGTTGATATTCGCAAACGCGTAGCCGTCATCGCCCAGCCGGTCGGTAATGAGCTTGACTGATTCGGTCAGCTTTTCGCGCGCAAACACCTGGCCCGGTGCAATCTTGATGAGCTTGCGCAACTCCTCTTCCGGCACCAGCAATTCACCGGCTAGCTTGATCTCCGATACGGAATATTGTTCGCCTTCGGATATATTTACGGTGATGTAGATATCCTGCATGTCGGGCGTGATGGATACCTGGGTGGAGTCGATACTGAATTCCAGATAGCCACGATTGAGATAGTACGATCTCAACGACTCCAGATCAGCGCCGAGTTTCTGCTTTGAATACTGATCTTCCTTGGTGAACCAGGTGAGCAGACCGGGCGTCCGCAAAACGAACGCAGTGAGCAAGTCCTTTTCCTTGAACGCCTTATTCCCGACAATATTGATTTTACGTATCTTGGCGGTCTTGCCTTCATCCACATTGAAGTTGATCGCCACCCGATTACGTTCCATCGGCGTAGTGGTGGTTGTAATTTTCACCGCATATTTGCCGCGGCTGATGTACTGCTGCTTGAGCTCCTGCTCCGCCCTCTCCAGCATTGATCGGTCGAAAATACGCGATTCGGCCAGACCAGCCTGTTTCAGACCTTCCTTCAGCTTGTCTTTTTCGAATTCCTTGGCGCCGATGATGCTGATCTGCGCAATAGCGGGACGTTCCTCTATCACCACCACCAGGACGCCGTCCTCGGACTCCAGCCGCACATCCTTGAAAAACCCGGTGGCATAAAGCGCCTTGATGGCAGCGGCCGCTTTTTCATCATCGAGCGTGTCGCCCACCTTTACCGGCAGGTAACTGAATACGGTACCCGCCTCGGTGCGCTGTATCCCATCCACCCGTATGTCCTTGACGATGAATGGCTCGCGCGCCCACGAAGCCGAAGCGCAGACGAGGGACACGAGCGCGACGAGATAGCGAACTTTCATACTTAACTGGGGATAAGCCGGACGACGTCGTTATAGATGGCAAAAGCCATCAGGGCGAATAACAGCGCCATCCCCACCTGTTGACCAATCTCGGCGGTTTTTGCAGAAAGCGGACTGCCCTTTATAATTTCGATCACATAATACATTAAATGTCCACCATCCAGTACCGGTATGGGTAACAGGTTCAGCACGCCGAGGCTGATGCTGATAAGCGCCAGAAAGCCGAGATATGGTGCCACCCCCATCTGGGCCGATTTCCCTGCGTAGTCGGCAATGGTTATCGGTCCGCTGACATTCTTCCAGGATACTTGTCCTGCCAGCATTTTCCCCAGCATCTGCAAGGTAAATACCGACGTTTCCCACGTTTTGCTGATTGCCCTAACCATGGCTGTGCCCGGCGCATAGCTGATCTCAACCATCAGTTTTTCGAATTCAGCTTGATCGATCTTCGGGCCGATGCCCAACTTGCCCACTTTCTCGCTACCTTCCGTGGCCGTATCCGGAATAGCCTCGATACTTACGGTCTCACTGTTCCTCTGGATTCTCAACCTTAGAAGCGTGCCCGGATTGGCACGGATCTCCTGTACCAGCTCTTCCCATAATGCAATCTGCTTACTATTGACTTCCAGAATCCTATCCCCCGCGCGAAGGCCGGCCCGGCTGCCGGCGCTTTCGGGCGTCACCTGGGCAATGATGGGTTCCATATCCGGTTGATAAATGGTCAGGCCAATCTTTTTTAGAAAATCGCCATCAAGGTCATCAGGCTGGATACCTGTGACGTCCACCTGCCGCACATCGACGTGACCCAGTGGGTTGACAGTTTCCAACGTTACGGAAGACGATTGGTCGACCACATGCGACAAAAGCAGCCATCGGGCATCCTGCCAGGTGGTGACGGGGTCCCCCCCTATCTTAGTGATTGTCTCTCCGCGCTCGAAACCGGCAAACGCGGCGGGCGTCGCGGGTGGTACCGTACCGATAACGGGCTTTATGGCCGCCACGCCCAGCATGAACAGCAACCAGTAAAGCAAGATTGCCAACAAGAAATTGGCTGCCGGTCCGGCCGCGACAATGGCGAACCGGTGCGCTACGGGCTTGCGATTGAATGACTGCGGCAATTCCTGTGGCGCCACGCTGCCTTCGCGCTCGTCGAGCATCTTGACATACCCCCCAAGGGGAAAGGCAGCGATCACCCACTCCGTTTGATCTTTTCCCCACCGCTTTGACAGCAACGGCTGCCCAAACCCGATGGAAAAACGCAGCACCTTTACGCCGCACCAGCGTGCCATCAGGTAATGCCCAAATTCGTGAAATACGATCAGGAGACCGAGGGTAACGACAAAAGCGAGGGCAGTGGAAAAGAAAGTCATTGCAACGTCAGTTGGGAGTGGCGCCCTGGGAACACCTGAATCGTCGGAAAAGTCGATATGCGATCGTACGCAAAGCAGGAGGATGGCAGCAGGACGAAAAGGGTGGACGCCATTCCCAATTCCCCGCGCGGCGCATGCCCGGGGAAGTCGTCACCCGCAAGGAATGGTAAGACAAGCTAGTTCCAACCATAACGGCAACCAGGAATTCGAGTTCGTTACGCCAAGCACGCCAACCACTCATGAGCAGCTTCCCGTGCCAGACGATCAGCTGTCAGCACATCATCCAGCGTAGCCATATCTGCATGGTCGACCGCATGCATTACCTCCTCTATCATTGCCGGGATCGCAGTAAATGGCATCCTGCGATCGAGAAAGGACTCTACGGCAACTTCATTGGCAGCATTGAGCACAGCCGGAGCGCTTCCGCCCGTCTCCAGGGCTTGATAGGCAAGTCGCAAGCAAGGAAACCGTTTTAAGTCGGGCTCTTCGAAATCCAGCCGAGCCACCTTGAACATATCCAGTGGCGCTACTCCGGTTTCGATGCGTTCCGGAAAACCCAGCGCGTGCGCAATCGGCGTGCGCATATCCGGATTGCCCAGCTGTGCCAATACTGAACCATCCACATATTCAACCATGGAATGAATGATGCTTTGTGGATGAATCACAACCTGGATCTGTTCGGGGTCGGCTTCAAATAGCCAGCGGGCTTCGATAACCTCCAGACCCTTGTTCATCATCGTTGCAGAGTCTACCGAAATCTTCCGCCCCATCACCCAGTTGGGATGAGCGCAAGCTTCTCCCGGCGTTACCTGTTCAAGCAGGCTCAGCGGCGTTTGGCGGAAGGGCCCCCCCGATGCCGTCAACAAAATGCGACGCACCCCGACCGCTTTCAGGTCTCCGGCGAAACCGTGAGGTAGTGACTGGAAGATGGCATTATGCTCGCTGTCGATCGGCAGCAAGGTCGCGTTGTTTTCTTTGACAACATCCGTGAAGATGCGGCCGGCCATTACCATCGTTTCCTTGTTTGCAAGCAGGACCTGCTTGCCGTTGCGGGCTGCGGCAAAAGTGGGGCGGATACCCGCAGCTCCGACGATCGCCGCCATCACCACGTCGACATCCGGCAAGGATGCGACTTTCTCCAGCGATTCGACCCCGCAAAGAACCTCAGTCGCGACATCCGCTCGCAGAATTTCGGACCGTAGCCATTCCGCGCTGGGCTCGTCCAGCAATACCGCATACCGCGGCTGAAACCGGAGGCATTGCTCCAGCATTTTTGCGGCGCCTTTATTCGCGGTGAGCGCAACCACACGGAACCGGTCGGGATGACGTGCGACCACGTCTAGAGTGTTTTCACCGATACTGCCGGTAGATCCAAGGATGGTGAGATTACGGACAGATCTCATAATTCGGACTGTAAAATTAGAAGGGATAAAATGGCGAGGGGCAGTGTCGATGTAAGCGCATCAATCCGGTCAAGTATACCACCGTGGCCCGGCAAAATATTCCCGCTGTCCTTTACGTCGGCCTGGCGTTTCATCAAGGACTCAAACAGGTCGCCGATAATTCCCATGGCAGTTAGCAGAAGCAACAGGGGCACAAGCATCCCGGCGAGCGCATCATTCCTCGAGCTGGTGCTCCATATCAGGGCATAAACCAGAACCGCGGCGAGCGCCCCAGCGACACCTTCCCAGGTCTTGCCCGGGCTGATCGAGGGCGCCAGCTTGTGCTTTCCCCAGGCGCGCCCCGAAAAATACGCGGCGGTATCCGATATCCAGATGGTGCACATGAAGCCGAGGAGAAGAAGCGGATCGATAGCGCGCAACTGGTATAAGGCAAGTCCCGTAGGCAATAGCACCAGCCAGCCCATCAACGCGAGGCCCACCCGGTTCCTGACCCTATGCTTTGTCTTCAGGAATAATGGAACATACAAAATCCAAAACGCCACCGAGGCGAGATAAACCGGTTCTAGCGCTGTCGTATAGGGATTGGCCAAAACCGCGTCGCCCAATACGAACAGCAGTTCTCCAGCCAGAAATATGGTGAATAAAAGGTAAAAGATGGAGTAATTCAGGGAAAATCGCGCCAGCCTGCTCCATTCCCATACACCCGCCGCGGTCAAGGCAAGCAAGAGCACCATCCAGAAAACCGCTGATAGGTAGAACAGTGCTGCCAGAAACAGACACAACACAATGACGGCGGTGAGAATCCTGGCCCTGAGCATGACTATAAATATAAAGGAAGAAACAGGGCAGGTTGAGCAGTGGCGAAGTTAAGCCGTTCTCTTGACGGCGCCTTCTCTGTTGTGCGTGGCCTGTGCCAGCTGCTCGCTGGTGCGTCCGAAGCGACGCTCGCGCTGCTGGTAGGACTGAATGGCAAGCTCCAGTGCATTAGCATCAAAATCCGGCCACAGCGTCTCAGTAAAATAGAGCTCTGTGTAAGCCAGCTGCCACAAGAGAAAATTGCTGATGCGGTGCTCGCCGCCGGTACGAATGAATAAATCAGGTTCGGGCGCGTAGTTCAACGCAAAATGCTGCATTACGTCTTTCTCATCGAAACAGGTTGCAAGGTCTGGACGTTGTTCCAGCATCTTCCGTACGGCCTGCATGATGTCCCATCGCCCGCCATAGTTGGCTGCAACGGTAAGGGTGAAGCGGTCATTTGCGGCGGTGAGCGCCTCACCGTTACGGATGAATTCGACTATTTTCGGCTCAAACTTCGATAAATCGCCGATGACTTTAAAGCGGATGCCATTCTCGTGCAGCTTGCTGACTTCCTGTTCCAGCACATTTATGAAGAGCTGCATCAGGAAGGCGACTTCGTCTGGCGGCCTGCGCCAATTTTCGCTGCTGAACGCGAATAATGTGAGGTACTCTACGCCGCGCTCCATACAGGCCTTTATGGCCGTGCGAACGGTCTCCACTCCGCGTTTATGCCCTGCCATTCTTGGCATGTAGCGATTTTTTGCCCAGCGCCCGTTGCCATCCATAATAATGGCAATGTGACGGGGAATGATGCCGGACTCAGGTATTTCTCGGGTTGAGCTGGTGAAACTGGTGATAGCGGGCATGAGAGGATACGATTGAGTTAAGGATGGTTCAGGAACTCTCAGAGGATTCAATCATTCATGAGCATCCGCGCTTCGCAGATCATCTGGCTTTCCCTCCGCATTGTAGGGTATTTTGAGCCTAGGTCATATTGCCATCAATTCGGCTTCCTTAATTTGCAGGGTTTTGTCTATCTCCGAGATGTACCGGTCGGTTAGTTTCTGGATTTCGTCCTGACCACGGCGTTCCTCGTCCTCCGCGATTTTCTTCTCCTTCAACAGGTCTTTCAGATGGGCATTTGCGTCACGGCGTATATTCCGCATCGCCACCCTCGCGTTTTCGGCCTCATGCTTGACAACCTTGGTGAGGTCACGACGACGCTCCTCAGTGAGCGGTGGCATCGGCACCCGAATCAATTCTCCCACGGTAACAGGATTCAACCCCAGGTCCGAATTCCGGATAGCTTTTTCAACCGAACTCAACATCTTCTTTTCCCATGGCGCAACGGTGATAGTGCGCGCGTCGGCCAGATTGATATTGGCGACCTGATGGATGGGCGTGGGCGTGCCATAATAATCAAGCGTGATATGGTCCAGAAGTCCGGTATGAGCCCGTCCCGTTCTCACCTTGCCTAAGTCCAGCTTCAACGCCTCGAGACTCTTCTGCATTTTCTGTTCAGCGGCTTTCTTAATGTCGGCGATCATGATTTTAGGTTACAGAGATAGCGTAAAAGATACACTGAAAGTCCATGGACTCCTGATAAATCGGGTTCAACCGTGATAAATGAAACCCTTTCAAACCTCTACGAGGGTTCCCTCATCGTCGCCCATTACGACCCGCCTTAACGCTCCTGCCTTGAAAATACTGAATACCTTGAGCGGTAGCTTCTGATCGCGGCATAATGTAAGCGCCGTCGCATCCATGACCTTGAGATTCTGTGCGATAGCGTCGTCAAATGACAATTTCTGATAACGTACGGCGTCGGGATTCTTTTTCGGATCATCCGTATAGACGCCATCGACCTTGGTGGCCTTAAGCACAATGTCCACGTTCATTTCCATCCCTCGCAACGCGGCAGCCGTGTCGGTAGTGAAAAATGGGTTGCCGGTGCCTGCGGCAAAGATCACTACCTTACCCGCTTCCAGGTAGCGGATCGCCTTACCACGGATGTAAGGTTCAACAATTTGATCAATACGCAACGCCGATTGTACCCGGCTGACGAGGCCGCCCCGGCGCATCGCGTCCTGTAGCGCAAGTGCATTCATTACGGTAGCGAGCATCCCCATATAATCAGCGCTGGCGCGATCCATCCCATCCGCGGCGGAAACCATGCCTCGAAAAATATTTCCACCTCCGATTACGACCGCTACTTCTACACCCATGCCGTTGATGTCGGCAATCTCGGAGACAATCCGCTCGATCACGTGACGGTTGATACCATAACTGTCGTCGCCCATCAGGGCCTCCCCGGAGAGCTTCAGCAGAATACGCTTATAAGAGGGAGTCGTCATGGACATTTTAATTTGGTTGGGATGCTTTCTCTTCTTTCGCCTGGTTCACCTGAGCCATCACCTCGGCTGCGAAATCGCCGCTTTTCCTTTCGATGCCCTCCCCCACAACAAACAAGGTAAAGTTGTTCACTTTCGCAGACTTCGACGCGAGCAACTTCTCCACAGTCTGATCAGGATTCTTGACGAAGGGCTGACCAAGCAGCGTTACCTCAGCCAGGTATTTAGCGATACGACCGTCCACCATTCTGGCGACGATATCCGCAGGCTTGCCACTCTCTTCCGCCTGGGCGGTGTAAATCAGCCGTTCACGCGCCAGCAGCTCAGACGACACCTGATCGCCGGAGACGCAAATCGGTTTGCTCGCTGCGATATGCATGGCCAGATCCTTACCGAGCGTCTCGTCGCCTCCGGTGTAATCGACCATCACCCCGATTTTTGCCCCGTGCAGATACGAAGCAAGATTTCCCTGTGTTTGCTGGCGTACAAAACGCCTCACACTGATGTTTTCACCCAGCTTCATAACCAATGCTTGCCGGAATTCATCGACGTTTTCGCCGCCCGGCAACGCTGCGCTCGCCAGTGCCTCCATATCCGCCAGGCTTTCCTTTGTCAACAATTTTGCAAGATCACGAGCGAAATTAATAAAATCTTCGTTTCTGGCAACAAAGTCAGTCTCACAGTTCACTTCGACCAATGCGCCGCTCTTGCCATCAGGCACGATGTGCGCCGCGATCATGCCCTCCGCCGCTATACGACCCGCCGCCTTGCTCGCCTTGGCGCCACTTTTGATCCGTAGCAGGTCCTCCGCCGCCTTCATGTCCCCGCCGGTCTCACTCAATGCTTTTTTGCATTCCATCATGCCCAAGCCGGTGAGGTCGCGTAACTCCTTCACCATCTGTGCGGTGATCTCAGCCATAGTCACTCCAGATTCAATTTATTAAAATAGGGCAGGTTTCGTTGCTCGCACTTTTGAAAAAAGGGAGCGGGAGCGCATCCTGCCGCGAGCCATCGGGATATAGTTTTTTAGTCTGCGGCCTCTTCCACTTCCTCAACGTCGTTTTTCACGATTTCCTGCACCATCTGATTACGCCCTTCCAAAATGGCATCGGCCACGCCGCGCACATAGAGCCGTATCGCCTGGCTGGAATCATCATTGCCGGGAATGACATAATCCACCCCATCAGGACTATGATTGGTGTCCACCACGCCGACGATGGGAATGCCGAGTTTGCGTGCCTCTGTAATGGCCCCTTTCTGATATCCCACATCAATCACGAACATGGCATCGGGCAGGCCCTTCATATCCTTGATGCCCCCCAGGCTACGATTGAGTTTCTCCAGCTCACGCTGAATATCGAGTGCTTCTTTTTTCGATAGCTTATCCAGCGTCCCGTCCTGCGCCATCGTTTCCATATCGTGCAGGCGTTTCACCGATTGTTTTATCGTTTTGAAATTGGTGAGCATCCCTCCTAACCAACGCTGGTCAACATAAGGAGAGCCGCACCGGGCCGCCTCCTCGCGTACGATATCGCGGGCCTGACGCTTGGTCCCGACGAACAGGATAATGCCTCTGTTGGCTGACAACTGGCGGACATAGTTCATGGCCTCCTGATACATCGCCAAGGTCTTTTCCAAATTGATGATGTGGATTTTGTTGCGATGGCCAAAAATATACTGAGCCATCTTTGGGTTCCAGAAACGGGTCTGATGTCCAAAATGAACGCCCGCCTCCAGCATCTGCCGCATAGTCACTGACATGATTTCTCCTATAGGGTTGAGCCTCCATCCGCCATTGCCGCTCTGTTGAGAGCACCCTTTAAAAGACGGATGTGCGAAATTACACCAGCATTCAAGCTGGCAAGCTAAATCTGGTTCGCGGAAACCTGACGGAAATAAGCGTCTTCGCGAACCAGGTTAGCGCAAAATTATACCATTTCTGCCGCCCCTCGCTCAATCAAGCTGTATACATACGTGTTTGAACAGCTACATGCGCCGCAGAACGCCAACAAATCGTTGTAGGGTTGCCGATGCGGCAGTGTAGGATGTGTCAGAAAAGTGCCGGCGGATCATTATGTGTGTCAACGAACATACCTGTAACGACAATTAAGGGAAACTAACAGCTCTTATGCGGCCTTAAATATAGATTTCGCATATTTTCCCCAAACAACGAAAAGGAGCTCACCATGGAACGGGATACTTCCACAAATTCAGCCGATGATGCACAAGCCGCAGCGGAAAACGTAGCGCATCGCGTAGGCTCGGCAGCTCAGCGCGTCGGCAATGCCGCGAAAACCGCGGGCAAACAAGTGGGGGCAGTCGCCAGTGACGAACTGGAGAATCTCAGAGCCGACCTGGACGATCTCATTTCGCGACTCCCCAGTTTATCGGATATCGATTTAGAAAAAGCAAAGGATAATCTGATGCAAAAAATTGCCGAAACCAAGGAAACCGCTCGGGACGTTGCCCACGACGCGCGGGAACAATTGGATCACGGTATCGAATGTTCCCGCGATTACGTCAAGGAACGTCCGCTCCAATCCGTGGGCTATGCCGCCGCAATTGGGTTCCTGGTAGGCTTGCTGACGTCACGCCGTTAAATCCACGCCCCAGGCCCCAGCATATCAGTGAGACATCGCCATGTTTGAGACCATCACAAAAGCCCGGCAGCTCGGAGCAATTGCCTTGGAACGCGTCGGCGAATACCTGGAGCTATTGAAGATATCGGCTGAGATTCAGGGGCAGAATTTGATGAGACGCGTCGTCGGTTACGCGGTGGCCGCACTCTTTGTTGTGTTAAGTTTTATTTTCCTGGGGCTGGCGGTCATCATTACCTGTTGGGACACGCCCTATCGCGTGCTCTCTGCATGGAGCGTCGCGGGTTTGTATTCTTTAGTCGCCTTCGTGGTTTATATCGGGACTCCAAGCCGGGCCGATTCAGTTTCAGCTTTCGATACCGTGCGTGACGAGTTGCAGCAGGATATTAAACTGATGAAGGAGATCGTATGAGCGACGCTCTCGAAGACGAAAGAAATGCGCTGTTGGAGCGAATGCATGCCAGCCGCAAAACTTATCGCTCCGAGTTGACTCATGCGAAAGAACAGGTGCAAGCCCCCATCGACGACGTATTTCCCCGCAGCGAGACGTTTAAATTTATCAAGCGCCATCCGTATTATGCTTCGCTAGGATTGTTTGCTGCATTGTCCATCATGCCGCGCATGCCACTGCGCAGGGCAGTAAAAAGCGGTGCGGTCCTGGCAGCAGGCATGCTCGGCAGCAGTGCGAAAACTTTAGTGATGCGCCAAGTACTGCCGTCAATGGTGCGCTCGTTGCGGTCGCGCAGCCGTGTACGATGAATTCGACCGACGCCTCAAACCCTGCCGTTGCGCAACCAGCAGATGGGGCAAAACAAGCTAGATATAATCCTCGCGGTTTTCCAAGGAGAACTATGATGGGTAAATATTTTCTTGCTTGACTTCTGGGTGTGCCTGCAGTTGTACTCATTTTCGTCTATCTCCTGCTGAATTAACCGATTTCGATGCCATACTCAACTTTAAAACATAAAATGATTCTGGTGCTGGCGGCCACAGTCGCAGGCGTTCTATCTGCGCCCGTTCAGGTCCATGCGGAAAAACCGCAGGCCAAGCAAGAGAAAATAACGCCGCCGCTGGAATTTTACGACACCGATGAGGATGGCTACGTAAGCGCAGAGGAAGCCGCCAGTCAGAAAATGCCCGCCAGAACTTTTGAAAGTCTCGATGTTGACCGGGATGGGCGGTTAAACAAGGATGAGTTTGGTGAAGCGCCACCCATGCGCTTGAAAGAAGAAATTTCCAGATAAACTGGTAGCTTGCCGCCAAGCTCTACAGCGGATCGGGATTCCACACTTGCGCTGTAAGCGCTGCCCCATACCGCAACAGTGGGACAATGCACGAGCATTCGCATACGCGACTGTGGCATTTCCGCTACAATGTGGGCATGAATCCGACAATCGCAACTGACGCGTTCGATAACGGCGTTGGCAGAAATGCCGAAAATAAGCCCGGCGATAACGGCAATATTTTTCTCGTCGGAATGATGGGGGCGGGGAAAACCACCATCGCCAAACTTGTTGGGGATCTACTCGAAAAAGCAGTTTACGACTGTGATCGCGAGATTCAGAAAAGGACCGGTGTCAGCATCCCGGTTATTTTTGAAATAGAGGGAGAAAGCGGTTTTCGCAAGCGCGAAACTGAAATGCTCACCGAACTGGTGAAAAGCCGGAACATCGTGCTGGCTACGGGGGGAGGTGCAGTGCTGAGCCGGGAAAACCGCGACATGCTCAGAGGCAATGGCACTGTGGTTTATTTGCGGGCGACTATCGATGATTTATGGCGGCGAACGCGGCAAGACAAAAACCGCCCGCTGCTGCAAACCCCCGATCCACGGATGAAGCTGGCTGAACTTTACGCGCAACGCGATCCGCTTTACCGCGAAACCGCCCATATAATTGTCGAGAGCGGCAAGCGAAGCGCGCGCAATCTCGCGCAACTCCTGGCGCAACAATTATCAGCATGCTCGGGTTTCGAGCACATGACTGAAAACAGAATCAAATAAAACGGATCGATCCGCCTGTGCGAATATCGAATACCTCTTTCCATACGCTGGACGTTCATCATTCCAAACGAAAGACGCAGAAATTGCAGTTCCTCAGCGGCATGTTGCGTACAACCGGGCTATTTCCAGTCCTCCCCCGGCTGGAAGAATCGATTATTCATCCATTGGCGGGTGGTCTGGGAACAAGACATCGGTAAAGCCAAACGAGCGGAAATCAGGAATACGCATGGGATAAAGAATGCCTTCCAGGTGGTCGCATTCGTGTTGTACCACGCGCGCATGAAATCCCTCCACGCTCCGTTCGATGGGTTTTCCGTACTGGTCCGAACCGCGGTAGCGTAGCCGTCTAAAGCGCGGAACCATGCCGCGCATGCCCGGAACACTGAGACAGCCCTCCCACCCCTGTTCCATATCGTCGCTCAGCAGTGTTATTACCGGATTCAGCAGCACGGTATAAGGAACCTCCTCGGCGCCAGGATAGCGTGGATTTCGCTTCACGCCAAAAATTACCACCTGGAGACCGACGCCAATCTGGGGGGCGGCAAGGCCCGCGCCGTCGAGCGCTTCCATGGTGTCATGCATATCCACAATGAGCGCCTCGAGCTCGGGAGTGCCGAATTCCTGCACCTTCCTAGCGACCTCAAGCAAGCGGGGGTCGCCCATTTTCAAGACAGGTTTAATCGGCATCGAACTCCACCACGCGTTCCAGTACCTCCCTGACCCGAATCATCGCCCCCTGCAGAACAGCATGCGCATCTTCCAGCCGGATGGCGTGAGCGCTCGTTGCACGGCCTGCAGCGTGGTTCGCTACCACGGCAATGGTGGCGTAACAAAGGCCCAGTTCCTTCGCCAAGGCGGCTTCAGGCATGCCAGTCATACCGACCATATCGACTCCATCCCGTTCCAGCCGGGCGATTTCAGCGGCGGTTTCCAACCGCGGCCCCTGGGTTGCGCCATAAACACCGCCATCAATCACCTGCTCCTGGGCACGCTTGGCCGCCTCTAGCAGGCGCTTGCGGCTCAATTGACAGTAAGGCTCTGTAAAGTCTATATGCGTTACGGGTTTGTCCACTCCCTCGTAAAAGGTGTATTTGCGTCCGTGAGTATAGTCGATAATCTGATCTGGAATTGCAAGCGTGCCGGGAGCCAGATCGGCGCGGATTCCGCCCACCGAAGCGACCGCTATGACGCGGGTAAGGTTTAAGGAGTACAACGCCCAAAGGTTGGCGCGATAATTTACCTCATGCGGCGGTATGGTGTGACCATAGCCGTGGCGGGCGAGGAACACAACGCGTTTGTCGCCAATGCTGCCAAAGGTAAGCGGACCCGATGGCTCGCCATAAGGGGTGGTCACTATACGCCGGTGCGATATTTCAAGGCAGCCAAGCTGGGTCATACCGGTACCGCCGATAATTGCGAGCATTTTTTTAGTTAAGGAACCTAGAATTTTTGACGGGCACAGGTGACGGAACGGGGCGGAAGCCGACCATCCAAAAACTTCTGCAGGTTGTGCAGCTCGCATCAGCACTATTCCTCGCTGCCAGATTCCGGAGTTGGTCCGCCAAATCACCCTCTCATGGCATATATGGCAGGCAGGTTCCGCCACGCGCCATGAATATCCATACCGAACCCAAACGCATAGCGATCCGGCAACCTGACACCGATAAAGTCTGCCCGAGCAGGTTTTGGGCGACCGATATCCTTATCGGCAAAAACAGCGCTGTAAAACGCCTTGGCGCCATGACTCATGACTTTTTCGCGGATTGCGGCAAGTGTCACCCCTTCATCGAGTATATCGTCCAGCACCAGCACCACCCTATTCTTCAGCTCTTCTTCATGCGGCGAGACTTTCCAGGTAATTTCCCCGCCCCGAATCTCGTTATTATAGCGGCTGACATGGAGATAATCGAAGTTGAGCGGAAACTCAAGCAACGGCAGGAGTTGTCCCGTGAACACTACTGCTCCACCCATCACGCTCAATATGAGCGGGTATTGGTCCGACAGAGCCGCAGTAATATCTTGGGCCATGCGCTTTACGATGCCCGAAACCACGTCAGCAGGAATTATCTGCTCGGCCGCCGACAAAATATGTTTTGCTTCTTCGGAAGACAGCATAAGGATGGGGATTAGCAGGAGCCCTCAGGCAGACAGAGGTTCTGATATCGCGCATCGAGATAATGCGCAAACTCCTTGCCGACCTCAGGATGTTCGAGCGCCAAAGCTAATGTCGCCTTCAGGTAACCTATCTTGCTCCCGCAGTCGTAACGCGTACCTGCAAACTCGTATGCCAGCGCCCGCTCCTCCTGCAATAGCGAAGCGATGCCATCTGTGAGTTGAAGCTCACCCCCTGCACCAGGCTGGATTTTTTCGAGGTGCGAAAAAATTTTGGGCGTCAGTACATAGCGGCCAACTACGCCAAGAGTGGATGGCGCGTCTTCGGGCGCAGGTTTTTCGACTATGCCGATGATGGGATGCAACCGCTTCATTCCCGGCCCGCATTTAACGATTCCGTAGCTGCCGGTTTCTTCCTGCCCCACATTTTGCACAGCCAAAATCGAACACCCATTTTGTTCATATCTATGGCACAGTTGCCCAATGATCGGCTCTTCACCAACCAGCAAGTCATCGGCCAGCAGGACTGCGAAAGGAACATTCCCCACCGCCGGACGTGCGCATAGAATGGCGTGGCCTAAACCTAATGGAGCGGACTGGCGGATATAAATGCAGGAAATATTTTTAGGTAAAATGTTTCGCAGCATTTCCAGGGTATCGCTTTTACCCTTCGCTTCCAGCTCGGCTTCCATTTCGAAGGCTTTATCGAAATGATCTTCAATGGCGCGCTTGTGACGTCCGGTTATGAAAATCAGTTCCGTTATGCCGGCAGCAATAGCTTCCTCAACCGCGTATTGGATCAGTGGCTTATCAACGACCGGCATCATTTCCTTTGGACTTGCCTTGGTAGCGGGCAAGAAACGGGTACCCATACCTGCAACAGGAAAAACAGCCTTGGTAATCTTGGGCATGAAAAAACCTCGCGAGAATGGAAAAATTTAGCTCAGGTCGGCCTGTGACTCTTGCAATAATTGTAGTAACCCCGCTTCGTCGAGGATGATTATTCCGAGTTCAATAGCCTTATCGAACTTGCTGCCCGGATCTGCTCCAGCCACGACAAAATCGGTTTTTTTTGAGACACTGCCCGTGACTTTTCCACCTTGGGCTTCAAGTTTCTCCTTTACCTCGTCACGTGCAAGGTTCGGCAGGCTGCCCGTCAAGACGAAGGTTTTACCCCTGACTTTACCGCTGCCGGCGCTCGTGCCCGGAACCGACTGTGCCTGCCGCATGGCCTCCCCTTCGTTCTCCTTCCAGCGGACACCGCTTGCGCGCAACTGCTCTATGATTTCGAGATTGTGTGACTCAGAAAAAAAATCGGCAATGCTCTGCGCCACGACCGGCCCTATGTCGGGCACGCGACCCAAGATTTCCACATCGGCACCTATCAATCGGTCCAGCGTGCCGAAATATGCCGCGAGATCCCTGGCAGTGGTTTCGCCGACGTTACGGATACCAAGAGCATATATGAAGCGCGCCAGCGTGGTATCTTTACTCTTTTCGATCGCGTCTATCACGTTGCCAGCCGATTTGTCCGCCATGCGCGCCAGCGCAGCCAGAGCAGATATACCAAGTTTGTAAAGGTCCGCCGGTGTCCTTATAGCGGCGTTATCTACCAACTGCTCCACCAGTTTGTCTCCCAAACCGTGAATGTTCATGGCGCGGCGTGATGCAAAATGCAAAATAGCCTGTTTCCGTTGGGCTGGGCAGTACAATCCGCCTGTGCAACGGGTCATCGCCTCCCCCTGCAAACGTACCGCCTTCGACCCACACACGGGGCAGTGGTCAGGCATCACAAACGCCTTGACAGAGGACGGCCGCTTATCTTTCTGTACAGCGACCACTTCGGGAATGACATCGCCCGCGCGCCTCACGATCACGCTGTCTCCAATCATGACATCCTTGCGCCTAATCTCATCCTCGTTGTGCAGCGTGGCGTTGGTTACCGTTACGCCGCCTACAAATACCGGCCTCAGCCGCGCCACGGGGGTTAACGCACCGGTTCTGCCCACTTGAACGTCGATCCCGAGCAATTCGGTGACCGCTTCCTGAGCCGGAAATTTATGCGCGAGCGCGAACCGCGGCGCTCGCGAAACAAACCCCAACTTGACCTGCTGGGCCAAGTCGTTGACCTTATACACGGTGCCATCAATGTCATACGGCAACTGTCCCCGCTTTGCCCATATCTCACGGTTATATTGCAGCATCGCTGCGAGGCCGACTACGGTCCTGCGTTCGAGCACGACCGGAAAACGCAACGACGCAAGGTAATCCAAAACCTGGTCGTGTTTATCGCGCGGCACGTTTGCCCCTTCGTATGCGCCTATGCCATAAGCAAAGAAGGCGAGTTTGCGCATAGCCGTTATGCCTGGATCAAGCTGGCGCAACGCCCCCGCAGCGGCATTGCGCGGATTGATGAACTCCTTCAGATTTCTTTCACGCTGCTGCCGGTTCAGTTTTTCAAAATCAGCCTTCAACATCAGCACTTCCCCGCGTACCTCGAGAAAGGAAGGCGTTTGGCCGGCCCGGTTTCCGACTCTCAATGCCAGCGGAATCGACCGGATGGTGCGCAAATTCAGGGTGACATCTTCCCCAACATAACCGTCGCCTCGCGTCGCTCCGGTCCTCAAAATACCATCTTCATAGCAGAGGCTCACGGCGAGACCATCAAATTTGGGTTCTACCGCGTATTCGACGCTACTGATCCCCAGGGTCTGCCGCACCCTTCGGTCAAAGGCCTCAACCTCGCCCTCATCAAAGGCATTGCCGAGGGAGAGCATTGGGGTACGATGAACAATTTGCGAAAACGCCTTGAGCGGGGGGGCGCCTACGCGGCGGGTGGGGGAATCGGGCGTGACAAGGTGCGGATAGCGCTGTTCAAGCTCTTCCAGTTCCCGAAACAGCTTATCGAACTCCGCATCGGGGATGGTCGGCGTGTCCTGAACATAATAGTTGTAATTATGCAATTCGATAATGTCGCGCAGTTCCTGTACACGACGCACCACCTGATCTGGGCGTTCGCTCACGCAAACAGCCTCAGCGCGAGCTTACCGCCGGCGGGAAGATTACGCGCCTGCATCAGGGACTGAATCGTACTCAGTTGCTGCTTGATTTTCCGGATACCGTTATCGGTCAAAGGAACACGATTATCGTCCACCATGAGGCCACCGAGCGCGTCGGCAACAGCCCCGGCAACATGAACCATTTCCCCAAAAATGATCGGGCCGTTTTCCACCCGTGACACGTCGAGAAGAAATGTTACGCCATGAGTCGTCAGCATGCGCATGCTGGAGTGAAGAAATGGCGCAGGCTCGGAATTCCCGAGCGAAAACACAGCAGTTCCCCTTTGATCATAATAGTGAAACATGCCTTCTGTTCCCAGCTTGAAGCCTGATGACTCAGCCAGAACCTGAATTTTGGCGCCAGTAAACACGCTATTGTCCACGCTGATGATATTGATGCCTATCATCACGTCCACTTCCGCACAAAATTCGTCCAGTGAGACCGCCCTTGCATGTGCCTCACGAATATCGGGGCAATTCACTTCGGCCTTCAGGCGCGTAGCCAGGTTCTTTGCCAGATCGCGAAATTCGGCGAGGCTCACTTCGCTCACGGGCCCGCCGCGGTCGGCAAGCTGGAGGCAGCCGCGCAAATTGACGTAACCGCGCGTACCGGGGGACTCTGTGGAAATTTCCTCCCACGAGGCGCCTGGATCCCGCTGCCCCAGCCAACGCACCGGCTTGCTGAAATCAAACTTTCGCTGCAGCACCTCCGCCAGACTCGAGTCCGGGATCACCGTTGCCGCATGGATGTCAACTACATAATCCACGCCCGGATCCTCTATCTCGTCATTGTCACCCCCCCCAACACCAACAGTCCCAGCAGCCTCAGCGCAACGGGCTGTTGCCACCACCCGCTCAGAGAACCCGGCCGTCTCCGGATCTCGCGTTATATTTTTCGGTCCGGGCTGCGGTTCTAGTCCGGGCTGCGGTTCTGGCGGGAAATCCGCCATGTGTTCAGCCGCTTCCACGGACAAGATGCCAGGATCCGCATTAAATTCAAGCGTGGGTTCATTACCGAGCTGCGGCTCAATCCTTTCCCCATCTCCGACTGAGGTACCGACTGACATGTCAGGACGTAGCAGTACGTCTTCGGGTTTTTGGCCGAACGCCTGTTCGGCGCTTCGACGGTAGCGCCGTTGCTGCATCCAGTTAAATAAGAGCACGGCCATGATCACGACTATACCAATCGCAATCAAGCTGATCTGCAATTCACTCATATTGTTTATCTCAACCATGCTTTCAGGTCGCCATGGCCGCGTCGCTCAACCGGACAGCCTCTTCGATCTCCACGGCCACCACTCGCGATACGCCCTTTTCCTGCATGGTAACGCCGATCAATTGGTGCGCCATTTCCATCGTAATTTTGTTGTGGCTGATAAAGATAAACTGGGTTTGGCGCGACATTTTGCGCACAAGATTGCAAAAACGTTCGGTATTGCTGTCGTCGAGAGGGGCATCCACCTCATCCAGCAGACAAAACGGGGCGGGGTTGAGTTGAAACAAAGAGAACACAAACGCCAATGCTGTTAATGCCTTCTCACCCCCGGAAAGCAGATGAATGGAACTGTTTTTCTTGCCTGGTGGCTGCGCGAAAATTTGTATGCCGGCATCCAGAATTTCCTCGCCCCTCACGATCAGTTTCGCTTGTCCGCCGCCGAACATGGTGGGAAACATTTCTTCCAGATGGACATTAACCTTGCCTACAGTTTCCAGCAGTCGTTGTCGCGTTTCTCGGTCTATCTGACGAATTGCACTTTGCAGGGTCTCGGACGCTTCCTGCAAATCCTGCGACTGCGAGTCCAGATAAGTCTTACGTAACCGGCACGACTCTAATTCATCAAGCGCCCCTGGATTCACCGCTCCCAAGGCTGCGATTTCCGAAGTCAGCCGGGTAATCTCGGCTTGCAAGGCCGAAGGCTTCGTTTTTCCGAGTATTTCTATGAGCTCCCGCTCATCAGTCCCGGAATCTTTTAAATGTTCTGCAAACTGATTCTCGGTGATTCGCGCTTCTTGTTCCTTAAGCCGGACTTGGCCGATAGCTTCCCGCAGCGGCGGTATTTTTTGCTCCGACGTCATGCGTGCCTGCTCAATTTCGCGCAATTCACCCGCAACCTCTTCAAGCGCATTGCGCGCCATCGCCAAGCGTTGCTCACGCTGATCACGCTGCTCGAGCCTTTCCTGCAGGAGGGAATTCAGTTGAGTCTCGTCAAAAGTTATTTGCTCGGCCTGCAATTTCTCCAGATGCGCCTTGAGCTCAACAATGTTATCGTCGATAAGCCTGATAGAGCTGACCACCTCCGCGATTTTGTGCTGACAGTTTTTTTCCTGAAACACCGCTTCCTGCAATTCCCTGCCGGCATTCTGTACAAGCTGCCGCTGTGCGTTCAGAAACTGTTCTGCGATCTGCCTCGCTCTTTTTTCCTCATGCACCTGGCGTTCTAAAACGGCAAACTCAGCTCGATATGCCGTCAGTTTTTTTTCAGCATCAACCTTGCGGGATACTTCTCCTCGGGCTTGGTGCTCGATTTCGGCAAGTTCGCTTTCTATTTGCTCGGACCGCTGGTTCGTCCGTTCCGCCAATTGTGCAAGCTTTAACGCCTGCATCTCTGCATTGTGATGCTGTTGCTGAAACTGCCCGGTCTCGGCGCGCAAGCGTGTTACAGATGTTTCAAGCTCGGCGTACCTTTCTTCTGCCTCCTGCAGCGTGGATATTCCAATTGATCGCTCCGCCCTAAGGCCATCCATTTCCATCTTGATCTCGCCAATCTCCCGTTGCCGAGCCAGCACGCCATGCAACTGCGAGTCGGGGGCATAATAGGTCAGGCTGTGGCGGGTAATAATGTTGCCTTCACGCGTTACCAGCATTTCGCCGGGAGAAAGCCCTGCGCGCTGGACAAGACCCACTTGCATGCTTTCCGCGACAAATATCCCTCTCAACCATTCGGCCAGTACCATTCGAAGTTCTGCCCGATCGTATTTCAGATATTGTTGCAGAGGAGTCAAAAGCGCTTCTCGTTCCGGCACCTCCCCGGCTTTTGCGGCTGATTCCCGTTGCTCCGCTTGCGCTCCCAGCCCATTTGACTCGAACAGCGCGCATTTCCCCGGCGGCGGGTCGCCCGCCCACTCATCCGATAATTCCAGTCGCTCCAGCTCCGCACTGTTCAGGCGCTCGCGCAGCACTGCTTCAAGCGCGTCTTCCCATCCCTTCTCGATCTGAATACCCTCCCACAAGCGAGGTAAGGCATCAAGACGATGCTTGCTCAGCCATGCGCTCAATCTCTCGCTGCCTTCGAGACGATGCTGTAAGCGCTGGAGAGCCGTAAGCCGAGCTTCAGCCTTGATAATCTGCTGCTCCAAAGCCTGGACCTCGCGACCTAGCTGATATTTCTCCTCGCTTGCACCTTCCAGCAAATTCTCGGTCTGAGCCAACGTCTCCCGTTTCTGTAAAAGGACCGCGGCGGCATCCTCGGCGCGCTGGTGCAGGCACGATAATTCGTCAGCGCCAGGCTGTGACAAGGCGTCGCGCTCGGTAACAAGCCGCAGGCGACGCGATTCGAGCTGGCCGAGGTTTTTTCCCGCATGGTCGCGATGACTTTCTTCCAGGCGCCCGGCCTGCTCAACCAGCAGCAGCCTGCGCTGCGTTTCAGTTAACTTTTCCTGGCACGTGCGAAAGGTCGCGTCAGTCTCCGGTAATTTTTCATTCTCCACCGCAGCCTTTTTCTTACCCGCCTCCCGAGCCAGCATCGCCTGGTCAAGCTCCTCGCGCCAGCGCCTTAAACTGTCGGCGGCATCTTCCGCTTGCCTTACCTTGTGCTCAAGCTGGTCCCCTATTATTGCTATTTGCTGCCCGATACGCTGGCGATTTTCACGCAGGTGCCGGATCTGCTGTTCTATATGCGCCACGTCCGCGTTGACCGCATAAAGCTCGCCTTGCGCCTCATGCACGCTGTCAGTGGTGGCATAATGCGAAGTGCGTTTTTCCTCCAGGCATTTTTCGATGCCGCGCAACGCGGCAGTTTCCGCTTCCAAGGCCGTTTGCAGTGACCGGTACTCCTTTTCGGCTAGCGTACGCCGCACCGCCGCTTCCTGCTTGCGGGCGCACCACAATAGATTTTGTGCCTTGCGCAACTCATTGGTCAGATCCTGAAAACGGGCGGCAACCCCCGCCTGTTGCTCCAGACGGACCAACTGCTTTCCCAGTTCGTGGCAAATATCGGTTAAACGCAGAAGGTTTTCCCGGGTATCGGCAAGACGCAACTCGGTCTCGCGGCGGCGCTCCCGGTATTTGGAAATCCCGGCGGCTTCTTCCAGATATACACGCAGTTCCTCCGGTTTCGCCTCGATAATGCGTGAAATCATTCCCTGCTCGATGATGGCGTAGCCGCGTCCGCCGATGCCCGTGCCAAGAAAGATATCTGCTACGTCCCGGCGGCGCACATGAATGTTGTTGATGTGGTAAGTCGACTCGCCATCCCGTCGCAAGACCCGTTTAATGCAAATTTCCGCATAGCTCGACCACTGCCCCGCGGCTTTGCCATACCTGTTGTCGAAAATCAACTCCACGCTCGCGCGCCCGATCGGTTTCCGATTCACAGAGCCGTTGAAAATCACATCTTGCATGGACTCGCCGCGCAATGCGGATGCCCTCGACTCTCCCAGAACCCAGCGCACCGCGTCGATAACGTTGGACTTACCGCAACCGTTTGGTCCTACGACGCCGACGAGATCGCCCGGAACCGGGATGTCAGTGGGATCGACAAACGACTTGAAACCGGCGAGTTTGATATGGGAGAGACGCAATTTGTCGTTTGCAAACAGTTATAATGTGCAACCCGGAAAAACGACCTCTTTAGTCACTTAGTCATTTCTGAAGGGACGTGCCGATGGACGTACCTGCGGGCAGACCATTCTAACCGATTTGACCGAGATAAGAGAATGCCAAGTAGCCCTACAAAAACCCTGGAAATGTTTCCAAACCCGACGCCCAAGCGGGATTACCAGATACACATGGAAATTCCCGAGTTTACCTGCCTATGCCCCAAGACGGGACAACCGGATTTTGCCACCCTGATTCTTGATTACATTCCCGACAAGAAATGCGTCGAGCTCAAGAGTCTCAAGCTCTACATTTGGTCATATCGCAATGAAGGAGCATTTCACGAGGCGGTGACCAACCGTATCGTCGACGACCTCGTTGCCGTTTTGAAACCCCGATACCTGCGCCTTGCGGCAAAGTTTAATGTGCGTGGGGGCATTTTCACCAATGTCGTGGTGGACCACCGAAAGGCGGGATGGGAACCACTGCCGGCGGTTGATCTGGCGAAGTTCGAGCACGCGTCGCCTACACGAGGATGAGAGCAGGTTTTTATTAAGGGATCGGTCCTGAGCCATATCCCGTCCTTCCCAATTCTCATGGCACGTCAGGAAAAGTGATATCTTAACCTGTACCTGATCCGTGCCCTAGATGCGCAACCTCACAGCATTTTGCGCTGTTCGGTTCAGCTTTTTGAACGAACTGGTTATCCTAACGCATCTGTCGGGTAACCTCGACATTAAGAAAAATTAGAATAGACATGTCGATTCCCCTACGCAGCACCCGCACGTCAATTAGCGCCCTGTTCCTCAGCTTGGCACTCATGTCGGGGGATATCGCCTTTTCGGCTGAACCCACCGAACCAGGACGCGCATCGCTACCGTATAACAGCGTGGAACTGCCCGAAACCAATCCCGTCGTCGAAAGCGATTTCGGCACGACCGATTCGGACATGGATAATAGCAACATGGACGCGCACACCCGACCGGCGGATCTATGGGAACGAATACGTCATGGTTTCGCCATGGCTGAACTGGACAGCACTGAGGTACGACACAACGAGGATTTCTACGCAAACCGCCCGCAATATCTGAAGCGCATTATTGAGCGGAGCAGGCGCTATCTCTTTCATATTGTCGAGGAAGTGGAGCGACGCGGCATGCCCGCCGAAATCGCGCTGCTGCCGATGATCGAGAGCGCCTTTAATCCGACAGCATATTCCAATCGCCGTGCGGCCGGAATATGGCAGTTGATCCCAGTGACTGGAACGACTTACGGATTGAAACAGAACTGGTGGTACGATGAACGCAGAGACATCATCGGCGCTACCCGTGCTGCGCTCGACTATTTACAAAATCTCTATGGCATGTTCGGCGATTGGGAATTGGCACTGGCCTCATACAACTGGGGCGAGGGTGCGGTGGGCCGCGCGCTGGTGAAGAACCGCAACAAGGGACTCCCAACCGATTTCCGTAACATGAAGCTTCCGCCTGAAACCCGGAACTATATTCCCAGGCTGATCGCGATAAAAAATATCATCTCGAACCCGGCAGCATTCGGTATCGAGCTTGAATCCCTGCCCAATCAGCCCTACTTCGAGCAGGTTTCAGCAAAACGTCCTATAGATGTACGGCTGGCGGCATGGTTGGCGGACATCTCGGTTGATGAGTTCAAGGCGCTGAATCCGGCGCATAATCGACCCGTCATCAACACTGACGGATTAGATGCCCTGTTGATCCCAGTAGATAAAGTTGAAATATTTGCCGAGAATCTGCGAAATCACGATCGGCCGTTCGTGTCCTGGCAAGTCTATCAGGCAAGAGACGGCGATAACGCCGCAGAGATCTCGAAACGGTATGGAATCAGCTTGCGAAAGCTGAGGGAAGTGAATGATCTGGGCAGAAGCGGCGAGATGATACCCGGTCAGACATTGCTGGTCCCTGGTAATGGAAGCGCCGGGACCGCCGATATTTCGACGATGGCGAGTAAACCTGCGACGCCAAGATTACTCGAGCGCCACTTTATACATCTGGTGCGTGGGGATGACAGTTTGCATGAAATCGCTAGGCGCTATGGTGTCACTGTAGAGCAGATCAAGGCATGGAATGGAAATCCGAAACACCTCGTCATAGGCAAAAAACTCATCCTCCACCTTCCTGCCTCCACCGGAACAACTCCATCTGCGCCAGCAAATCGCAGCACTTCCCAAAAGAAACGAGCGTAGCGAGCGGCCTGCCTGCCTGCCTGCTAACTATCAAATCCCGGATCCAGCGAGAGTCCCTAATTATCCGGTAATTCCGGAAAGCTTGCCAAACCCCGCTTCCGATAACGCACGACACACATTCCGACGAGTCCAAATGCTACCAGGGCCAATATGGCTGGTTCCGGAACGGTACCAACTTCGGTTGGAGGGATGGGGCCGTCGTTTTCCCCGCTTGGGCCGTCGCCACCGCTACTTGGACCCGTACCGCCATCTCCATCCCCCCCTTCGGGCCCAGCGCCAGGGCTGCCACTATTACCGGAGCCACCCCCGCCGGGACCGCCACCCCCACCGGGACTGCCGCCACCCCCCCCGGGTTATTGCCGCGATTGGGGTTTGTACCGTCAACGACAACACCGCCAATACCTCCGCCCGTCACGATCCCACCTCTGCCGAATCGGGTACCGGGCCCATTAAACCCAGTGCTGACGAAACCTGTATCCGCGCACAGGCTTTCGTGCCAACCGTGTTTGTTTGACTGCTCATTGTGCCATTGCACGCAAGCGTCGCGCGGGCCTCGTCGTACTCCAGCCGGTGCTTGTGCTGTAGCCGACCCAGTATCGTGGATTCTCTCAGAATGTTCTTCGGAAGGCTCCCACACGGCTGTTACGATACCCAACAACGCGAGGAAGTCGATGACCTCATTCTCGTCGTTGTCTAAAAGGGCGATTTGATCTGCGTCGCCAGCATCGTTCGGCAAAAAACCAAATGCGGGAAATCTCGTCAGATTTCCGTCGGGCCATGGCAAGCCAGAGGCCGAAGGGAACTCAAAAAGCAGAGCGAAGCCGTGTTGCGAATTCCCCAACGACAGAACCTTCTCATCGCCGGGTGGCCTTCCTAAATACGAACTGACGAGCAAAAGCGCGATCATCTCATCGGTTTTCGAGGCAACTCCAGAGATGGAGCTAATTCCCCTGTCATCGCCGCTCTCATCCTGGGCAAGCGTTATATCGTTGTAAGCCAGTGGAATCGCGTAAGCGCCCATGGAGATTAGCATTAATAAAAAAACGGCTCCGGACTTTAACAAGAATGGGGACATCTTCATGATGTGCTGGGCCTTGCGTATACCAATCCCAAGTGAACCAACGCTCGAGCTAGGTTCAGCCGTATTAACAGATTATTGCGCCTTCGCAGGTGAACGTTTCGACCATCCCTGGTGCTACCTGACGCATCACGTCCATGTACCCATCGTAGCAACTTTAGCAACCGGGACAATTGGACCTTGGTACATCCCCGGCCAATGGACGAGGGGACGCAAGGTGGGACTCACTGTTGAAGCTTGAGTATTTTTCGCATCGTCAACTGCAACAGCGATGCCCACCGAATCCTTGCAAACAGGATCCGTTGAGTGAGAGTCGCAACGTGAAGCTATGAGGGGGGTTATCTAATAGATGGGAGAAGAACACTTCGGACCAAAGTCCGCACGAAAGCGAAAGCAGTAACAAGGATAACGCCGAATTCAGCTTTGGATCTAAGGGAAATATACTGCCTATGCTTCAATCCGTAGATCCTTGCTCATCCGCAAACTTTGATAGGTCCTTGCTAGGCCCCTTCGGTGCCCCCTCGCAGCAGGTGGCATCAAGGAGCACTGAGCACTATCGTTGATCCTCCGCCGACAAGTACGAGCCGTGCTTGAGGTCTTATGGTCTATGCCCCGGTGCCTCGTGGTTGTCCCATTCGGCCGCTTTCAAAATCCAGGATTGCCTGTTTGATCTCTTCCGCCGTATTCATGACAAACGGACCGCTGCCGCTGATCGGCTCGTCAATTGGCTCGCCAGCAAGCAGCAGTATGGATGCTTCACTTGCGCTTTCTATATTGATGTGGTCGCCAGCGCGCTCAAACAAACCAACCTCTGCAGTATCAACCGTTTCTCCGCTGCTTACGCTTACTGAGCCCTTGCGCACTACCAATATCGCGGTGTAACCCTCGGGGATCGGCAGGGATAATTTGGTAGGCGTTGTGAATTGAATATCCCATAAATTGATGGGTGTAGACGTCTGCGCCGGTCCTCGAACCCCAAGACATTCTCCCGCAATGACCCGCACATGCCCGCTCGCGGCGGGAAGAGCCACGGTGGGAATTTGATGGTCAGTAATGAGTTGATAGCGCGGCGGCAACATTTTGGCCTTCGCAGGCAAGTTAACCCACAGCTGCATCATCTCGAGGACGCCGCCCTTTCGCGCGAAATCGTGACCGTGAAATTCTTCATGAATAATACCGGAGGCTGCGGTCATCCATTGCACATCTCCCGGACCAATTTTTCCGCCCCCACCAGAACTGTCACGATGTTCCACTTCGCCGCTGTAAACGATAGTTACCGTTTCAAAGCCGCGATGGGGATGGGGACCCACGCCCAGGGATTTCTGTGTCGGGGGAGATTCGGTTGGGCCAGCATAGTCAAGAAGCAGAAATGGGCTGATGGTCGGCCCCAAGCCTGGATAGGCGAAAAGCGTCCGCACAGGAAAGCCGTCCCCTACCCAGTGCTGATCTGCACCATGCAAAACACGCGCCAGCGTCTTGGACGCTCCTCCAGTCCGCAGATTCGGTAACATGATGTTCTCCCATATTTGCACCTAATGAAGCTGATTAATCGCCGACTTCGAAAACACATTCAACACAACCACCCCTGCAACGATCAGGGCCAGTCCAACGACAGCCGGACGATCGAGTGATTGCCCAAGAACGATCCAGGCAATCAACGTGATGAGCACGATGCCTACACCCGACCAAATGGCGTAGGCGACTCCCACAGGCATCGTTTGCAACGTGAGCGACAAGAAGAAGAACGCCGTGGCATAACCAGCGATGACGAGTAGCGAAGGCCAGAGTTGGGTAAAGCCAGCGCTTGACTTCAATGCCGACGTAGCCACGACCTCACTGATAATCGCAAGTGAAAGGAATAGCCATTGATTCATCTTGATTCCTGAATAAGAAAAATCAGTTTAATTATAGTAAGGAAAACGCTGACCCGGGCGTATACGGAACCCTCCAAACCGCAATATGTGCCCTACCGTACCGACCCCCCATCGTTTCCTTTCAATACTTGAGGTCGAGGCGATTTCAAGAGGGAAGCGTCTGTAATTTTGAAAAGGGGGGAACTTGGTGCGACTTCGTTTTATTCTCGCGATGATGTTGTCCGGTGTTTCCGTTGTCAGAGCTGCAATACCTGACGACTCCTATATCGCCGGATATGCTGCGGGTGTGCTCAAGCAGGGCTTCAGGATCTATCATCCGTCATTGAAGGTGCAGCACGGCATAATTATGATCCAGGCGGAAACGATACCCGCGGACGAGCGCGCCAAGGTGTTGCAAGCATTATCGGAGATACCTGGCGTTACGGCGGTAAGAGTAGAGCAAGGCGCCGCTCCGCAGCCTATCGCTGCTGCTCCACAGTCTATCGCCGTTGCCCCTGCGCAAGATGAAGCGCAAGCAAAGGCAATTACCGAAGAAGGCATACCGGCAGCGGGCGCGGTCCTTCTCCCGACCGGCATGCTCCCGGAAGACCATCTGTTCAAGCCCCTGCTCGCAGACCCGCGGTGGGCACATTTTTCCGCTGCCTACCGTAATTATGTCGGCAACAACATCGACGGGAATAATAATGGGGCGGTGAGTTTTGGTGAAACCATACCCTTCTACCGGGCAAATTTAGGCAGATACGCAGCGCAGTGGGAGGTGGGTTTGCAGGCCGCCGTCTTCAGCGACTTCAATCTTGGGGCGCCATCCTCGGACCTGATCAATACAGATTTTATTGCCTCCGCTTATGCCAGTGCTAGAACAGGCCAGGCGTCGGCTTTTGCCCGCGTCTATCACCAAAGCTCCCATCTCGGTGACGAGTTCCTGCTGCGAAGGCTGACCGACGTGGAGCGCATCAATCTAAGCTATGAAGGAGCCGATCTCAGGCTTTCCTATGAGCTTCCCTATGGGTTACGGGTGTATGGCGGAGGAGGCGGGATTTTTCACAAGGAGCCGTCCACACTCAAGCCGTGGATGATACAGTACGGTATGGAGTACAGAAGTCCGTGGCGGATCGTGTTCGCGTCAATACGCCCGGTTGCCGCGGTGGATATAAAAAACCATGAGCAAAACAACTGGAATGCCGACGTGTCAGCACGAGCCGGAATCCAGCTGGACCGGTTTCAATCTTTCGGCCGCAGGCTTCAGTTCCTTGTTGAGTATTTTCATGGCAACTCTCCCACCGGCCAATTTTTGCGGCAGCGCGTCGACTATCTGGGAATTGGGGCGCACTACCACTTTTAGAATGACCCATCTCAACACCATCGTGAAAAGCCGTAAGCGCATCGTACCTCAACGATAAACGGAGCTAATTGCGGTCCCCGCTGGTGGAAAGTGAAGTAAATATATTCCACTGATAAATTCCTAACAACCTGACGGGCCACTCCAACCTTCCAGCTTGGCCTTATTCCGCATTCGAGCGAGGCGTATACTAGGTGCCTATCCAGAATCGTCATTTCTAGCGCATGCCCAGCACCATCTCCCGCGACTTCTCCCCACGTGCTTTCGATACTCTCACTGGTTACGGCATCCATCCTGTGCTGGCGCGGGTCTATGCCGCTCGCGGCATCGAAGAACCCGGACAACTTGATGTGGACTGGTCTCGGTTGGCTCCCTTCGAGGGCCTGAAAAATGTTTGCCAGATGGCCAGATTTATCGCAGAAGCAATTGCTGCGCGCAAACGCCTGCTGATTATCGCGGACTATGATTCGGATGGGGCCACGGCGTGTGCCGTTGGTATACGCGCCCTGAGAAAGTTCGGCGCGAACGTGGACTATCTCGTTCCCAATCGTTTTGAGTATGGATATGGCCTCACGCCTGAGATCGTCCGGCTCGCCGCCGACGTCGCCGGCCCGGATATATTGATCACGGTGGATAACGGTATCGCCAGCGTGGAAGGGGTGGCCGAAGCCAGGCGGCTCGGTATGCGGGTGCTGGTGACCGACCATCATCTTCCAGGAGATGAACTACCCGACGCCTTGATTGTGAATCCTAACCAGCCGGGCTGCGGTTTTCCCAGTAAGCATCTTGCCGGCGTCGGCGTAATATTTTATCTCATGCTGGCCTTGCGAGCGGAATTGCGAGCCAAGGGAGCGTTTGCCTCCGGTAAGGAGCCTAATCTCGCCAGCCTGCTTGATCTCGTCGCGCTCGGCACGGTAGCGGATGTGGTGAAACTCGATAATAACAATCGCATTCTCGTGCATCATGGACTGCGGCGTATTCGCAATGGTCGCGGCTGCGCAGGAATTAATGCCCTGCTGCAGGTTGCACAGCGCGATTTCTTGTGTGCCTCCGCCCACGATCTGGGTTTTGCACTGGGGCCGAGATTGAATGCCGCGGGACGGCTGGAGAATATGTCGCTGGGCATCGACTGCCTCATCACGGACGACAAATCCCATGCTTTGCAGATAGCGCTTCAACTTGATTCACTCAACCGTAAACGGCGGGAAATTGAAGCAGACATGCATGCCAGTGCGCTCGCGCTGCTGGCGGATGCGCTGCCAGGTCAATACCCGGCGGACGAGCAAACTCAGTCGTCAACCATCCACGGCCTGAGTCTGTTCGATTCCGGCTGGCATCAAGGCGTGATCGGGATTTTGGCTTCACGCATAAAGGACAAATACCACCGCCCGGTAATCGCATTCGCGCCTGGCAATAATGATGAAATAAAAGGATCGGGCAGATCTATTCCAGGATTTCATCTACGGGATGCGCTGGATCTGGTCTCAAAACGCCACCCTGGCCTTTTGCTCAAGTTCGGCGGGCACGCGGCCGCAGCTGGGCTCACCTTACGTGCTTGCGACTTCGAAAAATTTCGTCAAGTCTTTGAGCAGACTGCGCAGGCGTTGCTCGCGCCTGCCGATCTTAAGCATGTGATTGAAACCGATGGCGACCTCGACGAATCGGAAATAAATCTCGAACTGGCCGTGCAGCTCACGCAACAAGTGTGGGGACAGGGTTTTGCCCAACCCGCGTTCCGTACCCGCTTCCGTGTAGAAGATCAGCGTGTGGTGGGACAAAAACACCTGAAACTCAAGCTGAGAAAATCTAATACCACTACTGATAATCGTCATGGCCTGTCAGAAAAACCGGCACGCCCGTACGATGCCATATTGTTTTCCTCAACGAGTACGTTACCAGAGGTAATTGATGCCGTTTACCGATTGCAGGTGAATGAGTTCAATGGCAACTCTACCCTGCAATTCATCGTGGACCATTGGTCGCCCGCCGATATATAAGCCGACATCAAGCGCCGAGTCTGCCGTTTACAGGAACGCAAAAAGTTTTTCTCCCCATGATTTGTGTGGGTATTGACATATAATGTCGATCTTTTTTAAAGTGCCGCCCCAAACTCGGGGGTTTGCCGCACATTTACGATCGTACCGCAAGCGATGTCTTTCAAGCTGACCGTCCCGCCCTCTGGCTCCACGATTCGATATGGCCATTTCGATGGTTCCGGCGATTCGCTCGCGCTCGCCCAGCTGGCAAAGCAAGCCAAACCCATCGTTATCATCACGTCCAGTGCGCTCGATGCACAGCGGCTGCTGGAAGAAATTCCCTTCTTCGCACCTGAACTGAGCACCCGCCTGCTGCCAGATTGGGAAACATTGCCCTATGACACCTTCTCTCCTCATCAAGATCTGATATCCGAGCGGCTCGCCACGCTTTATCAACTCATGAGCGGCGCGTGCGACATCCTCATTGTTCCCGTCACCACCGCGCTGTATCGCATGCCGCCACCAGAATATCTCGCGGCCCATACCTTTTTTCTCAAGCGCGGCGATACGCTCGATCTGGCCTCGCTCCGCCGGCAGATGACTTTGGCGGGTTACAGCCACGTCACCCAGGTGCTCTCGCCCGGCGAATACAGCGTTCGGGGCGGCCTGGTTGACCTGTTCCCCATGGGCAGCTCCCTGCCTTATCGTATCGACCTGCTGGATAACGACATCGAAACGATTCGCACATTTGACGTGGATACGCAGAGAAGCGTCTACCCAGTCAGCGAGATCCGCTTGTTGCCTGCGCGCGAGTTTCCCCTTGATGAGGAAGGCCGCACCCGTTTCCGTGGCAGCTTCCGTGAAAAATTCGAGGGCGACCCATCAAAAAGCCGTATTTATAAAGATATTAGCAAGGGTGGAACACCCGGCGGGATCGAATACTATCTGCCGCTATTTTTCGATCATACGGCGACCCTGTTCGACTATGTACCGCCAACCATGCTCCTGTGCCTGCACCGGGAGATATATCCCGCAGTCGAAAACTTCTGGAGCGACACTCAGGCGCGTTACCAGATGCTCCGCGGCGATAGTGACCGGCCGCTGCTGAAACCGAGCGAGCTATTCGTAACAACGGATGCGTTCTTTGGAGCGTTAAAGCCTTACTCGCGCGTCGAGCTCCAGCTGGGCTCCCAAAACCCGACAATAAGAGCCGAGACCGGGCCGCTCCCTCCTCTCCAGATCGACCGCCGCGCTGATCATCCGGCAGAAAAACTTTCTGCATTCATAACGGATTTCACCGCCGCCCCCAATGCACGTGTATTACTTCTGGCAGAAAGCGTTGGCAGGCGCGAACTGATCGCAGACCATCTCCGGCAATACCACCTGAGTCCCGATATCTGCGAGGGGTACGCGCAATTTCTGACAAGCGGGTCAACCTTCATGCTTGGGGTAGCGCCCTTGCATAATGGTTTCGTCTGCCCAGGTGAAGGGCTCGCCTTCATCACGGAGAGCGAGCTATACGCCCGACATCTGCATGGCCGACGCGAGCGCGATTCCCGTAAAGCGTCCGCTGTGAGCGATGCAATGCTGCGAGATCTCTCGGAGATCAATCCGGGTGATCCAGTCGTACATGAACAACATGGCATCGGCAGATACCGTGGCCTGGTAAGCATGGATATGGGTGACGGTGCGACAGAATTCCTGTCGCTTGAGTATGAAGGGGGCGATAAGCTGTATGTACCAGTTTCGCAGCTGCATCTTATTGGAAGATACAGCGGCGCGTCTCCCGAGGCCGCACCGATGCACAAACTGGGCAGTGGTCAATGGGACAAGGCCAAACGGAAAGCGATGCAGCAGGTCCGCGATACCGCTGCGGAATTGCTCAACCTATATGCTCAGCGCAGCGCACGCCAGGGTCATGCATTCCGTTTTGGCCAGCACGATTACGAAGCGTTTGTCGAGGGCTTTGGTTTCGAGGAAACACCCGATCAGGCTGCCGCGATCGACGCGGTCATCGAGGATCTGAGTTCGGATAAACCCATGGACCGGTTGGTCTGCGGCGATGTGGGTTTCGGCAAAACCGAGGTGGCCCTGCGGGCTGCTTTTATTGCGGTGGCTGATGGCGGACAAGTAGCCCTGCTCGTGCCCACGACGTTGCTGGCGGAACAGCATTTTCAGAATTTTTCTGACCGCTTCAGCCTGTTAGCCGACGAGTGGCCGGTAAAAATTGCCGAGTTGTCGCGTTTCCGTTCTTCTAAAGAGCAAACTCAGGCACTGGCAGGACTGGCGAAGGGTGAAATCGACATTGTTATCGGCACCCATAAGCTTATCCAGAAAGGCGTGAAATTCAAAAACCTGCGTCTGGTGATCATTGACGAGGAACATCGCTTTGGCGTGCGCCACAAGGAGCAATTGAAAAGTCTGCGGGCGGAAGTGGATGTACTCACGCTCACGGCCACCCCTATTCCCCGCACCCTTGCCATGTCGCTGGAAGGGCTGCGCGAATTTTCCGTGATCGCGACTGCGCCGCAGCGAAGGCTGGCGATCAAAACCTTCGTCAGCCGTTTTTCTGAGGGCGTTATCCGCGAGGCCTGCCTACGCGAACTGAAACGTGGCGGTCAAATTTATTTTCTGCACAATGAGGTTGGCACCATTCAGTCGATGCACGACAAACTGGTCCGGCTCCTTCCCGAGGCGCGTATCAACATCGCCCATGGGCAAATGCGGGAACGCGAGCTGGAACACGTGATGAAAGATTTCTATCAGCAGCGCTTCAACCTGCTGCTCTGCACGACGATCATCGAGACCGGTATCGACGTCCCTACTTCCAATACCATCATCATCAATCGAGCGGACAAATTCGGCTTGGCGCAACTGCATCAATTACGCGGCCGCGTCGGCCGTTCACACCATCAGGCCTATGCATACTTACTAATCCCCGAGGAAGAGGCGCTTGGCGCCCAGGCTCGAAAACGCCTCGAAGCGATCCAGACGATGGAAGAGCTGGGCGCGGGCTTTTATCTTGCCATGCACGATCTGGAGATCAGGGGAGCGGGGGAAGTACTAGGCGAATCGCAAAGCGGCGAGATGCAGGAAATCGGTTTCAATCTCTATTCCACAATGCTCGATGCTGCCGTTCGCGCATTGAAAGAAGGCAAAGAACCGGATATCCAGCATCCACTTCGGGTTGCTACCGAAATCAACCTGCATGTCCCTGCATTACTGCCGGAAGACTATTGCAGCGACGTACATGAACGCCTGATCCTGTACAAGCGTATGGCCAACTGCACCAATGACGAACAATTGGACGAGATTCAGGTAGAATTGACAGACCGCTTTGGCCTCTTGCCAGACCCCGTCAGGGCATTACTCGATTGTCATCGCTTGCGTATTGCAGCGACACCGTTGGGAATTACTCGTATAGAAGCAACGCCTGACTACATCCAGGTGCAGTTTACGCCTAATCCACCTGTCGACCCCGGGAGAATCGTGGCGTTCTTGCAACGCAGTCGTGACCATCAGCTATTCGGCCCTGACCGCCTGAAAATAAAAACTCAAATTGCCGCGGTCCGTGACCGTGTAACTCGGATAAAAAGTCTGATTGCTGAGTTAACCACGTAACGAGCCTGACTTAAAGGCTGTTCTATTCGTCACTTCAATGCTGGGACGGCCTTGCGATATGAGTCTGGGCGGTGTAAGTCCATCCGCCAATGAGACCCTTGGCCGGTTCTTCTCAGGCTCGTGCTGGGGGGCTCCAGGTCTCCTCCAGTATGGTATGGTACGCGGTACAGCACTACATTTCTTGCGCCTCCTGCCCTAGCTCGACCCGGCAGATTACTTTCGAGCTGGTTGTAAGTTTTGAATTGCGTTGTCACCCTGTCGAATAACACGAAAATGCCTCTAAATCCGCGATATTGCTCGGTATAAATATAAAAAACTCTAATCGCAATTGCCGCTTTTCGGATAAGTACTCTGCATTTCAGTCGTAACTTGTCCGTTAAACAGACTATTTGCAAAAAAGCGTATTCAATGATGTTCAAAAGCATCAAGAGCAAGATTGTCGTGTTCGCGGTCATGGCAACACTTGTGCCGTCGCTAGGGCTGGGGCTGCTCTCGTTCAGGCAAAATGAGGCGCAGATCAACGATAATGTCACACGTGAGCTCCGCGCTCTCACCAATTACGCTATCCGTGAAATAGAACTCTGGGTCGAGAAGCGGGTACACGAGACGCAGGTAACATCCGCCTCCATCGTAGTGATTGAAGGGTTGACCACAGTTAGCCGACCGGCGAACACAAGCGGCAAAAATCGGGCTGCCGTGGCTCGCTATCTGCGTTCAGTACAAGAAAAACTCGACACAATATTGGAACTGACGGTAGTGAACACGGCCGGAGAAGTCGTAGCCAGCAGCGCAGAAATGCCTACGTCCGTGACGATCCCCAGCAACTGGCTGGAAACACGCGTGATTGTTCCACCTCATTGGGATAAGCAATATCACGCGCCGACACTCAGCATCGCGGTTCCGGTGTTGTCATATGGCGATGTACTGATAGGTACGATGGTTGCGGTACTGGACCTGCGTAACCTGAAACCTTACCTGAAAAGTGCAACCAAATCCCCCCCTGGGGAAGTGCTGCTGCTTGATTCGGACGGCAGAACATTGATCAGCAGTTATGCCAACATGGACGAACTGGCCCAACTGGATCCCGCGTTACTAAGCCGCCTTCGATCACAAACCGGCAACTCGATTGCGTTTCAGGGTTTAACACATAAGCAGGTCATCGGATTGGCAGACGGCGCCAGCGAACTTTCGGTCACGGTCCTGGCGGAACGGGATCGCGCCGAGGTCTATGGCGCTTGGATCGAACTGCGCAATATCTTTCTAGGGCTGGTGGCCGCCCTCGTGCTAGTCGTGACTGCCGTGGCATTCCAGATGGGTCGTTCGATCGTGGTGCCGTTAAGACGGTTGATACGCGCCGCTGACCGTATTGCCGCTGGCGATCTTGAGGTGCGACTCAGCGCAACGCGCCGCGACGAGCTCGGTCATCTTACACAGGTATTCAACCAGATGACAGACCGCCTCCGCCGCAACCACGCGGAGATCATGGCAGCCAATGAAGCGATGCAACAACAGAATCAAGTGCTCAAAACACTTTCGATAACCGACAGTCTGACTGGCCTGTATAACCGAAGCAAGCTCGATTCGATCTTGACAGATCAGCTCGCGCGCTTTAACCGCAACCATCGGCCATTCACGTTGCTGATGCTGGATATCGATCACTTCAAGACACTCAACGATACTTATGGCCATGTCGCCGGCGATGAAATCCTCACCGCTGTAGCGCGGATACTTCTTCAGTCCATACGCAGTATTGATTACGCCGCGCGTTACGGCGGGGATGAATTCATTATTATCCTTACCGAAACTTCAGCAGAGTTGGGCTGGAAAACTGCGGAGAGAGTTCGTACCCAGGTGGAAGCCCTGCATCCGACTGTGAAAGGCTCGGCAGTCTCCCTGACAGTCAGTATCGGCATAGTTGAATCTCAGCCGGAGGACACAATGCCGACAGAGGTATTCGCACGAGCTGATCACGCGCTCTATGAGGCGAAGCGCGCTGGCCGCAACCGTGCTTATTGTCCTCTTTTGGCAAAAACCGAAGCTTAGGGGCATTCTGACATTGTTAACCTTATGGCTTGCCTACCTGTGCTTCCACCAACGTGTTCAATACCCATCCTGCGCCGCCATCGGCTGTACTTACGTGAAGCCAGTCGCCGCGATAGGACTCGGCTGTCATCAGCGAATCGCGTTTCAAGGTCTTGACCACAACGGAGCTCAAGCCCGGCTTCTGTCGCAAATTGCTGTTGCTGGTCGCGCGCAGCGGAATAGGAACCTGGAACGAAACGGTGACCTGATCCGAAGCCTTGCGCATGCGGTTGCTCGTTATCATATCTATAAACTGACGCGCCTGAGCAGCATGGTCCATGGCAGCGGCATAGTTTTCTTCCCCGTACGAAGCGGTAGCCGCATTTAGCAGCCGCTGTGCCTGCATTTGTAGTATCTGTTCGGACCCGGCGATTGGCGACGATTTCAGGTTTCCCATCACCATTTCAACTTCGGCAATAGCCGAGGCGGCGGCAGGGCGTGTGGCCAAACGTCGCAGCTTTACCTGGGCCTGAGCAGCTTGACTGCTGGTTTCCTGCAATGTCTTGGCCTGATCCTGCTGCCTGACCTGTTGACTGCGGATATGCGCGTCTTTCTCTGCCAGCACCTTCTGCAGGCGTTCAATTTCCTGATGCTGCGCGTCTTTTTCCGCGAGGAGCTTTTCAAGTTCGATTTCACACGGTGCCTTCGCCGACGGTTCCGCAAGGGGAGCAGCTACGATCGGCTCTGGCTCGGGCTCCGAACCACTCGGTTTGGTAGGAATGCTGCAGCCTGCAATACTTAGGCCAAGTAACAAAAGAATTGTCCGGCCTGGGATATGCCCCAGCCCGGCGTCCACCACGTTGCGTTGGTTAAAAAATCCCATGGACTTGCTTATCTCCCAATCTCCCGCGGTTTTTACGCATCGGATGCACGGTTACCGATCAAATAATTTCTGGAATGCGGTCGAAATTCCCGCAAACACAGCCCTGTTCCTTCGTACCCATCCAGACCCGGAAATTACCGGCGGCTGTAGAGGTGCTCAAGCTCGGTTTTACTTTACCTTTCCCTTTACTCATCGGCGCTGGCCAATGGAGTCACCCTGCCGGCAGCGAGCTTGGCCCGCTCCCTTGCCTCGACGGTATCAATACCGTTCGCCAACGCCACACCCATGCGACGCTTGGCGAATGACTCGGGCTTTCCGAACAGTCGCAGGTCAGTTCGCGGCACGCGCAATGCTTCGTCTACTCCGGTGAAGGTAATCGCGGGTTTGTCCATCTGTCCATAAATTACGGCGCTTGCGCCCGGTTCCCGCAGGCGCGTATCCACGGGCAAGCCAAGAATCGCGCGTGCATGAAGCTCGAATTCGCTCTGAACCTGACTGCACATCGTTACCATGCCGGTATCATGGGGACGCGGACTGACCTCGCTGAACCACACTTGATCCCCCTTCACAAATAGCTCCACGCCAAAGATCCCCAAGCCGCCAAGATTGGCCGTAATCGCTGCCGAGATCTGGCGCGCCCGCCGCAACGCCAGCGCGGACATTGCCTGCGGTTGCCAGCTTTCCACGTAATCACCTTCAATCTGAACATGACCGATGGGTTCGCAATATTGCGTTTCCACTCCGCCGCTGACGTCCAGTGCGCGTATCGTAAGCTGAGTTATTTCATAGTCAAAGGGGATAACACCCTCGACAATTATCCGTCCCTGGTTTACCCTGCCGCCACTCACAGCATAGTTCCAGGCGGACTCGACCTGTTCCGGGCCGTTTATAGTGGATTGGCCTTTTCCGGATGAAGACATTACCGGCTTTACGATGCAAGGAAAGCCGATGCCAGCTTCTGTTGCGGCGCGCAGTTCTTCCAGGGTGCTGGCAAAAACATATGGTGAAGTAGGCAAGCCAAGTACCTCTGCCGCAAGTCGACGGATTCCTTCGCGGTTCATGGTGAGCTGCGCAGCGCGCGCGGTTGGGATGACGCGAGCGATTCCCAAGCGCTCGATCTCTATCAGCATGCTTGTGTCAAGGGCCTCGATCTCTGGCACGATAAGATGTGGCCGCTCATGTTCCACCAATTCCCGCAGCGCAGCGCCGTCTGCCATATTAATGACATGGGCGCGGTGCGCGACCTGATGCCCGGGCGCGTTTGGGTAACGGTCCACCGCAATGGTTTCGATACCCAATCGTTGCAATGCGATGATGACCTCTTTGCCGAGTTCACCGCTGCCGAGCAACATGACCCGTGTCGCCGAACGACTGAGAGGTGTTCCGATATTAAGCGGGTTGACCATAAAAAATACCCTGTTCCAGCAACCACCTTCAAACGCTGGCGGTTACCTTGGCACTCATCGAGTGTCACAATGCCGCGTGCCGCTTTAAAAAAGCAAGTGAGATTATATCTTCTGGCCGAGGATTGAGTAATTCAATTCGTCCCCAACTCGGATGTTTGAGGAATTCGATATGGAAGTAAACGGCGATTACTGGCAGAATACGCTGCCGCTAAAGCGTCTTGCGCCCGATGCATAGCTGCAGGGCTCGGACGCCCCCTGGTTAGCCCCGAGAAATATACACCGGCTTGCCTAGCCAAATGCGGCATGAATTTCTTCCGTTGGGCTTCCGGTCATTTGATGGGGCGCGCCGATCCAATTCGATCTGTGAATCACCTCAATCTTCTCTATCGAAGACGGTTGACTATAAAAACTTAAACAGCATATGAACCTCATCATCCAGGGAATGGAAGTCGAAAACAGGGATCTGCGCGAGTTGGCGAAACTTGCTGGCGCGAACCAGATCGACCGTATCACCGGCCAGGCTTTCCGGTTGAAAAATGCAAGCCGACGGGAATATGTCACTGAATATTGCGCCGAAGCCGAGCTCGATTTTGCTTTCGTGGACCCGATGGTTTCGCTGGGCGAATTCGGCTTGGTGGCGATGGACATGGACTCGACGTTGCTGGCAATTGAGTCGATTGATGAAATCGCCGATATGCAAGGCATAAAAGCGCAGGTGGCGGAAATTACCCAGAGAACCATGCGCGGCGAAATTGTTTTTGCCGAAAGTTTGCGACAGCGAACGGCACTACTCCAAGGTCTAGATCAGGATGCGCTCCAGTATGTCTACGACCATCGCGTCCGGCTGAGTCCCGGCGCCGAAAAGATGCTTCAGCGGATGAAGTCCGCCGGACTCAAAACCATGGTCATTTCCGGTGGCTTCACGTTTTTTACCGATAGAATAAAATCGCGGCTGGGTTTGGATTACGCCGCCGCCAACACGCTCGATATACAGGATGGCAAGCTGACAGGTAAGGTTCTAGGGGAGATCATCGGGGCGCACGGCAAGGCCGCGGTATTGAATAAAGTGCGCGAAGAACTGGGATTGAAACGCGAACAGGTGATCGCCATAGGGGATGGCGCCAACGACCTTAAGATGATGGAGGCAGCCGGGATCAGCGTCGCGTACCATGCGAAGCCGGTTGTCCAGGCAAAGGCAAACTATGCAATAAATTACGTCGGCCTGGATGGGATAGTCAATTTGTTTGAATAGATTACACTACGGCAACGAACCGGATCCCCCTGGGGTCGCAGCCTGACAATAGCGTTCGCTGGGCAAGTCAATAACTGAACGCTGCCTCCACCAGATAGGTGCGTTGCGGATAGGGATGAAACACGAAGGCCTTATCGTTGTTCAAATTCGTAATGCCAAACGAAAACCGGCTTCTAAGACCGTTCTGGAATTTATGACGGTAGCTGGTTTTGAAGTCCATGAAAAAGAAATCGCTTTGCGCACCGAAGACGTTGTTGACGTGATCGCGGTTATCCGGGTCGTTGAATGAATCGCTGGTGTAACGACCTGAGAGCGAAATGTCCCATGCTTCGGTGGCGTTGTAGGTTCCAAAAAAATTCGCCCGCCAATGCGGCAAACGGATGCGCTGCTTGCCCGTCATGTCATAGTTGGCTTGCTGTCCGGTTGACTCTGTGAAGCTGACAATTGGACCCTTCTCCACTTTGGCGTTCATCCACGTGCCATTGAACATGAAATCGAATTTGGAGCCAAGGATGCGGCGCTGGTCGTAGATCAATTCGACGCCGGTCGTGCTGATCTCGCCTATGTTCTGAAATCCGCTCCTTGTCGTTATGCCCGACGCTGATACAACCTGCTGGATTGCGTCCTTTATATCGTCGCGAAAAGCATTTACACGAATGTAGCCTTTGGAAAGCCCGTACTCGATCATAAAGTTGTGATGGACCCCATTTTCAGGCTTGAGCGATGAATTGGCGATGAGGATGCTCTGGGGCGAACTGAGCGACTGATAAAGCTCGGCGATCACGGGAAAGCGATGTGCCCGGCCGAAGGAGTAGCGGTATTTCCACTGTCCGGGCTCATAACCCAACGAGACCTTGGGTGAAAGCGCCGATTCATTGCGATCTGGCACTGAAAGACTCCCCACCACACCTTTCGTAGCTGCCCACCATTCCTGCCGCGCGCCGGCGGTAACATCCCACCCCGGCAGGAAACGGAATGCAGACTGCGCGAAAATTGCATGAGTTGATGTTTGACCGTCATTGTTACGATTGGCTTGCAACGCGCCACGGGTGAGCGTGGCGTAATCAGCCAGGTCGTATTGCCGGAAGCTCAGGTTATATTGATCGAAGTGATATCCAGCCAGAAACGATACCTTGTCATTGCCCAGGAGGACCGGCGTACTCAGCTTGAGATCGTAGTTTAGCCAGCTGAATTTTCTAAAATCCTGAAGCTGTCCCGAGCCCGTATTTTCTCGATCATTTTGATTGAAGAAGGCTGTCGCGCGGATATCTTTGAGAACGTCGAAATGGCTGATTGTGGTGTTGATATTCCAATTGGGAGTCAGCGCGCCGTGCAGCTGCAACCCGAGGTTCAGCGTCTCACGCTTATCCCGGCTCTCCCCAAAGCCACGCTGTATCACATCGAATCGTGTTCCATCCTGCGAAGCATTACCCGGAGTTGCACAGGTGGCGACAGAGTTGCAGGTCGGCGCGGAATCGCCCCAAAATGGCTGGCCGTTCAGCTCGCGGACATAGTTATTCGGATGATTCTGGTTGCGTGAACGATCTTCGTAGGCCACTGTAAAGAGTGCCTGAAGCTCCGGCGTGATGTCGTAGCCGAATTTGCCCTTGAACAAGTGAGTGTTCACTTTCTCCGGACCCGTATCGCCATAGATCATGCTTGGCGTGCCGCGCGTATCGGGCGTGCGAATGCCGCCCGTCACGGGCGTTCCCCCGGGGACGTCAAATAATCCCGTGTTATCGATGAAATAAGACTGCGGATGGCTCTGCGCTTCAAGGCGGTTATAAGCCAGGAATACCGTGTACTTGTCCTGAATGCGGTTGCCATAGGATACGTATTGGCGGTCGCCGATGAACGTTCCCTTATCCGGCCCATAAAGCTTATAGGGCTGGATAAAGAGGCTGCCCTCGACATAGAATTCCTGCTTGCGCGGCATACGCGTCTTTATGTTAACCACCCCGCCGATGGAATTGCCGCTGTATTCGGCAGAGAACGGCCCATAGACAACATCTACGGAATCGATCTCATTGGGCCCCACCAGTGACCAGCGAGGCGCACCATTGAAGGACGCCTGCAGGAAGTTATGCAATGGCAAGCCATCTGCATAAACCATATTACGCGCAGTCGAGAACATGTCGGCGCCTCGGATACCCAGGACGCCGTTCGGATCACCGACGTAACGCTGGCGGATTTGCAGGCTCGGCATATACTTCAGCACCTCTTCCGTGGTCTGGGCATTCTGCCGCTCGATCTGCGCCCTGGTCACGCGGACAGAAGGTGAGGTGTAATGTGAATCCTTTTCAGTCTCCCCGGTAACGACCATTTCCTTCAATACTGTTTCTTTCACCTCGGTCGGAGGCTGCTTGGCGTGCTTCGAATCAGGACCCTTGGTTGGATCCGGGGGTCGCGCTCCTTGCGCATCCGCGCCTGCAGGTGCAACTGCCGGCGCCTTAGGTACGGCCAACTGGCTCAGATTTGGGGTCGATGAGATACTTGAGCCCGGCTGGGCACTTTGCTGAAGAACATTGGTGCTAGACGGCGATGATCCACTAGTCCACTCTTCCTTGCCGGCAGAGCTTATCAAATTCTTTTCCGTGGCGATGTTTTTGTGTTGCTCTACCCCTTCAGCTGCAAAGGCTGAAGAAGTCGAAAGCAAACTCGCGAAGGCGAGAGCAATAGGTTTCATTTTTGTATTTTGATTTTGATTTTGATTTTCTAGCCCGTTCTTGACGATAAATGCTATCGACAAGGACGGCGTGACCCACGAAATTTTGCTGATTAACTCTCAGACTTGCAGAGCCAGAGTATTAGGGTCAACCATGGTGGCGTGCAGTTACTCGCTCTAGCGAGTGGATGCGCAATCCTTCCTTTGCTGTGTTCCAGATGATCAGGATCTTCTTGTTATCAATGAGCGGCATGGGGTAGTCAGCAATTCCCTCAGATCCCATCAGGCGAAGCGGCTCGCTCCATGATACGCCGCCGTCATGCGAATGCATCATCTGCACCGAATAGGATTCCCCATCGAATTCCCGCCAGGTAAGGAGGACTGTTTTATCCGCTACAGCCACCGCACCATGGTTGGGTTGCGCCACAGGATTTCCTACCGGTATCGGCCTTGATTCCCAATCTCCGTTAATACGCTTATAGAACAAGCCCTGACGCGCGGTTCCATTGGTAAACCAGACAAGATGGAGCTGGCCTTGGCGATCTGCCGCGACGCTAGCCCCATTGTGCGGGCACGCATCAATCCGCCAATTGTCATCGGTGGCCCGCCGTACCCCGCCTTTATCCAGATTCGACACGGCGAAATCACGCGTGTTAGTGCCAAAAATATTGCGCCATATCGCTACAGGGCCTTCAGTGGTCCACGTCAACGCAGTCCGGCAACATTCGCAGGTATGCTCCTGAAATTTCCGGTTGGCACGAAAAGTGGCGCCATTGTCAAACGATTGCGCCGTATAAAGCGACACGCCTGAAAATTGTTCGCCCTTCTCTTTGGCCGCATCGCGATCGCGTCCATCGATCCATGCAACCATAACTCTGCCGTCGCCGTCGATTGCGAGCGAATCAAAACGATGGCTGGTGATTCGACCATCTTCGTTGAGCGTCACCGGTGGGGAAAAGGTTTGACCTAAGTCAGCCGAACGCGAGAAACGAACATTGCCGGCATATTTCTGCGGCAGAGATTGCACCCAGGTCAGCAGCACGGTGCCATCCCGCGCAACAGCGATTTTCGGCCGGCTTTCGCCATCCGCCGAGATGTTTTCGGGCTCGGGAGTGACCACAACCGGGGCGGAGAAATTTATTCCGTTATCGTCTGACCATGAAACGACCAGACGCTGTTTCTCGACTCTCGCCAGCCAGAGTCGACCGTTATGATCCAGCGTTGCGCCTACCGCCAGCGTCGGCTTTGGGGGACGGGGAGCGTTTTCGAGGTTTTTCTCAGCGGCTGGATCTGGATGATCAGCGAGCGATATCGCCGGCCCAATTGCTGCGGCACCCAGAAAAAAAAGCCCTATAGCGCGCCGATTCATCACATCTCCCCTCACGTATGATAGCTGGACGAGAATAATTCATTTCGTCACGCAGGGGAATGTGGCAAATTGTCGCACCTTAACGCCGTGTTTCCTGCTTATACCGTTGCCACGCCGCCTCTTTTTTCAACACCGGATTTATGGCCCACAAGAATGGCCAACATCCGGGCGTCCAGGAGCATGGTTAAAGGAGCCAGTCAGGTTGAGTTGCGGATGCAGCTTCCCTGTCTCGTCGAGTGACTAGATTTCGCTGCCGTAGTCGGTACGCAGAAGTTCGGGTCTTTTACGCACGCCTGCTTGCGGCCTCAATTACGGGAGATCGGGCCAACCCAGGCGATCGCGATATTGTAAAAAGGGAAAACCGGCTTGGGAATGTGACATATTGCCGCGCGACAACATGTCACACTTCGCAGTGGTAGGCCCATCGGCAAAGAGAGGCACCGTGCGCGCTCTGTCGATCTATCGTGCCGTAGGTGAAACGTTCAGCCTAGACGCCGGGGACTTCAGGATGGCCTCGCACCAGTTTCTGGACCACCAGGCTTCCAACCATATCGCCCTCAACATTGACCATGGTGCGGAAGGTATCCAGCAGACGATCGATGGGCAGTAGAATGGCGATGGCTTCAGCAGGCAGACCAACGGATTGTAGCACCAGCACCATGGTAACCATTCCCGCGCTTGGAATGCCCGGCGCGCCCATCGCGGCAAGCATCGCGGAAACAAACACAATCATCTGTTGCACCAGATTGAGTTCGATGCCGGCCAGGTTGGCGATGAACAACGCCGCCGCCGCTTCATACAGCGCTGTGCCATCCATGTTGAGGGTAGCCCCCAACGGAACGACAAACCCGGCGATATCGCGTTTAACGTGCAAATGCTGTTCCACGCAACGCAGCGTGACAGGTAAAGTGGCGGAACTGGAACTAGTGGCAAACGCCGTTATCAGCGCTTCCCGCGCGCCGCGCCAGAACTTGAGCGGTGTCATGCCCGTGACCAGATAAAGAATCAGTGGCAGCACCACCACTCCATGAAGCAATGTCGTCGCAACCACCACGACGATAAACTCTATTAGGGTGCCGAGCAGGGCCATGTCCTGAGTGGCCGCAAGCTTTGCCAGTAGCGCCATGATACCGAGCGGCGCCAGCCGCATGATCCAACCCACCAGCATCAGCATCAGCTCCAAAAACTCCTGTAGCAGAATGAGAATATTGGTGTAACGCTCGCCACCAATTACCAGGGCAATTCCAAGCAGAAGTGAAAAAACCACGACTGCCAGCACATTTCCCTGAGCCAGCGCTGCAACCGGGTTCTGAAACAACGTGTGCACCAGCTGTGCAAAAAAACCGGAAAGCGGCATCTGCCCGGCTTGAACCCCCTGCATGGCGGATTGAAACATCTCAAGCTGTAGCCCCTCACCGGGCCGGAATATATTAGCCGCGGTCAATCCAAGGATAATGGCCACCGCCATGGAGAACACAAAAAAGCCCAGCGTCGCTTTCCACACGCGATGCATTTGCCGGTGCATCCGCAAGTTGGCCACCCCGACCGCGATGGAACTAAACACCAGCGGAATCATTACCATCTTCAGCATATCGATAAATAGCGTGCCGACGAGTTCAGCGAGATACAGCCCCGCTTGCGCGGCTGCCGATTCTTTCTCAAACATGGCAAGACCCAGGCCCAGCAAGATGCCTGCAAATGCACCGAAAAGAATTTGCGCATTAAGTGATGCTCTTCTCATTGACGACTTCGTCCTTAAGTAAAATCCACGTTCCGGAAGATTAATGCGGAGCGATATATGCAGCAACCCGTCCGTCAGGTAAAGCCCGCCGCGCAACGCACCCCAAGCACGATATCAGACTTCCGCTGCATAAAACGGTGGTCGAAAAGGGATGCGCACCGTGCCGGGAAATAAAAACGTTTTTTCAGATGCACACTTTATATGCGCACGAGGCGTAATCGAAACAGGCGGCAGCATTCGCCAGGGTCATTTGCGCCGTGTTGCCTCCTGTTCTCAACAGCTATAATTCAGCATGATAACCGGTTCTTCTCTTACACTTGTCGCCCCCCCCGCACTTGCATTCCTCGTTACGCTCGCCCTTGTCCGGTGGTTGATCAAGGGCAATATCGCTGTGCTGGACCATCCTAACGCCCGCTCCCTTCATGCTACCGCCATTCCCAGAACCGGGGGGCTGGGCCTGTTGGCGGGAATATTGGCGTCATGGGCGCTTCTACCTCTCTCTCCGCCGTTGAGCATATGGCTCCCCGTTATCGTATTGGCATCGGTATCGTTCGCCGACGATATTTATGATCTTCCAGTGTGGGTACGGCTGCTTATGCACAGCGTGTTTGCGGCCTGGTTCTCGGTCGCGCTGCTAACCGATACAAATGGCTGGCTGGTTGCGGCCTTTGCCGCACTGGCAGTTGCATGGATGCTCAATCTCTATAATTTCATGGATGGGTCCGACGGCATGGCTGGAGGCATGACATTGATCGGCTTTGGCTGCTATGGCGTGGCCGCCTTGCTCGCGGGGGATGAGGCATTTGCGGCGGCAAACTTCTGTATTGCCGCATCCGCAGCAGCTTTTCTATTGTTCAATTTCCACCCCGCGCGAATTTTTCTGGGCGATTCAGGCTCCGTTCCATTAGGATTCCTGGCGGCGGCGATGGGCCTCACAGGATGGATGAGCGGTGATTGGCCCCTCTGGTTGCCACTGCTGGTATTTTCGCCATTTATCGCTGATGCTTCTGTTACTCTCCTGAAACGGGGCTGGCGCGGTGAAAAGGTCTGGCAGGCGCATCGCGAGCATTACTACCAGCGCATGGTGCAGCATGGGTTGGGTCATCGTAATACAGCCCTGCTCGCGTATATACTCATGCTGGCCTCGAGCGCAAGCGCGATGTGGGCAACGCGCCAGGATCCTTCGATTCAATTTTGTGTCGGTATTGCTTGGTGCGGGGTTTATCTGATCATAATGAGTGCTTCTGACCACTATTGGGAACGCCGTTCCGGCGCTTCATAGCATGCCACTGCGCAATCCTAATATACGTACAATCATTGCCTTTGTTCACGACATCGCAGCAGCAGCCATTGCCTGGTGGCTCGCCTATCTGTTCCGCTTCAATTTCGACATTCCCCCTCTGTATCTGACATCGCTGAAGGAAATCCTGCCATGGCTGATACCAATACACGCGGCGGTATTCCTCTGGTTCGGTCTATATCGCGGGCTCTGGCATTACGCCAGCCTGCCCGATTTAAAACGAATCCTGTTCGCGGTGCTGGGATCGGCGGCTGTGGTGCCGCTGGCGTTATTCATGGTGCAGAGACTCGAGGGTGTGCCGCGAACTGTGCCGCTGCTGGCGCCGATTCTGCTTCTGTTCATCATGTGCGGCAGCCGGCTTGCGTACCGGTTATGGAAAGAACATCGGCTGTACGGTCAAAATAAAACGGAAGGCAATCTCGTCCTGGTGCTCGGAGCAGGCGATGCCGCGGTCACGCTGCTTAAAGAACTCACACGTAGCGTGCAGTGGAAGGTCGTGGGTTTATTGGACGATGATCCCGCAAAACGTGGCCTGATGCTGCACGGTTTCAAAGTTCTTGGGCGGATCAGCGAGTTGCCGGTGATCACCCAGAAGCTGGGGATTGGGCATGCCATCATCGCGATGACCTCTTTTGTTCCCGACCGCCGGTTGTCTCCCCGCTCTCAACCCAACCGGCGCAAGCCGGACCGGCTCCACCGCGACCGCCGCCGAGCGCTCGAAATATGTGCGGCTGCCGGGATAAAGGCGCTTACCATCCCCTCGTATGAGGACCTGATCAGCGGCAAAGTTACGGTCTCCCAAATCCGTACTGTCGAACCGGAAGACTTGCTGGGACGTGATCCAGTTGTCCTGGACAATGCCGGCCTGCATGGCTTGCTGGCCGGAAAAACGGTATTGATAACCGGCGCGGGGGGCTCGATCGGCTCGGAATTGTGTCGCCAGATCCTCAAGTTTGAACCCGGCCGACTGGTACTGCTTGAATTGAACGAATTTGCGCTCTACAACGTGGAACAGGAATTCCAGGCAAATTTTCCGCACATTCCAATGGCATTCACGATAGGCGATGTCAAGGATCAGGCGCGCCTGGGCCAGATATTCTCACGATACCGGCCGGGAGTCGTGTTTCACGCAGCGGCGTACAAGCATGTGCCCCTGATGGAACTGGAAAACGCCTGGCAAGCTGTCCTTAACAATGTTCTCGGGACCTACGTTCTTGCCCAGGCCTCGATTGAGCATGGAGTGGAAAAATTCGTACTGATTTCGACCGATAAGGCCGTCAACCCCACCAATGTGATGGGTGCCAGCAAGCGATTGGCCGAGATGGTATGCCAGGCACTGCAGCAATCGGTGGCCGGATTGCTGACTCGAGGTAGTGGTCTGCAAGTACCCGGTTTCGTCATGGTTCGCTTTGGCAATGTGCTCGGTAGCGCGGGCAGCGTCATTCCCAAATTTCGGGAACAGATTGAAAAAGGAGGACCAATAACGGTCACGCATTCTGAAATAACGCGCTACTTCATGTCCATACCCGAAGCCGCGCAATTGGTTTTGCAAGCTGGGCTGATGGGTGGAAACAACGGTAGCGGTGAAATCTTCGTGCTTGATATGGGCGAACCGGTAAAAATTGCCGATCTCGCACGCGACCTTATTCGTCTCTCCGGGTTGAGCGAAAACGATATACAAATCGTCTACAATGGGTTGCGTCCCGGGGAGAAGCTCTATGAGGAATTATTGGCCGACGATGAGAGTACTCTACCCACACCTCATCCCAAATTGCGCATCGCCCAGGCACGTCAGGTCGACAAACAATGGCTCGAGGATCTGCTCGGATGGCTTAATGAACACCCTGTGCTCAGTGATGAGGAAGTCAAACAGGAGTTGAAAAAATGGGTGCCGGAGTACTCTGGCCAGGAGCCGCCAAACCAACCCGGCGTCCCCCATTCCCGGCTCGACATTAGTCAATCTCCCGATAAGTTTTGCGATAGTTAAACGCCACCACTTTCTCTGGTTTCAGCAAGGTTTGCGAAAATTTAGCATATGGCCGACTGCGTGCCAGCAGCTCCCGATGTCGACCGATATCGATGATGCGACCTTCTTGAAGCAGCACTATGGAATCGGCTCTTTTCAGGGTGGGCAGGCGAGGCTCGAAGACCAGCGTGGTCCGCCCCCGAGTCACGGTTTCAACAGCCGCCTCTACATGACGCGCCGCTTCAGGGTCTACCGTATCGAACGTCTCGTCCAGTAGCAGAATCGGGGAATCTTTTAGTAAAGCTCGGGCAATCGCAATACGCAACCGCTGGTCGTCGGAAAGTTTCTGCTCCTGTTCCCCAACCATCGTCTGCAACCCCTGCGGCAGCTTGCGAATGAACTCCGATGCGTGAGCAGCTTGCGCCGCGGCAGTAATGCTGCCCTCTGTTGCCCGGTTGATGGCACCAAAAGCAATGTTCGCGGCAATCGTGTCATTAAACTCCGTTGCCCCTGCGGATACCAGTGCAATATTGGCGCGCAGGCTGGCTAACTTGAGGCTCCGCAGATCATGGCCGTCGAGAAGGATCTCTCCAGATGTAGGATTATGGAAACGGGGCACGAGGTTAATTAAAACAGACTTGGCAGACTCTGCTCCTGAAAAATCCACAAACGCCACTAATTGGCCGGGTTTGATGGTCAACGTAACGTCCCGAAGCGAAGCACTTGTTTCCAGGTCTTGATCGTCTCTTGCGCCAGACTGGTCATCGGGCCCCGTGTCCGGCTCAGGGCGACAGCTAACGTGCACGAACTTCAACTCACCATACACTCGCTCAACGGTAATTGTTCCCTCGTCTCGCTCAACGCCGCGATCCAGAAGTGAAAACACGCTATCAGCAGCATTCAGCCAGTTTCCCAACGATTCCTTCATCTCTGCAATTCGCCTTATCGGTTCGATCAGCATTACCATGCCTGCGGCTAAAGACGCCACCCCTCCTACAGTGATCTTATCCGCGAACGAGTGCTGAGCTGCGAGATAGATGACTACACCCAACGCGACGGCGATGGATATCTGCCCCAAGGGAACACCCAGCGACGCCACAGCCGTCCGCTTGGTCGCGGCGAGATGAATACGCTCCGCTTGCTTGCGCAAGCGTTCGATTTCATATTCCTCGGCACCGTAGAGCTTGACCACCGGGTAATGCTCCGCAGATTCCTCCAGGACTTTGGACAGGCCATCCATTGTTTGACCAACTTCCGATGTTATTCCCTGCAACCGCTTTCCGGTCAATCGCATGATCAGCCAAACTGCCGCCGATACCGATAACGCCGCTAGTGCCAATATCCAGTCGATATAGAACATCCATCCCAGCAATCCGACAATGGTAAACGTGTCCTTGACCAGCACGGTTACCGCAGCCATAAAAGCTTCGGCCAGCCGGGTGGCGCCGGATGTGATCACAGCAAAGACAGCAGCATCAGGACGGCCAGAGAAGTAGCGTGCTGGCAGCATTAGCAGCTTGTCGAACATCTCCACTCGCATGTCCATCGCCATTTTGCTGCCCACCCAGTTGGTTGTATATGCAGCAATGTGACCTGCCACGCTGCGCACCGCAAACAATCCGATAACCGCCAGCACAATCAATTGCATCAATTCGAGGTTTTTTTCGGCTACGACACTGTCCAGCATTGGTTGAACCAGCGCCACCAGCACGGGCGCAGTCGCCGACATCGCCACCAAGCTTCCGAGCGCGAGCACGAACACCTCCCAATGGGGTGCAACATATCTCATTTGGCGTCGCCATAACTGGCGACTGGGGATTGTTTGCCTGTTTTGCATCGTACCTAGCAGAACCGGGAGAAGGCGAAACCGCGAAATCTGGCAAACCTGTATTATGTCACCTGCGTCCGCGGGCGATAAGAACTGTCGATCACCTCCACCGCCGAGCGGATGCGTATGGGGCGGCAGAGTTGATGTATCGGAGGTACGCTCGCGATATTTGGATGCCGCAGGGGGTCTCAGTTGAACTGGTATTTTAACGTGAACCAGACATTGCGCTCGCGCGCCGGCAAAGCGTTGAAACTGGTACCCGCTGAGTTGCGAATAGCATAAGAGAAATACTTTTCGTCAAATAGATTATTTACCGCCATGCTCAACAATAACTTGTTCATCTGATGAGTGATCTTCAGGTCCACAGTGACGTAATCCGGCATGCGGCGGGACGCGGTGTTGGCCTGGTCATTGTCGAGCACCTGTTCGCCTACGTAATTCATGGTCGCCGCCAGATTGGTATTGGAGCCAAACCGGAATGTGCCGCCCGCCGCAGCCCGGTGGCGCGGCACCAGCGGGATGAGGTTTCCCGAAACATCAACGCCTCCGAACGTGCCCTCACGAAATCTCGCATTCGTGAGGGTGTAATTGGCAAAGATATCGATTGCGCTGGTGATCGCCCAGGAACCCTCCACTTCTACGCCTTGCCGTCGGGTAGGCGGTAAATTGATATTCGCGAAGAACAGGAATGGGTCAATGTTGATGAAGCTGATTTCGTTGTTGAGATTGATCGAGTAAATCGACGTCCGTGCGCGTACTGCTCCCTGCCGGTAATCCAGTCCCAACTCCCCTGTGTGAGCAGTCTGGGGCTCGAGTATTTTGACAATCGAATCGAACGCAGGACCGCCGAACTGATTGTAACTTTCATCCACCGTGGCAATCCGGAAACTGCGACCGTACTTTCCATAAAACGAGAAGAAAGATCTCACCGGCTGGCGAAGACCCACGTCATAGGCGTAGACCGTACGACTCTGTTGATCGCGAGCGTAAGGCGCCGCACTGAGGCGGTCATCGGCGCGGTTGTCCACCCACTGCAACCGCCCACCGAGTGATAACACCGTACCTTTAGGTAATGTAGCGATGTGTTGCAGATAAATTGCGCGGTTTTGCTGGGTAGCGACGATATCGGCCAGTGAAACATCCGCTGAAGCTGCGCCAGGCACTGTTTCCGGTCCGGTAGAACGCCTGGAGCGATAATCCCACCACTCCAGATTCGCGCCCAATATCAGTTCGTGATCCATGCCAAAGAACTGAAAAGGCAATTTCACCCTCGGATTGAACAACCACACGTCCGACCGCGAATTGATGAATGCTTTGGAGTTAAAGAAATCGATACTGTAATCGTCGAATAACGCCGTACGGTGGTTGTTACGGAAGGAAAAATCCGCGGCGAAATCGCCGAGCCTGTTCGAATGTTCCCCGCGAAGCGTTACAAAAGCGCCATCCCGTGTGGTGTAATCTCGCGGGGTCGCCGTCCCTCTGCGGTCGGTTTGCAGTTGCGCTTCAGTACGAGTAGCAGGCAACCCCAGCTTCTGGTCATCCACGCCGAATTTCAACAATGCCCGGCCGGTAGCGAACCTGTAGCGTAAATCTCCTTGGAGGTTCAGCTGATGCAATGCATTGTTGACACGGTAATTATCCGTTTCAAGCGCATTACCAGTTAGAGCAAGGCCGAGGTTCTTACCCGCCACATCCAACGCGCCCTTGACTTCAGTCCCACCGTAGCTGCCAAAGGAAACACCGCCATTACCGGCCACCTTTCCAGGAGCGGCAGCGCGGGTAACAATATTGATCACGCCGCCAGTGGCACCGGAACCATATGTCACAGCGCCGCTGCTCCGCAGCACCTCGATACGTTCGATTGAATCCAGCGGTATCGTTGAGAAGCGAATACCCACCAGTTCATTTTCATTCATTCGCTGGCCATCGAGCAGAACCAGGGTATTCTGATTACCGGTAATGCCGAATCCGCGCATATCGATCTGCGGGTCGGGACTACCGTCAACGTTGCGGGTGTGGATGCCCGCGAGTTGCTGCAGCAGCTCGGGCAGGGTAATGGCGGCGCTGTTTTTTATCTGCTCCGAGGTGATAATGGACACCCCAATGGGCAGCTTGTCGACAGGCTGGCTGAAACGCGTGGCGGTTACCACGACTTCCTCAAGCGGTTTACTTGCCAGACCGTCGGACCCCATCGACCATGAAGACGAGGTAAGAAGAAAAACAGGGAAAACGAGTTTGCGTAACATGCCCGACAGTATTGCTTGTGTTGGCGGACCCACCGTCCACCATGTTATTAACAAGAAAATACCGCGGAGATGCCTTGAGCGAAAAATATCGATCAGGATACCGCCCCACGCGATATTTCCGTAATGATTCAAGGCCGGTATCCGGGCTTGCAGGACTTGGCGTATCGCCTTCCCATGAACTGGAGCGTTCACAGTGACATCGCAAAATCTCGACTAAGTCCTGAGAGGACTCGTCGAGATTTTGATACGCCCACACCTGCTCACCGTTGCGGGGGCAGCCCAGGCATCAGAAGGCTCTGACAGGCTCGACGCAACCCGTCGAACTTGTGCGGAGTTTCTTCACCTGGTTCCCGTTTAACTCGACCGTAACACGGCCGAAGCACCTCAAACGTGGCGGGATTCTACCAGAACCCGGGCAGCCTTGGACTGAATCGTTGAGATGGTTCCCCCGCTATCTCGCAGACTGAACATGAGCACCGGGCAACAAGGGACAGGTTGGAAACTACATTTAAAAAATCTTGTTATCAGTTGACGCGATAGGGATTTCACAACTATAGTGGCTCGATGGAATCGGAACTGAGCGCCCTGGAAGAAAAAATTGATCAATTCGTGCGGCTATGTCAGCAACTCCGCTCGGAAAACATCCAACTGCGCCAACAATTGGCCAGCGTCATCAGCGAAAACAAGCACCAGGCAGAAAAAATAAACACGGCTGCCAGCCGCCTTGAAGCCCTCCTCATAAGACTACCCGAAAGCGAACAATGAACACTGGCAACACCATGGATGTCAACATCATGGGACGCGAATTCCGCGTCGTCTGCCCAGCCGGCGAACGCGAAGAGCTATTGCAAGCAGTTGCTTATCTCAATAAACGGATGCGCGAAATCCGTGACAGTGGAAAAGTGGCCGGTTCGGAGCGCATCGCTATCATGGCAGCGCTCAACATCACGCATGAATTGCTCACCGCAAGGACCAGGGAGGGGTTTGACATGGAAGAATTTAGGCGTAGAATCGATCACATGCAGGCAGCGCTTGATGCGGTAATGCCGGAACAGGACAACTTGTTCTAGTCCACGTTACTTGATCTCAAGTCAGCCGGAATGAATTTTTTCATTTGCATCCCTCAGGGAACTGACGGATACCTGGCCCAAATGGGGCTCAGGTAAAAATGATAAGAGTTGTTCCCTGCGGTGTTTGTTTTTGGCCTATATTCTTTGAACCAACTTTTTAAGAACTGGTTGCAAGCCAACGTGATGCTGTTGTGCGCGTCCTATACGGAAGCGCCTGATGCGTCCGGCAGGTGACCGCCTTGGACCTTAAGGTTCAAGATTAATGGCCTGACGGCATTTGCGGGGACCTTATTAGGTAACAAAAAAAGCGGCTCCGCCGCTTTTTTTGTTACCGGGCCTCGCCTCAACACCAGGTTGCCGCTCTGCATATGGCGGCGCCCGATCAAATGCGAAGAAATGCGCAGCCTCGCAAGGCTCCTCGCACATCTCATGTTTTGCTCATTTTTTATACAATCAAAATAATAATACTGGTGAGGAGGAGCCAGCTATACGATTGCGGATGTCCCATTGTCGAAAAAATTCGGCGCGCGTAATAAAATCGACCAATGATTTTAGATAGTTCGACTATAGTTGTAGATCGAGTCACAACGGTCATCATTATTTACACGCCAGACTGAAGCAATATCACACGCGTCGCCCCTAGGTCGCCACGCCATGTTCAGGTGAGATAAGAAAGAAAAAGCGGATTGTCATCCCGCCGCGATAACGTCTGGCTGGCGGCTGGCCTCGACATAGGAATTGCCGCACACTCCATTTTGACCTTCGTTGGAAAGGGGACCCCTCAAGATGAATCAAACGCATGGCAATATGCCTCAATTGGACCTCGATGGTGCCCGGTTGCCGATCAAGCTTGACTCGACCTCCAACGGAGAATTTTCTCCGGTGCCCCTCTCCCCCGTCAATCACGCTGCGAATCGCCTCGCGCACGAAGCGGCTACCCAAAACGCGAAGCGGTTGGCCCTTTCCCGAAGAAAATTTCTAATCTCTGCCTGCGGTGCGGCATCCACACTGCTGGCGTTCAATAGCGCCAACGCAGCAGCGGGAAAGACGGGTGGATTTTTCGATCTGTTGCCGGAAGCAGCGCTTGAACCGGAACTGGCGCAGGCGCAAATAGGCCGTGTCGCAGGCGAATTCATCTTTGATGTGCAGGGCCACTTCGTAGACCCCAACGGACCCTGGCTGCAAAAGCTCCCGCCCGGTTCCAAACCCTTGAGCCAGATGCCCAAGACCGGTTGCGCGCTCGCTGCTGAGCCAGGGGCGCACAGCTACTTGCGTTGCCTTGGCCCGGATGAGTTCATCAAGGACGTGTTCCTCGATTCCGATACCGACATGATGGTGCTTTCCTTTGTTCCTTCCAAGCCCGACGCGGAACCGCTCACCATCCAGGGTGCGGATGCCGTGCGGCAGATAATCGACCGCATGGAAGGGATGCACCGCTTGCTCCTCCATGGCCGTGTCAACCCCAATCAGGCGGGCGATCTCGAACGGATGGACGAACTGAAGGAACGCTGGGGCGTATCCGCCTGGAAAACCTACACCCAATTTGGCCCCGGGGGAAACGGCTACTTTTTGTCGGACGAGATTGGCATGCGGTTTATCGAAAAAGCGCGCAAGCTCGGCGTCAAGGTGATCTGCGTGCATAAGGGGTTGCCTTTCGGCAAGCAATCCTATCAACACAGCCAATGCAGCGACATCGGCATCGTTGCTAAACGCTTTCCGGACGTTTCGTTCCTGGTCTACCATTCGGGCTTTGTTACCAGCGTCCCGGAACGGGCCTTCCAGGGTAAAGGAGCGGACGACGGCATTGATACCCTCATCCGCTCGCTTATCGATAACGAGGTCGCGCCGAACAGCAATGTCTACGCCGAACTGGGCAGTACTTGGCGCTACCTGATGCGGGACCCCGACGCTGCTGCGCATGTGCTGGGCAAACTGGTGAAATACTGCGGCGAGAATAACGTGCTATGGGGAACCGACTCCATCTGGTATGGGTCGCCCCAGGATCAGATCCAGGCATTCCGCACGTTCCAGATTGCGCCCGAATTACGCGCGAAACACGATTATGCCGAGATTACGCCCCAACTCCGGGCCAAAATTTTTGGACTCAATGCAGCGCGGGTCTACTCCATCAGCGCGGATGAAGTTAAGAAGTTCATCAGCCGCGACCCCATCGCCCACAGGCGGCTAGCTTACCGCGAACATCCGGAACCACACTTCCTCACTTACGGACCAAAGACGCGGCGTGAATTTTTAAGATTGCCCGGCGCTGGCCAACCTTGATGGTTTCTTTTTTATCAGGCCCACCGCAGCGTCAAAGTATTATCCGCCCCCAGTTCCACCCAATTTCCGAACTTTTTGCCTTCCCGGTCCAGGGTTTCCTTTAGCCATAGCACATCGTCCGCTAAAGCGTGATTGAGCCTGAAGCGCTTCATCTGCATCGCGGCCATTTCCAGGCCGACCAGCGTACCCGTCGATGCATCGAGGCGTACAAAATACATCAAGGTCAGATCTCCCCGATAAGCTTCGTGGCCTAAGATCCCTTCATAATCGTTCAGAAAATCGCCGCAGCCGTAAAGAATGAGCTTGCCCTTATAAATCTCCATCCCCTGCGGATGATGAGAAGAGTGGCCGTGAACGACGTCCACGCCTGCGTCGTCAATCAACTGATGGGCAAACGCTTGCTGTGCGTACGGAATTTGATACCCCCAATTCCCGCCCCAGTGTATCGAACCGACAACAAGGTCGCGCGGGCGCTTTATTGACGTGACGCGCTTGCGAATTTCCAAGACTGTTTCAGGAGAAAAATCGGTTAACAGATCGACACCCGGTCTGTTCTCCCTGGCGAGCCAATTGAATGGGATACCGCTGGTTTCCGATCCAAACGAGAACACCAGCACACGGCCCCGCCCCCGCGGAAGCACCGCCGGTTCTTGCGCCTCTCGAATGTTGCGGCCCGCGCCTGCCGTCTTCAGCCCTGCCTGTTTCAAGCTGCTCAGCGTTTCGGCAAGGCCGGAATATCCCCAGTCCAGAACATGGTTGTTGGCCAGGGCACAGCAATCGATCCTTGCGGCAGTGATGCAGGGAATATTCTCTGGATTCATCCGATAATTCACCGCCTTCTCCTGCACGTCCTCACTACGGGTAACGGCGGTTTCCAGATTGATGATACGGCACGCCGGCTGTCTTCGTTCCAGTTCGGTAAGCGCGTCACCCCAGATATACGAATAACTTACCGGTTTCGGGACCAGACCGTTTGCTTCTTCGGCAAGCTGAACGTAACCGAGCGCGCTCTTCATATACTCCTCGTAGAGGACAGGGTTGCCGGGATGTGACAATACTTGGTCAATTCCCCTCCCGGTCATGACGTCGCCGCAGAGAAACAGTGTGAGCAAGGTGGAATTTTGTGCACCCACGTCAGAACGATTTTGCACGCTGTTCTTCGTTACCTTCGCATCCGTTTGAGCTAGTTGGCTATGAAGCGGGCCGGCGACCGCCGTCAACCCGGTCGAAAGCGCGGATAGAAGAAGCTTGCGGCGTTTCAGCAGCGGCTTGTGATTGATCGTTTCTTCCGGATTTTCCATGACACCGCTATCGTCACACGCTAAGCTCTTATCCTAGACCATATCGACGAAAGTATTGCTGCCATGCGCTTGTGGACGCTCCATCCCCGCTATCTGGATGCCAAAGGGCTAACAGGTGCCTGGAGAGAAGCGCTGTTGGCGCAAAAAGTATTGTCGGGATCGACCACCGGCTACACGCATCATCCCCAGCTAATCCGGTTTAGGCAGCATCCTCAGCCGCTTATGGCGGTGGGCGCATATTTGGCTGGCCTTGCCGCAGAAGCTGATCGGCGAGGGTATCACTTCGATACAGAAAAAATTCAGGAAACGGGAAACGTGGGACAAATCGAGGAAACAGATGGACAGCTTCTCTGGGAGTGGGCTCACTTGGGCGGAAAGCTGAGGAAACGGGCGCCTCATCTGCACCAACATCCTGGAGGCATCATTATGCCTGAGCCCCATCCACTATTTCGCATTGTGCCGGGAGGGATCAGAGATTGGGAGAGAGGGGCACGTAATCTTGGCTAACCGCCTATCGACGTCTATAAGCGCTATGCGTTCGGGCTTGTGCCGTTGGGCAAGAAGTCGACCAAATGAATCGATCATCTCAGCCCATTCGCTGGTCGCGTCTCACTTCGGAATCAGGTAACCGTTGCGTTCTGAAGCGCATCGTTTGCTAAAGCTGGACTGTTCAATCCCAACTATCTTGCCATTTATCCAGATAGGACATCAGACCTGAGCCTGTAATCCAGCCCGGTTATTATTCCTATATGCTCGCCGCCTGGCACTCCGCATGCATATCCGCAACGATCGGGGCCACGTGTGGGCGATGGTATCCAATTACCACTCGTACACCCTCATCTCGACACTCAATATCGGAGAGCCATGCGCAAGGCCGCAAAGTCGGATAAATGGCTCAAAGCGCGCTCACCCGAGAAGTAAGATAAAGGACTTAAACTCATTTTTTCACCCACGATTTGACCGACTCCAACCGTGCGGTTCAAGTAGGGTAGGGGGATAAGGGGAATTAGACATGCATGATTCTGTAAAAAGCAGGAGAGAAACCATGACATATCTTGAAATCTGTCAAATCGCCAAGCGGCTGGTTCCCGCCGAACTGCGGGAGAAGTACGATCATCTTTCTTACGGCGAAATGACGGACGTGGCAGAGCTGTCCCAGGGCAGAAGGGCTCGCGCCGTGGCGGCCTCCCCGTGCTCATCATCATCTGCTCTTCCGAGGAGACCCTGGACTATTTAACCAGCCTTATCGCGCCGCAATTTGAAACCCAGCATTCCAAGACCGGCCAGCAGCATCATGAAAGCTTCCGGTTCCGGGACGGGAGTCAGCAAAACAGCGTGCTGGAAGCCCTCATGCCACGCCTCCGCCACGATAAAGCCCTTATCGTTGATATCGTATGCATTCACAATATTCCAGCCGAACTGGGTCGAAGCAGGATCGAGGGCATGATTGAGGTCTACTATCGCCTCCCCATCCCACAATGTCGCGTGCTGGACAGTCGCGCGGGGATTCCCGTCAAGTATGCTGTAACCTACAATCTGGCCGGCCTCATTGATGGCGTTGGCTTCACTGCGGCCACTTCCCTCGGTTATGGGAGTCAGTGCACCCAGATCGGTGATGCCCGTTTCCGACCAGCGTGTGGCATGCCATATCCCCTCGGCGACCACGCTTGCCCCCACAATGACGTCGGCATTGTTTATATCGTTCGCGGAATTGAAGTTCTCATACAGTGTTCCCAAGTCCGTAACGGTATTCCCATCCCACAGGACGGCGCGGGTTCGAAGGGAATCAAGGTCAGTAATGGATCCCACGATTTTTCCAGAGTCATTGATGGCCTTCGCGTTGCCATAAACTCTGCTGCCCAGAAATAGGGGCAGTTCGGTGAAAGTATTGTTGCTCAAAAGCACGGATTGTGAAGTCCCGGGACCGACTGACCTGTTTATAACAATCTGCCCCAAGTTATTGATATCTGCGGCGCTGCCTCCCGCTTCGCTCGACGGGTCCAGATCAACGCCTGAACCGCCATTCCAGAGCGTGGGACGGTTATTATCGGTCGAAGTATTACTGAACCCAACAATCACGCCCGAGTCGTTAATAGCGTTGGCGTAGCTGTAACTCCCGCCAAATGTTCCCAGGTCGATCACGGTGCCGCTGTCCCACAGCATGGCATGCACTGTGGCAACCGCGACGAGGCTGTTTCCAACTACCTGGCCCGAATTATTGAGAGCACTGGGAGCGTCGAAAATCGCACCCGGTGGGCTGGGGAGGGCCGTGACGGTATAAGTGCCGGCGTGGGAATGGTTTATACCGGGCAGAAACAGAATTGCAGCGAACAGAGCAAGACGAGATACCCTTATTTTCATTGGATTCGCCTCTAAATTAGAACCGTATTTATAAGCAGCATAGATGAATTTCCTCCATTAAGATATAGTCGGTTCTATAGGACGTCTGGGGAGCAATCCAGCCATAAAAAATTTTAATATCTATAACAATCAACGGTTATCGGAACTCATGAGAACTCTCTGGAATTAATATGCGTTACTGGCTGATGAAATCGGAACCGTCAGACGTCAGCATTGATGACCTCGCCTCGATGCCTGAGCAAACTGTCGCTTGGTACGGGGTGCGGAACTATCAGGCCCGCAACTTCATGCGCGACCAGATGCGCGTGGGCGACCAGGTATTCTTCTATCATTCGAGCTGTCCGGCGCCAGGGATTGCTGGTATTGCCGAGGTTTGTAAACTGGCGTATCCCGATGCAACCCAGTTCGATTCCGACAGTAAATATTTCGACCCGAAGGCAACGTCACAAAATCCGCGCTGGTTCAATGTGGATGTGAGGTTCGTCAGAAAAACCCGTCTCGTTGGCATTAAGGAATTGCGGAACCACCCGGAACTGGCAGGCATGAGAATTCTGCAAACCGGGAATCGCCTTTCCATTACGCCCGTGGATCCGGCCGAGTGGAATTTCGTCATGGATATTATTTGATGGGCTGGCCGCAGCCGGGTTTACAAACAGACAGTCAGCAAAAAATGCTCAAGCCAAGTACGCATTTCGGCCAAGCTTGACGTGGAGTGGTGGCCGGCTTATCTGCTGTTGGGCGCAGTTGTCGGCTTCTTTGCCGGATTGTTGGGTATCGGCGGCGGGTTGATTCTGGTACCGGTGCTCACCGTTATCTTTACCGCCCAGCACTTCCCGCCCGATCGCATCCTGCACCTCGCCCTTGGCACGACCATGGCCGCGATCATTTTTACCTCCGCCTCCAGCCTGCGCGCTCACCATGCGCATGGGGCGGTAAACTGGCAAGTCGTGAAACATATCACGCCCGGAGTCATCATTGGGACATTGGGCGGCGCCACGCTGGTGGGCATGTTGCCCAGCCGCGTGCTCAGCATCATCTTTGTGGTGTTCATCTTTTACGCAGCCACACAGATGCTGCTGAAAATCGCGCCCAAACCCAGCCGTAAACTGCCGGACGGGCCGAGCATGCTCGGCGTCGGTTGCATCATTGGCGCAGTTTCGAGCTTCGTCGCTATCGGCGGCGGCCTGCTGACGGTCCCATTTCTGACCCTCTGCAACGTGCGACTGCAGCAGGCTATCGGTACCGCGGCCGCGGTGGGCTTTCCCATCGCTGTGGCCGGCGCTATTGGATATGTCCTTAATGGCATGGCTCAATCGGAGCCGTTGCCGGAGTACAGCCTGGGGTATGTTCATATACCGGCGTTGGGGTGGATCGTGCTCGCCAGCATGCTCACCGCGCCCTTGGGCGCCAGAACGACGCACGTCATACCGACGGGCGCGCTCAGGACAATTTTTGTTCTGCTGCTATACTTGCTTGGCACGAGGATGCTGATCGGCCTTTTTTAAACGGAATAAAATAGTGTCAGGGCGCGCCCAAGCGCTATCCGCCACTGGAAATACCGGCAGCGGTCGCGTCACGGGCATCCACATCGCGTTGTGGCTCGAACCACGCCAGTTTCCCATGCAGCTTCACGACCTCCCCTACGATAATGAGGGTTGGCGGAGTTAATCTGGCGGCCGCCGTCAAATTGGGCAGGGTTTGCAGCGTGCCCGTCAATACCCGCTGCTTATGCGTGGTTCCTTGTTGCACGATTGCGGCCGGTGTTGTGCTGGGCAGTCCGTGCGCGATCAATTGGCGGCACAACTCAGATAGTCCAAGGAGTCCCATATAGACCACGATAGTCTGGTTTGGCCGCGCCAGCATGGGCCAATCCAGGTTCACGGTGCCATCCTTGAGATGGCCGGTGACAAAGACGCACGACTGGGCAAAATCCCGGTGGGTGAGGGGAATACCTGCGTACGACGCAGCACCCGTTGCGGCGGTAATGCCAGGCACGACTTGGAAAGGAATGCCGTGGCTGGAAAGGGTTTCAATTTCCTCACCCCCGCGGCCAAAGATAAAAGGATCTCCGCCTTTCAGCCGCAGCACGCGCTTGCCTTCTTTCGCCAGCCGTACCAGCAATTGGTTGATCGATTCCTGCGGCATCACATGCTTGCTGCGTTCCTTGCCGGCATAGATCCGGGTCGCGTCGCGGCGAACCATGTCAAGTATCTCAGGTGACACCAGACGGTCAAACACGACCACATCCGCCTGCTGCATCAGGCGCATCGCGCGCAAAGTCAGCAGTTCCGGATCGCCCGGGCCGGCCCCCACCAGATAAACCTCGCCACCGCTTGCCTCATCCGTTCCGTTATCGAGCAAACGCTTCAGATACGCTTCGGCCGCCTGATCCCTTCCGGCGAACACCATTTCCGCAAACGGCCCCTGCAATGCTTTTTCCCAGAATCTGCGCCGCATCTGAGGCGCCGCAAAGCGCTGTTTGACCTGCTCGCGGAATTGGGCCGCGTACGCTGCAAGACGGCCATACCGCATTGGTATCATGGCTTCCAGTCGAGCTCTCAGCAGCCTGGCCAATAGAGGCGAGGCCCCCCCGCTGGAAACGGCGACAAGAATGGGCGCACGGTCCACAATCGAGGGCATGATGAAAGAGCACCAAGCCGGGTCATCCACCACATTGACCGGAATACGTAATCCTCGGGCGACTTCCGATACCTCCCGGTTGACTGCGGCGTCATCGGTAGCAGCGATGACAAGAACGGCACTGGCAAGATGATCAGAACGAAACACTTCCGCACGATGTGTGATCCTTGCTTGCGCCAGGCGTTTCCCAGGTTGTTCCCGACGCTGCTCCAATAATCGGCTGTCCAGTTCCTCACAGAGCCGAGGCGCGATGATAGTCACGTGGGCGCCGGCGCGTAGTAACAGCGCCGCTTTGCGGGCAGCCACTTCTCCACCGCCGACCACCATGCAATCGCGATTTCTTACGTCGATAAAAATTGGCAAAAAGTCCATTTATTCCGTCTAAGCTGGGTGACTCGGTATCCTACTCTACCGGAAACTTTCCGGTTTCTCTTAAGATGGGCGGGTTGAGATTTCGGGCGACCAATCCGTTGTTGCGATTCAATTTCATCGCCCCCCTTATGCTATGATGCGGCTCTCGCTTTGCGCAACTATCCTCCTTCATGATGCTGAACATCGACTTGCATTGCCATTCCACTGTTTCGGACGGTCTCCTTACGCCGACACAATTGGTCGAGCACGCCGCTGCGCGGGGGGTTGACATTCTCGCCCTGACCGATCATGACGACGTAAGTGGCTTGGCCGAAGCCCGCGCGATGGCCGCCGAAAGGAATATCACCTTGATCAATGGTGTTGAGATCTCGGTGGACTGGCGCGGACAAACTCTTCATATCGTCGGACTGGGAATTGACCCGGAACATCCCGACCTCGCCTGCGGTTTGTCGTCCATACGCAATGGCCGCATGGTACGCGCTCGTAATATTGCCACGCAACTGGACAAGATCGGAATTCATGGCAGTTTTGAAGGCGCTTCCCGCAACGCAGGAGAGGGGCACCTGCTGGGTCGCATGCACTTTGCGCGCTTCTTGGTCCAGCAGGGCCACGCAAGAGATGTGAAGGCAGTCTTCAAGAAATACCTTGTGAAGGGTAAGCCGGGCTATGCGCCCCATCAATGGGCGCCGCTAAGTGATGCGGTCGGCTGGATACGCGCCAGCGGGGGCAGAGCTGTAATTGCTCATCCCGGCCGTTACAAGCTGAGCAGGAAAGCGATGGACGAACTACTGGAGGAATTCCGCGCACTCGGCGGGGAGGCTATCGAGGTGATCACCGGCAGTCATACGCCGGAGCAGTCGATGCAGTTTGCGCGGCATAGCCAGCGGCTGGGCTTGCTGGCCTCCCGCGGCTCGGATTTTCATGGCCCCGGGGAAAGCTACTTTGATCTGGGGAGAATGCCTGCGCTGCCCGCGATCTGTCGGCCGGTATGGCATGACTGGAATGAAGCGATCCAAGCTGGGTAAGTTGCAGTTTTCCCTGGCCTGCCGCCATGGTGCCATATCGAGTAGCCGGTATGTATCACCTGAGGTACCCGTGATTGCCCCTGCCCTCACTGCCTCATTGCCCCGCCGTGCCTTGGCGCCGGCATGATGTATCAGGGGTAGATCATTGGCGACATTGATAAAAATAATCCGCTATTTTTCTTGTGGCTCAATTCTTTTCGATTCACCCGGAAAATCCACAATTACGTCTGATACGGCAGGCAGCCGCTATCGTGCGTGCCGGAGCGGTGATCGCCTACCCCACCGATTCCTGCTATGCCCTTGGCGGCCAGTTGGGCGACAAAGCCGTCATGACTCGGATTCGGGCGATACGGCAAATGGATGAGCGACACCACTTTACTCTGATGTGTCGAAGCCTCGCAGAAATCTCGCATTACGCTAAAGTTGATAATCGCCAATACCGGCTGCTGAAAATGAGCACCCCGGGTAGCTACACCTTTATATTTCAGGCCACGCGGGAGGTGCCTCGCCGCTTGCAGCCCCCTCGCCGCAATACAATTGGGGTCAGAATACCGGATCATCCTGTCGCTCAGGCCTTGTTGGCGGAGCTGAATGAACCGCTGTTGAGTTCCACCCTGATAATGCCGGGGGAGGAGCTTCCGCTTAATGATCCGTGGGAAATTCGCGCTCGTCTCGAACATCAGGTGGAACTGGTGCTGGATGGGGGCGCGTGCGGACTGGAGATGAGCACGGTCATTGATATGACCGGGGATACGCCGGAAGTGATACGGGAAGGCAAAGGAAGCCTCCAGCCTTTTGGAATGTCCAATGGATAGCATTATTCAGAATATCGCGATCTATGCGCTTCCGGTAATTTTTGCTATTACTTTACACGAGGCCGCCCATGGCTACGTGGCAAAGCATTTCGGCGATATGACGGCCTACGCCCAGGGACGCGTCAGCCTGAATCCGGCTCGACATATTGACCCGCTCGGCACGATTTTTCTTCCATTGTTGACGCTGTGGCTGGGCGGGATACTATTTGGCTGGGCCAAACCGGTGCCGGTCGATTTCTCGGCGTTGCGTCGCCCGAAACAGGACATGCTTTGGGTGGCGCTGGCCGGGCCGGGGGCCAACCTTTTCATGGCGTTGCTCTGGGCCTTCGTGATCAAACTCGGCCTGACCCTGTCGGAAACCGATCTTGCGCGGCCGATGGTATTGATGGGGGAAGCCGGCATAAAAATTAATGTGGTCCTGATGGTATTGAATTTGCTGCCTCTACCGCCGCTTGATGGTGGCCGTATCGCGGTAAGCCTTCTGCCACACCGCATGGCGAACAGCTTTTCCAGGATTGAGCCGTACGGCTTCATGATCCTCCTGTTGCTGCTGATGACCGGTGTACTGGGCGCAATTATAGGGCCGTTTATAGCCCTCACCATTCAGGTAGTAGCATTGGTTTTTGGCCTCGAAACCTACTGAAAGATAATCGAAGTGATCGTATAAGGAAAAAGGACGAGCGGTATGTTCAGTGAGCGAGTTTTGTCGGGTATGCGCCCCACGGGCGGCCTTCATTTGGGTCACTATCATGGCGTGCTGAAAAACTGGGTGGAGCTTCAGCACCAATTCGAGTGCCTTTTCTTTGTTGCTGACTGGCATGCTCTCACCACGCACTACGATACGCCCGATGTCATTGAACGTCATGTCTGGGACATGGTGATCGACTGGCTGGCAGCCGGGGTGGATCCGGCGCAAGCGACATTATTCGTTCAGTCGCGCGTCCCGGCGCATGCCGAGTTGCACGTGCTGCTTTCCATGGTCACACCGCTAGGATGGCTGGAACGCGTGCCTTCGTATAAGGATCAACAGGAAAAGCTATTCGAGAAAGAGTTAAACACATACGGCTTTCTCGGTTACCCTCTTCTGCAAAGCGCGGACATTCTCATTTATCGCGCTACCCGCGTACCCGTAGGTGAAGACCAGACCCCGCATATCGAGTTTACCCGTGAAATCGCCCGGCGCTTCAATCATATTTATGGCAAGGAGGCAGGATTTCGCGAAAAGGCGGAAGCCGCAATAAAAAAACTTGGTTCAAAGAAATCAAAACTCTACCGCGAGTTAAGGAATCGCTACCAGGAACATGGCGACGATGAGGCACTGGCTGCGGCCAAGGCACTGCTTGATGAGCAGCAAAACTTGAGTCTGGGCGATCAGGAGCGCCTGTTTGGTTACCTGGAAGGTGGTGGCAAGATGATTCTCTCCGAGCCCGACGCGATGCTGACTCAAGCATCGAAAATGCCGGGGCTGGACGGCCAGAAGATGTCGAAGTCCTACAATAACACTATCTCGCTGCGCGAAGACCCTGCAAGCGTGATAAAGAAGATACGCACCATGCCGACCGACCCCGCCCGCATCCGCCGCATCGATCCTGGCGATCCGGCAAAATGCCCGTTATGGCAGTTCCACCTGGTTTATTCGGACGAGGATACCAAGGCATGGGCCCAACAGGGCTGCACTACCGCCGGAATTGGCTGTCTGGAGTGTAAGCAACCGGTTATTGACGCGATACTGGCGGAGCAACAGCCGATGCACGAGCGCGCGCGTATGTATGAGGAAGACCCTACCCTTGTGCGCAATATCATCGCGGATGGATGCGAGAAGGCCGATAAATTAGCCCAGGAGACCATGCGGGACGTAAGAGAGGCAATGGGACTGGACTACTCTTAGGGCTACACTTTCCAATATGCCCCATTCCTTGATGCACTTGTTCAGTGTTTCCTTAGCCTTCATTTCATGATGGACGGCTCTTCCCAGCAAACCGAGGCTGCCGCAATTGCGAAAATCTACGGCGAGCCGGTGACGGAATTACCGGCGGATTTGTATATCCCGCCGGATGCGCTGGAAGTGTTCCTGGAGACGTTCCAGGGCCCCCTTGATTTGCTGCTGTACCTTATTCGCAAGCATAATTTGGATGTGCTTGACATTCCAATGGCGGAACTTACACGCCAATACATGGCCTACATTGGAATGATGCGGACGAACAAGCTGGAACTGGCGGCAGAATATCTTCTCATGGCGGCGGTACTGATTGACATCAAATCGCGAATGCTATTGCCGACGCCTGCTATCCGGGATGAGGAAGAGGCGGATCCGCGTGCCGAACTGGTGCGGCGCCTTCTGGAATATGAGCAGATGAAGGCCGCCGCACAGCAGCTCGATCAACTGCCCCAAGCGGAGCGAGACTTCTTGCTGACGAGAGTGTGGATCGAAGAGGCGACGGCTGAGCGGCTGCCGGAAATCAGCGTGGAGGATCTGCGCGATGCGTGGCTGATGCTGATGGCTCGTAGCCAGGCAAATCGCCGCCACCAGATCACCCGTGCGCAACTGTCGGTGCGAGAACACATGAGTCGCATCTTGCGCCAATTGCAGGGACGCGCGTTTATTGAGTTTAACGATTTATTTAACCCCGCCGCAGGCGCGCCGGAACTGGTCGTGACGTTTTTGGCGCTGCTTGAGCTTGTGCGGGAACATCAGGTTGAAATAAGCCAGCCTTGTGCTTTTGGGATTATCTATGTCAGGCCGGTTAGTACCCTCTCCGTCATCTAGTTCCACAGGCATGGCCGGTGCCGCCAATCCCGCTGAAATCAAGCGGATTATGGAAGCGGCATTGCTCACCGCCCAGGAACCATTGCCACTCTCCGATCTCAGGAAACTCTTTGATGAGGAACTCGGCGCTGAGGTGCTGCGCAGGTTGCTGGAGGAATTGCGTCTGGACTGGGACGGAAAAGGCATTGAACTGGTCAATGTTGCCAGCGGCTGGCGCTTCCAGGCGAAACCGGAGATGCAAAAGTTTCTCGATCGCATCAATCCGCAAAAGCCGCCGCGCTACTCTCGGGCCGTACTCGAGACGCTTACCATCATCGCTTACCGCCAGCCGGTGACACGTGGCGACATAGAAGAGATCCGCGGCGTATCCGTCTCAGGGACCATACTCAAGGCATTGGAGTCGCGTAGGTGGATAGCGCCGCTTGGTCACCGCGATGTTCCCGGCAGACCGGCGCTGTATGGTACTACGGTCAACTTTCTCAATGACCTGAATCTCCGATCGCTGGCGGAATTGCCGCCGCTGGACGAGCTGGGCACTGTCATCGAGCAGAAAGGAACGATAGGATTGCTGCCCGTTGCTGACGCGCCCGGGGAGGACGGGCCTGAATGAGCCGGTTCGGTCTCGTCCGGGGAGTTTCAATTGTCATACGGGCCAAGGGGACTCCAAGCAGAATTCCAGTTAGGGAACGCTATCACCAAAATTCCGTAACTTAAGCTCCATCATCGGTATTCGCCATCCTTTGCTCTCTCTTTCTGTCATTGACCGTGAGAAACAAAGTCAATGCACATGGTCGCCTGGGGGAGGCAGTATTTCCTTTTCGCGGTTGAGCTGGGCGACCTGCTGCGTCAGCATCTGGGTATTGCTCCAGCCGGGGCCATCGGCCTCCGG
>NZ_FOPV01000052.1 GCF_900113575.1 Nitrosospira sp. Nsp14
CCGGCTCAAGGATAAACGCAAAGCCGGGCATGTAAAGGTCAAGGCTTAGTAAAATTAAATGTCCGGGTGGGTCAGTTTTATTCCGGCCAAATAACCAAAAAGTGGGTCAGTTTTAAACCGGCGTTGACAGTTTCACATCATTCCTTTAGTTTTAACGAAGCTTTTTTGGAGCGACGACCGCACAGCATGAGACGTGGATTAGCAAAAATCATGCCTAATTGTTTATTTCTGTAAACTCATGCGCTTACATGAGCATGACATCAAATAAATGCTGAGCTTAGGCGAACGTGTAAACATTCTTGACATTCAAGGAGAAAGCAACCTCTCCGGTGTAGGAAATGGGCCAGCTAGAGAAACCGAAAAGGGGTCTATCACTGGTTCAAGCGGGGCTAGGAACGAAGACTTGAAAACCAAATGACCCCCTCTCTTCGGTGCGAGATAACTTCCAAAAGGGGTGGTTTTCGTCCTGCGATTAAGGCAAATAGACAATGCAAATAATGGGGCAGCGGTCTAAGCCAGGAGGTATGACGAGAAGCACTGTGAAGTTAGCTGGATACTAGAATTTATTATCGGGGCAGCGTTCAGCATCGGCCTGATAAATTTATCGGTAGATTGCGGATAGCCACGAGTAGGAGGTACGTGACTTAAGGGGGAGGGATTCTAGCGAAACTCGGGTTTACCCCCTCTGTGGGACACTGATGGGACACTTACCAGTAAAACACGGCAATAAATGGCGACAAGCGGCAATAATAAAATAAGAATAACTCATGTTTAGATTGCTATGATGTGTTGTGTGTCGTTATGACTTATTGATTGAACAGGACTCTTAATCCGTAGGTCGAGCGTTCGAATCGCTCACGACCCACCAATAAAACAAGCAGTTAGATAAGATATCTAGCCGCTTTTTTATTTCATTGCTACCCTATTGCTACCTTCCGACCTGCGCTCCGGTCTGTGGCCTGAGATTAGCTCGTCTGTATCTCGCCAGCGAAAATCTCATCCAGCTGTGGCAAAAAGTTCAGTTTGATTTTGGACTTGGATCAGGGTAATCGCCGATTGAGCCTCGGATCTGCTGATGTGCCCCCGATAATAGTGCCAGGGGTGTTCTAGCGAAGTTCAGTTAAAAGATCAGCTTCTTTCTCTCTCACAGCCGTTGATTTCTTTTTG
>NZ_FOPV01000021.1 GCF_900113575.1 Nitrosospira sp. Nsp14
AGTCAACATAATCGGCAGCCAAAAAGCCACCATATTCGCCCAGGTGGGTCAGTTTTACTCCGGCTCAGTGGGTCAGTATTACAGCGGCGCTAACATGTAAAAAGCACCGAGCACAGGAATAGTAAAAAGGAAGCGTTTCTCATTGGCAAACAAAGGAGAGGATCGGCTACTTACGCCTTGGAATCGGAGGAAATTCTTAGTCGATTATGGAATTATAGTCAGATCGCTCGGGACTGCTGCTGCGCGGATTGCCTTGCAAGCTAATATAGGGCTAAGTCTCTACACGGCTGCTGCGTATCAGCCTGCGTTACGTGACCAGGTACGTTTCTGCAACGCGCTGTCAGCCTTTCGAGTTCGCCTCGAGAGAGCGCGTTTCGTTATATGTTCGGTCACTTCTCCCACGAACTCCACAGCGCTCCCCAGGTAAGGCATGCTGTGGAACGCTTGCCTAATGCGATTATACGGCAGCGAATTACGGTAACTCGGCCCTGCCACGGTATCTGATAGAGGACGACATCCGTTCGAACCGAACGGTTGGCCGAAGCGCTAAACTTAGGGCAGCCTAATGTGGTGCTCAAGCGTCGTTCGTCCCTTGACACCATAAGCTGTGTGAGGTGTTTGACTGCGGTGCCGATAGCTAACCCCTTGACGAAACTACTGTGCAGAAAAGCAACTCGCATCATCCCTGGGGCGATCCGACAGGCTTATCTTGCGTCAAGCAACGCCTTTAGCTCATATTTTTCCTGGTCGATTTCGCCTCGCGTGCGTACACCCATCCGGCGCAATATGGGTAAAGGCGGGCACCACCCCTGCAATCCGTGCTGCAACAGGAATGACAGCACAACCCCCGGCAACACCAACCATTTCCTATTGACAGTCGCGCCAAGCAGAAGGCCGGATAAGGCCAGCGTGGATGCATTGACCTCAAGTGTGCGCTCGATATCCCACTCTCGGTCAAGTTCCTCTATGCGTCTATAAATGATTTCGTCGCTGCTATTGGCGTAACGCCGGATGTTGCTGATTGTTCGTCGGTCTATTTCGCGGTTTACCTCTGGCGCTGTTGAGTGGCGAACGCGATCTCCGCTCGTTGGGTCTTCGGCATGTAACATGTTTCTGCTCCTTGAAGATTGATACCACGAAAAAGTTATCTGTAATGATTTAGCGTTTGACGGCTATTTGATAACGATCGATGAAAAGAGGGCCTCAACACAGTCTCGTTAGCATCGTTCCAATCGTCCTTGTATGACGATAAGCCTCTGACACAGCTTGCAACGCTGACTCTACCGATTCATAGAACTGGTAGAGGTGAAATGGAGAGCAAGGCAATTGATAAACTGGGGCTACCGCATCGTGCCATGTTGTGACCCCCGTCTGAAAGATGACAAAAGCTGACACTAACTATGTACTATTTTGCCTTTATCTATGTTGTCGTCTGTGCGGAAAAACACGGTCATAGTGATAGAGATGGATTTCAAGTTCAAAAAACAAACTTTGGCGACTCTAAATAACCTTGAAACCTAAGGATTAGGGCCAAAGGATTAGGCATACAAGATGGCAGGGCTCTAGCCATGCAGGAAATCGTCCTGCACCACTCCGTTCTAACACGTACCGGTAGCGAACCATGCCCTCCCACGCTGTTTGGTCTATATTGAAAGAGAATCTAGATAGAACTGGATTCTTAGCCTCCGCTTTGGATGCTCGCGCTAGAGTCTGTTTGCGCTCCCTGTAGTAATGTGCGCGAACAAGGTTCAGGAGGGTTCCTTCAATTATCCCCAAAGGAGTTCAGGCATGGCACTGACACAACTAGCGAAACCGCATTGGAAAGACTATTTCGACCGTGTCTCGAAGGTCCTTGGTCCGAAGCTGGTGGAATTGGAGGTTGCCAGCCTGGGACTGGGAGACCAGGTTGAGCTCGATTGGGTGCCGTTGATCGGGTTGACCTATGATCCCAAGAGCGACGTTCTGTCGGTGATGGTCGAGGGGATTGAGCACAACATCCAGCATCCGCAGCAAATACACGTGGAACAGAATGTCGAGACCCTTCACAGCATCGAGGTAGACGATGCGTCCGGAGCACATCATATCCTGCTCTTGAAGGACCCGCTCAGATTGCCCACAGCGTGAGGGCGGATCGGCTTGCGCTCCAGGAGGCATGAATTCCCCCAAACCCCACGCCACTCCAACAACTTACGATTCAGGCAAAGATTGGCAAGCGATTCCCGATTCTTTACTGCTTCGACGTAGCGCCAAAGGCACACGAACTTAAGTGAGTTTTACGGCAAAATCTACAATACCGATTTTGAACAGGAACCTCGCGGCGGTATCAAGGGTTTTAAATTGACGAGTTTTGCGCCTGGCTGTCTCCAGTGGCTTGCCATCGGCCACAATCATGTAACCTTCGGCCATTACCGCATAGCGTATTTGAATATGCTTGAGCGCGTGTGCATCCAGTAGAAGTTTGAGGTCTCGTTCATTCATTTTTTTCTCGTTTTAATTTATCGCCCAGTCAGCGTTCCTTTTGACGCTTACTCTTTACCCGATCCTCAGGTATTGGTGGTACCGCACCAACGAGCCGATCCCGGCCGTCATGAAACGTCCACTTCGGCATCGAATAACTTGCCTTGCTCAACGATAACGAGCAGATCACCAGGTTTGACTTGTAGAAAGTCGCACAGCCTGGACAGCACTTCGCGGTCGAAACTATTCACCCTATCGTAGTAATAGCGATCAACGGTGGCGCGTGCTATTCCCGTAGACCGACATACGTCCGATACCTTGAGACGTTTCGCGCCCAGTATGGTGGAAAGTCGGCAGCTGATCATCTCTTCCCTGAAATATTTGATCGACAGCGATTAATATAAGACATGTATCGATTAAAGTCGAGCGTCGCTGTTTGCGAAGGCGAGCGAGAAGCCACTCTGCGCCTTCGCCCGCCGCACTGAGCTGCGCGAGTTTTGCCTACAGCAATCGCAGCAACGATGGGGGCGGGACAATCGCAACCGTGTTTACGGTCACGAGCACTGGCGTCCCACGAATGTGCTGGCGTACCACAACTCTATCTCGCCGAAGCCGGGGGACAAGTCACTTACGGCTGCTCAACTTCGAAGGTGCCGTCCTTAAATCCGGCGAATCACAGGACGTGAAGCGGAGCGCGGATCCGTGGGCGCTAGCGCGCTTCGATACGGACACCAGCGCGTGGCGCGTGGCCGAATGCACTTACTGCGGGCATTTACTGGGCCGCACCCGGTAAATCAGCTGATGCCTTTGAGTTATATGCAAACATTAGGTGGGCGGGACGTGTCTTTGGGAAGTAATGGCATCGCGTCAATATTTTGCACAGCCTGGCTTCGGTCACCGGCGCAGTATCGCCAGCCAGCGCGCCATGTTGAGCAGTGTCATCAGGGAGGCGGCAACATAGGTCCATGCCGCCGCGCTGAGCAGGCGCCGGGCATGCGGCAGGTCGCCATCGATCAGATAACGCCCCCGCTCCAGAAACGGTAACGCGCGGGCAAAACTGGCATTCAACTCCATCGGCAAGGTCAGCGCGTGCACTAGCGCGGTGCTTCCAAGCGTGAGAATACCAGCGGCAACAACCAGCAACCCCGCCGCAGGAGAGCGCGACGCAGCCATGATCACCGGAGCCAGCATCAGGATGCCTGCGCCCAGTTTCTCGGCAGGCGCGATCCATTGTACCAGCCGGGTGCGCATGGCAAGCGGGGGGTAATCGTCCTGATCCTGGATGGCGTGCCCGACTTCATGCGCCGCTACGGTTATGGCTGTTAATGAGCGGCCGTTGAATTTATCGGCGGTAAGACGAACGATCTTCTGCAGGGGGTCATAATGGTCGCCCAATTCGGTTGCTTCGACGCGGATATGCGGTAGGTTGGCCTGATTCAGCAGCTCGCGCGCGAGTTGCGCGCCGGTGAATGGATAACGATCCGCCGGCTCGCTGTATTTTTCCATAGTGTGTTTGACCCAAACGGAAGGCCCGACAACCAGGAGCACAATAAAACAGGTCAATATTAGATAAAGCATCACAGGAGTATCAGTAAAACGGCTTGATCCCGACAGTTACGAGGATTCGGCCATTCGGGTTAATCATGCGAGCATCAAAGCGTTTGATCGCCAATGCTCCGAATAATTTCTTGCGTAGCCATGCGATATGTCTCCTGAACCAGGGGGGGTTGGCCCGCCGATCATACAGGAGGCAGAATCGCGCGGCAGTCCCGGGTTTCCCATTGTAGCCATATAGGATGGTCGCCATTCAACGCGACCAAAGCCACAGGCGGAATTGCTCCGCCTCGAGCTGTCTTTGCCGCCGTTCATTCTCCTGTTGTTGTAGTCTCTGCTGGTGCTCCAGTTGCTGCATTCTATTACTGTACTCAATTTCTCGCTGCCGGGCTGCTTGTTCGATTCTTTGCGATTCCTCGGTCTGGCCGCGTTGCTGCCACTCTTCGCCAATGCTCTGGTTGCGATCATATCCGCTGGCGTAACTGCTGAGTAAGGCCAGGGTTATCGCTGTCAGCATGGTTTTCATAATTTAGCCACTTGGAAGGCCAGGTCGGGTATTCCGTGTCATTAGATGCCGACACAGCGTGGTCGTTCAGATACGACCAGCACGCTCTAGGCTCGTCCGATTGGACGACGTCCCGTGCAAGTTCGCGTGTACCCACTGGATAATTTGCCATCTTCTAAAACGACATGCAAACATAGTGGTACCCCTGTCAAATCTTACAGGTATCCCATGTAGCGCTTCATCCCGTCACGATTCTGCCGTAAATCAATAGGTAGAAATGGCTATAGTAGTGGCGCCTGCGCGGAACTCGTCTCGCTGCGAAGGCCCAACTGTGCAATGTGCGAAGGGCATTCGGGCTGTCCCTGGGGTCCAGAATTCGCCGCCCATGGCTCGTTTGCATACGCAGCGACGCTTGCGGAAACTGCAATACCCGCTGCGCCTGCGGCATAACCCGGAGACGTCATCGGTAAGGCCAATTGGTCAAATCCGCATGACTGCGAATGTTGCGTTCAGTATCGGCGTTGCGCGCAGGGCGGCAGAGGCATATACGCCATCGCCGAAACAATAAGGTTTCGTTAACCGGCAGCGTGGCAACCGGATTCGGACTGGAATTGTTCAGTCTCGGGCGTCGCGGAATCATCACGCATAGTCAAGTCTCGCGGATTGGCGTGCGCTGAATTCGGCTGAACAATTTCTTATGAGTGAAGGTAATGATAAGAAAACTTGGCAAGCTTATCCTTGATGAAATGCCTGATGGGATTGTCATCACTACAATCGATGGCATTGTTATTTACTGGAACAAAGGCGCTGAATCGATATTCGGCTATACCGAGGCCGAGGCGTTGCAGCGGCAAGTCGATGAGCTCATCGGGACGTCCGACCAACGGACGTGGACAGTTAAAAATAGCCTCAAGGATTTTTCACATAAGGGGGTTCATGTCCAGGAAGCATTATGCCGGAGAAAAGACGGGGGCCTCATTTATGCGGATATATCCAGCAAGGTGCTGTCGATCGAACAGCAACAAGATGAACTTGTACTGTTTAGCAGCAAGGACATAACCCTTTTAAAAGCGCTGCGCGACGCCAAGCTGATCAGTACGAAATTCGGCGATTTGCTCGATTCCACGCCCGACGGGATAGTCATAGTGAACTCGACCGGCCGCATGGTGCTGGTCAATACTCAAGCCCAGCAGCTGTTTGGCTATGATGCAAGCGAACTTCTCGGCCAGCCAGTGGAAGCGCTGCTGCCGCATCGGTATCGAAGCATGCACGTTGGGCACCGTGCAGGTTACGTTGCCCACTCTCACATCCGCATAATGGGCGCGGGATTGGAGTTATTTGGTCTACGCAAGGACGGCGTCGAGTTCCCAGTGGAGATCAGCCTGAGCCCGGTCCGGACCGACGAGGGCGTTTTCAGCATGAGCGCTATCCGCGATACCAGCGAACGAAAAAAAGCGGAACAGAAATTCCGTGATTTGCTGGAGTCGGCGCCCGATGCGGTTGTAATTGTCAATGAAAAGGGCGAGATTGTATTGGTCAACTCACAAACGGAAAAGCTTTTTAGCTATCCGCGCGAGGAGCTTCTTGGGAAAAAAATAGAAGTGCTCATTCCCTCCCGCTTCAAAGCGCGGCATCCGAGTTTTCGGGAAAAATTTACTGCCGCACCGCGTACGCGGCCAATGGGCGCGGGGCTGGAACTATATGGCTTGCGCCGGAACGGGACAGAATTTCCAGTTGAAATCAGCCTCAGCCCTCTGGAAACCGAAGAGGGCAAATTTGTTTATAGCGCCATCCGTGATGTTTCCGAGCGAAAGCGGGCCGCCGAACTACACACTCAGCTCCGGCGCGACCTCACGGAACGCGAGATCGCGGAAAAGGCTTTATTTGAAGAGAAAGAGCGCTTGCGCGTCACGCTAAGCTGTATTGGCGATGCGGTCATCACAACTGATGTCGCCGGGAACGTGACGTATCTTAACCCAGTCGCGGAAGCCATGACGGGCTGGACTTCACAAGAGGCGTATGGGCTCCCGCTCCCGGAGGTGTTTCAGATTGTTAATGCGCAGACAAATGAACCCGTTCCCAACCCAATCGAGAAGGTCCTTCGCGATAAGGAAAATGTTAGCCTCACCCCGAATACGGTTCTGATCCAGCGAGGCGGTAAAATTTTTCCGATAGAAGACTCGGCTGCGCCCATCAGGGACCAGCACGGCGAAATCATGGGCGCAGTGCTCGTGTTCCACGATGTTACCCACGCGCAGAAAATGGCGATGGCGATGACCTATCAGGCCACGCATGATGCGTTAACCGGTTTGATCAACCGGCATGAATTCGAACGCCGCCTCGAGCTCGCATTGCAGACAGGCAAGCAGGACTCGAAGGAGCACACACTGCTTTATCTCGATCTTGACCAATTCAAAGTGGTTAACGATACCTGTGGCCATTCTGCCGGGGACGAGCTGCTGAAACAACTTACGGGCGTGCTGCAAGCCAAGCTTCGCGGTAGCGACACGCTTGCCCGTCTGGGCGGCGATGAATTTGGTGTGCTATTGGAGGGGTGCCCGACCGGGCCAGCGGTCCGGATAGCTGAACTGTTACGGCGGACAGTGCATGAATTCCGCTTTACGTGGGACGGGAAGATATTTCCGCTGGGTGCAAGCATCGGGCTGGTGACGTTCAGCGACGGCGAGGAGACGCTTTCCGACATTCTGCGCATGGCGGACGCTGTTTGTTTTCTTGCCAAGGACAAGGGGCGCAACCGGGTGCAAGTATATACCGCGGAAGATAAAGGCCTCGCCAAGCGCCGGGGGGAAATGGGATGGGTAGGGCGTATTCAGCAAGCGCTGGAAGAACACCGGTTTGTGCTGTACACGCAAAAAATTCTGCGGCTCTCGGAAAACGGCGGTGGCGATCACTATGAGGTGCTCCTGCGCATGAAAGGCGAGGATGGCATGCTGGTGCCGCCGATGGCTTTCATCCCTGCTGCGGAGCGCTACGGCCTGATGCCCCAGCTCGACCGCTGGGTAATTGCTACCGCCTTTGCGCAATATGCGGAAAGGCACCCGCCCGGAAGTCCGCTTGGCACATGCTCTATTAACCTGTCGGGCACATCGATATGTGACGAGAGTTTATATGAATTCCTGGTGGAGCAATTCAATCTGCATAAGGTTCCGCCCGCCGGTATTTGCTTCGAAATTACGGAGACCTCGGCGATCGCGAATCTGATCCAGGCAAATCTCTTGATCGGCAAGCTGAAGGACCTGGGTTGCCGCCTTTCCCTCGACGACTTCGGCAGCGGCATGTCGTCGTTTACCTACCTCAAGCATTTGCCGGTGGATTATCTGAAAATAGACGGCGGTTTCGTGAAGGACATGATCAATGACCCGATCGATCGCGCGATGGTCGAAGCTATCAATCATATCGGGCATGTGATGAAAATCGAAACCATTGCGGAGTTTGTAGAGAACGACGCCATTCTTGAGGCGTTGCGGGGGATAGGCGTCGATTACGCGCAAGGGTATGGGATCGAGCGACCGCGTCCGGAAGGACTCGGTGAGGTCTAACCAGGAATGGGGGCTATGGGCGCGACTTGATCCGGCTTGGTACGTGTCAGTAGTATGGTACCGAATGCCGCGGATACGGCAATTAACAGGAGCAGGAAGGCTTTGTGCTGAAGCTCGGGGGAATTGATGGAATCGCGAATAAAAATGAGGATATTTCCGGGTGCTTCGGTTGCTCGTTTCGATGCAGAGCTTTTGGGGTCGACCGGTTGATCAAATCCAACGGGACAGCAAGCGCGCTCCGAATTCTTTCAAGCGCATGACAATGGGGCGCTGCCGCCAGCGATCAAGCGTAATAAGCCGGGAAGACGCGATGTCTCGATCAAACATGGCTTTCATCTGATCGCCGAACTCTTGACCGAGAACGATGGCGTTGACTTCCTGATTATGCGCAAAGCTGAGCCAATCGAGATTGCTCGAGCCTATCGTGGACCAGACACCGTCGATAAGCGCAGTCTTCGCATGCAACATCGCATCCTCACGTTCATAAATCTTTACTCCGGCGCTTAATAATTCGTCGTAGTACGAGTGGGACGCGTAAAAAACAAGATTGGAGTCGGTCTCGTTTGGGAGCAGTAGGCGCACGTCGACATTGCGCCGCGCTGCGTTTCGCAGGGCGGCCAATAAGCGCGCATCAGGCACGAAGTATGCGCTTGTCACATACGCATATGTTTTCGCGCTATCGATCGCGGATAGGAGCGTCACGTAAATCGCGTTATGTTCTTGATCCGGGGAACCGCCGATGGCCCTGACTATCTCATTGCCCTTCTTGTCGATCGGAGGATGGTAGGAAGCCCAATCCAGAGGTTTTCCGTTCTGCTTCAGCCAAGTGGCTGCGAACAGTTTCTGGAACTCCCGCACGACAGGACCCTCGATACGTACGTGCGTGTCACGCCAGGGCTTGGCGCCTTTCTCGGGCGGTTTCGATCGGAATGAGCCGCTGGAATACACACTGCTGATGTTTACCCCGCCAACGAACGCGACCTGGCCGTCCACGATGAGCAGCTTGCGATGGTCGCGGCCGACCTCCCATTTTTTGCGCAACAGGAGCGGATTGAGCGGATTGAACTCCAGCACGTGCCCACCGGCGTCGATGAGGGGTTTGAAGAATTCTTCCGGCGTACTTGCGGAACCCACGCTGTCATAAACGAGATTCACTTGCACGCCTTTTTTTTGCTTCTCCACCAGGGCGTCGGCGAAGCGCCGTCCGACTTCGTCATTCTCGATGCTGTAGCTTTCCATGTTGATGTTGTTTTTTGCGTCTCGTATTGCTGCATACATGGATTTGTAGGTAGCGGGGCCATCAAGCAACAGCGTCACCTTGTTGCCCGACATGAGGGGGCTTTCCGAGATTCCCTCTACCTCCGCGAGGTGTTTGTTAAAGATATCTGTTTCCGCGCTGCCGTTTTTGCGCGCCAGCGCACTCTCGCTTTGCTGAACGGAAAGCGGCCCGTGGGTTCCTTCTACGCGCACGGCCGGACGCGTGTCTTGAGTTCTATGGGGTACAGTTAGCGAACCACAACCGGCCAGCAGGACCGCACAAACAACTGCTACAAATTGTCCCCATGTAACGGATCTTCCCTCCAGGCATGAAGCCACTTGATGAGAGAGAGGCCGCGGAGCTGGAAAAACGGATGCGGTGATACCATGTAGCCGACTTTTCCTTGCTCCAACTCGAGCGGACGTATGTGCGCGCGCCCAACCATAATGAAAAAGCCAGGCGGGGAAAGGGTGTCCGCTGTTTTTTTCAGCTTTTTTTTCTTGATTCATCCGTTACAAGAGAAAATGATAGAAGGCGTCTTTCATGCCCTGAGCAGTACGCAGGCGGATATGGGCAGTACAGAGCCAGTACAACGCAACGGGTGGTCCTGTGGCATCTCGTGCTGAGCAATAAATATGCCATTTTAAGCCGGGCTGTTAATTCAAAGTGTTACGTGCTTGCCTCCCGGTAACCCAGGAATTGTTGTCAAGAAATGCGTCAGTACTTTTGTAACAGCGAGGTATTTTTCCCTCGAGCGGGCGGTTGTCGGCAATCGAACGAGCGTACAGCCAGTGCGGGGAGCTGCCCCTATCACGGGACTTCGAACCCAGTTTGTTAAATCAAGCCGTGAGCTGATTTCTGTCGCTATGGGCTATGGGGATGGCGGAAGGGTGATCAGAAGCGCCCCACGCTCAAGCAAAGGGCCCAGTAGTACGGGGGCCGAACTACTATGACCCTGCGTTTGCGTTTGCGTTTGCGTCTCGTCTTCGGCGGGCTGCGTAGTTGACAAGACCAAGACCGGCTAGCAGCAGGACGTAGGATTCAGGTTCGGGAACGGAAGACACGGGGGAGGGCATGGGGGAGATGTAGGAAACACCGAGGGAGGCGCCCTCGACATTCAGCACATCCAGGGCCCAGTGCGAATCCCTGCCATTAAAGCCGACAGGCCCCGTTCCCTGAAAACCATCCGTTAATATACCCCGGGGGAAGCTGCTGTATTGGGTCACGGTGGCGGTATAACTGCCGGGGGAAAGAAGCGATGCGAGGAGGGGGTCCCAGGTGTGGCCACTGACAGGGTCGCGTGCGCTTAGCGTGCCTCCGTCGTCGCTAAAACCGATACGAACGCCTGAGGCGTCGAAAAGGGTAACCATGGGGTCGAATCCACCATGTTCGATGACTGCCCCTTCGGCGTTGGTCCCGCCCGCAAACGACCATGTGCGCAAGACAACCTCTTTCGCCGCGCTTACTACCGTGAAGTTGAGCTCCTGCACCTCGTTGCGATGTTTGAAATTTCCCGCGAAGGAAAAGTCGGTAGCGTTGGCGCTTCCGCTGATCAAGCTCATCGCAATTAGTGCTTCATACGTTTTCATGCCAGTCTCCCCAAGAAAAACATAGCCACGAACAAAGTTAATTGCGACAAGTCACCTTGCAATTGGATGTCATGATATGGCCCGGTGCCGTCTGCGACAATAGGAAGGCTGAGTTAGGGCCTGAAGTTAGGACATACTCCTAAGTGCCCCTGAGTGTCATTAAAACGTCACGTGGTTTTTACCATGTTGGCTGAGTAAGCCAAAGTACTGCCGGAAACTGCAGGGTGGCGAAATCGTGCGGATGGTATGCAAGCGCGTTTGCTCAATCCGCCACGCTTTTCAGCAATTACCAGCGATTACGTTGCTCGGATGCTGGAATGCTTCGACGCCTTCGGATGAAGCGGTACGCCTTGTCGAAATTGAAAAGCCCAAGGGAGCGGACCAAGGGGGGCGGGATTAGGTGATGGCGCCAGCAGTGGGCCTTGGCGCCGCATTGGAAGGCCACGCGATCGCATGGGGGAAAATCAGTCAGCCTGCTCCCGCTGTCCCAAGCGTCCTAACGGCACGGCTGAGATATGCGGCGTTTGCGAGGCGGGCGAGCCCCGCCTTTGGCATTTGCCGCAGGTCAATTCAAGATGGTTGTGGAGATCAGTCCGGGGAGACCGCGCCCATGGGCGCGACGCCCAGGCTGGGCCCGGTTTCCTTCGCCCAAAAAACCCGCGGCTCGGGCCATCCGACCAGGTTTTGCGTGTGTACATAAGGCTCCAAAGAGTCCCCGCAGGAATCGTAGATCCTGTCGCTGAGACGCTGGATGGCCCCGTCTGCGGTACGGATATAGGGGACTAACCGTTTCATGGTCAGATCTCAAGAAACAATGACGTGTATATTTTAACGATGGGTTGTGAAATTTTTTTTAGTTTTTTGTGACCCCTCATGCTCTTTTTCTTGACAAATGGAGTTAAGCGTTTCACGGCGCAAGGGGACGGAAAGGGCAGGGGCAGGGGGATGGGGTAAGGCAGGGCTCAGCCGGGTTGCAGCATTCCCCATGTTTCCCGAAATAACCACCGTGCTGGAACTTGGCGGCAACATCATTTTGGACCGCGGGATTTTGTGCCAACCTGTGCGCCATACGCGGGAAACCGCACAGACCGCGTAAGAGTCGTAAACCATAGTGCTTCGGTTGCGTATGGGATTGATGCGGTATCGAATTGATGCGTTAAAAGGAGCGCTCCATGAGCTCGGTTTATAGTAGTGGCACATACACCACCGTTGGACCTGCGCCCACCGGGAATAGCACAATAAACGCCCTGATTGTGGGAACCAAGTGGGGCGCATCCGGTCTCGGCGGGAGCGCCAATGTCACATTCAGTTTTCCGGTCTCTTTCACAGTGGGCAGCAGCGGGGCGCACAGTAGCGGCGCCTTTGGCTACACCGGTGAGCCGCAGGACAGCGGGCAGGCCCTTAGCGCAATGCAGATGGCGGCTGCACGGGAAACATTGCATAAATGGTCGCGTGTTGCGACGCTCAACTGCAACGAGGTGGCGGACACCATCGACACGAAGTGGGAGTCCGGGGATAACAGCTCGGTGGGCGATATCCGGCTCGCGATGTCGAATCTGCCCTCCGCAGCCTGGGCCTACTATCCGGGGCAGGATAACGCGCCTTACGGCGGGGATGTGTGGCTAAACAAGAGTGACTATCACGATCCGGTCGTTGGATACTATGCGTATTACACATTCCTGCATGAAATCGGACATACCCTGGGGCTGGAGCACCCGCACGAGAGCAATGACAACGATGTCATGAGCCTATCCGTCGATGCACTCAAGTACAGCATCATGAGTTACCGGGATTACGTAGGAGATGACATCGATGGCGTCGGCGAAAATTTTTTCCCTACCACCCCTATGCTCTACGACGTGCTCGCGTTACAGGCGCTATACGGCGCCAACTGGAACTATCGGAGCGGAAACGATACATACAGTTGGGCGCCCGGCGCCAAGGTCTACGAGACAATATGGGATGGCGGCGGCATCGACACGCTGAGTGCGGCGAATCAGACCCGGGATGTGGAACTGCATCTGACTTCGGGGGTATTTAGCAAGATCGGTAGTCCCGTGTGGGACGAGCATGCCTGGGTGCGCGACAATCTGGTGATTGCCTTCAACGCCACCATAGAGAACGCGACCGGCAGCAGTTATGACGACTATATTTTTGGCAACACTGCAGGCAACGTCCTTGTAGGCGGACCGGGCAACGATACCATGCGCGGTTCCGAATGGGCCGATCGCGACGTATTTGACAATGATACGATGTACGGCGGGAGCGGCGGCGATCTCATGGCCGGGCATAATGGCAATGACGTCATGTACGGCGGGGAAGGCAATGACTTCGTCACTGGGGATAGCGGCAACGACATTCTGTCCGGCGGCAACGGTAACGATATCCTCAATGGGGGGCCAGGGGACGATCTCCTCATCGGAGGCTTGGGGAACGATACGCTGAACGGTGGCGGAGGGTTCGATGAGGCGACCTACGCGGCCGCCACCGCTCCAGTTAACGTGGATCTTTCCCTGTCGGGCGGGCGCGCGACCGGCGCCCAGGGCATTGACAAGCTAAGAGGTATTGAAAAGGTGACTGGCTCTGCCTTCGCTGATACGCTGACCGGGGACGCGAATGCAAACGTGCTGAGTGGCAGGCTGGGCAATGACACGCTGCAAGGCGGAGCTGGCAATGACACGCTTGCCGGCGGTGGGGGCGATGACCTGTTTCGTTGGACTGCGACCGCCTTCAATAGTGGCGATATCCGGTTTGGCGGAGTGGACAGGGTGTCCGACTTCAGTCGCGGCGACGCGCTCGATTTCTCCGCCGCCCTTGAGTCGCTGCTGATGGTGAATGGCACGCGTCTGGGTGCAGCAACATCGGACATCGCCCTCGGCAACGCGCTGAGCATCTCGACCAACGTCTGCTTGCAAAACGGCCGCGATCTGTATATCGACCTGGATAGCAGTCACAGCATCACGGCCAATGATTATCATGTCGAGCTGACCGGATTGGGGGGAGTCCTGAAGTATGACGCGGCAGCAGACCTGTTCCACGTCTAAATCCTAAATCGGATCAACTGTTTTATGGCCTCCCATGCCGTATACCAACACCACAAAGCCCGATAAAAGCGGGGCTGTTCAAAAAAAGCCTCCTCATAAACTCCGGGAAATTTCGGCTTGACCGCCGCAATGCAGCTTTTGTGTTATCGGCTCCGATTTGCAGTAGTCGAAGCTTTAGGTTACTACCGGGCAGGGACGTCGACCGCGATAACCGTTGTGACGCCGTGTGAGAAAGAAAACCGCGGAGTGCGATGATCATGAACGATGCTCTTTGCGATGTCTTTGTCCCCCTCGGCATAATACGCAGTCTGAACACCGGTATTGCTGCTCGAGCCGCAGCAGGCGACCGCCCTCCCGAAACCTAACCCTATATCAACATTGTCTTTGGGCGTGCTGAAAGCCCTTGTTGAGGTGCTGGTATAAGTGTAGGTGTTGGAGCCGTCGGCAGCGGCCCAAGGGCCCAGTCATACGGCGACGGCGCCCGCTGTGACAGCATCCATCTTTGTCCCCGTCAGTCTCACCGGTTCCGCCGCACTTAGGACTACCGGCTCCGCCAGGGCGCCAAGCGCCAGAGGTGAAAGTAAAGTCATTCTCATTTTCATCAATGTTTTTCTCCTGAGAGTTAAAGTGGATAATCCGCTCGGGCGGCACGCACCTTTACAGAGCGAGGAGCCATCCTCGTATCGCTCATCGCCATCGCTAGTATGATCTGGACAAAGATTTACTGATCGCTCCCCCACGGGCGGAGAAAATTAAACTAAAGCAGTTCACTTAGGTAAAGGATACAAAGAGGACACTTGTCTTATCCACAATCGGGATATTTGTCAGTTCCAATGCCCTGCTAAAACGTAATAGCTTAATGGTGAGCGGTAATCCTGACGGCGGGCGCTCATAAGGCAAGATGATCTGCAAATAACATAGCCGCTCAGTCAAAATTTAAGGACAATTTTTTTCAAGAAACGGGCGAAGGTGTCCCGGGGGTCCTCTGGGCAATTCGTCCATCGATTCCAAAAATGTTCGGTAGTAAATATAAGTAAATTTGTGTTCGGTTCCGCACAAACGTGGGAGCTAAGATGTTTCATCCTCCGACGTGAAATACCAGTACCTAGTGCTAAGGAATTAGAATGCTTCATTTCTTTGGTGCGAAGGAACTGTATGTTTTATCCTCCGACCCGTCGGGTAATGACGTGTGAACTCCAAAGGATTGGAAAAAAGGGATGGAAACGAAAAGAGGAGCCGTTCCTGCTTCCTGTAACAAATATTTTACTTAACGGTGGCTGCAACAAAAAGAAGAAATGGAACTTCGTCTAAGATCTCCAAACGAACCGCAGCTAATATGAACACTAGGGCGTAGCGAGATAAGAAAATGATAAGTGGACTAAGAGGGAGAATAGCAGAGCTTGAGAGTGAACTGAGTAGGATGGGGCTGGCACTGACCAGCGAAGAGAACAGCCATGATAATTGGAAAGATAGGACCGAGGGAGACCCAGGGAATAAGCTATTTGTGACACCAAAGCGTGCTCATCCTATAGACGAGAGCACGATTGAAGAAGACGTTGTTAAGACGGGATGTGCACTGATTGATTCACGGCCGCTGACACGGATATCCATCGCAAATCTGCTAACAACGCTTTCGGATGAGTTTGTTATCTTGCCTTATTCAAACATCGATGAGTTCGTGACTAGATATCTGGAACGTCCCTGCAAAGTTGAAATGGTCGTCTTTAATCTTGGTTCAGCACGCATCAGCGAGAATCATATTTCTGACGGAATTCTACGTCTGAAGCTTGAGCTTCCCGACTTGCCCTTCGTCTTCCTTTCCGATCATGATGAGCTCCGTGATATTCTGGATGCCATTCAGATTGGGGCGCGCGGCTACGTCTCATCGGTTTTCAACCCGTCCACAGTGATCCAGTCACTTCGACTTGTCTTGGCGGGCGGTGCATTTATTCCACATAACGCTCTTATGGAGATCACTGGAAAAACTGCAATGCTCCGAGAGGAGGAGTGCCCGAACGTCGCCAAGATTGACCCACCTCTGTTGCATACTCTTACGCCGCGGGAATTGGAGGTGTTCGAGCTTGTGCGGCGGGGTAAGTCAAATAAAATCATTGCGTATGAGCTCGGAGTGCAGGAGAGCACCGTAAAGGTTCATACCCGAAAAATTATGACGAAGCTTAAGGCAATCAATCGCACTCACGCAGCTTTCCTGGGATCTCAAATAACCGAGGGGAAAGCTGAATGTTGATTGCGGTTTAGTGTGCGGCAGGGTTGGGATTAGTGAGAGCAGCAAGAGAGGAGATATCTAAGCGCATATGGAGTCGGCCCCTGCATTTTCATCTGTAGTAGTCGACTTCATCGGACCGCCAATATCGCCTTGGAGGCGGAATATTCCTATTCCTATCAATAGCGGGGCTGCGCGCCCTTTATAGAACTGAGCATCTAAAGTAATGGAAGGCGCAAAAAAACTGCCCGTAGTTCAAGGCGAACATCTCTCGTCACATCAACGCGGGTTATAGCCGGTTGCAATAGCACCACATGGGGCGAATCGCGAATTCCCCTCTCTGTCCTGTAACCAGAAGCGATCCATCCGGTATCCGCAAATTAAATGTCAACGCGGATTTAAATCTGACCCACTTATCGTCGGAAACGTCGAAGTAATTCTGGCCACCTCCGCACTGGGTTTTACTTCCTTTTGCTTGTGTTTGTCTGCTTTGCGCTTCTTCTCAAGGCGATAACTTTCGCCGGCAATTTACACAATGTGGAAATGATGCGGCAAGCGGTCGAGCATCGCGGCGGTAAGGGTCTGGTTGTCGGCAAAGGGCGGTGTGCCATCGCCGATCCCGTTTTCACCTCGTATTGGCGGCATGAAGATAGCCCCTTGCAAAGACATGGGGGCTTATGGGATCTTTCTCAGCCCGCCTTGAGCCACAGATGCTTCATCAACAGTCGTTCTGTAGCAAAAGGCGGGTTGATTTTTCTTGCGGCTAATTAGTCGGTAGCGGAGAGGCTTTGGCTATAGGAAGTCGTCGGTCCGTAATAACCTGTGTTGGTAACGGTGAGCGTTTCGGTCAAGCAGCTATAAGCGGAGCAGGAAGCAGCAGCTTCTGCATCCGCGAGTTTTCCATCGACGTTCACATAGGAATCAACATCTTTGTATACATTAAGGTAGGCCTGTACGTTGGTATAAATATCTTTATTGAAGTAAACGCTATTGTAACCAGCGGCCGTAACACCATCCATTGAGGCTGCGGTCAGGCGTTCCTCTGCATTAGCAATGCCTACACCGGCAAGTAAAGCGATACCAGCAAACAACGAGGTCATTTTTGCGTTCATGGGTCTTCTCCTGAAGTAAATATTGAAGGGCACACTTGCCTCGAGAGCCGGCCAATACTCGAAAGCACCCCCGAATTTGGTTTAGCCGGTTGAGCCAACTATGGCCCTATCGTGCAATACCCGCAATTCGTAAATAGTTTATTCAACCGAAGGTGCTATTCATTCAACTGAAGGTGCTATCGATACCCCAAACAGAGTACTAGAGGTGGGCTAATGCTTAACGCTACTCCTTTAGTTGACTCGCCTCCGTAGTCTGTAGCCACTCCGAAGGCTTAAAAGACAAGGCATGAAAGGAGGAGTCATGGGCAGCAGCGTGGTCGGGAAGAATTCAAGATGCTGTAAAACAGATTCCCGAAAGAGTCACCGGAGTATCAGAGGTGACCCAGGATGGTGTTTCACAGCCTAGTTTATGTCCACAAACGCTACAGTCTGTTCGATCGGAGACAGCGAACTTCTAGGCAGCAGAAATTCGTCATCTGAAAGCGGAATGAAGCGAAGTCAGCGAGGAGCGCGACATCCTAAAAGGATGCGGCGAGTTTTACTGGTCGTTGCCTCGCCTAGGTTGCCGACAACGGGTTAGAGCAGGACTTTAATGCCGAGGCGCCCAATCGGGTCCGATATCATTTGTATCTTCAACCCACGAACACTGGCTGTATCTCGCAGTCGTGCTCCACGTGTCCTCGCGCTAAATGATGGTGGTCCATGTGTTCGCGGATCGATATCGAGCTGGTGGATAGTGAACTATGGTCGAGCTTTTCAATGCGTTTTCCACGTTTTTGGATGTGCAACCCGAAGGGACCGGATAGATTTCACCAATCCCGTCGTACTTGCCGCTTACAGCGGTGTACTCGGTGTCCCAGCGTCACATCGCCTATCACGCTCGCTTATGTCCGGCGAAAACTTGTTTGATTTTTCACGGCTCTATTTTCTCACACGTTGAAGCCTCCTCAAAATCCGCGCGGATTCAACACATGCCCTGTGTCTTAGTGTCGCCACGTCGTCGTCCATGACGTTTTCTCCATCTAAAAGTCCCAGCTCATATACAACCAAAAGAGTATCTTCAAAACGAAGACGATGCACTAATATCGAGTTGCTACTCTATTCACTCTTGCGGAAACAGGGCAACAGCAAAACAGGATAATTTTCCCAGCATGAGGAGAAAGAGCGGCAATGGCACTTTAACTCTACATTTTCGCGGGAAAAAAAGGGATAAGAATAATCTCTCTCTCGTATGACAGGAGCAAGATTATGAGAATGACTTTACTTTCACCTCTAGCGCTGTGTGCCGTGGTCTTTGCCGCCCTGGCGGAATCGGTAGTCCTATGGGCTGCGGAACCAGTGAGATTGACCGCGACGCAGATGGATGCTCTCACAGCAGGCGCCGTCTCCCTAGGAGTTAGCGCTTGGGCCGCTACAACCGGCTCCAATACATACACTTATGCCAGTACCTCAACGACCGCCTCAGGGACGCCTACAACGACCGTTGTGACAGGGTCAGGTTACGGGGAGGCACTCGCCTGCTGCGGCTCGAGCACCAATACCAGTGTTCAGACTACGTATTATGCCGAGGGGGACAGAGTCATCGCAAATAGCACCGTTACTGATACCAGCACTCCGTGGTCTTCTTACTCATACGGATTTACAAACGTTATCGCCGTCGAATAAATTTTCCCCAAATCGGCAAAGTCGGATTGGTCGCGCGCACTGGTGGCGTCTCACCTCCTAATCTGCTTGAACCGAAAGCAGATGGGTTTTTTACGTCGCGATAGATCGTGAAAGTCTTGGGAAGTGACGAGCTTAAAACTTGTTAGAAGAGTTTAACTTAACTTCTCAATAAGTAGTGGCCGGTTCTGAATTTCAAAAGCTTGGCGGAAGTTCAAATCACCGATGAAAGCTATTTTCATGGCGTGCTGTGGATCAACTGTCTGGGTGTCTTCATCTTGAGCCGCTTGCGAGGACGGTATTCATTGTAATGCTCGAACCATTGTTCAAGCTGTGCTATTACAGTTTTTGCATCGAGCCGCTCGTGAAAATAAACAAAAATCCTGTTTGAAGGTCTTGACGAACGCTTCAGCAATGCCCGTAGGAGTCGGCACTTCTCACGGCGGTCAAACAGCTGACGAGGCCCAAGACCTTGGACAAAATGGTGGCTTCTGGGCTGATATAACCCGCTGCCAGTGTCGCTGAGCCGTTTCCACATGTGCAGGAGCCGGGCAACTGCATGCGGGCCTAAGGTAGACTCAATAGCCGCTTGGGGAGAAGTTCATGTTGCGAATGGAGGGATATTGAGATCCCGTATCGGTGCGATTGCGATGTGCCAGGCCCTCTGATTTCCAGGTTGACGAGCATAGGGAGTCTGTTCGAGCGCATCGAGCACGAAGTCCATTTGCATGGAGCTACTGACCTGCCACCCGACAATACTCCTGGCGAACACGTCAATCACGGAGGCCACGCACCAGTAGCAGCCCTGCCAAGTCGAGCCATACGTGAGGTCCGAGACCTAAAGCTGGTAGGACGACCCGCTTTGAACCGCCGGTTTCATATCCGAGCACCTGGTCTACCTAGGGCGAAAACTTGTTTGATTTTTCATGGCTCCATTTTCGCAGGCGTTGGAGCGTCCTCAAAATCCTGCTCAATTCCAAACGTGCTTTGATTCAACGCGTGCCCCAGGTCTTGAGGGATGCTAGATCGTCAATTGACACCTTCTCCATCTAAAAGTGGTAGTTCATATACAACTAAATGAGAATCTTCAAAACGAAGACGATACATTAGTATTGGTTTGCCACTCTATTCGATCTTGCCTGAAACGGAGACAACAGCAAAACGGGGAGAAATTTCCAGCGCATCGAGAAGAAAGAGTGGCACTACCTATTTCCCCTACATTTGCAGTCAGGAGCAAGATTATGAGAATGACTTTACTTTCACCTTTAGCGCTTGGCGTCGTGGTTTTCGCCGCCCTGGCGCAGCCGGTAGTTCTATGGGCTGCGGAACCGGTGAGACTGACCGGCACAGAGATGGATACCGTAACAGCGGGCAGCGTCGCAGTAGGAGTTGCCGCTTTCGCCACTGCGGAGGGCTCCAATACACGCACTTATAGCAGCACATCGACGACCGTTTTCAGCACGCCTAAAAACAATGTTGAAATTGGGCGAGGTGTGGGGAAGGCAGTCGCCTGCTGCGGCTGGAGCAGTGATACCGATGTTCAGACTGCGTATTCTGCCGAGGGGGACAAAGTCATCGCACATAGCAACGTTCATGACCATCACACTCCGCGGTTTTCTTTCTCACAGGGACATATAACGGTGATCGTGATCGACGTTCCGTCCCATTAGTAAACCAAAGGCTTCCACCAAATGCAGATCGGAGCAGATAAAACAAAGGTTACATCGCGGCAATCAAGCCGGGCGGGAAAAATACCAGAATAAGGCGATCCATCCTTACTTCTATTGCTTTCATTTACCGCTCCGTATCAGTACTTTTAAATCAAGGCCAGTGTGAGCCAAAACGCAGACATGAGGCGTGCGGCGATAGATAGTCTTGTGAGAATACAAAGCTTAATAAAAAACAGGGGAGGGGCGTATGCAACAATGTCGATCCATTTATCCTGTAGCCATAAGATTAATCTGTATCGCTACTCTGACCATCGGTGTTGCGAACCTGGCGGATGCGAGAATAGTTAAATCTCTTCTTGAAATGCGCCGGGAAAATGTTGTTATGCAGAAATGGGATCTTAGCTGCGGGGCCGCTGCGTTAACGACTTTGTTGAATTTTCAGCATCACGACATGGTTACCGAGAAAGAGGTAGCGACAGCGCTGATGGGGCGGGAGGAGTACATAAAGAATCCTCTACTGGTGAATATTCGTCAGGGCTTTTCCTTACTCGATTTAAAACGCTATGCCGATGCACGTGGCTACGATGGAATCGGCTATGGCAAGCTCACGCTTGATGGTTTGGTAAAGAAAGCGCCTATTATTGTTCCCCTCAATCTGCTGGGGTATAACCATTTTGTTATTTTTCGGGGAATAAAAGGTAACCGTGTATTACTTGCCGATCCAGCATGGGGCAACCGCACCTTGCTGGTCGAGCAATTCGAAAACGCATGGATAGATTTTCCGCAAATCGGTAAAGTCGGATTTGCGGTCGCGCGGACTGATGGCGTTTCAACTCCTAATCTGCTTGAACCAAGAGCAGATGAGTTTGTGATGTTGCGATAAATTGTGAACGTCGCTGAACCATTCCACAGTCTGCAAGCGCCAGTCAATGTTCTCAAAGCGCCGCTCAATAGGGAATCCTCCTCGAGCAGCAAGGGCGTGCGCGAGATCAGTTCTTTTTTATGGGCAAGCTTCACCGCTTCGGTGAGAACCTCATTCTCCAGTGTTTTCTTGCCCAACTCCTCCTCCAACTCACGAATCCGCCTTTTCAACTCTCATACGTCACCCGCAGTCACTACGCGCCGCTTCGCTTCTTGTCCGCCTTCGGTCACGAGTTTTCTCCGGCGAAATAATCGCCTGGAGCAGCAATACCATATTTTCGCGCCGGACAAGAGGCCGTCATGCCGGGCAGACGCGATTCCTCGACAGCTGTTAATTTCTCGCAAAAGCTCCAGCGCCTCCGACTCTCAATTCCGGCGGCTGCTCCAATACGATCAGAACGTGAAGCACTATGCATAGCACCCAGGCATACCTGTCTCCTAAAAAAGATGTTCGATATGAGGAACTGGAGAGCGAAATATATTGTACTTTGCATGGTTTTTTCTTGAGACTGGAAGGCGGGAAATGAAAAGAGTCGATGGATCGAAAAAGAACCGGATTAAAGGGGCCTTATTAACGGGCGTCAGTCTTTTTCTTGTCAATCCATTCAGTATTTGGGCGCAACAGGTAACGGAAGCAGCATCGGTCAATCAACTCATGATAAAACTTCAGGAGCGCGATCAGGTAATTGCAGATCTTCAGCGGCGAGTCCAGCAACTCGAACAACGTGTAGGCGGGGTGCCGCAGGCTTCTGAATCTACAAAGGCTGCTCAGCTCCCTGCGGCGCCATCAGATAAAGTCGTTGCCGGCCAACCTGCTCGACAGGCTCCAGCTAATGAAGGTGCAAAAGAAACACCACCTGTGGCCGCAGCGCAAGGCAAAACAGGCGCCGGTAGTTTTGTGGTAGATGAGGAGGCAGCGGAACGAGCCCTTGAACGCACATTGGTTCAGACTGGGGCATTACTGTTGCCATTCGGACTAGCAGAAATTCAGCCATATGTGAATTATGCGCGTTTTGATAACGAACAGCCTGTCTTGCTCAGGGATGCAGCGGGTAACATAGGTGCAGTTGCCGATACTCAAACACGCCGTAACGATATCGAAACAGGTTTTTTTTCTAGACTCGGCCTGCCTTTCGGGGCTCAGGTAGAACTTGGCATACCAGCCCGGATAATCAATGCATCTAATGTTGTAGGAATTGTCAATCAAGAAACGGAAAATACCACTTATGCGCTAGGTGACATTCGTGTCGGTCTTGCCAAAACTTTGCTGCGGGAAAGCGCTTGGCTGCCAGATATCGTTGGTCGAATAACCTGGGATACAGATACAGGCAAACAACAAACACTCAGTAATGCTTCACTTGGGGGCCTGGCTGGGACTGCGACTGGCGTGGGTATGGCTACCAGCTTCAATGAGTTGAATTTTTCAGCAACCGCACTTAAGCGTCAGGATCCATTAGCTTTTACCAGCACGCTGGGTTACAGGAAAACTTTTGCAAAAGATGGGATCGAGCCTGGCGATGTGTATAGTTTAACTTTGGGCGCAACGCTTGCTGCAAGTCCGCAGACTTCATTAAGTGTGGGTATTCAGCAAAGTTTTATAGGTAATACAAGGATATTTAATAACTCAATCCCTGGGACAGATACAATCAATAGTGTATTTACATTCGGTGCGTCTTCCATTATTGGTTCGCGGTTATTTTTCTCTACAGTAGCTGGTATTGGTTTAACAAAACACGCTCCTGATTATTTTATCAGTGTAGCGATTCCATTGAGATTTGAGGTGCCGTTTAAAAAGAAGGGAAGTTAAAGTCAAATTAGAAAGGCTATGCTTGATTCAATTGCTAAAATTTTTAGCTCACGAACCACAGCCGGGGGCAGGCTTCCCAACCCGCTATGGGGTCGTTCTTCATTATAACTTTGTAGCCACTGGTGCGTGATTTCCCGCACTTCATCTAGTGATGTAAATAACCAGTTGTTGAGCACTTCAGCCCGGTATGAGCGGTTAAAGCGCTCTGGCTTGCCCGGTTGGATGAAACACAGTTCAATGCCCTTGCCGCTTCCAAAGCATAATCGGCTTATGCCTAATACGGCTAACGAGCATGATTGGGCGCGCATGGTATAGCTTGACCGCTCCTTTCAGGATGCGGCTACCCCCCATGGCGCGCCGTCTTGTGATTTGGCGTGAATGCGATGCGCTCAACGGCTATCTCGAAATCGGGTATATTGTAGAGTCTCGTCCGGTCATCCCGCCCTCGCTTCATGTCCAGCCCTGAATCTACTGCCATTTTCACCCGCTCCTGGTCGCTGTACGATCTGTTGACCGAGCACAACTACATGTTTCACCGTGAAATCTACGCCGGAATAGATCGCCTTATGGAGCAGTGCGATGAATCCTTCGACCGGATTCTGGATTTGGGTTGCGGGAATGCACGCTACTTGGCCCCCTGCCTGAAGCGCATGCAGCCGGCGTTGTACCAGGGCGTGGATTTGTCCGCAACGGCGCTGGCGGAGGCGCATGCGTACCTTGCGGAATTGTCTGGCGAGGTCGTTTTAACCGAAGGGGATCTCCTGGAAGCGGTCGAGTCCACCGCACAAAGCTGGGATGTCCTTTTCACCGGATTTGCGCTTCATCACCTGATGCCCGAGCAGAAGGCGCGCTTTTTCCAGGCGGTCGGTCGCTGCCTCGCGGACAAGGGCTGGTTCATTTTGGTGGACGTCGTGCGCGAAGAAAACCAGGACCGGGAGAGCTATCTGGAGGGTTACCTGCAATTCATGCGCGAAAAATGGACGGCAGTCCCCGGGGAGCAACTGGAGGAGGCGTGCGCCCATGTCCGCGCGCACGATCATCCGGAATCTATCTCCACCTTGCGCGAAATGGCACGCCAGGCCGGATTGATCCACACGCATCTGGTCAGCCGTCACGCGCAGCATCACACGCTGCTATTTTCCCGTCATGCCGTGACCGCTATCCCTGGTTCAGCGATCTGATAGGGGTTGCCCCCGGACGCGTCCTCATGCTACATCGACTGGCTCTCCTGTTTCCGCTCTGGATGATCCTCTCCGGGGCCGCTGCGCTCTACTGGCCCGAGGGGTTTGTGACCATGAACCAGGGGCCCGTGGTGGTGCTGGTGCTGGCGTTCATCATGTTATGCATGGGATTGACGCTTACCCTGGGCGATTTTAGTAGGATCGCGCGCATGCCGCGAGCGGTAGCGGTCGGTTTCGTGGCCCAGTACTCAATCATGCCGCTGCTGGGGTGGGGCGTGGCGCAGGCCTTGAACCTGCCGCCGCATTTCGCCGTGGGCCTGATCCTGGTGGGGTGTTGTCCGGGCGGCACCGCATCCAACCTGGTGACCTACATTGCCGGAGCAGACGTGGCGCTTTCGGTGGTAATGACGGTCTGCTCCACCATGGCGGCAATCATTTTGACACCATTGCTGACCCAGTTGCTTGTCGGGGCCATGGTGCCGGTGGATACCTGGCTCCTGTTCAAGCAAACTCTCCAGGTCGTGATCATCCCGATCATGCTCGGTGTATTGCTCAATCGCTGGGCGCCAAACCTGGTGGCGCGCATGATACCCGTCGCACCGCTGTTGTCGGTAGCCGGCGTGTGTTTCATCTGTGCCGTGGTATTTGCCGCCAATGCGGAAGCGATACTTATCTATGGTGCCGAGTTGATCCTGGCTGCCGCACTGCTGCATGGTGGAGGTTTCCTTATCGGCCATTATTTTGCCCAAATGCTCGGTTATGAGGGCCAGAGCGCCAGGACGATCTCGATCGAAGTCGGGATGCAAAACTCCGGTCTGGCCATCGTGCTGGCGAAACAGGCATTTCCGTTGCTACCGCTTGCGCCTGTCGTGGGCGCGGTTTCAGCGGTCATGCATTCCTTGCTGGGCAGCCTGCTGGCGGTATTGTGGCGGACCCGGGCGCCGCGGTTGCGTCAGACGAAGGTGCGCTGACAGGTTCGATCCGCGCGTTTTCACGCAGTACCAATGGCGGGAGCGCTTGCAATGGCATTGCGCTGCGGTAACATGAAAGGCATTGAAACAGGCATCGGGAGAATGTCGACGGTGAAACCGCTCCATGAAAAAGTACCGGTGAAGGTGGAAGCCCCATGACGGATAACCTTCTTTTACTCGTCTCTGCGGGCGTGATTGGTCTGGTGTGGCTCGTCGCATGGCTGTTTATGAGAGTCATGCGCGGTGAAATAGACATCGGAATTAACACCGCGTTGCTGATATTGCTGGCGGCGATTCTGGTGGTGCCTTTCGCGATGAATTTCTCCGCTCACATCCTCGCCAACTCCATTCACCGCACCGGCGATGCCGGGCATTCGGATGCTGAGCACGAGAAACGCTGAATGACAAAGACATGTTTTCCGCGGTTGGCCATTTTCACCTACATACTCGCGTAGAGAACGACATGTCCAGGGGATTGAAGGTCTGGCCGCTTCTGACAGGGACGATACGCTACGAAAAAACGCTTTCGACCCATAACCGTGGTCACGGCGAATTCATCGATGCGCCGATCCTCGCCTATCTGATCGAGACTGCGAATGGCCGGATTCTATATGATGTGGGTTGCGACTACCGCAAGGTTGCCGATCCCGCTTTGCGTGCAGCATATTTCGACCCCATGCGCCCCACGGTTGAGCCGCCCGTGATGCACGATGAGCAGCGTATCCTGCGCTATCTGGCGCGGCTGGGGCTGGGATCAACCGATATTGACGTCGTGTTCATCGGTCATCTGCATTTCGATCATGTAGGTGGGGTTTGCGATTTTCCGGGCTGCGAAGTGCATGTCCATGCGGATGAACTGGCCGCGGCCCGGACCAGCCGGGACGGAAGCGTGTTTGCCGATGAGCTTGTTGATGCGGGCAGCTGGCGGCTCGCATCCGATGAATATACGCTGGCGCCGGGTATCCACGCGATCGCCAGTCCAGGCCACACGGCCGGACATATGTCGCTGTTTATTGAATTGCAAAAAGGGCTCCCCGTCATCCTGTGCGGGGATGCGGCCGACTTGAGCGAGAATCTGGCCGAGGAAATTGCGCCCGGGAGTTGCTGGCAGGATAACCAGGCACTGGCATTGGATAGTATCCGCAAACTCAAGTCCCTTGCGGCCAGGGAAAGGGCCCAACTATGGCCCAACCATGATATGGCGTTTTTCCAGCGCTTGCCCACGTTTCCCGCATGGCGGGATTGAAATTCGAACTTATCCTTCCTCCCGCTCCTTCTTCCCGCTTCTTCCCCCAAATCCTTTCCCCGCTCAGGTGATCAACCAGGACTTCAAGTTCCGAGACTGACGTCCGTAGAATCCCATTTTTCCGGGCACTGCCAAATCCATTTCGTTTGCTCGTCTTTTTGCTCGTCTGTCTGCCATGTTTTTGTCTCGCCTTTTCCCTCGAGAGGCTTCCCATACTCGTCAGCGTACCCCGGACCCCGATGTGTCCCATCTTGCGGAGTTTTGTGAAATGGGCGATGCGAGACACTCTCCGGCTCGCCCGCGCTGCGGGGAAGCGCGTGAAATGGGGCAAAACCGCGCGAATTTCCTTGTTTTCACCGGGGCCTTTCCTTTAGAATCGATTAGACTTGAAGGAAATAAATAGCAGTGCCGCTAGAATAATATGAGCTAAGGCGAGCAGCCATACAATCGGACTTGGTGCCAGGCGTATCGCAAACTGTCTGCGGAACGAAAATATTTAGGATTTATGACTATATGTCAACTATCGTCTGGGAAAAGTGTCTAAAGAATTGATGGCAAGCAGGTAAATGGTTCTATAATGAAAACTTTCGTGTTCTAATCTGATAGGGAGAGGAGGGATAGCGAAATGCTTAATACGATGGGAGAGCGGCAAAAGCAGCTGCTCAAGCTGCTGCGAGGAAAAAGGCCGGGCATGAGCGTGGATGAGCTTTCGAAAGGCCTCGAAATCACACGTAACGCGGTCAGGCAGCATCTTGCCTCGCTCGAAGGGGCAGGATTGGTAGCGGCTGGGAACACGCGTCCGTCCGGCGGTGGGCGGCCACAGCAACTCTATGTCCTGACCGATCTAGGTAAAGAAAGCTTTCCGCGCCAGTATTCATGGCTTGCGCAGCTGGTGGTGGCGTCGGTGCAGCAGGAGGAAGGCTCCGAAAACATGGGCAAGCGCTTGAACGACATCGGCGTGGGCGTGGCGCAGCAGATACGCAGCCAATATCCTGAGCTCAAGACGCATGAGGAGAAGGTTGATAAGCTGGCTGAGGTAATGGACCAGCTTGGCTACAACGCAAAAACGGTCACCATGCCCAACGGCGAGACGGTCATTGAAGCGGATAACTGCGTATTTCACAGGATGGCGGTAAAAGACAGGGAGATCTGCCACCTGGACAAGGGTTTAATGGAGACGTTTACCGATAGCAAGGTCGATCACGATGAGTGCATGGCCCACGGCGGAGATTTATGCCGGTTCAAATTCTCTTCGAAAAAGGAGTAGGTTCTACTCCTTTTTTTTATTGTTTTCCGTTTAATTCCTGAGCTGGTTTCTCCGCGTATTTCCCCCTGCTTTTTCCGTTCATTTCCCCATTGTTTTAGTTTTACCCGTTTGCCGGCTGCAACAGGCTCGATTCCACCAGCACATCAACCCCCGATTCGCCTGTGATGGCCGTTGCAGGGATATGTTCGCCAGCACGCCATCTTGCTACCGCCTGCCGCTTCGATTCCCCGCTCACCAGGAATATGATCTGGCGCGAGCGGTTGAGTCGCGCCGCGCTGAGCGAAATGCGCTGGGGCACCCGTATGGGCGCGTTGAATACCGCCAGCGTATCGGGGGAACCCGGCTCCACTCCCCATTCGTTGCGCGCGAAGAGGCTCGCGGTGTGTCCATCCTTTCCGAGCCCAAGCAGCGTTAAATCGAACACGCCAACGGAACTCAGGGTTTGCGCATAGGCATCGGCGGCTATATCTGCGCGAGGGCTATTCGGGATCTCGTGGATTTGTGCGCGAGGAATAGGCACGTGGTCGAGCCATGCTTCCCCGGCCATGCGCGCGTTCAGTTCTTCTTCGGATGGGGGCATGCAACGCTCGTCACTGAAATAGATATGCCAGAGCGACCAGTCGGTCGGCGCATCCCGTAATCGCTGGTAAATTTCACGTGGCGTTTCGCCGCCGGAGAGCACCAGAAGAAAACGGCCGCGTTCCTCGATGGAACGAGCTGCGCTATCAAGAATGGCAGCTACCGCAGCATCCTGCAGCGCCTGAAGATTGTCATAACCATGCCAGCGGCATTTTTCCGATTGGGGTGAGTTCATGGGTTTTAATTGACCTTGTTATGTTATTTCGAAGTAGCGCCTGGGCAGGTTGGTCGCGCGTCCGCTCTGCGAATCAACCGGCCGCAGCCGGGGCATGATACCGCAAGGCCGGACAACAAGTAAAACCTCGCAACTCAGCGCAGCCATCGCTGCGGTTGGTCATCGCGCAGCCAGCCTCGGTATAGAGGCCAGCTGGGAGGGTGGCTCGCACCGGCACGCTTAAAGCGCCAGCCGACTCATGTGGGAAGATGCACGAAAAGCACGGGACAATACAACGCACGAGGCGGGACGCGTGCTCAGAGTCAGAAACGGAATTGCGGCGAGCAACGCTGTTACATCCGCGTTCGCCGCCGCTCATCAGCCGCGGCCACGCGAGAGAATCTGCAAATATAACACGGGGTTGCTGCTGCGATATTCCCAAGCCGTATAAGCGTATAAGGCCTCGGTACAGTGACAAGCCGCTACCGGCGGGATGAATTCATAGTGTTGGGTTTTGATTGCCCAGCCAAGTTATCCTTGAGCCGTGAGGCGATTTTTCGATGCGTATCCGCTTTTTTTGCGTCAGCCTCAGCGGCCTGCTCATACCTGCGTATCAATGCTGTCGTGTGCGCTTGAAGGTCCTGGGCTTTTTTGCCGTAAAGGTAGCTTTTGTCCTCGTATTGATCCAGTAACAGCTTTTGTTCCTGCGCCTTTGCCCGCATCTCCGCGGCTGAATCTTCGTAATACTTGGCTACGGTCTCATGATTCTTGCTGGACTCAGCTTCAAATTCCGTGGGCGACACGGCTTCGGCGCTGTTTTGGGCAAGGACAGCCGAGTTAGCGGTACGTGCGCGGGCGTCCTTCGCAACCACGGTTGAGAAGGGGAGTGCAGCGACCAGCGTCACCCCGACGGAAAACGTTAGAATGTTGAAGGTCCTTCTTCGCGCCTTAATCATATGGAGGGTGTCCTCGCCATATTCTGCTTCGCTTGGAATGGATTGCGGGCGCAAGCGTCAGGTGCCGACTCTTGCTCGACGTTTGCTAACTCGGGTTTGCTGATTAGGATCTGCTTGCTAAGGCGACCTACAGATTAACGCTGTATGCCGCCTTAGACAGTATGAGGCAAAATGCATTCTAATGCCAGTTATCTGGCGCTTAGCCGTTGCCCCGAAGGGTTTGTTTCCTCAAGTTGCAAGGCCATCTGGTGGTGCAACTCCGCTTCTTTCATGCTGGCTTTTGCTTCTTTCTCATACTTGCGTGCCAAGGCCTCGGTATGCGCCTGCAAATCCTGAGCTTGTCTGCCATAGAGATAACTATGGTTTTCATACTCCTCCAGCAACTGTTTCTGTTCCTGTTTTTTTGCCTGCATCTCCTTGGCGACATCCTGATAGTACTTTGCCACCACCTCATGGTCGTGCGCAGTTGCGGCATTCTGAATAGCGGAATCGACGTCAAAGGCGAATGCGGACCAACCCAGCGCAGCCAACAGGCTGAACAACGATATGCGGGTGACAATTTTTCCGGCTTTCATGATCACACCTCTCTGACTAATGGTTTCTCTGACGAAATCTGCTGCGTGTCTGTTCTCTCTGTCTTTTCGAGCTACCATGGTGTGAACTATACACGAACACGCACCCTTTGTCAACTTAGTCATGTTTAAAGTATAGTATAGAGAAGGATCGGCAATAACGGCGGGGTGGTTGTTTTCAAGCGAAAAAATAGGAGGACAGCCTAAACTGTCCTCCTATTTTCCCGTGTCGTCGTTTGATTGCTTCAGGCGTTACTGCGGCGCGCTAGTGGTGGCGGGATGGCTCATTCGCAACGCTAAAGGGTTTGGCACCGGGTTCGCCAGAGCTGTCGTCGAGCTGTGCCGCCGTCTGCCGATGCAGGGCCGCCTCTTTGCTGCTGGCTTGCGCAGCTTTCTCGTATTTCCGCAGGGCTGCGCTGGCGCGGGCTTTCATATCTTCAGCGTTCCTGCCGTAAAGATAGCTCTTGCTTTCGTATTCCTCAAGTAATGATTGCTGCTCTTCGGCCTTAGTCCGAGCCTCTTTGGCTGCGCCTTCATAATATTTTGCTATCGTCTCATGGTCGCTTCTTGTTTTGGCGCTTTTGACGGCTGCCTCGATATCAAGATCTTCCACTGCGCCTGCGAATGGACTGGAAGCGGCAAAAACGGCGAGCAGGGAGAGAGTTGCAGCAAATCTGGGGAGATTCATGTCGGGCCTCTCGGACAGAGATCAAACTGGAACTGGCACCGGGGAAATCGGCCGGTGACCGTGATTTAGGGAAGTTATTCGGGAAATGGCTACAACGGAGCGGTGAGAATATAGGAAGGAGCGTCTTTTGTCAAGTTGCGCATGTCTAAAGTATTTTTAGCGGCAAAACAAAGCGAGAGTATCCGTGCATTTTAATTCTATGTTGTGCAATAGCTATCAATCCTGTTCCAAAGCACGAGGGAAGATAGTTCCGCGCGTAATTCACTACTTTGAAGAAGCCTAGTTCTGAGATTGGATTTCCCATCTCTTCGCCTATTATGATTATGTATGCCATAACTTCGTTGCGGACACATCCTGCGATTGTCCCCGAATTGGTCATCCTGTAATAAGAATAAGGAGAATGGAACATGAATGCTGATACTAACCAAGCGATAAATGCAATTAAGCAAGACGTAGTGCTGGGGAGGTGAATGTTTTCATGTTTGAAAAATACAAGCGTTGCCCTAATTGTTCTCGGCATTTATTCCACTCATACCTATGCTGAAGCTACTTTCAGCATAGATCCGCGGATGAAGCTTTCGCTTTTGATCTCGTCTTTTCATTTGCTGTTCAGGTGGTTCCAGAACCAGAAACCTACGCGATGTTTTTAGCAGGTCTCGGGCTTATAGGATGGAGAATGCGGCGCTCAAAAAAGTACCAAACCACCCCGGCAAGATGATCGCGGGTTTTAAGGTCATATCCAGCTTATTCCTTTTTCATCTCGTGCCCGCCGAACTGGTTCCGCATGGCGGATAGAAGCTTGTTCGAGAAGGACTCGGGATCGCGCGATTGCAGCCGTTGCAATAGCGCCAGCGTGATCACGGGCGCGGCGACGTCAAGATCGATGGCCTCGGCAACGGTCCACCGGCCCTCGCCTGAATCCGACACGTAGGGAGCGATGCCGTCAAGTTGTGGGTTTTTTGCCAGTGCAGCCGAGGTCAGATCGAGCAGCCACGATTGCACGACGCTGCCGTCGCGCCAGATTTCAGCCACCTGATGCAGGTCCAGGCTGAATTCAGTTTTGTGACGCATGATTGCGAAGCCTTCCCCATAGGCTTGCATCATGCCGTACTCGATGCCGTTGTGGACCATTTTGGTGAAATGGCCGGCGCCATGGGGGCCAACCCGGCCCCAGCCTTTATCCGCAGCCGGAGCAAGGGTTTCGAAGATGGGACGCAGCCGCGCGACGACTTCCTCATCACCGCCCACCATGATGCTGTAGCCATTTTGCAGGCCCCAGACACCCCCGCTGGTGCCCGCATCGACATAATGGATGCGGTTCGCTTTCAGCCTCTGGGCCCGGCGCTGGGTGTCTTTGTAGTTTGAATTGCCTCCGTCTACGATGACGTCGTCGGGTTCGAGCAGCGGCAACAGCCCGGCTATGTTCTCATCCACCGGCGCACCGGCGGGAATCATGAGCCAAACAATGCGCGGTGGTTTCAGCGAATTGACGAGCTCGTCAAACGACGCCGCCGATACGATGTTCATTTCCTCCAGCTGCCGCAGCGCATCCGGGTTGCGGGCGAGACCGGCGACCCGGTGTCCCCCGCGCGTCAATCGTTGCGCCATCGGGCCGCCCATGCGTCCCAGACCGATCATTCCGAGCTCCATCGCTTCCCCCTTTTTGATTTGATGAACAGATGCTGTCCGACGAACCGACGTTAGGCCGCGATGCTCTGCCGCTTGCCGTTCAGCGCAGCCAGCAGTTTGTCGTACGAGGCGGCAAAAGCGGCCACGCCGTCTTCCTGAAGCTTGCGCGTCACCGCATCCAGGTCTATCCCCAGTTCTCGCAGCTGCGCGATATCCGCTTCGGCCTGCTCGACCCCTTCCTGCAGGGTCTCGCGTGCGCGGCCGTGGTCGCGAAATGCCGCGAGCGTTTTTGGTGGAAGCGTATTGACGGTTTCGGGCCCGATAAGCTCCTCGACGTACATAACGTCCGAGTACGCGGGATTTTTTGTGCCGGTGCTGCCCCAAAGCGGGCGTTGCACCGGCGCACCTTGGGCCCGCAGGGAGGCGAACGGCTCGCCGTGGAATGTTTCATGGAATCGCTGATAAGCAAGCTTGGCGTTGGCGATGGCGATTTTTCCGCGCAAGTTGAGCGCCTCGGTCGAGCCTATTTTTTCCAGCAATGGGTCAACCGCGGTATCCACGCGGCTGACAAAGAAGGACGCAACCGAAACCGGCCATGGGGCACTTGAATCGGGCGCCGTTTCAGCCCGATGGCCGAGGCCGCGTATGTAGGCTTGCGAGACGTCGGCGTAATTTTGCAGTGAAAACATCAGGGTCACATTGATATTCATGCCCGCAGCGATGCACTGCGCGATCGCGGGAATGCCCGCCGGGGTAGCGGGTATCTTGATCATCAGGTTAGGACGCTGCACCGCGTTCCACAGCCGATGCACGTCTGCCACGGTTCTTTCCATGTCGTTGGCGAGATGCGGCGAAACTTCAAGGCTTACATAGCCGTCGCCCCCTTGCGTTGCATCATACACAGGTCGCAGCACATCCGCCGCCATGCGAATGTCCTCGAACGCAAGCGCTTCGAACAAATCCTTGTCGCTCAATTGCCTATTCGACCGCAACAGCTGGCGCATGGCAAAATCGTAGCTTTCGCCGTGCGCCATCGCCTGTTCGAAAATAGTGGGATTGCTGGTAACGCCGCGCAGCTTGTCTTCATTCACCAAGCGCTGCAATTCGCCGTTATTGATGAGATCGCGGCTGATGGAGTCCAGCCAGACGGATTGGCCGCATTGCAACAACTGTTCAAACGGATTCATATCGTTCCTCCCATGGCAGCGCCGCTATCGTTCACGGCTAGGGTACGGTTGTACCGGTGGCGGCATGTGAGCACCACGGCACTTATCACAACTTCCTCAACCGTAGCGATCGGGTTGCTTTCCTCGGCTGGTCAGTACTTCTTTCAGGTCTTGTTGAAGTAAAGCACAATCGTGTGACAATGCAAGCGCGCCAACATTCAGTGAGCTATTGGTTTTTTTGCAGCCCGGCTTAGAAGCTGTTCTTCCATTCCCGGAGAGCGGCGAATACGCTGACGGGGTCGGATAACTCCCTGCCCGCCTGTTTACTCGCGTTTCGAATGATTTCCGGCTGGCCGCAGCGCAAAAAGGGATTAGTGGCTTTTTCCAGCTCAATTGTCGAAGGCAGGGTGGGAGCATTTTGCCTGCGCAGGTGCTCAACCGTTTTTTCACGTTCGATCAAAGCCTCGCTACCTGGCTCGACCACGCGGGCAAAGCGAATATTGTCGAGTGTGTATTCATGGCCGCAGTAGACCAGGGTTCCGTTGGGCAAGTCGGAGAGTTTTTCCAGGGACTGAACCATTTGCGGCGCCGTACCCTCAAACAATCGACCACAGCCGCACGCGAAAAGGGTGTCACCACAAAATAACATGTTTGCGCCATAATAGGCGATATGGCCGGCGGTATGGCCGGGAATGTCCAGCACCCTGAGGCTGAGCGAAAATTCCGCCAGGTACACGATGCCTTCCTCGTTTTCCTTTTCAGCGCATTCTTTCAGAGGACGGGTGACGGTGGAAACAGATTCCTTGGCGGGGCCGTAGACAGGCACACTAAATTCGCGCAGCAGCGCTGCATTGCCCCCCATGTGATCGTTGTGGTGATGCGTATTGAGAATCGCGATGAGCTTCAGATTCTCGCGCCGCAGGTAATCCAGCACGGGGGCTGCCTCTCCCGGATCAACCACCGCTGCATGGCAATGATCCCGGATAACCCAGATATAATTGTCCTTCAAGGCGCGCAGCGGGATGATGTAGGGCGTCATAAGTAAAGGGCTAATGGCCAGTGAGTGGAATCAGTGGATCCAGGTCGGTTTGGACATGGACAGGTCAAACCCGGTAAATCGGGCATGACGTCGAACGTGACGAACATTCTCCCGTTCTGTGGATATCAACAGATGAATCGGGCGTTTTGCGTATGGTCTGGATGAATTTTGCCGCTTCTGTCAGCTCCGCATTATTACTATATGTCAATCAATAGAAAACTGGAATGGTTTGAAACCTGTTTGGGCCAGTATTTGCTGGAGAGGGAGCAAAATCATTTTGACAGGGCCGTGGCGAATGTTTTTGGCTATCACGCCATGCAGATCGGTTTTCCACAATACGATTTCCTGCGTACCAATCGCATGCCGCTCCAGTTCTGCGTATCGGTGGAAAAAGGGGGGAAGGTGCGGGCGGCGCCCGATTTTCTGCCGATCGAATCGAATAGCATCGATCTGGTGCTGTTGCCTCATATACTCGAGTTCAGCGCCAATCCGCACCAGATCCTGCGCGAGGTGCACAGGGTATTGGTGCCCGAAGGCCATGCGATCGTTTGCGGCTTCAATCCGCGCAGCCTGTGGGGCGTGCGCGGGCTTTTCGCTTCCTTGAGGGATGATGATTATCCCTGGCAAGGCAACTTCATCGCGCGGCCCAGGCTCAAGGACTGGTTGACGCTGCTTGATTTCGAAATTACCGAGGACCGTTTGTGTTGCTACGCGCCACCCTTCAGCCAGGAGAAATGGCTGAAGCGATTCAAATTCATGGAGGCCGCGGGCGATCGCTGGTGGCGGTCTTCGGGCGGGGTATATTTTCTGACGGCGGTCAAGCGCGTGCACGGTATGCGGGTGATCAAGCCCGAGTGGAAGGAAGTTCGCGCGCGAAGAAGAGCCATGGCGCCGGTGGCGCAGACGCTCACAGGCCAGGCGACGGGGAAAGAGCCCCGCAGGGCTGCGCGCTGCAAGACGGGGACGCACTACAAGGAGTGAACGCGACGCGCGCTGGAATAGTGGAGATATTCACCGATGGCGCCTGCAAGGGCAATCCCGGGGTGGGGGGTTGGGGTGCGCTTCTGCGCTACAATGGTCATACGCGCGAACTGTGCGGCGGCGAAAAACTGACCACCAACAACCGTATGGAACTGCTTGCCGTCATTCGCGCGCTGGAAGCGCTGACGAAGTCTTGCGAGGTGCGGTTGCACACCGATTCCATTTATGTGCAGAAGGGCATCAGCGAATGGATTCATTCATGGAAAAAGCGCGACTGGCGAACGGCGGATAAAAAACCGGTCAAAAACGACGACCTGTGGAAAGAACTGGATCGCCTGGCACAGCGGCATAAAATAGAATGGCTGTGGGTGCGCGGCCATTCCGGCCACGACGGCAACGAGCAGGCGGACATGCTGGCAAACAAAGGCGTCCAGTCCGTGCTCGAGAATCTTTAATCCCACCGCGGGACTGGCGCGTTGCGGGAAATTCAGCGCCCAAAGCGACGCAGCAGCGTTAAGGAACCGCCAGGCAGAGCGACCAGCGCCCGGTAGCGGAAGACAGGAAGCGAATAGATGCGACAGATTTTTATCGACACGGAAACAACCGGCCTTGAACCCAAGCTCGGCCATCGTATTATCGAAATTGCGGCGGTGGAGATGAAAAGCCGCAGGCTGACGGGACGGCGCCTTCACTATTATCTGAACCCCGAGCGGGAGATCGACGAGGGCGCCTTAAATGTTCATGGTATCGATAACGAATTTCTTCAGGACAAGCGCAAGTTCGTCGATATTGTCCACGAGCTGATCGAGTTCCTCGAAGGGGCCGAGCTGATCATGCACAACGCACCCTTCGACGTCGCCTTCCTCGACCATGAACTCGGGCTGGCCGCATGGTCACCGCTGAGCGATTGCTGCCATTCGGTTACCGACACGCTGAAGATGGCGAAAGAGCTTTATCCGGGTAAGAGGAACAACCTGGATGCGCTCTGTGAACGGTATGAGGTGGATAATTCAAGCCGCACGCTGCACGGCGCGCTGCTGGATGCGGAGTTGCTGGCGGAGGTTTATCTGGCCATGACGCGCGGACAGGAAAGCCTGCTGATGGAACTGGAGGCCGCGACCGATATAGACTTCGCGACCAATCTGCATGAGTTGCATTTGATCGTGCTGCCTGCGACCACGGATGAATTGGAAGCTCACACCCGGCAACTGGAGATGATCGAGAAAGAAAGCAAGGGAAAGTGCCTGTGGAGACAGCTGGAACTCGCCGAAACGGCAGACGCTGCCGAGCAGAGCGTAGAAGTGGAGGCGAGGCTCGCATAGTGCCCCTTGCCCCTGCCGCATGCTATGTGCGCGGCAGCAGGAGACCGATTCCGTTATTTCGGTGGGGAAGTGTTCCAGCGGGAAGCCTGCGGCTCAGGCGGCCGCTTCTAAGGGATCGACGGGACGCGTCGATTAAAACAGCTCGAACTGTCCCCCAGGGTTGGGCTTCTCCCCGGATTTTTTCTTTAGTTCAAGCTTGGTTCGCTGAGGCGCGACAGGTGTTGAAGGGCGCCGGAAAAGGGAGGTATCCAAGCCTTGGAAGCGGCCAGAACGGACGCCGATGCCGAGACGGGCGACGGTTTTCTCGAAGCGCTGCCGAATCAGATCGGCCCAGATTCCTTCCCCATGCATGCGTTTGCCGAAGCTTGAGTCGTAGTCCTTGCCGCCGTGGATGTCGCGCACCCGGTTCATCACCCGAGCGGCGCGATCCGGAAAATGCGCCTCCAGCCATTGCCGGAATAGCGGACTCACTTCCCACGGCAGGCGCAGCGTTACGTACCCCGCATTGACCGCGCCGGCTTCCACCGCCGCCGCCAGTATGCGTTCGAGGTCCGGCTCGGTCACGAAAGGGATCACCGGCGCAATGCTGACGCCAACGGGGATGCCCGCATCGGTCAAGGCGCGGATGGTTCGCAAGCGCCGCATCGGAGCGGTCGCGCGGGGTTCCAGGGTACGCGCCACCTGCGAGTCGAGCGTGGTCAACGTCACTGCGGCCATTGCCAGCCGCCGCGAAGCCATTTCCGCCAGCAGATCGATGTCGCGTTCAATGAGGGACGATTTCGTGATCAGCGCCACCGGGTGCTGGCATTCGTTGAGTACTTCAAGCAACCGCCGTGTCAGCCGCAGCTCGCGTTCGCACGGCTGATACGCATCGGTATTGACGCCAAGGGCGATTGGCTCCGGCACATGAGAGGCTTTTGCCAACTCCTGCCGGAGCAATTCGGGCGCGTTCACCTTGGCGAAAATCTTGCTCTCGAAATCCAGCCCAGGCGAGAGCCCGAGATAACTGTGCGTGGGACGCGCGAAACAATAAATACACCCGTGCTCGCAGCCCCGGTAGGGATTGAGCGATATTGTGAAGGGCACGTCGGGAGACCGGTTGCGGCTCAGGATACTCTTGGCGTGTTCCTCAATCACCAGCGTCTTCCATGTTGATGCGCCGTCCGTGTCCGGTCCGGTTCCGGGCTGCTCACCGGTCTGAGCAGCAGTTTCCGGGCTTGCCGGATCATCGTCCATGTTTGCGTCCGTGTTTGCGTCCATGTGTGCACCGGACCAGCCGTCGTCTATATGCTCGCGCGTCAGGACTTCATAACGGCCCTGCAGATTTGATACCGCGCCACGTCCTTTCTTTGCCTTAAGCGGTGGCTGCGCGAACTGCGGTTCAGCGTCAGGGTAGGGATCGTAAGGATCGTTCGGATCGTTAAGATGGTTGGGATCGGATTTTGACATGATTTGCCCTGGGTAAAACAGAGAGCGGCTAGTCGAGCGCGTCGGCAGTCTCGTTCGAGTGGCGAGGCTTGAGGTTGGTTCAAAAGGCCTGCGCGGAATCTAAACGTTGGGACGTGGCCAGCGCAGTCCGGCAAAAGGTGTTTATCTGCAAAGGTGTTTATCTGTGTGGCGTGGTATGTGATGATACGACTTGGGAATGGATGATGTGAAGTTTGCGATACAACGCTCATGTGGGGACGAGCCGTGAAACCAGCCATGCTTGCTGTATTTGTCTTCAGTTGCTGCCTGACCGGCATGCTCATGGCTCAGGGCGCACCGAGCACGGAGCGCAAGGTGGACCCGCGCATTACGCAGCTGGAGATGGCGTTGAACCACGTGAGTCAGGAGCAGCAGTCGGTATACCAGCAGTTTCAGATGTTGCAGGAGCTGCGCCGCAATGAGATACAGGACAGTAATCCCCTGGTACAGGGGATGGGAGGGGTAAAGGACATGCCCCCGATAAGTTATGACGAAAGCATCGCACAGCAACGGGAACGGAAGGAACGCTTTAACCAGCATACCCGCGACCTCGACCGCCTTTACGGGCGCTATGCCGAATTAGGCGAACAGAAGAAAGTTATTCTGGATCAGCTCCGGGAACTGGCGAAAGAGATAGGCCGTTGATGCAGAGGCCGCGGTTCCTGTCCTGGAGCCCAGGAGGGGAGCGAAGCGTTATTTTCCATCCTGCCGGTGTGTGGTGGGGGCCGGCAGCGGCTAAATGAATTATTTTTGCAGCAGCTTGGTCACATAATGCCGCCACCCCATACCACGCCTATGTTGAGGGAACATGGTTTCCGGCAAGATCGTGTTGTACCGGGGAACGATGTGTTTTTCAGACGATCCCGGCAAACTTAAGGATGGCCAGGACAATAACAATCAGGCCGACGATATAGATCACGTTGTTCATGGCATTCTCCATAGGGAATGAAACAAATTAAATTTATAGAAAGCGTCTTTAGGAGATAACCTTACCTCTACACGTGTTTGAGTTCCGTTCGCCAAGGCACAAACGAAACGGGCTGGACGGCAAAACTCGTGTTACAGCCGGGCTATGTTCTTTGCGCCCTGTTCGCAAGAAGAAAATCGGTTGGCGGTGGCAGGAACCCACTAATAAATACGGCTCATCACGGAGAAGAAGCTGGCCATGAGCACAATCAAAGCGACCAATATCAAGCTGAAACGAGCGTATGACCCCCCCGAGTCCACGGATGGGATACGGATCCTGGTTGACAGGCTGTGGCCGCGTGGAGTCAAAAAGGCGGATGCCGCACTGGATCTGTGGGAAAAAGAGCTGGCGCCCAGCGTTGCTTTACGCAAGTGGTTCGGGCACGACCCCGCACGCTGGGAGGAGTTTTGCGCACGCTATGAGGCGGAGGTGAGTCAGCACCCGGAGGAATTGAAGCAACTGCGCGCGCTGGCGCGCAAGAGCCTCGTTACGCTGGTGTATTCCGCGCACGACGAGCAGCACAACAACGCGGTTGTGCTGCGACGTATTATCCTCAGATAGAAAAATGCCGTTACGCTTGCGGCGGGCCGGGAGCATGCGTCTCGCCAGGAAGCCACCTGAGGCTAAGGCCGCGCCGGGTCGCGCTTCATGATGCTCATCACTTTAAGATAACTGATCAGTTCTTCCGTGACTTGCTCGGCGTTGGGAATTCCCCGGGGAAGGGCAGGCATCCGCGCGTTGTAGCGGATGCTCTGCGGGCTCATGATCCAGCGCCGGAGATATTCCGGCTTGATGTACTCCACCACGCTGGTCGGATAGTTGAGTTCCGGCGCCTTGCCGCCGCCTTCGCCGTTGATCGTGTGGCAGGCGACGCAATGTTGCCGAAAGTGCGTGTACCCGCGTTTCACCTCGGCGGAGGCGTTGGGTGGGGGCAAAATGTTCGGGAATGGCGCATCGTGTCTGACGGTGATGCGCATGACCTGGTAAGGGAAATCGGAATCGCCGGACGCCAGAAGCTCCTTCGAATTCAAGTTATCCCACACCAGGTAGAGCGGCCCGAGCTGTACGACTTCGTTGTTCTGCACCGGGTTCGTCGTCGTAAAGGGGGCATTGTCCGGGCTTGCGAAGGCGAAGTAGGCGGGATGGGCGAGGAACTTCTCCACCGGTATGCTTGGCTGGAAACCGTCGATGGAGGTGAAGACAATTTCCCGCGCCTGTTCCCATTCTTTGCCGAAGATGTTATCCAGCACAGGGCGGGCCGGAAGTGCCTGGTAGATCCGTTCCCTGTTTTCGTGCGGTTCAAAAATCTTCAGTGAAACCCCCGGTGTGATGGCACGTATGGCATCCAGCGAGAGGACCTTGACCACCTTGTCTCCCTGTTTGAACTCGATCGTAGTGTGGTCGTTTGACGCCGCGCCAACGGGGAAGGCAAAGGCGAGCAGGCTGCCAAGCATGAGCAGGAAACACGGGAAGATTCTTGGCGCTTGCACTTTTCGTGATGAATGGAGGGTGGGTGGACGGTACAGCCAGGAATAGCGGTTGAACGTAGGCGATGTCTGGTCGGCTTCGTTGGTCATAATTTGGAAGTATACCCGACCTCGATTAAGTTCGGACAACGGGTGCTTCGGATCCATGGATACGCGACGGCAAATGTTTCGGACAGCGCGTCACGGCCCATCTTGGAGTCACATGCCGGCACCGGAACCAACTTCATCCCAATCGAGTTCTTGATCACTTTCGGAAGTTTTTTTTCCCGAGTGGCCAAGCATGAGAGTGAGATCGCCAACGCGATGAAAACAACCATGTTTTGGCTGGGCTCTTATTCAGCTTGTCGTTCCTTCGCATTGCCGCTTGTAGCTCTAAAGAGTTGGAGTAAAAGATAAGAGCTGTCCCAGCAGGTGCGCGATTTTCAGGGGCTTGCAGTTGGAAAAAAAGCAGATCTGGAAAGGGAGACGTAGCATTACAAGTATTTCCTCGATCTGGCAGGCGCTGCCGGATGTCTTCCGGGGCGCCAGGGAAATCAGTGATGGGTGACAGACCACCGTTTTTCCCATCTTCTGAAACTGCCCGTACATGCCCTCAAAAAACGAGGTCTGTCCCTAGTACAAGCTTGCGCCTAATGTACCTTAACGCACGGATGAGATAAATGAAAAGCGAAATCATACGTTTCCCGCACGGGGACAATTATTGCTTGTTCTCGTGGCCCTGTTCGTACATCGGTTCACAGCGAGGCGGCTTCCAACTGCGCTTCCGGCTTGATTACTATGTTTGGATGGATTTATCGATCCACACTGATCACTTTTAGCAATTTTTTTGTAGGAGCAGAGCATGAAATTAAAAAATGATCCCCTTGCCTCACGACGTCAGTTCGTTGGCGGCATGACCGCCGGCCTTGCCGCGGCATTCGTCCCCCCGGCCCTGGGGCAGCAAGGCCAGCAACAAAGCCATCCCGCCGGTTCGCTGCAAGGACCCGGCCAGTCCGTTAAACGGGATCCCAGGACACAATATCCAGCTACCCCCTTTCCCCCGCAGAAACAGGAGCCGCCCGGCCTTGCGAGCAGGATGGTGCCGCGGCCGGATCATGGCGAAACAACCTACAAGGGCTCGGGGCGGCTGATGGGTAGAAAGGCGCTGGTAACCGGCGGCGATTCCGGCATTGGCCGCGCCGCCGTCATCGCCTTTGCGCGTGAGGGCGCCGATGTCGCGATCAACTATCTCCCTGTTGAGGAGCCCGACGCTCGGGAGGTTGTGGAACTGATCCGGGCGGAAGGGCGTAAGGCGGTTACGATCCCCGGCGATATCCGGGACGAGGATTTCTGCTCCAGGCTCGTTGCCAAAGCCGTACGGGATCTGGACGGGCTGGACATCCTTGTCAACAATGCGGCCATGCAGGCCGCGCAGCCCTCGATTGTCAATCTCACGACCGAGCAGTTCGACTCGATATTCAAATGCAACGTTTATGCGATGTTCTGGATCACCAGGGCCGCCATGCCGCACCTCAAGCCAGGCGCGGCCATTATCAACACCAGTTCCATCGAGGCTTACACTCCATCCGACGCGTTTATCGATTACGCGCAGACTAAGGCGTGCAGCATTGCTTTCACAAAGTCGCTGGCGAAGCAGGTGGCCGCGCAGGGTATACGAGTAAACGCGGTGGCGCCGGGACCATTCTGGACTCCGATGCAAACGACTGGATGGGCAGATCTCAGCAGGTTCGGCAACGATGTCCCACTTGGCCGGCCCGGCCAACCGGCGGAACTGGGTCCCCTGTATGTCTTTCTTGCGTCGCAGGAATCAAGCTACGCAACCGGACAGGTGTACGGTGCCTCGGGCGGGGAAGGACACCCCTAGCGCCATGCCGGACATTACAGAAGCGGATAGCGTTGGCCGGTTCACCCGTGGATAAGTACGAATGAATATCTTCCGCTTGCCACGCGCGTATAGCCGTGTCCGCCTATCTCCGCTCGCCTGAATTCTTAACCAGAAATTCAACGTGCAATATCCGCCTCTCGAACGCCACAGCACTTCAAGATAGTGAATGGCGAGTAGCGGTCAAAGGCATGTTTACGTCGTTGCATGGCCGTCGTTGGATTTATCGGCGACCACCGCCTGCTGATCCACCCATTCCGCTTCATGCCGATCAGCGCAATCGTCAAGGCTCGCATCGAGGATCGGGAGAAGGAGAAACGCTCTCAGAAGCGGAGAAATCAGCTGATTCTTATCCATATTATGCTCACCAACATCAAAAGAAGGTGCAAGCCATCCCAGTCTGGTAGACTAGGGGGAGGGCGCTCACCCTGCTATCACACCCGGTCAATTTTCAAACGGTACAGATGGTCAGTTTTAAACGCAGCAACATGTAAAACGATAATTTGTTAAAAAGATGACCCTACCGTTAAATTATGGAAATTAAAATTCTGGAAATTCATTCAACTCTGGATTTGCCGCCAAGAGCTTATTTGATCGGTATTTCTTAAAGAGTATCGAATTCAAGCTATGGCAGGTCCAATTGATTCCGCTGAACTGAAAAAACTCTACCGTCATCGGTGGCAACCCAACCTAAAAATTCCTGTGTTTTACGGAATTTGGATTGGATTAGGAGCCATCGCCTGGAACTCCCCTTATTTGGCCATCACTTGGCTCTGTTACCTTGCCATGGGCTACATGCAGATGGGCATTATGACCTTTATGCATGATTGCACCCACAGCGTCCTATTTAAGGAAAAGTGGAAAAACTGGGCATTTGGCGTTTTCGCGATAGCGCCTATGCTTATTTCATTTATTTGCTTCAAGGAAGATCACCTCCTGCATCATCGCCATAATCGCTCTGCAAAAGATCCAGATGCATTCACCATGGGTAAACGTGGAATCGGCGACCATATCCTTTTTTACGCGTATGCCATGTTCGGGGTATTTCTCACCGCGATTCAGTTTATTTTTATTTTCCCATTACAAAAATTCAGGGGTAAGAAGGCGCTGATTCATTGGAGCGAAATTACATTTCACGTAATTGTTGTGGTGACTGTTTTCAACTGGGCTTCCAGACAAGGAATTGCATCTGAAGTTTTTGAGATCTGGTTTTGGCCGCTCATATTTTTCGGATTTTTTAATAGCGTTCGTTTTGTCGCAGAACATTATGGAACTCCCTGGAATTCTGGACAGCTTGCGGGAACGCGCACTATTATTAGTAACCAGATACATTCTTGGTTCTGGAACAATATTAATTACCACATCGGACACCATATGTATCCCGCAGTGCCTTGGTATAATCTTCAAGCATTGCATGCGCAGATGCTGCCTGAAATCGCACGTCAGAATGCAATTGTCGATAAAAGTTATTTTGCCGTCTTCTTTTATGCCATGATAAGTGGGCCGGAAAGCATCGCGCAAAATTTAGAACTCAATGCTGTACGAGGCTCGGGAACTGGGGGTCAGTTAGCAGATGCTATAAGTGGTCCGAGTAAGGGGTAAGTATGGGCGCTAGGCAAAACTGGTCTAGTGGCTAATTGGATGTGATGGCCCCTTAAAATAATCGAGCTTTTTTTGTCAGTGCGACTTTGACTGTTCAACCGCCGGGTGAGGTTCCTTACTTCTTACGCCTGAAATAGCTGAAGATGACTAGCGGTTAAGATATTCAATGCTTACATTAGAAAAAGGTTTTTCTCCACCATCCCGTTCTTCTTGCCTCATCGATAGCGCTTATGTCAACTAATCGCCCCGCGGAAAGAAGCGAGCGGTCTTTGTCGGCGTCCAAGCGGGGGTGTAAGGTGTCAAACGGCAGGCTCGATTTAGCCGTAACCGAGAATTGTAACGAGAAGCCTAGCGTTGTCAGAAAAGATAAGAAAAAAAGAGAATAAACAAGCAGCGGGAAAGCTCGTTAGAGCGAAACGTTAAAGTAACGGCGGAAGAAATACAGAAGAATAAATGTAATGACCCAGCGTTTCTGCTGGCTTTATCTGGACGAAAAAACGCCACAAACAGTATGCGTCGTTTTGTGGCCTCCGTTGGATTTCCTTGGGCTATCTTTTGGTGGGCGGTACTGGGATCGAACCAGTGGCTTCCACCGTGTGAAGGTGGCACTCTACCGCTGAGTTAACCGCCCCGCTGCGTTCGTTATCGTAATGAATGGATAACTGCTGAGGGAGGCGCAATTAGAGCATAAATGGCGGATTCCGGTCAACGCATGGGTTGCTGCTTGCAATATTGGTTTGCGCTGGCTCTGCTTATTCTCTCGGCTTTTCGGGCTCGCTGCCTATCAGTATGGATTTTAGCCCCAGGTAACGCGGCGGCTCTTCCGGGATGGGTTCGGGGCTCACCCTCGCCAGCTCTGCTTCGAGTTGCCCGACGCGCCGTTCCAGCGTATCTTTCTCCGCCTCCAGCCTGCTGATGTGGCGGCGCAAGCGGGAACTCGTCCACATGCTCTTCAGCATGCTGGGCCACGACAGCAGTACTGCGATAACGGCGCCAATGCCGGTTGCAAGCAGCAGCACCATGGCCAGCGAGCTGTCGAAGCTCCACAGGCCCAGGGTTACCGTTACGGTTGAATTATTCTGCAGAGCGAACGCCACGGCGGCAATGGCGAGGGCAATGCCGAGAATTAACAATAGCTGCATCGCTGTCTCCTGCTATTAATTGTCTACGAAAGACGCGCGGGCGAGATGATGTGAAGAGCACACCCTACAGTATGCACCCTATGCGGCCGGTTATAAATCTCCCGAATGGGAACGGGGCTTATAACAGCCGACATGAAAGGCCGTAGTAGGGAGGGAGGCGAGGAGGCAGGGCGGTGCAGTGGGCTCAGAGCGTGGGAAACGTTGCCTCACTTGGACTGCAGCCGTGTCCTCTGTTGTTCCCGCTTTCAAATGACGCGAATGAGCCGGCAGGAAGTGGCTGCCTCGCGTAAAATAGCGCGTTCGCCAGTTCAACCGTCAGCCAAACCTCAGCCAATCGCAAGCTATTCTCTCTACGACCACTGCTATGATTCGTACCCGTTTCGCTCCCAGCCCAACCGGCTATCTCCACATCGGCGGGGCCAGAACCGCGCTCTTTTCCTGGGCGTATGCCCGCAGGCATGGCGGCAAGTTTGTTTTGCGAATAGAGGATACCGATCTCGAACGCTCGACCGCGCAATCCACGCAAGCCATTCTGGACGGGATGGCCTGGCTGGGGCTCGATTACGACGAGGGGCCGTTTTATCAGATGCAGCGGCTGGCCCGCTATCATGAAGTTGCGGACCGGTTGCTGCGCTCCGGTGATGCATATTACTGCTATTGCACCAGGGAAGAGCTGGATGAAATGCGCGAGCAGCAGCGCGCAGCAGGGCTCAAGCCCAGGTACGACGGGCGCTGGCGTAATTCGACCAAAACACCGCCACCCGGTGTGAAACCCGTGGTGCGCCTGAAGAACCCTCAGGATGGAACCGTCGCGTTCAATGACCTGGTCAAGGGTCAGATTGCAGTGGCTAACAGCGAGCTGGACGATCTGGTGCTGTTGCGGGGCGACGGGGTGCCGACCTATAACTTCGGCGTGGTGATCGACGATCTGGACATGAACATTACTCACGTCATCCGGGGCGACGACCACGTCAACAACACCCCACGCCAGATTAATATCCTCAGGGCGTTGGGCGCGCCATTGCCACAGTATGCGCATGTGCCGATGATTCTGGGCGCGGATGGCGAGCGCCTTTCCAAGCGGCATGGCGCTGTTTCGGTGATGCAATACCGCGAAGATGGCTACCTGCCCGAGGCGCTGATCAATTATCTGGCGCGTCTGGGCTGGTCGCATGGCGATGAGGAAGTTTTCAGTCGGGAGCAGCTGGTGGAGTGGTTCGACCTTTCAGCCATCAACCGTTCGCCTGCAAAATTCAACCCCGAAAAACTGCAATGGCTCAACCAGCAATACCTTAAAGCCGCCGACGATGGGCGGCTGGCAGCGCTGGTGCAGCCGTTTCTCGAGGCGGATGGTTGCGACCCTGGCGCCGCGCCAGGGCTGCCGAATCTGGCGAGCGTGGCAAACCTGCTCAAGGAACGTGTCGACACGGTGGCTGAGCTGGCCGACGCTGCGGTCTATTTCTATCGCTCACTTGAGCCTTCCCCTGAACTCAAGGCGCAGCATTTTTCCGCGGAGGCGAGGCCGGTGATTTTCGATTTGCGGCAGAAGCTTGCGGTGGTCGAATGGGAGAGCCACGCCATACATGAAGCCATCAAAAGTTGCGCCAAGGAATACGGAATCAAGCTGCCCAAGGTGGCCATGCCGCTACGGGTGATGGTGACGGGTGAAACCCAGACGCCTTCCATTAACGCAGTGCTGGAATTGCTCGGTAGAGAGGAAACCCTCAAGCGCATGGATCAACAGCTTGAAAACTTCCTAAACGGAGTCGAGTAGGGCTTTAATGCCGTCGTGCTGCTTTACGTTGACTGGAACAGGACGGCTCAGTATAATTCGCGTTCATTTTGCCGGGGGTATAGCTCAGCTGGGAGAGCGCTTGCATGGCATGCAAGAGGTCAGCGGTTCGATCCCGCTTACCTCCACCAGCAATCTGGCTAGTAACAGACTGAAGACCGCTCAAAAGCCCCTCAGTCCCCATCGTCTAGTGGCCTAGGACATCACCCTTTCACGGTGAGTACAGGGGTTCGAATCCCCTTGGGGACGCCAGTTCATCCTCAACTGGTTGATTAGAAGTAATATTCAACCAAATCAATAGGTTCAATTTCCAAGTGTATCGCACTACTGTTACACTTGGAGTATGGACTTGCCATCACAAATCCACGTATTCAACCGTAACGGAACATATCATTTCCGTAGGCGCATCCCTAAAGACCTCCTAAGTCTTTACTCCTCATCTCAGATCGTTTTCAGCCTTAAAACCAAAGACCGAAAAGAGGCAGATAGGCTCGCTCGCGTCGAATCGTTTAAGCTCGATCAAGAGTTTCAACGCAGAGGGCTCACCTAATGGCTGCGGACGGTATCTGGTTCCTCAGTATTACTGATGAGGCAGAGGGTGCATCTTTAAAAACACATAATTCAAGAAGGATTATTCCTATTCACCCCGAGTTGCTGAGGCTTCGTTTTGTTGAGTACGCCCATCAACAACTGGAGAAGGTTTTTCCAGCACTAAGGGTGGATAGCCACAGGTCGTTGACTGGAAACTTTTCCAAATGGTGGGGCCGGTACGCGCGGAAGGTCATCCGCATTGAAGATGAGCGAAAGGTGTTTCACAGTTTTCGCCATTCATTTAAGGATGCTTGCCGGAACAGTGGCATCCATCAGGAAATACACGATGCCTTTACCGGCCACGCAGGAGGCAATGTTGGAAGTACCTATGGTTCGGGTCCCTGGTTGCCGCGATTAGCTGAAGAGATGGCGCGGTTAAAGTATGAAGGATTAAAACCTGTAAACCTCTGAAGCGGCCAACCGTAAAGAAGTTAAAACAATTTCTATTGAGAAGAAAAATGATACCGGATTATCAGACATTAATGCGCCCTGTGCTTGAGTGCGTCGCAACCGGGGAAGATTCCAATGTTAGCGTCGTTGAGAAACTGTCAGCCCGGTTTAAGTTAACCGGCGAGGAGCGCGCCGAACTTCTTCCCAGTGGCAAACAGACAAGATTCACTAATCGCGTCCATTGGGCGAAGAGCTATCTCAAACAGGCTGGACTAGTTAGCAGTACGCGCAGGGGCTATTTTGTGATTACTGACAAGGGACGTGCTGCCCTTGCAAATACTTCCACCGTAATCAATAACGCATTTCTTGAGCAATTCCCGAGCTACCAAGATTTTAAAAACCGAACCCGGGAAGCAGATGCCGGTTTGACTTCCTCTCTATTAGAACTTTCGGAATCATTAGCTGAGCCTTCGACGCCAGATGAAACCCTACGCGAGGCTCACCGGAAGATTACGGCTACACTCGCCAGCGAATTACTGGACCGTGTACGGAACAATCCCGCAGCTTTCTTTGAAAAATTGATTGTTTCGCTTCTCCTAGCGATGGGATATGGGGGGACTTCTAAAGAGGCGGGGCGAGCACTAGGACAGAGTGGCGATGATGGTATTGATGGCGTTATTGATCAAGATCCTCTGGGGGTGGATCAGGTTTACTTGCAGGCGAAACGCTATGCAGAGGGGAATAATATTGGAGCAGGAACTATACGGGATTTTTACGGAGCCCTGAGCCTCAAACGTGCCCACAAGGGAATTTTCGTTACGACCTCGGCTTTCAGTCAGTCTGCAATTCAGACCGCTCGTGACCTCCACTCGCGCATCGTACTCATTGATGGCATTCAGTTAGCTCAACTAATGATCAGATACAACATAGGTTGTAGAAATGAAGAAGTGCTGTACCTAAAGAAGATTGATGAGGATTTCTTTGAGTAGATTCCTGTCGCTTTTACACCTCGCCCTCGATCAGTTATTGTCCTCGGACATTTAATATGGCAACAGAATCTCGATCCCAATCCCGTTTGGCAGACTACCACGCGGCAATAGGAAGATTGGTGATGGCCTATACTAATTCCGAACTCGCAGTTAAGAGCGTACTTTTTAATTTTTTACGCCTACCTGAAAAAGAGTTCGCCATCCTCGTTGAGTTTGGACGTCTCAAAGTACCTGACATGGCAACTATCATCAAGAATCTGCTTGATCAGAGACCTGAATATGAGGTAGAGAAAAGACACGAATTGATTTGGGCGCTTAACAAATTTGATAGCTTAAGCCAGTTACGCAATACGTACGTTCACTGGCTATGGATGCCTTATGGTGAGGAGGCCGCGCTTGTTAGCATCAAATCGAAGATGAATCCTCCGGAAGACCCATATATATATGTGAATTTAGAGGCGCTGCAAGAAGCGGAATCTGAGTTACAGAATGTAGTCGCCGTATTGGCACAATTCTACTTTGATTTGAACCCAGATATGGCTTAGTCTCTGGCCCCAATCTCTGCTTTCTCCTATCTCTGGAGTAGAGGGAGCGGGAAGTATTGAGGGAAGCGGCGGTACTACTCTTCTGTATCCGGTGATTGGGCTTTAGCGGTGACCTCTTTCTGATACTTGTCGGTGCGCTCTTCGATGATGCTTGATAGACCCCTGAGGGCTGAGGCAGACACATTTATGTATCGCTCAGTCGATTGAATGCTTTTGTGGCCCATGACCTTTTGCAAACGGAAAGAATCACTACCAGTGTTTGCCAGGGTGGAAACATAGGTGTGCCGAAAGGCATGTAAGACTAACTCTTTATCATGCGCTAGGCCCACCAGGCTAGCTCTGAAATATCTAAAGTGATCCGTTCGATGAGCCCGCGCAACAGTTCCTTTAGCGCATCACGTTCAATGTGTGAACATGGCAGCGCACATAGCTAGTTGTCAACGCCGGTTTAAAACTGACCCACTTTTTGGTTATTTGGCCGGAATAAAACTGACCCACCCGGACATTTAATTTTACTAAGCCTTGACCTTTACATGCCCGGCTTTGCGTTTATCCTTGAGCCGG
>NZ_FOPV01000037.1 GCF_900113575.1 Nitrosospira sp. Nsp14
CCCTGCTTTTTGCTCTCGTTCAAGTCGGTCTCGGCGACTTCCTTGTGCACCAGGTTCTGGTGGCAGTCAATGCAGGTTGCGCCCTCGGTTTCCATCTTCTTGTGCGCAGCCTTGGCATCGGCTCCCGGGGGCTGGGGATTCTTGTGACACTCGCGGCAGGTGTTGCTGTCCCACTTCTTCAGGTTCATGCGCGCATCGTGCGCCATGATCAGCCGGCGCTCGTTGAATTTCTCCAGCGTGGAATAGTCGTTGGCAAATTCCAGGTACAGCTCACGCGCGCCATCGACCACGTGCGTGGCCACCGCCAGGTGGAAGTTCTTGAAGCCCTGCGGGATGTGACAGTCCTTGCAGCCTGGATTGGCGCCCAATGCCCCATAGTGCGAGGAAGTCTTCAACTCCTCCGCAGGATAGCTCATGGAATGACAACTGGTGCAGAATTCAGTGGTGGAGACGGCGGCCTCGCCGCCGAATACCACCGCTACCATCACGATCCCCAGCAGCGCGCCTGTGAGCAGAGTGCCGCCCGCCTTGATTGCCATATTAGTCCTCTACCGCAGTCTTCTCGCCAACCTTGGCCTTGGACTGGAAGTCGTCATGGTACTTGAACTTCGGATCCCCGGTGAAGGTGCCGTCGAGCTTGTAATGCTCGTGCATGGCCTTGACATCCTTGACGTACTTGTCAAAGTTGAAGGTGTATTTCTTGTCCACTCCAGGGTGATACGGGGTGTAGGGCTTCTTGACGCCCTTCCAGCCGGAGCCTTCATAGTTCATGTGGCAGGCATTGCAGGTCTCTTCAAAGGCAAAATCCTGCCCGGCTTCCGCCAACGTCGAGCGCGGGGTGGTCTTCTTCGATTTCTCAAAGGCCGCACCCGATTTGCGGTGGATGCCGCGATACTTCGATCCCGGACCATGGCACGATTCGCAGCCTACCCCGGTCAGGAACTTGCTGGGGTCGTCAACCGTGTAACCGCCTTCCTTGCCCCAGCCGTCAACATGGCAGCCAACACAGTCCTTGTCCTTGGTGTAGTCCTTTTTAGGATCAAGCTTGGCTTTCTTCTTGGCTTCCTCCTTGGTCCCCGGCTTTAAGGAGTCCATGGCCTTGGCGTGCGCGGTGTCTCCCCACGATTCAGCCTGGCTCTTGTGACAGGAACTGCATTTCTTGCGGCCCTCAAACGATTGCGCGGCCGCACTCCCGGATATCACCGCAAACAGGGCTGCCGCGGCAAGTGCGAATGTCATGCGATGGCTCATGATCTCTCCTTTTTTTCTTTGAAGACAATTATATCCGTTGGTAATTCTGAATCTTCTATTTTTCCCATAATGTAGCTCCGGTTTATGCAAACGGGTAGCACCAGTACCATCACTCTTTCTGGTACCACTGGTACCGGCGGCGACCCGGAGCGAGGCACGACGGACCCGCGAAGCGGGATCAGGCAGTGGAGGGAGCCAGCCGCAAAGCGGTCTCTATAAGTAAGTGACCAGCTCCCGCTTTGGGGTCGCTTCTTCCTTTTGATAGAGACCCTAACCGTAGGATAGTCCATATCGTAGGCGCCTGCCCTCTACGGCAGAGCCAGACTACGATCAACTCCCCTCGGCAGGCGCGGGGTGAGGCGTGGAAGGAGGGGTTGTGGGGTTGGCTGAAGCGGGCGCAGGATTGGCAGAGGGGATCTGGTACACCCAGTAGCCGCCCTGCTGGTAGATGAGCTGCACGGGTTGCAGGTCAAGCGGGTTGGAGTTGGTGAAGGGCAGCATCTTGGCAATCAGGCTGTTGCTGCTCTTGTCCGTGCGCAGGAAGTAGCCGCGCACCATCTTGTCGGAGATCGATTGCAGGGTGTAGGTGGTGAAGTTGTTTTCCTGCATCCAGTTCTTCAAATAGCCGATCAGGCCGTGCATGTTGCCTTCCATGGGGAAATTCTTGTAGGTGATGTCAAACTGGTCCGGCCGCATGAGCCCCAGTTTGTACAGGTCGGTGACATGCAGTGCTATATAGGCTTCGCGCCCGCCTGCCAGTTCGCGCAGGATGGCAGCGCCCTGTTCGGGTTCTGCCAGCAGGGCATCGGTGAAGCGCTCGAATTTGCGCCGTTCCTCATCACTTGCCTTGGCTCCCCAGAACTGGTCTTCGTATTTGCGGATGGCCTCTTCGCGGTTGCGCCAGGGGGTGGGAACGATCAGGGGTTGGCCCACATGGCTGTTGAAGAGGGTGTCGCGCGAGGCCAGGAGCTTGATCTGGCGCGAGGTGTCCCACCAGCCCAGGATCAGGGCGTCCTTGCCCGCGTATTTGTCGATGGCGGCTGCCAGGGTGGTCAGTTCATTGAGTTTGCTGTCAACAGAGGCGATGAGCTCGCTGGTGTGGTTCTCCCAGGAAATGAGTACGGGCGGAGTCTGGCCGCGCCGGGCGGTGTGGCCCGAGGCCAACGGCTTTTCGATTTCCTCGGCAAAGACGTCGTATTTGGCAATGGTGAGATCAGGCCAGGCGTCCAGGCCAAGCTGGCTGAATTTGTCCACGCTGCCTTCTTCCACCAGCTGGTAGCGGTAGGGCGAGGGACCAGGATTGAACCAGAGCCAGGCAAACCAGGCGAGCAAAAGAATTCCTCCCGTCACCAGGAGGATGCCCAGTGAGGGGAGGAGTCGGTTGTTACGCCGCGCCGGGGTTGCGGCGCGGCTGGTAGTTGCAGATGTCAAGCTGGATTAGCGCTCGCTTCTTTTTTCGCGCCGGCGCCAGCCTGCCAACGCCAGGGTGCCTGCCAGCAGCATGCCCCCGCCAAGTCCGCCCAGGGAAATCTTGTCATCCTTGCTGTTCAAGTCCAGCAAACCAGCGCGGCGACCCGATTCCATCTTGGCTACCCGTGCCTGCAGGGCGGCCATTTCGCGTATCTTGGTGTTCTCGTCCATGACTTCGACGTAAGCCCGGTTCATGGGGCCCCAGCCTTCAGTGTAGGTCCAGCCGCCCGGGTTGACGTGCGCCAGGCCTACGTGCAGCTTGGGCAGGTCGTTCTCTCCCATTTCCAGAACTTTGAGCTCGATGGCAGCAGGGTTGTTGTCCTTGGACCAGTAGAGCTGGGTGAAGCCGGCAAACATTTCCTTGTCAGGCGGCAGCGGCAGCGGACGGTTGGTCTTCTGTCCGGTCAGCATGCCTTCCTTGTAGAGCTTCTCGGCAACGTCGTGCGCTTCCTTGTACTTGGCTATGCCGTGCAAGGTGCCTTTGTCCATGAATTCAAGGTAGGAGCGGGCAAAACGCTCGGAGTGGCAGGAGGTGCAGGTCTTGACCCAGGACTCAAGGCGCGCTTCGGACCATTCGCTGTTGATGTTCTCGGCGATGCCGGGTACGGCAGGGTAGTTGGCCCAGCGTATCTTGCGAACAACGTTGTGGCTGTATTTGCCTTCGTATTCAAAGTGGCAGCCGGCACAGGTCGGCGCGGTCTGTCCGCCTTTGCTGTAGGCATCTTTCAGCGGCGCATTCCAGTTCCACTTGTCGCCCATCATGGAAACGATCTTGCCGTGCTTGCTCATGGAGTAGGCTTCCCAGTTGTTGTGGTCTACCCCGCTGTGACAGGTGGCGCACGCTTCCGGTTTGCGCGATTCGGCCGCCGAGAATTCGTGACGGGTGTGGCAGGAATCGCACTTGTTCTGGTTGGTATGGCACATGCTGCAGCCTTCGGCAATTTCACGCTGCGGCATGGAGGCAAACACGGCTACTTCTACGTTGGCTTTCCAGTCCAGAGCATGCGAGGGGCGTCCCTGCGGCCATTGCTTGTTGGGCCAGATGAGCGTGTCGCGCTCGGATTCGCGCTCGGCAAATTCGGCCAGGTGACAGACGCCGCACACATCAGCCGTGGGCATGCGCAGGTCTTTCATGTGGTCGGCCTTGCCCTTGGCGTTGATGTCAACGTGACAGTCGATACAGCCTACTTCCTTCAACTTCTCGTTGGCCCCCAGGCGGTTCATGGAGCGAAGGTTCTTCTCCACTTCTTCCAGCTTGGCTTTCTTGTAGAAGGTCGCATCCTCAGGCTTTAAGTTCCTGATCTTGTCCAGGTTGGCGTGCGTGCTCTTCTTCCATGCAGCAACCCATACCGGCGATTCGTCGGTGTGGCATTTGACGCATTCGTCCCGTCCCGCCACTTCTTTCATGGAGGTCGGCGGCTTGTAGAAGGACGCGGGGTCAAAATACATGCTCATCGGGATCGGCTCCCAGTATTTCGCCAGGGTCCCGCGGCCTGCACCTTGTGCAGGATCCTTGTAGCGCTTGACCACCGCTTCGTGCAATTCCTTGGGCGAGGCCGATTGCTCCAGGTTCAGCGCCTTATATAACTCTTTGGGTACGCTGGGAAAGTTTGCCCATGCGCTCGCGCTCAACAGCGCGCCACATGCCAGCGTAACCACCCTCAGCCAAGGCTTAAATGCCATCTCTTCTCTCCTATCTTCCGTAGTAATTT
>NZ_FOPV01000044.1 GCF_900113575.1 Nitrosospira sp. Nsp14
GAGACCGACTTGAACGAGAGCAAAAAGCAGGGAAAGATGGTCCTCAAACCCGAGAAAAAGGATGAGGACGACGATGACGAGGATGAGGAGTAGGCTTATCCGGATGTAAGGATGTCATCAACCCGTATATCCCATCCGCTAGCGGATGGGATCGCGCCAGGACTCCATCGACAGGTTTACGTCGTCCTGGCTGTTATGCCAAATCAGATACCTATCTGAAACGCAATCCAGCGCACAGATGTGCCGCCAAGAAAGCATATGGCAATCCCCATTGAACTTGATCACGCTAGTCGCCAGTCGCTGCAAGGGCAGATCTTTGAGCAGTTACGCCATCTCATTCTGGGTGGAAGGCTGAAGCCCGGTACGCTTGTTCCGGCGAGTCGCGTATTGGCTGAACAGCTCGGCATTTCCCGCAACACGGTACTGCTCGTCTACGATCGCCTGATAGCAGAGGGCTACCTTCAGGCCCGAAAGGCAATTGGTACCTACGTGAACCTTGAGTTGCCAGAAACCTGTCTCGCTGCGACGCGTAGAATAGCTACTTCGGCATCGACTCACGGCGAGGCAGCAAAACGCCCCTTGATTCCTTTTATTCCTTTTGCCGGCCCGGCGCCGGCAAAAAGAAATACCCAGCATCTCGATTTTGACTTTTATCCTGACCGGATTGATCTCGATTTATTCCCGCTTAAAATATGGCGTCGCTTTATTAACCGAACCTTCACATCAACAGTCACGCATTTTACGGAATGCACCGATCCTGGAGGGTTACCACAGTTACGCGAAGTCATTGCAGACCACTTGGGGATCGCCCGGGGAATTAGCGTATCCGCTGATCAGATAATCATTACCGCTGGATCTCAGGAAGGCCTTAACTTGGCTTGCCGCCTGCTTGTAAAGGAAGGAACACTGGTTGCCACGGAGGATCCGTGCTACCAGGGGGCGGCATCCCTCTTCGAGAGCTACTACGCCAAATTGCTTCCCATCCCCGTCGATGAAGACGGATTGGAAGTTGAACAGTTGCCGAAAGATGGTGTTACGCTCATCTATGTCACACCTTCTCATCAGTACCCTCTTGGATTCACCCTGCCCATTGAGCGGCGCCTGAAGCTGCTGGATTGGGCGCGCCGGTGCGGCGCGTATATCATCGAGGACGACTACGACTCTGATTTTCGATACCGCGGATCACCTTTGACAGCCCTGATGGGACTTGACGATCATGGCTGCGTAATGTATTTGGGCACTTTTTCCAAATCCATGGGCGCAGGGCTTCGCTTGGGTTATCTGGTCGTACCCAAGGCACTGATCCCTGCCGCACGCTCCGCCAAGGCATTGCTCAATAGCGGACATGCCTGGCTGGATCAGGCAACGATGGCCGAGTTTATCCGAAGCGGTGCCTATGGCAACCATTTGCGACGCATGCGCAATATTTACTCGAAGCGGCATGATTGCCTCATAGATTCTCTGCGCGAACATTTCGGTGAGGTACAGCTCTCGGGACTGGAAAGTGGGTTACATCTTGCATGGCACCTGCCTGCCAGTTATCCGGACGTATCAGAACTCCAGGCGCTTGCACTGCGGCAAGGGGTCGGAATTTACTCGATCGGTTCTGGAACAACCTATGACTTTGGAAAGGGCGGCTATAGCACACGTACCGTTGTGCTGGGTTTTTCCTCGCTTAACGAGTACCAGATTCGTGCAGGTATAAGGCGACTGGCGCATGCCTTCACAGATCTGCCCTTAGAATCTCTCCACTCCGGGCTCGGCCGCCACGGCGGGTTCTCATCATCCCTTCACTACAAGAATCCCGGCTATTAGACTCTATCTTTAGGCCGCCGTAGAGTGGCCTCTGTCCCTCGGGAGGTAACCGATTTATACCCTACGACCCCAGGCGTCCGGAGAGGTTTTTAACGGGCCCGAATAAAAAAACACCGATCCACCTTGCCGTCTGTCGACGGTGGCGGACCGGTGTTTTGAGGAACCTTTGCTGTCGCGGTTCCCCAGTTTGCTTAGAGC
>NZ_FOPV01000001.1 GCF_900113575.1 Nitrosospira sp. Nsp14
ATGGAAACCGAAGGCGCAACCTGCATTGACTGCCACCAGAACCTGGTGCACAAGGAAGTCGCCGAGACCGACTTGAACGAGAGCAAAAAGCAGGGAAAGATGGTCCTCAAACCCGAGAAAAAGGATGAGGACGACGATGACGAGGATGAGGAGTAGGCACGATCCATCACCGCATCAAGCACTAGGCGTTTTCTGTTAATCCAATCAGGCCGCTGGCCCCTTGTTATGAGGGCCCAGCGGTTTTAATTACCTAAGCTGATAGCATTTTCGTAACCTGCCGCGGTCCAGCTGTATTTCACGTCCATGGGTTCCCGGTCCCCGCTTTCGGGCGAATCGCAGTATACTGGAGCGTTTTTACAAGCAATAAGCGCATAGACAATAATGCTGCGTCACTTTCCCCAACCAAATACTCCTGGTATTCATCGAATTCGTGACTACTTCATCGCGACCCTGACATTCGTTTGCGTCGCGATCAGTCTGAACCTCGACGCAAACGGCAGCCTGGAGCAGCAAAATACCATGGGGCTCATCGCCTGGACGTTTCTGTTCGGGCTGCTGTTTGGTGAGAACAAGGAAGTCAGGATGCAGGTTATCGTGGCAGTGGCATTTGCTACATTAGGCGAACATTTCGCGTCCATCTACATGGGTGGTTATACCTATCGATTTGGGAATGTGCCCGCATACGTTCCGCCCGGCCATGGAATGGTTTATTTAACTGCCGTTGCCCTCGCCCGCTCTGGTCTTTTTTTACGGCACGCCCGAAAGATAGCGGCGTTTGTTATCGTCATGTGCGGCGCCTGGTCTCTCTGGGGCATCAGCGGATATCCGGAGCAGGGCGACCAGGTTGGGGCGTTGCTGTTTTGCGTTTTTCTGATTTATCTGTTCAAGGGCCGCTCACCGATGGTCTACCTTGCCGCCTTCTTCATTACCACTTGGCTGGAGCTGATCGGTACTGCTGCGGGGACCTGGCAATGGGCAACGCTGGAACCTATCTTTCAACTAACCCAGGGAAATCCCCCGAGCGGAGTGGCTGCCTGGTATTGCCTCGTTGACGCCGTAGCCATCGGCTCCGCACCGGTGTTGTTGAATGCCCTAAAAAAAGGCACCGATTGGCTTAAGGCTGAAAAGCCGAAAAGCGCTCAGCAAGGCGTGAGAAATGACTAATTGAATTTTACATCCCGCTGGCAGTCTAATTGCGATCTATGACCCATCGTCTAAAGACAACACGCACTACGTACATTTTCCACACCCTTGTACTCAACCACCCTCCTATTTATAAACTGTTCTGTTTGAACCGCTTCAACTGTCAACGTTGGGCGATTCAGACGTAAGATATATGTCATTCACCCAACTCAATCTTTCAGCGGAAATTCTCCGCGCTATCGCAGATCAAGGTTACACCCAGCCCACCCCGATTCAAACTCAGGCCATTCCCCCCATCCTTGCAGGCAAGGACATCATGGGTGGCGCCCAGACAGGTACCGGCAAGACCGCAGGTTTCACCCTGCCAATGCTGCACCGTTTGCAACCCGGCGCAAATTCAAGCGCATCCCCAGCCCGCCATCCCATTCGCGCCCTCATACTTGTACCCACGCGGGAATTGGCTGTCCAGGTCTACGAGAGCGTGAAGGCTTACGGCAAATACCTTCCGCTCGGATGCACCGCGATTTATGGCGGAGTCGACATTGATCCGCAAATAAAAGCACTACGCGCCGGCGTTGAAATCCTGGTGGCAACGCCGGGACGCCTGATCGATCATATACAGCAAAAAACCTTAACCCTATCAAAACTGGAAATACTCGTTCTGGACGAAGCTGACCGCATGCTGGACATGGGTTTTCTCCCGGATATCAAGCGCATTCTTACGTTATTGCCACCCCAGCGTCAAAGTCTCATGTTTTCCGCGACGTTCTCCGGCGAAATCAAGAAGCTGGCAAACACGCTGCTAAAAGATCCAGTATTGATCGAAGTGGCAAGGCAAAATTCCATAACTGAGCTCATTACGCACGTGGTTCATCCGGTATCGCGAGTCCGCAAGCGGGAGCTGCTAACCTACCTGATCAACTCTCAGGATTTGAAACAGGTACTGGTTTTTGTTCGCACCAAGCACGGCGCAAGCCGCCTGGCGCAGCAGTTGGAAAGAGACGGAATTACTGCAACCGCCATTCACGGCGATAAAACCCAGCCTCAACGTACCCAGGCATTGGCCGAATTCAAGGAAGGAGTGGCCCGCGTGCTGGTGGCGACCGACGTTGCCGCACGCGGACTTGACATTGAAGACCTGCCGCATGTGGTCAACTTTGAGCTACCCACTACCCCGGAGGACTACATTCACCGCATCGGCCGTACCGGCCGTGCCGGCACCAAGGGTGACGCAATTTCCCTCGTATGCGAGGATGAGCACGAACTTCTGGACGGAATCGAGAAACTTCTCAAATTCAAACTCAATTCCACTGTCATTCCTGGATTTGAGGCTGATATACAATTTGAACAACGTGGCGAATCTCCACGCGGAAACGACAGGGGCGACCAGCGTAGCGTGGCCATCCCGCCAGGGCAGAAGAAGCCTGTCGAATCGCGCCGTCCCGTGGCGGAGGAAACCCAGTCACCGTATCGATCGGACGGGCGCCAGTCCTCCCGGGGCCAGGCCGAGCAAAAAAGCTACCGCGGGCGCTCGCGCACGACCGGGGGGAAACATAAAGGTGCGGAGGACCCCTTATTCACCCAACCCTATATCCCTTCCCCGACAAGTTCGCTTGCCCCTCCAGTGCCGCAGCCCACAGATAGCCGCGTTCATTACCTTCGTTCCGGACAACCAAGCAAGCCGCTGGCCGCGTTATTTCGGCCACGGCCGCCAGTCAAATCGGAACAGGAGGAGTCATAAAATGGGAAAGCGCCTGACCAGAATCTATACCCGCACCGGGGACGACGGCACCACCGGGCTTGGCAATGGTCTGCGATCGGGCAAGGAAAGCTTGCGTATCGAAGCTATTGGGGCGGTGGATGAGTTAAACAGCCACATCGGGGTCTTGCTCTCCCAAGTGCTTCAGGAAGGCATGCGCAACAGGCTGGAAAATATCCAGCATGATTTATTCGATCTGGGCGGCGACCTGAGCATTCCCGGGCGGGTCAGCATGAGCGAAGCACAGGTAAGCCGCTTGGAACAAGAGCTCGACGAATACAACGCCACCCTGCCTCCGCTGAAGGAGTTCATACTACCGGGCGGGACGCCTATTGCTGCCATATGTCATGTTGCGCGCGCTGTATGCCGCCGGGCGGAAAGATGTGTCGTCAGACTTTACCGCACCGACGCCGTAATACCCTGCCACATCCATTACCTTAACCGGCTATCGGATCTATTGTTCGTGCTGTGCCGCGACCTGAATCGCGAACATGGAGTGGCAGATATCATGTGGCAACCGGGTAAGAACCGCGGAGTCGAAGCTGCCTAGTCCCGGACCTACCGGCCCTTTGTTTTCGGTTCCTTGCGCAAAAAACTGTCCAGTATAAGCGAAGCTGCCCCCAGGAAAATAGCGGAGTCTGCCACATTGAACGCCGGCCAGTGGTATCCGGCGACATGGAAATCGAGAAAATCGATCACATGGCCCAAGGTAATGCGGTCCCACAAATTGCCCAGCGCGCCCCCCAATATCAGGCTCAACGCAAGACAAAATAGCATGTCGGCGGCATGCTTGCGCAGCAGATGAATGATCAGTATCGACGCGCCCACCGCAACCACGCTGAAAAACCAGCGCTGCCATCCGCCAGCGTCGCTTAAAAAGCTGAATGCAGCGCCAGCATTATAGGTGAGCACCAAGTTGAAAAAACTGGTCAGCGGAATCTGGTCGCCGTAAACCAATATGGCTTCCACCCAACGTTTGGTGAGTAAATCCAGCACAAGCACGACTAACGCCAGGATGAGGCTGACCTGCAGTTTCATCGCGCCCGCCTTGTTCTCATCTCACGCATACCGCCGGGACTCGCCTGATCCATATAAATTTGATACGCAGCGGCCACAAATAGTCGGGTGCGCCGAATCGCTCCCGACGTCCTCGCGATAATGCCAGCAGCGTTCACATTTTGGCTGAATACACGGAATGACCCAGACTCCTTCCCTGCCGGAATCGTCCGAACGCAATACACGCGCGGCCGACGTAACCAATATCAACCTGAGGTCATCCCCAAGGGAGTCAAGCAGTGTAAAGTCTTCGCCTGTGACGTGTATGTCTACCGCGGCAGCCAGCGATGAGCCAATCTCGCCCCGAATCCGGGACTCTTCCAGACGCCCCTGAACCAGCGAGCGTAATTCGCGTATCCGCGTCCAGCGACCCATCAGGATTTCTTCATCAGGCTGTTCTGGAAATTCATGCCAAGTGTGCAGCAGCACGCTATCTTCGCTAGTGCCAACCAGATGTTGCCAGACTTCTTCGGAGGTAAAGCTGAGGATGGGGGCAAATAGCCGCACCAGGCTGTGGGCGATATGATATAGCCCGGATTGCGCCGATCGGCGGGGAAGACCCCCGGCCGCAGCAGTGTAAAGCCGGTCCTTGAGAACATCGAGATAAAATCCGCCCAAATCCTCTGAGCAGAAATTGTGCAGGCGGGGGACGATCAGGTGAAAATCGTAGTGGCGATAAGCCTCGGTCAACTCATCCTGAAGTCTTCTCGTAAAGGCGAGCATATAGCGGTCGATTTCCAGCCATTGCTCCACCGGGACTGCATCGGAAGCATCGAAATCGGCCAGATTGGCAAGAAGAAATCGCAGCGTGTTGCGTATGCGCCGGTAGCTTTCCACCACGCGCTTGAGAATCTCATCGGAGATCGACAGCTCCCCCGAATAGTCGGTAGAGGCTACCCATAGACGAAGAATATCCGCTCCCCAGGTATCCATCACCTTCTGCGGCGCGATGACGTTGCCCTTGGATTTGCTCATCTTGTGGCCCTGCCCATCCACCACAAAACCATGCGTGAGCAACGCCTCGTAGGGCGCGCGCCCGTCGATGGCACAACCCGTCAACAGCGACGATTGAAACCATCCCCGATGCTGGTCGGAACCCTCAAGATATAAATCCGCCGGATAGCAAAGCTCGGAGCTGGTTTTGAGAACCGTATCGTGCGTTGTGCCGGAATCGAACCAGACGTCGAGCGTATCGTTAAGTTTTTTGTAATCCTTCGCTTCATTCCCGAGCAGTTCCGCTGGGTCAAGGCTGAACCATGCTTCGATACCCGCTTGTTCGACGCGAGCCGCCACCTGCTCCAGCAAGTCGGCGGTACGCGGGTGCAGTTCGTGTGTGTCCTTGTTTACGAACAGCGCCATCGGCACTCCCCAGTTGCGCTGGCGAGACACGCACCAGTCCGGGCGGTTCTTCACCATCGCTTCCAGCCGTGCCCGACCCCAGGAAGGATAAAACGCCGTGGCCTCCACCGCCGCAGTCGCGGATTCGCGCAAGGTACGGCTTCCTTCGTCGGGATCGATATCCCTGATCCGCTTGTCCATGGAAATGAACCACTGCGGCGTCGCTCTAAAGATAATCGGCGTGCGATGACGCCAACAGTGAGGATAGCTGTGCTGAAGCTTCTCCGCCTTCAGCAACATCCCGTTCATCTCCAGTTCGTGAACAACCGCCTCGTTGGCCTTCCACACCGTGAGCCCACCGAAGAGCGGCACCTGAGCAAAAAAGCGGCCGTCATCGCCCACCGGGTTTTCCACTGGTAAACCGTATTTCTGCCCTACGACATAGTCATCCACGCCGTGTGCAGGCGCGGTGTGCACCGCTCCGGTCCCGGCTTCCATCGTCACGTGATCCCCGAGAATGATCGGTACTTGCCGCTCATAGAAGGGGTGCTGCAACAAAATATTTTCAAGCTCGCGTCCGGTACATCCGGCGACAGCGTTGGTGCTGTTCCTATCGATACCATAGCGTTGCAGCGCGCTGTCCGCTAGCGCATCGGCGAGGAGCAAGTACTCGCTCCCTGTATCCACCACGGCATAATGCGCATCAGGATTCAAGCTCACCGCCTCGTTTGCGGGCAACGTCCAGGGCGTGGTTGTCCAGATGGCTACGTAAACCGGTTTCTCTGATACATCCACCGAAGCGGAGTCTCCAGATTGATTGGAGATCTTCTTCCAGAACGCATCCGCATCGACCACTCTGAATTTCACGTCAATGGCCGGGGAGGTCTTATCCTCGTATTCAACCTCCGCTTCGGCCAGTGCAGAACCGCAGTCTATGCACCAGTTGACCGGCTTTTGTCCCTGATGAAGATATCCTCTTTCATAGATCTTTCCGAGCGCACGGATAATCCCGGCCTCGGTACGATAATTCATGGTGAGATAGGGACGGTCCCAGTCGCCCAGCACGCCCAAGCGGATGAAATCCGCTTTCTGTCGCTCCACCTGCTGTTGGGCAAAAGCGCGACCCAGCTCGCGCACCTTATCACCGGGCAAATTCTTGCCGTACTTCTTTTCGATCTGATGTTCTATGGGCAGCCCGTGGCAATCCCAGCCCGGCACATAGGGGGCGTCGAAACCGGCGAGCGTCTTCGACTTGATGATAATGTCTTTCAGTATCTTGTTGACCGCGTGGCCGATGTGTATGTCGCCATTTGCATATGGCGGGCCGTCGTGCAGCACAAATTTGGGGCGGCCTTTGCAAACCTCACGAATTTTTTGATAAAGGTTTTTCTCCTGCCAGGCCTTGAGCATGACGGGTTCGCGCCTGGCGAGATCGCCACGCATCGGAAAAGCCGTATCAGGCAGGTTGAGCGTCTTCTTGTAGTCAGTCATGAGAGATAGCGAAAGTCAGTTCGATATAAGCTTATTGTCGATTATGGCTGCGGCCGACAAAGTGCGGAAAAAATTCCTGGCGTCCAACACGTCCTGTCCGATCTGTTTGGCAAGCGACGGGAGGTCAGGGTATTTTTCCTCATCCCGAAGTTTATGCAGAAAATGCACGCGCAAATGCTTTCCATAGATTTCATCGTTGAAATCGAACAGGTGCACTTCCAGGACAGGCATCCCATGCTCATGAATGGTCGGGCGCACGCCTAAGCTGGCTACCCCCTGCAATGGCGAAGCCGAAAATGTCGAGTTATCGCCCCCTACCTCCACCGCGAATATGCCGGAAAGCGGCGGGCGGTTGTGCTTCAATTGGATATTGGCCGTGGGGAAGCCGATCTTCTTACCCAGCTTGTCACCGTTGACTACCCGTCCGCTGATACTGTAAGAACGCCCCAGCAGCCTCCGCACCAGGTCCAGCTCCCCCGCAGCGAGCGCTTGCCGGACCGCGGTGCTTGAAACGCGCAAGCCATCCACCATGTAGCCCGGCATTTCCTCTACTTCAAAGCCGCAACTGGCCGAAAACGCTTTCAGCATGACAAAATCCCCTGCACGGCGTGCACCAAAGCGGAAATCGTCGCCTACCAGCACCCAGCGGACAGCTAGCCCCTGCTGCAGGATGCGAACAATAAAGTCTTCAGCGTGGATCTTGGCGAAATCGAAATTAAAGCGGCATATCTGCACCCGTTCCACCCCCGCCGCCGCCAGCAGCTCCAGTTTTTCCCGCAGACTGGTGAGCCGGGTGGGGGCCTTGTCCGGCGCGAAAAACTCGCGCGGATGCGGCTCGAATATCATCACGCACGTGGTGAGCCTGAGCCGGGCAGCAGCATCCTTCAGGCGCGCGAGCATCGCCTGGTGGCCCAGATGCACGCCATCGAAATTGCCTATGGTGAGCGCAACAGGAGCTTCAGCCTGAACGGGAATACCGTGGGAAACACGCATGACATACAACTGCTAAAATACTGAATTGTAGCCTGTTTTATGCGACCGGGTCTATACGGCATATTTCCAGGCGCCGCGCAGGACGGGACGGTAATCCTCGGGAAATGAATTTTCCCCATGGCATCCGCTGGAAAAAAACGTGTTCAGGAACCTGAGCGCGCTATTGCCGCCCTCATGCGATCGGGGTGGATATCCGCCTTTTGTTTCCAACGAAGGGACGCTGTGCTAGAATTGCGCCGTAAAAAAAGAACCTTGGCATTTTGTTCTGAGCTAAAGTCTTGGTGGTTTTTGTTAGCAGAGGACTGACAACATGGCTCGACATGTATCATGGCGAGACTTGTTGCAGAGAAGGCTAACATGGCCGTTGAGGGCATGTTAAGAACGGCGCAAGCCGTGCGGCCGGAGCTAAAATCCTTGTACTGACAAATTTTTGTTTTTGTTTAAAGTGGCCAAGTAGCTCAGTCGGTAGAGCAGAGGACTGAAAATCCTTGTGTCGGTGGTTCGATTCCGCCCTTGGCCACCAAATCATTGTTTTCCCCACCCAAAGAAGTCAGAAACCCGCTTAAATCTTAACGATCAGCGGGTTTTTTGTTTTACGCCATCCATTCCCATCCATCGCAATCGACCTGCTATTGTTGGTATATTTCGACTGCTGTTACCAGCATTTGAAAGTCGATACCAACAGCGGGATTAAGATGAAGCTGACTGATACAGCGATAAGGAAATCGAAACCTGAAGCCAGGCCCTTTAAGATGCAGATAGCGGCGGGTTCTTTCTGCTGGTACAGCTTAACGGCTCAAGGTATTGGCGGCTTGCCCGTCGGTTTGAGGGCAAGCAAGTCGTTCGCCTTGAGCGCCTATCCCAGGTGCCACTAATTCTTGCTCGCGAGCGCCGAGAGGCCGCCCGCAAGTCCGAGTTGGACGCAGGGTTCGACGATGGGGTGCAGAGATCAGTCAGGGAAAACTGTAATCAGTTGAAGTTCAAGAATCAAGAATGTGGCGAGTGACTGCAATAGATGGACGTTAAGACCCAGTTTCGGTCACAACATCTAAAAGTAAAGGGGAGATAAGCCATGGCTAGACCGAAAAAAGTAGATACATCGACAGGCTCGTTCTTTGAGGAAGACTATCTTGTTCGGTCCCTTGGACGAATCGCCCATGATTCCGAAGTGGCACTAACGGAGTTGGTCGCAAATGCGTGGGACGCCGGAGCCTCGCTTGTGGACATAACTGTGCCAGGCATTCGGGGCACAGGGCTGGTGGTTCAAGACGATGGGCATGGCATGAGCGCCGCTCAGTTCAAGGGGCGATGGATGCGGTTGGGATACGACCGTATCAAGCACCAAGGCGTGCAAGTGGAGTTCCCGCCTGATCGTTCCACTTGGCGACGCAAGGCATACGGGCGAAATGGCGTGGGACGGCATGGCCTTCTGTGCTTCGCAGATCAATACGCCGTGGAGACTTGGCGCGAAGGCAAAGGTGCTGGGTTCGAGATCGGCACCCAGAGCAGCGAGACCCCATTTCGGATAACAAAGGAGTCGTCGTTCTTGCGGCAAGGCAGCGGGACGCGATTGTCGGTGGTGGTGAAGCGGCATCTTCCCGATCCTGATCGAATCCGGGAAATCCTGTCGGCCCGATTCCTGCACGATCCGCAATTCGTCGTCAGGGTCAATGGTCAATCGGTGTCGTTGGCCGATCAGTCGGGGCTCATCGAAAGAATGCCGCTCAACATCGCTGGTTGCCGGGAGGCAGAAGCATTCGTGGTCGATTCCACCCGAGCCGCGAAATCCACTATCTATCAGGGTATCGCCTTTTGGGTAAATGGACGCCTTGTGGGCTCGCCAAGCTGGGTGGTCGGATCGGAGGCCGTCATCGACGGGCGCGCTCGGTTCGCCAAACGCTATTCCATCGTGGTGAAGACCGACGATGGCTGGACCAGCGAGGTCGAGGCAGATTGGGCTCGATTCAAGGCAGGCTCGAAGACCGAGGCGCTCTTTGAGGCCGTGCGCCAATACGCCCAAGAAGTCCTCGGCAAGCTGTCCACGAACTTGGTCGAGGAAAGCTCCGAGGAAGCTTTGGTCCGCAATCGCGAGGACTTCAAGGGACTCTCTCAGCTTGGACGCATCGAGGTCGCGAGCTTTGCGCGCGATCTCGTCACGGCCAACCCGACTGTGCATCCGGACACGCTGTCCGCCGCAGTGCAGGCGTTGATCAATTTGGAGAAGTCTCGAGGCGGGGCCGGTCTTCTTGAAAAGCTTACCAAGCTGGATGATTCCGATATTGAAGGACTCGACCGACTACTGAGCCAATGGACGGTCAGGGATGCGTTGTCGGTACTCGACGAGATCGACCATCGCTTGGCTGTGGTAACGGCAATCGAGAAGCTTTGCGGCGATCCCGCGACAGACGAGTTGCATACGCTCCACCCCTTGGTGACTCAGGCTCGCTGGCTTTTTGGCCCTGAGTTTGACAGCAGCGAATACGCGTCCAACGTGAGCCTTCGGACAGCCACAGAAAAAATATTCGACAAGCGAGTTTCGCCGAGGGCATTCGTGAATGCGCGGCAACGACCCGACATCGTCGTGCTGGCTGATGCGACGTGTTCGGTGGTGGGCACAGAGTCCTTTGACTCGACCAACGCAAATTTAATGCGCATCCAGGACGTGTTGATCATCGAGCTCAAAAAGGGGAAATCCGCTATCGGCCGCGAAGAGATGAACCAGGCCGACGGATATGTGCAAGACTTCTTGGGCAGCGGAGCCTTGGATGGCGCCCCCATGTTCCGAGCCTTCGTAGTTGGTTACGAAATCGCAGCCAAGACCTCGCGTGAAAAGGAAATCAAGGAGGATGGCGTTCTCCGTGGACGAGTGATTGCCACCACCTACGGTCAACTCACACGGACAGCCCATCAGCGACTCTTTCGCCTTAAAGAGCGGGTTCCGGCGCGCTACGAAGATGTTTCGGGAGCGGATCTTTCCGCTCGAGTGATGCAGTCCGCGAGCCAGGCCAACCTAGTGCTAGTCGAGGCTGCGGCGACGAAGGAGGCGTGCGTTGGAAACCTTTGACATTGACCACCCATTGGTCGGAACGGGACGGGTGTTTCCAAGCAACATCGAACAGATGGACTGGACGGGAGACCACGAAACCTCGTCCTGCTATCCCGCTCGGATTGAATCGGATGGCTTCTTGATGGAGAAGCCCATTCCCGTGGATCACCCTGGACGGATCAGTTCATGTCTCAATGGTATTCGTGGAGCGATTGATGCAATCCGTTTGTGCGATCCAGTGATTTACGCAGTTGATCTCAACGGGTTAGAGCGCATAGAGTACCAAACCGTCACATCCGTCAATCCCGATTTAAAACTGATGTACTCCCATTACGTTCGCATACTGCTTATGCGTCCGAAGCGGTTTCCCGCTTACTCTTTACCATTCCGGCGGCACACTGATTTTTGAGGCCCCAATAGGCTAGGACAATCTGCTCGATCCATCCGCGGCCGTGCATCCCTCTACCAAAGTTTGCCGCCAACTGCCGCACCAGCAGATCACGTCCTGATGCATCCCGCCTAAATCGCACTTTTACATATGCCCGCCTTCCTAATGTCGTCACATTCGGGGCCGAATATAGCCTTGGCCATGGTTAACCCCGAGTAGTATCCTTCACATATGGATATAAAAACTCACGCACCTCTGACGGGATTTATAAATCACCTGCTCGACGCCATTTGCGTTGTTGATAGAGAGGGGCGTTTTATCTTTGTCAGTGCAGCATGCGAGCGCATTTTTGGCTACACGCAGAAAGAAATGATCGGTAAGGCTATGTTAGAGATGGTGGTACCCGAGGATAGAGCGATAACTCTCCAAGCCGCCAATGAAATCATGTCAGGGCATCCCAAACTTGATTTTGAGAACCGCTATATACGCAAGGATGGACAAGTGGTGCACATTATGTGGTCAGCACGCTGGTCGGAAACCGATCGGGTGAGGATTGCTGTTGCTCGAGACATCACCGAGCGCAAGCAGGCTGAATCACTGCAGGCGGCGCTCTACGCCATTTCTGAAGCTGCGCATAATGCTGAGGATCTACCCTCTTTGTTTCAGCTAATTCATCAAATAATCGGCAAGCTGCTGTCAGCAACAAATTTTTCCGTGGCGATGTACGATGAGAGAAATGATCAGCTGAGCTTTCCCTATTACAGCGGTGACCACGGCGAGGCGTCCGAACTGCAGCAAACAGCCGTAGGTGCTCTCTGCGCAGAAGTCATTCGTACTAGACAGCCCCTGCTGCTGGGGTCTGAGTCGCTGGCCACCGTTCCCGAGGGATTAAGAGCTATCAGCGATAGTAATGTGGTGTGCTGGCTGGTCGTCCCGCTCAACTCGCATACGGGTACTATTGGTGCCCTGATTTTGAAAGGCAACTCAGACGGAGCGCGCTACACCAAAAAGGACAAGGAACTGCTGCAATTCGTCTCCACCCAAGTTGCCACTGCTATCGAGCGAAAACAGTTGCACGCCCGACTAAAACACATGGCGCAATACGACGGCTTGACGGGGCTACCCAACCGGGGACTTTTATATGATCGCCTGAAAATGGCGCTCGCAAGAACACGACGGGAACAAGGACAAATGGCCGTGCTCTACCTGGACTTGAACAATTTCAAGCAAGTCAATGACTCTTTGGGTCATGCTGCAGGAGATGAGTTGCTGCAAGAGGTTGCCAATCGCCTAAAGCAGTGCCTGCGCGGTTTGGATACGGTCGCGCGCATGGGCGGTGATGAGTTTGTGGTGCTGCTCGAAAACATCCGGTTGCCTGAGCACGCCTCGAATATCGCCAAAAAAATCCGCAGTGTTATCAGCCAACCCATCAAAATAGAAGGCCGCAGCTTGTGCATGCTACCAAGCATAGGAATTGCGCTCTACCCTGATCATGGTGACGAGGCGCAACAACTTCTCCGACATGCTGACGAGGCTATGTATTTGGAGAAAAAGAACAGTGATAACGGCCTTGCAAAGGGCGTTTATAACAGCGTCCGCACGAAATCGGCATCTTAAAAGAGGAGTTTGCCCGTGAGGGATCTGGGAGCGAATTACAAACTATAAGGTGCTCCCAGATAAACTCTTGCCGTTAGCGCAAAAGATAAAGTCATCGTCTCTCCCAATTGAAGAATTACAGGTGAAGTGCGAGCATTTACTCGGCAGATGGTAGGCAGGCTCCAAGTCAGCGGCTCAGGTACGATTCCCCCGGTGAATACTGGTAGTATGGGGCTGTAAAAAACCAATACGTCAGTGTCTCGGTAAGTTAAGAATTCGCACAAAGCCTATATGCCCAAGAAAAGCGCCGGCATCCTCCCCTTCCGCAGACAACCTGGTCGCCTGGAGGTGTTGCTTGTCCATCCAGGCGGGCCATTTTGGGCAAAAAAAGACCTGGGATCCTGGTCAATTGCAAAAGGCGAGTACGAGGAAAGCGAAGAACCTTTTCAGGCTGCCTTACGGGAATTCTTTGAAGAAACCGGGCACCAGCCAGCTGGGCCGTTTTTGCCGCTTGCGGAGCGGAAGCAGCCCGGGGGCAAGCTCGTTTTAGCATGGGCAACTGAATCGGACTGGGATCCGTCGAGCCTGGTTTCAAATAATTTCACCTTGGAATGGCCCAAGAACTCAGGGCGAATCAGTGAGTTTCCCGAGGTGGATCGCGCCGAATGGTTCGAAATAGCTGAAGCCGCGCGACGAATTCGCCCCGGGCAGCAAGGCTTTCTTTATGAGCTATATGAGAAGCTTACGGGAAAGCATCTAGAAGAGTTCACGAGCTAAGCCAATGATTCGCTTGCCGGACTGTTTCCTTTTTTATTTCGGTTGACGCGATTTATATTCCAAGTTTCGGACCTCGGCCTACAGAAACAACCGCATTTTTAGTTCTCGTCCAGACACCCGCGCGGTGGCTCCAGGCGCTCTCGATCCATCTGAAAAACAGCGCACCGCCGAGGATACTTATACCAAAAGCCAATATCAGCCCGAACGCATTCGCAACAGGGTGTGCCGGGAAAAAATGAAAGAATGTTGCATTGACCACCAGGCACAGCGGGAAGTGAACCAGAAAAACGGAGTAGGAAATACGCCCCAAGGAAGTTAAGAAACTCGGCACGGGCAAGCTTTCCAGCAAGGAGCCATGTTGCCTCGCCAGCCCCAGCATCAGCATTACGACTCCAGCAACCGCTATTCGGACACGGAAATCTACCAGCAAAGCGGCGATGACCACCAGGGCCAGCGCCAGGAGCCAGAGATTACGCCGCCGCATACCCGAGATCCAATAGATTAGAATTCCAAGACCGAACGAGCCAAAAAAATAAAAAGCTGTTTCATCCAGCGATTTATCGCGGTTGAATATAAACAGCGAGGCCAGGGTTAAACTCGCAATCAGGATCAACCCGCCTCCTTTCAGGTTTGGGCGCCAATGCTGGATCTGTCCGGACAGCCAAAGCAGGATTACCGTAATGGCGAACAACTGGAAATCGATGGCCACGTACCAGATGCCGGCTGATAACACCTCTTGATCCAGCAAGTCCTGAAGCAGCAGGGCATGTGCCAGAAGCTGAAAAGGACCAACGGTAACCGGGATCGACTCGTGCACCATCCAGATTCTTGCAAGCGCTGCGCATCCAATTGCCAGGATCAGTGCAGCCAGATACGGCACGACCAGTCTGAAGTAGCGCCGCTTGATTGCCTGAATGGGATGAGGTACGAGCAATTCGCCATCGGGCGCGTGTCTTCCGGCAAACAGAAAGCCCGCAACAACAAAAAAAACCGGTACGGCCATTCTCCCGTATTCATACATCCCATCGATCAATGCGGGAAAAAGCGGGTAGGCAATCTGCGACATGGGCCCGTAGGCGGCAAGATGGTGCGCCACTATCATCAGGCAGGCGATGGCCTTGAGCGCATCCAGAAGAGGCATCCTGGAAAGACTAGCATGCATGTTGTTTGTATCCGCCCGAAGAGACTGGCGCAGGGTCGTGAGCGTGGCCCTTGCGGGATAAATGCCAAGCTCGCCCCAACCTGTAACGGGGCCCGATCAGCGAGGAGAAACAGGAACAGAACCGCGACACGTTGATGTCCAGAATTATTGTCGGACTTTTTGCCGGACTAATCTTTCGTCATAGCGACGATTCTTACTAGTCGAAAGCGATTATTTTATTTGAATTTACCTTGCCACGGTATGCTCAGCAGATAAAAAAGGCGAGGAGTTCTCGTGACAAGTCCAATTTTGCCGGAAACAGCGCGAAATAGAGCCTAAGCAGCTGATTTATAGCTACAGATCTTGTCCGCCGCTACAAATTCTTCGCGTGATAGCACGGTTGGGCTATAGCCAATAAGCAATAAGCCTATTACATATTTGTTTCTCCTGGTGGATGATAACAATCGGTATAAAAGAGCACAGCATATGGAAAGGGCTGTATTGCTCGAATATCCCGATCAAATCGTCATGTTCATGCCAAAGGAGAAGAATAATGAACGTAAAAATAAAAGCACTTGTGGCTGCGTTAGTTTTTGCAGGGTCGATCTCTGCAGCGTCGGCCGCGGGCGTTATCACCGATGTTACGATAAACGATGGCGCAGGGGGTACATTTGATCTTACTAATCTCGGTACCGACCCAAATGTGCTGGATCTTTCCAAAGCCTTTAGCAGCCTCGCTCCGATCACCCTGACTTTTACGGTTGGCCATACCAATGGAGGAGGCGGGAATCCTTACGTGGTAACGGAGACGATTACCAACAACACAAATTACACCTGGGTGGACTATCACTTCGCCATCACGGAACCAACAACAGGGGGTCAAGGAGTCGTATTTACCAATTTCAACAATTCCACCCTGACTGGCTTTACGCTCGACTCAGCGCCTTCGAGCGGCCCCCGCAATCTTAACTTTACCGGCCAACTGGATCATTCTGGTGTTGCTACTGCAACTTTCTCACTGAGCCCATTTGACCCCGGCGCGGGAAATACTGCGACCTTCACGCTGACCCAGGTCCCGACCATTCCCGAACCCGAAACATACGCCATGCTGCTGGCGGGGCTAGGCCTGATTGGAGCTATGGCTAAGCGCAGAAGTAAAAAAAATACCTGATCTTTTTGCTCAAAAGCTTCAGACCCCCGCAGATGGCGGGGGTGATCTTATCGTCACGCAGAGTGGCTTGAGGCAGTAGCACGCTTTTCGTCGCTCGCCACGTTTAAATCGAACCTACCCTTCTTGTTTGAAGCGATGCGCGATTTTTGCAGCAGCTTGCATACGGTTTGACACATCAAGCACCTTGAAGACATGGCGCAGGTGATTCTTAACGGTAAATACGCTGATGTCCAGAATGCTCGCAATTTCGAGATTTGTTTTGCCCATTTTCACCCAGTTCATAATCTCTATTTCGCGCTTGCTTAAGCCGTAGTTTTCGATCGCATTCGGTTGATTTGTAAGTGGAGATTGATTGGGCTGTGGCTCCGTCAGGGGTGTAACCCGGCAAAACGCCGTGTCGAGATAAGGCAGCAGGATTTGCACCGCACCCAGCGATTCATGCAGCTTTCTTTCCGGACTGAACATTACATAAAGGCAGTCGTGACGCGAGCGTTCGTTGATAAGGCCATGTACCAGCAAAGACCGCATGGCTTGCAACGCCTTGCCCAGAGAGCACTGAAGACCATCCCCTTCCAGCAGGAAACCCGATTCGCCAACACCGAGCGTAAAGGGGGATTTCCCCAGTTCCATCCAGCGGTTGAACAACCCCTGCAGAAGGGGTAGCAGCGCTTGCGGAGTGGAATGCTCGGTTCTTACCCCAGGTAATGCTGAGACAATATCGTAGGAGATCCGGTTAGCTGTGAAATCGCCCCATGCGGCGATCAGAATTTCGTGCGGCAAGTAATATTGAATGTCTCCCTGAAGCCACGCAAGTAATTCATTGTGTCGACGTATGCTGTTTGCTTGCGTAATGATGTGGTAGTAACGGTCCAGATTTTCGGGGGATAAGGTAGAGAGATCCATGTTATAGGTCACGCTTATATGACTAGCGTTCAGGCAACATAAAGCAAGAGACTTGAATCGCCAATGAATGCTAGCTTCGCAACGGATTATTGTTATAAAAGACCTGTGGCCACCGCGGCTTGTACCAAAGATTTTTTCGAGCCCGAAGCTCTACCAGCTAAGCCTATCAAGCAATTTATGTGCCTCTTATATAAAACATTAACAATCAATCAATTAAATTCTTATATCATTTTTTTTTGTGTCGCTAATGTCAACAATTGCGACAGAATGACGTTCGGATTAACCATGCCTTCTGCCTGAAATGAGGCTGGTCTGCTGCGAAGCCCGAAGAGTAACTTGATTGAGGGGATGTGCTAATTCGTCTCTGCCGGGCGTGAGAGGTAAGCGATTTATCAGGGCGCGACTGAAAGCATGCAAAAGCACGTATATTTTTCTTCAAAGCAGAAACTCTTCTAACCGATGGTATTCAAAAGCTTGTAATACTATAATCAGCGAATTTTCAAATTCTTCACCGGTTGGCCAAATTGTCTTCAATGCAGTTATTCGCCTTCGGCATTAACCATCAGACCGCGCCACTGGATGTGCGGGAGCAGGTTTCGTTTCCAGCGGATGAAACGGAGCATGCTTTGCGTGATCTTGTCGGGCATCACCCGGTGAGAGAGGCCGCAATCGTTTCGACCTGCAATCGTACCGAGATTTATTGCAGTACCGAGAAGCCGGAGGAGGCAACGCACTGGCTGGCGGATTTTCATCAGATGAAGGCGCGGGAGCTGGAGCCCTATCTTTACAAGCTGCCACGCGAAAAAGCAGTGAAGCACGCCTTTCGCGTGGCGAGCGGGCTTGATTCCATGGTGTTGGGCGAGCCGCAAATACTCGGCCAGTTGAAGAGCGCCGTGAAGTCGGCTGAACATGCCGGTACCCTGGGGATGATGCTGCACAAGTTGTTTCAGCGCACTTTCTTCGTCGCCAAGGAGGTTCGCAGCTCAACCGAGATTGGTACTAATTCAGTTTCGATGGCCGCGGCCGCCGCGCGGTTGGCTGAACGGATTTTTGGCGATATTGCCGAGCAGCGGGTCTTATTCATCGGCGCAGGCGAGATGATCGAGCTGTGCGCAAGCCATTTTGCTGCGCGTCATCCGAAGCGCGTCACCGTCGCCAACCGCACTGCCGAGCGTGCGCAGTCCCTGGCCAGCCGTTTCAACGCGAACGTCATCACGCCCAACGAGCTGCCTGAACAGCTCGCGCTGCATGATATCGTGGTGACATGCACAGCCAGCACGCTTCCCATACTCGGTAAAGGCATGCTGGAGCGGGCCATCAAGGCACGGAAGCATCGCCCGATCTTCATGGTGGATTTGGCCGTCCCGCGAGATGTCGAGCCGGAGGTGGCGGAACTGGACGACGTGTTTCTTTATTCCGTGGATGATCTTGGCGAGATCGTCAAGGAAGGCCTTGATTCCCGTCAGGGAGCGGTAGCGCAGGCCGAGGCGATCATTGATACCAACGTGGTTAATTTCATGCACTGGCTGGAGTCGCGCGAAGTTGTGCCCACCATACGTGCGCTACGCGACCAGGCCGAGCGCTACCGTCGCCATGAGCTGGACCGCGCCAAGAAGCTGCTGGCAAAAGGCGAAGATCCGCACCAGATCCTCGAGTCCCTGAGCAATGGCTTGACAAACAAGTTCCTGCATATCCCTTCCTACGCGCTCAATCACGCCGTGGCGGACGAGCGTGACGATCTGGTCGATCTGATTAACCGACTGTACCATCTCCACCGCCCCGAATGAACAAAAGCATCGCGGCTAAGCTCACGCAGCTCAGCGTGCGCTTGGAAGAATTGAATCGTCTTCTGAGTAGCGAAAGCATTACCGCCAACCTCGATAACTATCGCAAGCTGACGCGTGAACGCGCGGAGATAGCACCGGTGGTTGAGCTTTACAATGCTTACCTGCAAAGCGAGCGCGATATACACACCGCGCAGGAGATGAGCTCGGATGTTGAAATGCGTGAATTTGCAGACGCGGAGATTCGCGACGCCAGGGAGAAGCTCGTGCGATTCGGCGCCGAATTGCAGAAGCAATTGCTTCCCAAGGACCCCAACGATGAGCGAAATATTTTCCTGGAAATTCGCGCTGGCACTGGCGGAGACGAGTCGGCGCTGTTCGCGGGCGATCTATTCCGTATGTATGCGCGTTTTGCCGAACGTCAGCGCTGGCAGATCGAAGTAATATCGCAGAGTCCTTCCGAAGCAGGCGGCTACAAGGAAATCATTGCCAAGATCGTCGGGCACGGGGCGTACTCGAAGCTCAAGTTCGAATCGGGTGGCCACCGGGTTCAGCGCGTACCCGCGACCGAGACGCAGGGACGCATTCATACGTCCGCCTGCACCGTTGCGGTGATGCCCGAGGCGGATGAGATCATGGATGTGGTGCTGAACCCGGCTGAGCTGAGGATCGATACGTTCCGGGCATCCGGTGCCGGCGGGCAGCACATCAACAAGACCGATTCCGCCGTGCGCATCACGCACTTGCCCACCGGCATCGTGGTCGAGTGCCAGGATGGGCGCTCGCAGCATAAAAATAAAGCGCAGGCGATGAGTGTCCTTGCAGCGCGCATCCGCGACAAGCAGACGCAGGAGCAGCAAAGCAAGCAGGCTGCCACGCGCAAATCGCTCGTCGGCAGCGGTGACCGGTCCGGGCGCATTCGCACCTACAATTTTCCGCAGGGCCGCATAACCGATCATCGCATCAATCTTACGCTTTACAAGATCGAGCAGATAATGGATGGGGACTTGAACGAGCTTTGCTCTGCGTTGATGTCCGAGCATCAAGCCGAGCAATTGGCGGCCATGGCGGAGTGAAGTAACACCGTCTTGCAGATCACTACTCGCGAAGCGCTATATCAGGCATGCCTGAACATCGACGCGATCGATGCTCGGATTTTGTTACAGCACGTGCTGGACGTCGGCCATGCGCATCTTGTCGCCCACCCCGCGCAAGTGCTTACGGCTGAACAGGCGCAAAGCTTTCACCTGTTGGCTACGCGGCGCGCGCTTGGTGAACCGGTAGCCTATCTGATCGGCAAACGCGAATTTTATGGCCTGGGTTTTACAGTAACCCCGGCAGTGCTCATTCCCCGCCCCGAAACCGAATTACTGGTGGATCTGTCCTTGGAGAGAATCCCCCTCGACTCTCCCTGCCGCGTTCTTGATCTTGGAACCGGCAGCGGCGCCATTGCCCTGACCATCGCCAAGCATCGGCCTCTTGCGAGTATCACTGCGGTGGATATTTCCGCCGATGCCGTTGCGGTCGCGAAAACCAACGTCGCACAGCTCAACGTAAACAATGTGCGTATTCTCGAGGGGAGCTGGTTCTGCGAGCTTGGCCAGGAACGGTTCGATCTTATCGTTTCCAATCCGCCCTATGTCGCGGAAGGCGATCCTCATCTCAGCCAGGGCGATTTGCGCTATGAGCCGGACTGGGCACTAACTGCAGGTGGCGCAGGCCTTGAATGTATTGAATCCATAGTCGCGTCTGCTCCCGCTCACTTGGCAGCCAACGGCATGCTGCTGCTCGAACACGGCTACGATCAGGCGCAAGCTTGCAGGGACCTGTTGAGCAAGACTGGATTCGTCGGGGTGTTCTCTCTTCCCGACTTGGCCGGCATACTCCGCGTCAGCGGCGGCTGTTTGGAAGTTTAACGAAATAAGCTGTTAAAATTACAATTTAAAAGGTATCTTGAGCATGGTGGCAGATTTCCTTAAGGTCGTTTGATTTCCTCCTATAGGCCCGGTTTGCCATTTATTCAACTTTAAAGGAAGGAGCCAGACATGAATACCCAGGAAAAGATCAAAGAGCAGGTGACTACGCATCCCGTAGTGCTCTACATGAAAGGGACTCCGAGTTCCCCACAATGCGGGTTCTCGGCCCATGCGGTCAAAGTTCTCAATGCCTGTGGGGTGAGCGATCTGTTTGCGGTGGATGTACTCGCGGAACCGGAGATACGGCAAGGCATCAAGGACTATTCAAATTGGCCCACCATCCCCCAGTTGTACATCAATGGCGAGTTTGTCGGCGGTTCCGATATCGTCAGCGAGATGTACCAGAACGGTGAACTGCAGAAGATGCTTCAGAGCAAGACCAGTTAAGTTTCATGCGGCGTCAAAGTTGAACCGAGAGGGCGGCCGATGAACCTGGCGTCGGCCGGCCTATTCCGGGCATCATGGAACCGTGCGGATGGGCGGCTATGGACTCATCGCTGCCGCGATGGCCCAGTAGCGCATGAACTTTCCCGCTGCCATGAACGCCAACGCTGAGATCCAGTTGACGCGAAGCCATCCCGCAGCGACACATAGCAAATCGCCGATCAGCGGCACCCAGGACAGCAGCAGTATAGGAGTGCCGTGTTTGCGCACCCAGACGAGCCCGCGCATATTCCCCTTCGATTTCTGCATTAGCGCTTTTTCATCGGGCAAGAAGCGTCCGATAGCATACGAACTCATTCCACCCAAAGTGTTGCCAACGGAGGCAACAGCCAGTGCAGTCCAGTAAAGCTGAGGATAAGCTTTTAATACACCGAATAATACCGCTTCGGACCCACCGGGCAGAAGTGTCGCCGCGAGAAAGCTGCTGGTAAATAGCGCCAGCAGGCTCGATTGCTCATCCATAACAGTATCAGTAAAAAAATCGCAGTGTAGCCGCTAACGCGTTGCGAGTGGATGGAACAGATCATCTTAGGGAATCGCTGAATAAATCTCCGCTGGCGCGACGAGGTTTTGCGGGATGGGATGCGCGAAAGGCGACGACGCGAATGGTTGATCCCCTTCGCTAGAGCCTGACAAGGCAGACCGCCCGCAAAGCCCCGTCCCATCGGGTTGCGGTAAAATCGGGCGCTCATGGCGTTGCGCTCCTTGGCATCGTAGTCCCAGCTACGACCAGCGTCGCACACCTTATGATCATCCCGATTTTAACAGCAACGCGCTCAACGAGGATTTGTTCAGCGATTCCCTTAGGAGCGCAATTAATTCACGTCATCGTGGCTCGGCGGTCAAAATTTGACTTCACGACATTATTTCGCGATGATACGTCGACCGACCACTCCATCTCTGTTCAAGAGGAAAAACCATGACAAACAACGTATCCCTTAAGCATAAGATAGATTCCATTATTACGGCCAAGCACTTGCTCAAGCATCCATTTTACGTGGCTTGGACAGAAGGAAAGCTGACCAAAGAGCAACTGCGCGGATATGCCGAACAATATTTCCATAACGTGCTGGCCGAGCCGACTTACTTAAGCGCGGTGCATTTCAATACACCGCATTTTCACAGTGAATCCAATAGTGGCGACATCAGCGTACGGCAGGAAGTGCTGAAGAACCTGATCAGCGAGGAGCATGGCGAGAAAAACCACCCCGCGCTATGGAAGAATTTTGCTTTGGCCCTCGGTTCCACCGACAAGGATCTGGCAAAGGCAGCGGCCCTTCCGGGCACGGCCAGACTGGTGGAAACATTTCGTGACATCTGCTTGAACGAGCCTTTTTATGCCGGTCTTGCAGCGCTGCATGCGTTTGAATCCCAGGTCCCATCCATTGCTGCAGTCAAGATCGACGGGCTGGAAAGGTTTTACGGCATGAGCGATCCGGCCAGCTACGAGTTCTTTTCGGTGCACCAGGAAGCCGACGTATATCATTCGCAAGCTGAGTGGGAACTGATCGACCGCTTTGTCGATACGCCGGAGAAAGAGGCCGAGGTGCTGGCGGCAACTACCCGGGCGTGTGACGCGTTATGGGGCTTTCTCGACGGTGTTTACCAAAATTACTGTGCCGATCTTGCCTGCGAGGAAAAGGTCGCCGTTACTTTGCACTGAGCACTGCACTCAGCAGTCACTGCACCGGTTCCGCTTTCCTCCCGCATGTGCCTGGCGGAATCGCCAGGGGTCGTTCTTGAAAGAGTTTTACCCTGATTCCTGTCCTTGGTGAGCAGACGCATTGCGTTTGCTCACCAGACGATTTTCTCCACCAAGTTATTCCATCGCCTTATTCCCGGGTTGTCTGCCTAATCCAAGGGGACAATACCGTCCAGCGTGGCGAAGCACGTGTTCCTCGCCGTCGTCAGAAAGTCGCGTAAATAAGGCCGGGAAGCGGTTTCAGTGAGGGTCGATGCGTAAAGGTCGCTCCAGAGACCGTGCGGGCCGATGCGGCGAGCAATAACGTAGTCATGTTCGACGTAATTCTGGATGCCCCAACTGGGTAGTGCGGCAATACCTCGGCGGCTGGCTACAAGCTGGAGAATGGCGACAGTCAGCTCCGTCGTGCGCCGCTGGGGATGGATTCCAGCGGGTTTCAGCACATTGAGAATCAGATCGATGCGGTCTTCCGGCACCGGGTAGGTAATGAGTGTCAGGTCGGAAAAATCCGCCGCTTGCAAAATTCGTTTCGCACGCAAGGGATGGTCCGGCGACAGCACTGCCAGAATCTCAAAGCTGAATAAGGGGTGGTGTACTACCCCACGCCTGCGTTTGTGTTCCGATCCGATCACCACGTCCGCCCCGCCTTCCTCCAGGAGCTTGACCGGGTCGCTGTGAAAGCCAGAGACAAGATCGAGTTCCACATCCGGCCAATGTTGGCGAAATGCATCCATGAGCGGCATCAGCCAATCGAAACAGGTATGGCATTCCAGCGCTATGCGCAAACTTCCCGATGCCTGCTGGGACATCTTCGCGATACTGCGTTCGGTCGCCTGGATTTCTTCCAGCACTTTGCCGGCCAACGCAACCAGGCGTTTTCCGGCGTCCGTGAGTTCGACGGATTGGCCTTGGCGGCGCACGATGGGCACTCCATAATGGTCCTGCAGTGCTTTGATCTGATGCGATAACGCGGACTGGGTCAGGTGCACGCGTTTTGCCGCGCGCGAAACACTGCCGGTTTCATGGAGCGCGGAGAGTGTACGAAGGTGGCGCAGTTCGAGCATGGATATGGCTGACATTGGATAAACGTATGAATAGTATTCATCAATATTATATAACGTTTCATTTGATTCATAGATTAGTCTGTCACACAATCAGCCTTCATTCAACGAGCCTGCAACAAAGCGATTAAGGAGAGCGATCGATGGCACTGACACACAACCTGGGTTTTCCGCGAATCGGTGCGCGCCGGGAGCTGAAACAAGCGCTTGAGGCCTATTGGCGCGGCGATATCGATGACGAAAAGCTGAATGGCACAGCGGCCGAATTAAGGCAGCGGCATTGGACGCTGCAGCGCGACCTCGGCATTGACCTGATTCCGGCCGGCGACTTTGCGCTTTACGACCAAATGCTGAACATGACAGCGCTGCTCGGCGCGGTTCCCGCGCGGTTTAACGCTCAACAGGACGAAGTCGGGCTGGAGTTGTATTTTGCCATGGCGCGCGGCACCGAAACTCAACCCGCCATGGAGATGACCAAGTGGTTTGATACCAACTATCACTACATCGTGCCGGAATTCGATGCAGACACTCAATTCCGCGTAGCATCGCCCCACCTCTTCCGGGAAGTGGCGGAGGCACGGGCACTGGGCATTTCGCCGAAAGCGGTGCTGATCGGACCACTGACATACTTATACCTGGGCAAGGAGAGCACGCCCGGCTTTAGCCGCTTGGATTTATTGCCGCGACTGTTGCCAGTTTATCGGGAGATTCTAGGCCAGCTTGCGTCGCTCGGCGTGGAGTGGGCGCAGATTGACGAGCCACTGCTGGCGCTCGATCTGGAGGACGAATGGCTGGGCGGACTCGACCAGGCGTATGTTTTCCTGACCGAGTCCAAGCTGACCAAGCTGCTGCTAACCACATATTTCGAGGCGGTGCACAATCATGCCACCCGCCTGAAAGCGCTGCCGGTGGACGGCCTGCATATCGATTTATGCCGTGCGCCCGACCAGCTCGAAATTTTTCTCGACAACTACCCTGCCGAGAAAGTGCTCTCCCTTGGTATCGTGGATGGGCGCAATATATGGCGTTCCGACCTTGCCCGATCGCTCTCCACGCTGTCACGCGTGCAAGCGGTCCTGGGAGAGAGGTTGTGGATTGCGCCGAGTTGTTCTCTTCAGCATTGCCCGGTTGATCTCGAGCTGGAGACACGGCTGGATGAGGAAATCAAGAGCTGGCTCGCGTTCTCGATCCAGAAGCTGCATGAGGTATCGGCGCTCGGACGAGGCTTGAACCATGGAGAGGACGCGATATCCGACATCCTAGTCGCTTCTGGCGAGGCAAGTCGCGCGCGGGCCCAATCCGCACGGATCCATAATCCCGTGGTTCAGGAACGTCTGCAGCGCCTGACGCAGAAAGAAAGTGAACGCGCCAGCCCGTTCCGGACGCGTCAAGCACGTCAACGGCAGCGTTTTAAGCTTCCCTTGCTGCCCACCACGACTATCGGTTCCTTTCCGCAGACGCCGGAGATACGACAGGCGCGCGCTGCTTTCAAAAAAAACGAACTTGGAAATTTGCAATACCTCGAAGCGATGCGCGACGAGATAGCGCTGGCAATAAGAAAACAGGAAGAAATCGGCCTGGATGTGCTTGTGCACGGCGAAGCCGAGCGCAACGACATGGTGGAATATTTTGGAGAGCAGCTGTGGGGATATGCATTTACCGAAAACGGGTGGGTGCAGAGCTACGGTTCGCGCTGCGTAAAACCGCCCATTCTCTACGGCGACATCTACCGCCCGGAGCCGATGACTGTAGACTGGATTCAATATGCGCAAAGCCTGACATCCAGGCCGGTGAAAGGCATGTTGACCGGTCCGGTAACGATGCTGATGTGGTCTTTCGTGCGTGACGATCAGCCGCGTGCTGATACTGCGCTCCAGCTGGCGCTTGCCATACGCGACGAAGTCGCCGACTTGGAACGGGCCGGCGTCGGCATGATCCAGATCGACGAGCCCGCATTTCGCGAGGGACTGCCGCTAAAAAAATCCAAGTGGAACCCATACCTGCGGTGGGCCGTGAAGGCCTTCCGGGTGGCCAGCGCTGGCGTGAGGGACGATACCCAGATCCATACTCATATGTGTTACTCTGAATTTCACGATATCCTGCCCGCAATCGCCGAGATGGATGCGGACGTCATCACGATCGAGACTTCGCGTTCACGCATGCAACTGCTTAACGCATTCAGTCAGTTCAAGTATCCTAACGAGATCGGGCCCGGCGTTTATGATATCCATTCGCCGCGGATACCGCAGACGGAAGAAATCCTGGAACTGTTAGAGAAGGCGTGCAAAGTCATCGATCCGGTGCAGTTGTGGGTCAACCCCGATTGCGGCTTGAAGACGAGAGGCTGGGCGGAAACCGCTGCGGCCCTGACGCGGATGGTCGAAGCGGCGCGTCTTTCTCGGGCACTTTATCTGCGCGACGTACCGAACAATCAGCCGGCCAACGCAATAGCATGAGCCAGGGCGAGTCCGGAGGGTGTGCGTGTCTGATGGGTACCGGGTCGCCGGCGAAGTAGATGGGCTCGTGGGGGTGAGGCTGCGTACCCCTGGCGCTCCCGTCGCCGCCTGCCTATAGAGGGTTAGCCAGGATCACTGACTGCTTCGCTTGAAGTTTGCAACGCCTCGACGAGTTCCGTTTCCAGATGAAGCAACGTTCGGGATTTTTTCAAGGCATCTCCTGTCACCAGAAACGTATCCTCTGCGCGCTCGCCCAAGGTATTGATTCGCGCGTGCTGCACGTTTACGCCAAAGCTCACCAGTACCTGGGCGATGCGGGACAGCAGCCCCGGCTGGTCGCCGGCGACGATAGATAAGATATGGTATTCGCCTTTTTCGTCCAGTTCGATGTCTACTTTGGGCTTGATGGGAAAATGCCTGAGATGGCGGCTCAGGCGTCCTTTCAGCGGCGGTTGTAACGGCGCATGCTGGGCTAATTGCTGTGCCAGCTCATGCTCTATGAAATCGACGACATCGCGGCGTTGGTGTGCCATGTCAAAAGGGTCGAGCACGAGAAAGCTGTCCAGCGCATAGCCGTGACGAGTGGTATGAATCCGGGCTTCGACGATGTTGCAATCGACGCGGTCGAAGAAACTGCAAATACGCGCGAACAGGTCCTTTTGATCGGCAGCATAGACCAATACCTCGATGCCTGTTCCGGCCGGTGCGATACGCGTTTTCACCACCGGTGTTGACGGTTTTGTTTGATGGATCAAGTGCCCTGCATGCCAGGCGATTTGCTGCGGATCTTGCGACAGCAGATACGCTGGATCGAGTATCCGCCAGAGCTGCTCGTTCCCGCTGACTGCAATGTTATTGCTTTGCAGCAATTCCATCACTTTGTTTTTACGGCTTGTCAACGTCCTGTCGGCATAGGCGGGTTCGCCGCAAAGCTGACGCCGCGTCGCCCGGAATAAATCTTCCAGCAGTTTGCTTTTCCACGCGTTCCATACTTTTGGGCTGGTACCGCGTATATCCGCGACCGTGAGCAGATAAAGCGCAACCAGGCGCCGCTCGTTGCTCACCTGTCTGGCGAAATCCGCAATCACGTCTGGGTCGGATATGTCTTTCTTTTGCGCGGTCATTGACATCACCAGATGGTTCTCAACCAACCAGGTGATCAGCTCGGTGTCGTCGCGGGAAATGGCGTGATTCCGGCAGAAACGATCGGCATCCTTCTTCCCGAGTTTCGAATGGTCGCCTTGGCGTCCTTTTGCAATATCGTGGAAGAGTCCGGCGATATAGAGCACTTCGGGCCGCTCGAATTCACCGATGAGCCGGCTGCAAAGCGGATATTCATGGGCGAACTCCGGGGAAAGGAACCTGCGCAGATTTCTTACCACCATCAGGATATGCTCATCAACGGTATAGACGTGAAACAGATCGTGTTGCATCTGGCCCACAATGCGTCCGAACGCCGGCAGGTAGCGCCCGAGAATGCCGTAGCGATTGAGCAGTCGCAGCTCGCTCGTCAGGCCGCGCGGCTGACGCAAGATCTCCATGAAGAGCGCGCTATGGCGCGGGTCGCGGCGAAATACCGCGTCGATCAGCGGCACAGCCTGCCACATTGCTCTCAGCGTCGCCGCGCTGCGGGCCTTCAGGTCGGGACGCTGTTGCAGCAGCAGCGCGCTTTCCAGAATTGCGCCCGGCTCCTTGCGGAAAACATTTTCGTCTGTCGCCTCCAGCCATTCACCAAGTTTCTGGAAACGCTCATTGATGACGACTGGAACCGCATTCGCGCCGGGAAAAATTCTTGCCTCCAGTGTGAGCAACAGAATGGTGTTGACTTGTGTCACGCCCTTGGCTGCGCGGTAATATCGCTGCATCAGCATCTCGCTGGCACGCCGGGGCGGTTTCGCGCTCATGCTGAGTTCATCGGCCAGCGTGGTTTGAAAATCGAACAGCAGGCGGTCTTCGCGCCGTCCTGCGAGGTAGTGGAGGCGAATACGGAGGTCTTGCAGGATAGCCTGATGACGTTGCGCGAGGCGCGCTTCCCGGGGAGTGATCAGCCCTCGTCTCGCCAGTTCAGACCAGGATTTCCCAAACCCGGCAGCCCGGCTGACCCACAGGACATTTTGCAGATCCCGAAGCCCGCCCGGGCTCTCCTTGATGTTGGGCTCAAGATTGTGCGTCGCATCATGATAGCGGCCGTGGCGCTGTTCCTGCTCACGCTGTTTGGCCTGAAAGAAAAGCCCTGGCTTAAGCCTGGCCTTCATTGTGTTGACAAATTCATCGAACAACTGGCGATGTCCCGTCAACTGTCGAGCTTCGAGCAGGCTGGTTTGCACCGTTATATCTTTCATTGCCTCTTCGGTGCAGTGGGGGATGGTACGGACGCTGTGGCCAATTTCAAGTCCGATATCCCATAAGAGTCTCACCCACTGTTCCAGCAAAACCTTGACGGCCCCGTCCGCGGCGTCGGCATAGCCCTGGCCTTCCGCCGGAAGCAGCACCAGCAGATCGATGTCCGAAAAAGGAAAAAGCTGCTGCCGGCCATAGCCACCAACGGCAAGTAAGGCAATCGAATCGGGCATGGCCATAGCGCGCCAGGCACGGCGCAGAATATCATCCAGCAACCGGCTGTGGTCACGCAGCAAAGCGGCGCCGTTACCACTGCTGTAATAGCGCTGGCGTAACGCCTCGCGTCCCTGCAGCAGCGTCTGCCTAAATATCTCGGTACGCGTCTCCGGATTGAAACTATCGGGAGGCGTCTCTAGCTCAAGCGACCCCATGAGATGAGATCAGGAATGGAATAAAGGTTTGGGCGGCGCACCGTCGGACAGGGTCAACACTTCATACCCGCTGTCAGTGACCAGCACGGTATGCTCCCACTGCGCCGACAAGCTGTGGTCCTTGGTTACGATGGTCCAGCCATCGGCCATCTGCCGTATCGGCGCCTTCCCCGCATTGATCATGGGCTCAACCGTAAAAATCATGCCAGCCTTAAGTTCCAACCCTGTTCCGGCACGGCCATAGTGAAGCACTTGCGGCTCTTCATGGAACTTGGCGCCAATACCATGGCCGCAAAACTCTCGCACTACGCTATAGCCGTGACTTTCGGCGAAGCGCTGAATGGCTTGACCAATGTCGCCCAGGTGTTTCCCCGGTTTGATTTCATCGATGCCGCGCCACATGCACTCGTAGGTAACTTCACACAAGCGCCTGGCCTGAATCCCGGGCTCGCCCACGTAAAACATGCGGCTGGTATCACCATGGTATTGGTCTTTGATGACAGTGACATCAATGTTGACGATGTCCCCCGACTTGAGTTTTTTCTGTCCCGGCACGCCGTGGCAAACCTGATGATTGACCGAAGTACAAATGGATTTCGGATATGGCGAATAACCAGGCGGCGCGTAGTCGAGCGGCGCGGGGATAACGTGCTGAACATCGACCATGTAGTCGTGGCACAGTTTATCCAGTTCATCAGTTGTGACTCCGGGCTTGACGAAGGGGGCGATGTAGTCCAGTACCTCCGACGCAAGTTTACCTGCCACCCGCATTTTTTCTATTTCCTGCGGCGTCTTTAGGGACACTGTCATCGCGATTTCCGTATCAAATAACAAAAAACATATCATGCGGGCTGGAGTACCGCATTGCAACACCCGCGGCCGGCCCGCAAATATCGTTCATTGTATGGGGATAAGCATTGCCCGGGCAGACTTAAGACAATTCAGCCGGGAATGCTCGGACCGGTGGAGAGGGAGACACAAGCCGCGCCCAGGTACGGCGTACTTACGCGGGCCGCGCGTCGGGCGCTCATCTCGCCTTCGGGCGGGCGTCGCATTCGAGGGTTTTAAGCTCGCTCCCGGGAAACTCAGCTTTTAGCGCCTTCATCTTTTCGATCACATCTTGAGGCGGATCGCGCAGGACAAATTTTATTTGTTCCAGGCTCCGCTTTCCCATGACCGCGGACCTTACGCCGGTGCGCCTCAATTCCTCCAGGAGATCGTCCGCCTCATCCTCGTCGTCAAAAAAACCCATGGAAATCGCATTGTTCCATTGGCCGTTGTCCTCGACACGGTAGTAATTGTTCAGCCCCAGTCTGCCAAGCTCTCCCATCTTTCGTACCGCGTGATCGCTGTTCCTAAGCGGCGGAATATAAACCCAGTAACCGGTTTTTTTCCCTACTGCGACGCGCTGTGCCTCATGATTCAGTTGCCGTCGCCCCATTGCGGCCTCGATACGCGCGTGCTCAACCCCGAGAAATTTTCCCCATTCCAGACAGGTTTCCGGCGCAGCCGGAGCGGTGGGAGAAGGAACGGAGGATGCCACATGCGCGGGTGCCGGAGTCTCAGGTGTAACAGCGGCGAGGGGAGGCGGGGCCGGCGCAGCAGTGACAGGTGCAGGTGTAACGGGAGCCGAATTGATGGGCGCAGAAGTGACAGGCGCAGAAGTGATAGATGCAGAAGCGGCCGACTCAGGAAGCACCGACAGGGGTCGGATTTTTTCCGGATGAAATTCCGCTGCCAGTTGCACGCGACTGCTGGCTCCGGGGTCCCATTGGATATAAGCCGCGAAAATCAGGTTGATAAACAGCAGAAGAAAAAAGACGATTCTCATTTACACGCCTGATTCTCGGCAACAAACAGAAGGTCGAATTCTCGATTGTATCTGGAGGGAGCGGTTGCGTCATTTATTGTCATTGCGTTCGTCCGGAGTCATTGCAGAAGGATCCATATGTATGAGCTCCCAGATATGCCCGTCCAGGTCCTGGAACCCGTGTCCGTACATAAATCCATGGTCTTGGGGTTCATTGTAGGTGGCGCCGCCCGCTGCGACCGCGCTACGTACCATCTCATCGACTTTCTCACGGCTCTCCCGGGACAGGCAAACGAGCACTTCGGTGCTTTGCGTCGCGTCGCAAATCTTCTTCGGCGTAAACAACTTGAACTTTTCCTCCGTCAGGAGCATGACGAAAATATCTTCCGCCACAATCATGCAGGTCGCGGTCTCGTCGGTGAATTGAGGATTGAATTCAAAGCCCAGCTTGGTAAAGAATTCTACCGATTTGCCAAGATGCTTCACCGGCAGATTAACAAAAATTTTTGTGCCCATTTTTTCTCCCCGGAACGACATGTAACGAAGAATTATTTGCGGAAACTCGCGTCGATTGCCCGCCAGGACGACATTTGCGGCTGGAATGTTTCTTCCGACGACTTGATGAAAACGCTCTTTGGCAGAACAGTTTACGTCATCAAAATGATTGGTAGTTCAGCTGCTTTATTGTTGTGAACCCGCCCTTGCCCTGCTAAAATACAATGTTATTGACATGGTTATCACTTTTCTTCCGGAGCGTCAGGAATGCAAGGCATGAAATTGATTTCAAAAGTCGTGGTATTAGCCTCACTGGCGCTATCCAATCCCGTTTTCGCGAAAGCTCCGTCAGAGACTGGAAAGATCAAGGGCGATGCGTCTAAAGGTCAGCAAATTGCAACGCAAGTGTGCGCAGCCTGTCACAATGCCGACGGCAATAGCGTTATACCGGCAAACCCCAGCTTGGCCGGACAGCATGCCGAGTATATCACCAAGCAATTGAATAATTTCAAATCCCAGGATGGCAAGCCGGCAACGCGGGAAAGCGCGGTAATGAGCGCGATGGTTGCGCCGCTGTCCCCGGAAGACATGACGAATCTGGCCGCCTACTATGCTCAACAAAAGCCTAAACCGGGCGCCGCCCAGGATAAGGCTCTGGCTGAACAGGGTGAAAAAGTATACCGGGGCGGTAATCTCGAGACGAGTGTTCCTGCTTGCGCAGGATGCCATTCACCCAATGGCTCTGGTCTGCCGCCGAATTATCCCCGTCTCGGGGGTCAGCACCGGGATTACACCCTGACACAACTGCGAGCATTCCGAAAGGAGCTGCGCTCAAACGATGATAATCAGGTGATGCATATGATTACCACGCGCATGAGCGAAAGGGAAATGCAGGCAGTATCCGAGTACATCTCGGGCCTGCGCTAACGCTTAACCCGGTCTTCAGGCCGCACGTAACAGACGGCTCCGGACATGTCCGGAGCCGTTTTTATTTCCACGAATCGAATATTTGTGCCGCTGCCGCCAACGTTTTACCGATTTCCACGTCGCCATGAGTTGCGGAAACAAAACCGGCTTCAAACGCCGACGGCGCAAAATAGACGCCGGCTTTTAGCATTGCATGGAAAAAGCGGTTAAACGCTTCCTTGTCGCAGCTCATTACTTCAGCGTAACTGGTCGGCAGGCTCTTCCGGAAATAAAGGCCAAACATGCCTCCCACCGCCTGTGCGCAAAAAACGATTCCGCGCTCTTGGGCAGCAGCGGTAAGGCCTTCTGTCAACTGCCGGGTTCTGGCGGAAAGCTTGTCATAGAATCCGGGCTCTTGCACCAGTCGCAACGTGGCAAGTCCGGCCGCTACCGCGACCGGGTTACCGGAAAGCGTGCCGGCCTGATACACCGCACCCAGTGGCGCGAGACACTGCATGATGTCGCGCCTGCCGCCAAACGCCGCCATCGGCATGCCTCCACCGATGACTTTGCCGAGCGTGGTGAGGTCTGGCTTTACGCCATAAAGCCCCTGCGCGCATTCCAATCCGACGCGAAAGCCGGTCATTACCTCATCAAAGATCAGTACGCTGCCATGACGGGTGCACAGTTCGCGCAGGCCCGGCAGAAATCCTGGGTTTGGGGCTACCAGGTTCATATTGCCGGCGACCGGTTCAACGATGATCGCCGCAATTTCATCACCAAACTGACTAAACGCCTGCTCGATGCCGTTCATATCGTTGTAGTCCAGCACCACCGTGCTGGACGCGGTTTCTGCCGGAACCCCGGCGGAACTCGGATTGCCGAACGTCAGGGCTCCAGAACCTGCCTTCACCAGCAGGGCATCATCATGCCCATGGTAGCAACCCTCGAATTTGATGATGCGGTTACGCCCCGTATATCCCCGCGCGAGGCGAATGGCGCTCATTGTGGCCTCGGTTCCCGAACTTACCAGCCTCACCTGCTCAATCGAAGGAACAAGATTGCACAACAGCTCCGCGATCTCCAGCTCCGCGGCGGTTGGTGCGCCAAAGGTCAAACCCTTTTGCGCGGCCGCCTGCACCGCCGCGACCACTTCGGGATGGGCGTGACCAAGAATCAGAGGGCCCCATGAGCCGACGTAATCGATATAGACATTGCCATCCGCGTCCCACGCCTGAGGTCCGAGTCCTCTCTCGAAAAATATAGGCGTGCCCCCCACCGACTTGAAGGCGCGGACCGGCGAGTTCACGCCACCGGGGATATATTGTTGAGAACGTTCAAATAATTGCTGGTTACGTGACATTATGGTTAGCCCATGATGATGATGATGAGGAGGAATGGAATGCTTGTTTCGCTTTATTTTGCTTAATCAAGCGGGAAACCTTTGCCGCGGCCAAGCGGACGTCGTGGGCGCAAAACAGCGCGTTGCTCACGGCCACCGCATCGGCACCGCGCCGAATCAACTCACCGCCATTATCGGGCGTGATGCCCCCGATGGCGATGATTGGAAGCCGCAGTTCCTGCCTTGCGCGGGCCAGCAGGTCGAGCGGGGCGTGCGTTGCTCCAGGCTTGGTGACTGAAGCAAAAAAGGCCCCGAATGCGACGTAGTCGGCACCGTGCTGCTCGGCTTCTACGGCACGGCCCAGTTGATCGTAACAGGAAATCCCGATAATCTTCCCCACTCCCAGGCGGCGGCGCGCTTCCGCGAGCGGAGTATCCTCGCCCCCTAGGTGCACGCCGTCGGCGCCGACGGCGATGGCCAGATCGAGATGATCGTTGACGATGAAGGGAACTTGAAAATCCTGGCAAAGACGGGCAAGGGAATGGGCTTGGTGCAGGCGCAAATCGCTGTCGGCTGCCTTGTTGCGGTATTGGACCACGCTGACTCCGCCTTCAAGCGCCTGCTGCGTCATCGCAACCAGCTCGGAGGTGTCAGTCACATCCGGTGTGATCGCGTATAACCCGTTAATCGCCGCCTTTTGCGTCATCTTTGTCGTTCCCGATATCGCTCTCGTCGCGCGCCCAGAACAGGCGGTCAGGCAGATGCTGTCCCATTCCCGGCCGAAATCCGGCTTTCAGCGATTGCCAGGTATACTCCTGAGCTTCATAGACACCCTCGGCGATCGACAGCCCGTTCGCCAGGCCAGCAGCAATGGCGGATGCGAGGGTGCAGCCAGACCCATGGTACGATCCCGTCAACCGCTGCCACTTGTCCGAGCGCACCACCCCAGCGCTTCCGTACAGACTGTTGATAACCTGCGAAGTGTTTTCGTGGGTTCCGGTAATCAGGACGTACTCGCAGCCCAGGCTCAAAAGCCGTCCTGCGCACTGGCTTAAGTTTGGGTTGTCATCGTCATCATCGTCATCGTCATCCTGTGCGAGCCGGCGCGCTTCCAGGCTATTGGGGGTAATAATGGTCGCTTGGGGAAGCAGCAGTTCGCGCATGGCCATCACCATCTCGTCGTTGGCGAGTTCGTCACCGCGCCCGGAAGCGAGCACCGGGTCCAGTACCAGCGGAATGTTCGGATAATCGGAAATGACCTCCGCAATCGAGGCGATAATTTCCACACTTCCGAGCATCCCGATTTTAAACACGTTTACAGGCATGTCTTCCAGGACCGCCCTTGCCTGATCGGCAACCCATTCCGGATCGAGGGCCATTACGTCGTCCACGCCGGCTGTATCCTGAATCGTAATGGCTGTGATCACCGATAACGGGTGACATCCCATGCTGGCTAGGGTGAGAATATCGGCTTGAATACCGGCACCACCGGTCGAGTCACTGGCAGCGAAAGAAAGTACCGTGGGGGGTGGCTGAGACATGGACTAATACCGTAAAATGACATTTTAACCTAATTAACCCAATTACTCTCGCTCATCATGACCACCACCGAAACTCGCGTTTACCGTTGCTACATGTGCCTTATTTGCGGTTATGTATATGATGAAGCCGAAGGGTCGCCACAAGAAGGCATTCCTCCCGGCACTCGATGGGAAGATGTTCCGATGAACTGGACTTGCCCGGAATGTGCCGCGCGCAAGGAAGATTTTGAGATGATCGAGATCTGATATGCGTATTCTTCATACCATGCTGCGGGTCGGCGACCTGGAGAAATCCATCGCCTTCTATACCGAGGTGCTAGGGATGAAAGTACTGCGGCAGAAAGATTACCCCGAGGGAAAATTTACGCTCGCCTTTGTCGGTTACCAGGACGAGAAGCAGGGCGCAGTATTGGAACTCACCCACAATTGGGACACCAGGCAATATGACCTGGGCAACGGCTATGGGCATATCGCGGTGGAAGTGGACGATGCCTACCAGGCGTGTGCGGAAGTGAAAAAGCGCGGCGGCAAGGTAACGCGGGAAGCGGGACCGATGAAACACGGCGCCACCGTTATTGCTTTCGTGGAAGATCCGGACGGCTACAAGATAGAATTCATACAGAAAAAAACCGTCTAGCCCATCTCGTCCTTACCGCTGGCTTACCTAAGGGGGGACTTTCAGGGAGGACTTTCATCATCATCCTGGTCACTCATCCGGCTGAAAAAGAACACCGCAATCGCAATGAGGGTGACCGGCAGGATCACGTATAAACCGAGCGCGTATCCTGCCCCATCCCCGTGATCGTGAGGCGGGGAAGAGGTCATTATCTTGTATGCGTGGGCCATGCTGACGGTGAGAACGAGAACAAGACCGGCGATACGGCGATGGGCTATCAAAGCCCGGCCAACCGCCTGGTTTAGCAAGTGCGCGGTGTAGTACCCCAGGAAATAGATCCCGGTATAGAAAATCAAGGCGCCCATAAAGAGTTCCCGATGTTATGAACTCGTTTCTGGGAGGAAGTCTGACGTCGCGGTCGCACTCAATCGTTATTTGCTCTTGTGGTCCGCGTCAGATGTTTTCTCGCGCTTTTTGGTATCGCTCTCCCGCTGCGTTTCCGGCTTTTTCGATTTTGAGGCGGCGGCTTTTGCCTCATCCGCCGCGATGATTTTTGCCGCTTTGGACCAGGGAAATTCCTGAGCCTCTTTTTGGGCGGAAACCTGCATTGAGCAAAGCGCGAACAGCAGCGCCGGTAGTATCGTCTTCATAGTGTTGCGAGCAGCAAACCTTAACGACCCGGATTTATATCCGCGATTGGATGTCTCCGGACAAGTCTTCGATAGTGGAATCGTATCTCAAGTTTCGGGTGGATTTCAAGGCGGGCACCTCTGGAAGGGTGGGCACGAGGTCCATTTAATTCGCTTGGAATTATTCAGGTGTTCCCATTCAGTCTTACTTCACGCCGATACCGTTCTTTTCAAATTCCGCCAGGATTTCACGGTGGAGGTTGGAGCGCAGCCGTAACACCCCGCCTTCTGGATCTTGCACCCATATCATCAGGTCAATGATGACACCGTTCTCGGCAAATTCCTTGAGGATAACGACAGGTTCGGGTTCCGCCAATATTTGCTGCCGCTTCGCGGCTTCCAGCATGATGCGCATGGCCGTCTCCACCGGGCTGGAGTAGCTGACCTTTATGGTTGTAATTAGACGCAACCGGTGGTTAGCATAGGTTTGGCGGACAACCGTCGACGTAATAAACGTGTCGTTCGGAATAAGCGCTTCAGTCCCGTCTTCGGTCTTGAGCACCACATATCGCGTAGTAAGTGAAACAACCTCTCCCTTGCGGTTGTCCACCGCCACGGTATCACCGATGTGCAGGGATCGGTCCAACAGAATGATGTATCCACTGATGTAGTTACTCGCAATCTTCTGCAGGCCGAATCCGAGCCCTACCCCAAGCGCGCCCCCGAACACGGACAAAACGGTAATATCTACCCCCACCATGGGTAGCGCGATCAAGACACCTGCCACAATCAGAATCGAGCGGCTCATTTTCGAGAGGATGACGCGCTGATTGATGTCCAGCGCTTTCGCATCCATGATCCTCGTTTCGAATGCGCTGGCCATCCAGAGCGCAACCAGTATGCTGGCGGTGAAGGCAAGGATGCCCTGCGCGATGAGCAATAACGACAAACGCTGTTTGCCGATGTGAAACCCGATATTGTCGAGAAGATCCAGAATCTCGGGCAGCAGGCCTGTTATATAAAGCGCAAGCCCGATCCATACCGTCCAGCCGATAAATAGCTCCCAGGAGTGCAGCCACTTCTGGCTCGAAAACACCCTGCGCAATATATAGCCAGTCACGCGAATCAGCGCGAGCGCGAATAGCAGCGGCACCAGGATGTTGAGAAGATGGGTGGGGTACCAGTAGCTGAGCACCCATCTCCCGGGAATGACCAGCGCAAGCGCGAACAGCGGAAACATGAGGCGGCTCATGCTCTGCATGCTGATATTCAGCCTGCGGCTTCTGCTTTCGGAAGGGAAGCGTCGTTCGAATTGCCGCTGCAGCAGCCAGGCAAGCCCGAGGCTTGCGGCCAGCACGGCAATCTGCCACAACACGCTGGTTTCCTGCACATCCGTGATCAGATTACGCAGCAGACTCTGGAACTCGGTATTGGATTGCATTCGGAAACCTCGAAAAGTCCCCTTGGGAGAAACCTGGTTGGCGAAACAAACCGGGACAAACCGCAAGCGCTATCGGTAAGGCCGCGAGTGCTCGTAATGGTGCTGCCAGTTTTTCCGATAAAGATCGGTCAGCGCCGTATTGCCCTTCATCACCAGCACATTCTCCGCGTTTTTGTACTGCGCGGCATGGGTGAAGTTGAAGCTGCCGGTGATCAGCGTCGCCGCCGGACTGCCGGCGTCAATCACGATCACTTTGTTATGAGCGCTGTCGTGGGCGGAATCGGTAAAAACCGGCACGCCGTCTGCCGCCATCTTCGATATCAAACTCGTCCGAATCCGGTGGATCTGGTCCTTGTCGGAAATTACTTTCACGTCCACCCCGCGACGACTGGCTGCGATCAGTGCATCAGCAATTTTGCGGTGGGTGAAACTGAATGCCTGCACCAGAACCTGGTGTTGCGCCGCATCGATGGCGTCGGCGATGAGCTTTCCAATATCATCCCCTGGCGTGAAGGCCGCTTGTACCGTTCCGGTCGCGGAAAGCGTAACGGGTGCCGTCGTGCCACGACTGCTGTCGTGTTGGCCTTCGTATCCCGCTGCGGGCTGGAAAGCTGCGGCAGATGCCGTAAACAGAATGGCCAGGCAGCTTGCAAGACATCTGGAGACGGGCATGCCAAGCACGGGTGATATCATTTGCCGCTGCCTGCGAGTTCCAATGCAGCGGCAAAAAAACCATCGGTGTGGTGCAAGCGGGGTGACAATTGCATGAAAACACCCGTGTCGAGCGGCACCTTCTGTTGCGCCAGCAACTCGGCGCAGTTCAGAAGTGTGAAGTGCGGGCGGGTTGCGAGGAAATTCTTGACGATTTCCTGGTTCTCTTCCGGCAAAAAACTACAGGTGGCGTAAACCAGCCGCCCGCCGGGTTTGAGCAGGTTCGCCGCCGATGCAAGGATCGCCGCCTGTTTGTGCTTGAGTTCTTCGACGCTTTGCAAAGACTGTCGCCATTTCAGATCGGGGTTGCGGCGCAACGTCCCCAAGCCGCTGCATGGCGCGTCCACCAGCACGCGGTCGATCTTTCCCGCCAGGCGTTTTACCTTCAAGTCGTTCTCGTTGGCGATAAGCTGTGGATAAAGGTTCGACAACCCCGAACGCTTAAGGCGCGGCTTGAGGTTATTGAGCCGTTTTTCCGAGGTATCGAATGCATAGATGCGTCCCTGCGATCGCATGAGGGCTGCGAGCATCAAGGATTTTCCGCCCGCCCCCGCGCAAAAATCCACCACCATGTGGCGCCGACGGGGAGCGAGCAGGTAGCCCAGCAACTGGCTGCCTTCATCCTGGATTTCCACCTTGCCGGTTATGAACAACTCATGGCGATTGATTGCAGGTTTGCCGGAAAGGCGGACGCCAACGGGAGAGTACGGCGTAGCATCACCCTCGATCCCGTCGCTTTTGAGTAGTGCAAGCACCTCCTCGCGATTCGCAAGCAGCGTATTGACGCGCAGATCGAGTGGCGCCGGCTCCTGCATGGAGCGCCCGAGTTCGAGAATTCCCTGCTCATCCAGGAAACCGTGCAGCTTTTCAACCAGCCACTCCGGGAATTCCGCCTGAACCGCAAGCGGCTGAGCTTCGGGCCTCGCCGCCTTCAATTGCGCGATCCATTTTGCCTCTGCTTCGCTTACGAGCGGAGTCAGCTCCCGCAGATTCATCCCATGGAACTTCGCCAGATAGCCCAGCAGCAGGGTGCGGGGCGTGGCGGTGCCGACCACCTGCTCCAGGAAAAAACGATGGCGCAGTATGCCGAATACCGTTTCGGCAATAAACGCCCGATCATTTACGCCGAGCTTGGGGTTCTCCCGGAAAAAACGCCGAAGTATCGAGTCAGCGGGATGCTCCAGCGGAAGCACGGCACGGAGCGCGGCGGTAGCCGTCTCCAGGTGGGCAGGGGTGAGACGCATCGATAGTGGTATTGCGGAAGGAAGTTAAGGCGAATAGCGCAGCTCGAACGCAACATACACCATAACGGCAGGGATGACCACTGCCGTCCGGGTTTGCGGGTTGGCTCAGGTTGGTTCAGGTCAGTGCAGGCGCCCCTGTTTCTGGCCGTTGAGCGATTTTTCCGCATAGCTGATGTTCTTGACCATCTGATCCGTCACGATTCCCAACTTCTCTGCTGCGACGACGCGAACCGGCAACATGTGATGATCAACCGCAAGCCAGATCTTCTTGTCGCGGTCACCCTCCTTTTCCAGCTGCTTTGTAAGCACAACGGTTTCCAGCTTGCCCATTGGCGTATCCAGGGTTTCCTTGCCTACCGCATAGCGGGTGGCTTCGAGGCGTCGGCCGTCGGTTTCATGCACCGTCACCACCTTGACGGGAACAGGCGCAAACATGAAGGCGTACTGCAAACTGAGCCTGTCGATGGTATCGGCGGGCAATGGCTTCTGCTCTTCCCCGCGTTTATGCTGCAGCGTCAGCAGCTTCTTGTCCCAATCGAAAATGGCTATCTTCCCCGGCTTGTTGCCGTGCTTGTCGGAGAAACGGCCGGGGCGAAAAAGCCCCTGTGACGTGATCGTGCCTTCGCTGTCGCGCACCACGCTGTCCGGCTGTGTCAGCGCCAGCAACCCCTTGGCGCGGCCTTCGCTGTAGATCGCATAGCTGCGCGCGCCGTTTTCCTGCCGGATTTCCACCTTGTCATTCATATCCGCTTCGAGACTGCCCGATGTAACTGTATAGCTGATATCGATGCGGGGCGGAATATCTGCGGCATAAGCGCTGGCAGCGGAAAACGCAGCAAGGGTCGTCAGCGCAGCGAAGGAAAAACTTAAATCTCTCAGCAAATCAAACGATAATTTCATTTTCATAATCCAGGTGAATACAGAATGGAGCTGTCGAATGCGGCAGAGCTTACTTCAACCGCGCCTTCGGAGATTTTCAGCCGCCCCTCCATGAACCAGCGCACGGCTTCGGGGTAAATGCGATGCTCCTGCTCCAATACTCGGGCGGCCAGCGTTTGCTCGGTGTCATCGGGAAGTACTTGGATCGCCGCCTGAACAACAATTGGGCCCCGATCCATCTGCGCGGTGACGAAATGTACGGTACAACCGTGTATCTTTACCCCTTCCTGCAGCGCTCGCCTGTGAGTATGGAGACCTGGAAAGGCGGGAAGCAGCGAAGGGTGGACATTTACCAGTTTCCCATCATAACGGTTTACGAAATCATTCCCCAGGATGCGCATGAACCCCGCAAGGGCGATCAGATCAGGCTGGTGCGTGTCGATTTCCTGCGCCAGCGCGGCATCGAATGCATCGCGACCGGGGTAAGACAATTGATCCAGCACGATGGTTTCAATGCCGTGCCTTTTTGCAACTTCCAGCCCTGGCGCATCCGGCCTGTTGCTGATAACGGCCGTTATCCGCCCCGGAAGCCTTGCCTCGATCAGGGCCTCCATATTGCTTCCCCGGCCCGAGATCAGGATGACAAGCGATTTCATATCGGCAGAGGCGCGAGCCCGGGTGCCCTGCCGCTCACTCAATTATCGTCTGCGCTTCATTCCCGGCGCGTTTTCGTATCGTACCAATCCGCCAGACCGTCTCGCCGGCGGATTGTAATAACTGCTTCGCCTTATCGGCCAGCTCTGGCGCCACTATCAGCGCCATGCCGATACCGCAATTGAAAACGCGGTGCATTTCCTTCTCCTCTACATTTCCCTGTTGCCGCAGCCAATGGAAAAGCGGAGGCATTTCCCATGTATTCTTTTGCAGCACGGCCGTGACCGCGCTCGGCAGGACGCGGGGAATATTTTCCACCAGCCCCCCGCCCGTTATATGTGCCATGCCCTTAACCGGCAGTTGTTTCATCAGATCGAGCACCGGTTTGACGTAGATGCGGGTCGGCGCCATGATTACATCGATTAACGCCTTGTCGTCGAATTCGGTGGACAGGTCGATGCCATTTTTCTCGATGATCTTGCGTATCAGCGAGTAGCCGTTGGAATGGGCGCCGCTGGATGCGAGCCCCAATACCGCATCCCCTTCCCGGATATCAAGCCCGGTAATGATGCTGTCTTTCTCCACCACGCCGACGGCAAAGCCTGCCAGATCGTATTCCCCCTCGGGGTACATGCCGGGCATTTCCGCAGTCTCGCCGCCGATCAATGCGCACCCCGCCTGTTCGCAACCGGACGCAATGCCCTTGACCACGCGGGTCGCCGTGTCCACATCCAGCCGCCCGCAGGCGAAGTAGTCCAGGAAGAACAGCGGTTCCGCGCCTTGCACCAGGATGTCGTTGACGCTCATTGCCACCAGGTCTATTCCGACGCTGTCATGCTTTCCTGCTTCGAACGCCAGTTTCAGCTTGGTGCCGACGCCATCGGTGCCCGACACCAGCACTGGATTACGATATTTTTTCGAGATTTCAAACAGCGCGCCAAACCCGCCTATGCCCGCGAGCACTTCCGGGCGCATGGTGCGCTTGGCGTAGGGCTTGATGTTTTCGACCAGCCGATCTCCTGCATCGATGTCTACGCCTGCAGATCGGTAGGAAAGGGGTGCGGACTGCGCGTTATCCTGTTTGAATGAAGTCAAGTTGAGTTCTCTTCCTGTTGCAGATAAAGTGACGGCAATTTTACCTCAAACGGATGTGTGCGCCATGCGCTATCAATTTATGGGCCCATTCTGTGAGCTTCGTGAAACAACTCCTGCTGGACATTGCACCTCCACCCCTTCCGACGCTGGCTAACTTTGTGCCAGGACGCAACGCCGAGCTGTTGCAGACCCTGGAGAACATTCCGCTGGGCCGCGAAAAGGAGCGTTTCTTCTATTTATGGGGCAACGAGGGATGCGGGAAGAGCCGCTTGCTGCAGGGGCTCGCTGGAGCATACGAGCATCATCGGGTAAGCGTGAACTATTTCGCTTGCGCTGAAGACACACGGTTCGAAATCGACGGCGAAATTGACTGCGTATTGGTGGATGATGTGGATCGTCTGGGCCCCGAAGCGCAGGTGGGGCTGTTTAATCTTTATAATCGCATTCGTGACGAGGGACACGCCTTCCTGCTGGTAACCGGACCTGTTGCGCCAGCACAGCTCAAGCTGAGGGATGACCTCGTGACGCGACTGGGATGGGGTCTGGTATATCAGGTTCATGAACTGACTGACGAGGAAAAAATTAAAGCCATGAAAAGCCATGCAGCCAGCCGCGGCCTCGATTTGCCGCAAGAGGTGGGCGACTACCTGCTCCGCCATGGGCGCCGCGATTTGCCCACCTTGATTGCCACTGTCGATGCGCTGGACAATTATGCGTTGGCCAGCCGCCGCAAAATTACCGTTCCGCTGGTGCGTGAACTATTGCAGGCCGCATCATGAATCTGGCCCTGTTCGATCTCGACAATACCTTGTTGGCTGGGGACAGCGACTTCCAATGGGCTCAGTTCCTCATCGAACAGCGCGTGCTGGACCGGGAGGTCTACGAGGCGCGCAACGTGGAGTTCTACGAGCAATACAAAGCCGGCACGCTGGATATACACGAGTTTCTCGACTTTCAGCTGAAACCATTATCGCGCCATCCCAGAAGCCAGCTCGATGCCTGGCACAGCGATTTCATGCAGAACAGGATACTGCCGATCATCACTCCTGCTGCGCGCAAGCTGGTGGAAGAGCATATGCTTGCCGGCGACCTGTGCGTCATCATCACCGCCACGAACAGCTTCGTCACCGCTCCCATCGCCAGGGCACTCAAGGTTACCCATCTCATCGCTACGGAGCCGGAGCAGAACGATGGTGAATTCACGGGTCGGGTTTCAGGCCTGCCCTGCTTCAGGGAAGGCAAGATCGCGCGCCTGGAAAGCTGGCTGGATGAACACAACCTGACCTGGCTGTCGTTCCTGGAAAGCTGGTTTTACAGCGATTCACTGAATGACTTGCCCTTGCTCAAAAAGGTTACCCACCCGGTGGCAGTGGACCCCGACGCGACCCTCAAGGCCCATGCGGAAAGAAACGGCTGGCCCATCATCAGCCTGCGATAATTGCCCGGGTTGCTCATGCCGGCCTGCGATCTCAACCCTATACCCATTTTCGCTTTGCCGCCGGTTCGGGGCTGCTGTCTCACCGGTTTCAAAACGGGCGCAAAACCTGGCGTTGAGTCGAACGCATCGCGGCGATGATTGCATGGAACGTGGGAAGAGGACCGAAGCTTCTGGCCCTTTTCCTGTTTTTTGCTGCCGCCAGCGCGTTTGCGGGGCTGCTATTCGGTAGCGTCCACATTCCCGCCGAAACGGTTGCCCAGGCTCTGCTCTCTTCCAGCGACGGTAAGGATAATGTCGCGCACCAGATTGTCTGGCAGTTGCGGCTGCCGCGGATATTGGCGGCGTTTGCCTGCGGAGGCCTGCTGGCGCTGGCCGGCGTGCTGTTGCAGGTTCTGCTGCGCAATCCGCTTGCCGATCCTTATATTCTCGGCGTGTCCGGCGGGGCGGCGGTAGGCGCGCTGCTTGCGATGTTGCTGGGTTGGGGCCTGGTGCTGACCAATATCGTCTCGCTCGCGGGAGCCTTGGCCGCGATTGCCATCGTTTTTGGCCTGAGTTTTCGGGCCGGCGGCTGGAATCTCTACCGGCTCCTGCTTACAGGCGTGGTGTTGTCCGCGGGCTGTGGGGCGCTGACGACCTTGATCCTCACCCTCGCCCCGGCGAGCGACGTGAAAGGCATGCTGTTCTGGTTGATGGGGGACGTTTCCCGGGCCGAGGAAGTGCTTCCCGCTTGGGTTACGCTGTGCGTCGTAACGGCCGTGAGCATGCTCTTTTCCCGCAGCCTCAACGTCCTGGGCCTCGGCCAGCTGAAGGCGCAGACGCTGGGCGTGGCCGTGTTGCCCTTGCAGGTGGGACTCTATTTCTGCGCATCGGTGGCGACGGTGGCCGCGCTGATGCTGGCGGGCGCAATCGGGTTCGTGGGTCTCATCGTGCCGCATGCCGTCCGCTTGCTCGGCGTGAGCGATTTCCGCTGGCTGTTGCCGCTATCGATACTGCTCGGAGGCAGCTTCCTTACCTTGGCCGACACCCTGGCTCGCACATTGTGGGCGCCCCAGCAACTTCCTGTCGGCGTATTGACCGCCTTGCTGGGGGTGCCCATGTTGTTGCTGCTGCTGTCAAGAAAACCCTGATTGCCCGAAAATCCCGACCTGAGACACCCGATCTCCGGACGCGGTCTTGCAGGATCGGCGCGTCGCATCGGAAGACGATTGCCCGGCAGGGATAAAGGATTCAGGGATTCAGTCGCGCGGCATTATGCGGCATAATGCACCCTTTTCAGTTGGTTGTGATGAGTCCTGTCCGGTCATCCGCGTGGTATCCCGCGCCGTCTGCGGTCTCTCCACGGGCGCGCGGCTGGTTGCAGAATCGCGGCTCGCTTACTCAGCTCATCCAGCAGCATTGCAGCAATTTTCGCGTCAAGCAGATGTTTCAGTCTCTCGACAAGGCATGCGGGGATGAGCTTGCCGTGATGAACCTGCGCCGGAATGAACTGGCGCTGGTGCGCGAAGTGTACTTGTATTGCGGCAACACCCCGGTGGTATTCGCGCATTCGGTGGTGGCGAGGAAAGACCTTCGCGGCGCGTGGCGCGGGTTGAGCGGCCTCGGCAACCGCTCGCTGGGAACAGTGTTATTTACCAATCCCGTCATCAGGCGCACGCCGCTCAAATTTAAAAAGTTGACTCCCGCCCACCCCCTCTTCCACCGCGCCTGCCAGAAATTGAAGGTAAAACCGAGCGGCCTGTGGGCGCGCCGTTCGCTGTTCAGCTTGCGCGGGCAATCCATTCTGGTGACAGAAGTGTTTCTTCCTTCCATACTGGAGCTGGCATAGTGACACTCACGCAACGCCTCGGCCATTACGAAAAACTGATGCGGCTGGATAAGCCCATCGGCATTCTCCTGCTGCTGTGGCCGACGCTGTGGGGGCTGTGGCTTGCCGCAGACGGTGTCCCCAGCATGATGGTGTTGGCGATATTCGTGGCGGGCACGGTGCTGATGCGCTCCGCCGGTTGCGTCGTGAACGATTACGCCGACCGCGATTTCGACGGACATGTCGAACGCACGAAAAATCGCCCGCTGGCTACCCGGGCGGTGAGCACCAAGGAAGCGCTGCTGCTGTCGGCGGCGCTCAGCTTGTGCGCATTTCTCCTGATCCTGCCGCTGAACCGGTTGACGATCGAGCTCTCGTTTCTCGGATTGTTTCTCGCGGCCAGCTATCCCTTCACCAAGCGTTTCTTCGCCATGCCGCAAGCATACCTCGGCATCGCTTTCAGCTTTGGCATCCCCATGGGGTTCGCCGCGCAAACGGGCGAAGTGCCACTCCTGGCATGGTTCCTTATGGGCGCGAACCTGCTTTGGGTGATCGCTTACGACACCGAATATGCAATGGTGGATAAGGTGGATGACCTCAAGATCGGTATCAAGACCTCGGCCATCACGTTTGGCCGCTTTGATGTGGCGGGGGTCATGGCGTGCCACGCGGCTTTTTTGGGCGCGATGGTCGTGGTAGGGCAGGTGCAGAAGCTGGGCATGATTTATTACCTCGCTCTGGCCATCGCACTGGGGCTGATACTGTACCAATATCGCCTGATTCACGACCGCGACCGGACACGCTGTTTCAGAGCGTTCCTGCACAACAACTGGGTGGGCGCAACGATATTTGCCGGCATTGCGCTTGATTATCTCGCCTGATTACCTCATAGACCCAACCAAACAGGTACCCCTCTCATGAAATACAAGGACCTGCGCGATTTCATCGCCCAGCTGGAACATCAGGGTGAACTCAAGCGCGTCGCCATCGAGATCGATCCCCGTCTGGAGATGACCGAAATTTGCGACCGCGTGTTGAAAGCCGGCGGTCCGGCGATCCTTTTCGAAAAACCCAAGGGGCACACCATTCCCGTATTGGGAAACCTGTTCGGCACGCCCCGGCGGGTGGCGATGGGCATGGGGCAGGAATCGGTCGAGGCGCTACGCGAAGTGGGAAAGCTTTTGGCTTATCTGAAAGAACCCGAGCCGCCCAAGGGCTTGATGGATGCGTGGGAAAAATTCCCGGTGCTGAAGCAAGTCCTCAACATGACGCCGAAGGAGCTGTCGAAAGCCCCCTGCCAGGAAATCGTATGGGAAGGCGAGGACGTGGACCTGGGCAAGTTGCCCATCCAGACCTGCTGGCCGGGAGACGTAGGCCCCCTGATCACCTGGGGGTTGACCGTCACCAAAGGACCACACAAGATCCGGCAGAACTTGGGCATTTACCGCCAGCAGGTCATCGGTCCAAACAAGCTCATCATGCGCTGGCTGGCCCACCGGGGCGGGGCGCTCGATTTTCGCGACTTTTGTCTCGCCAATCCTGGCCGGCCATATCCAATCGCAGTAGCGCTGGGGGCGGACCCCGCCACCATACTGGGCGCGGTCACGCCGGTGCCGGATACCTTGAGCGAATACCAGTTCGCGGGACTGCTGCGCGGCGCGAAAACCGAGATCGTCAAATGCCTGAGCCACGGCTTGCAGGTTCCGGCGAGCGCCGAAATCGTGCTGGAAGGATACATCTATCCGGGCGAGACAGCACTGGAAGGCCCCTACGGCGACCACACCGGCTATTACAACGAGCAGGAGACTTTTCCGGTATTCACGGTCGAGCGCATCACCATGCGGCGCGATCCGATCTACCACTCCACCTACACCGGGAAGCCGCCGGACGAACCAGCGATACTGGGCGTGGCGCTCAACGAAGTGTTCGTGCCCCTGCTGCAAAAGCAGTTCACCGAAATCGTCGATTTCTACCTGCCGCCCGAAGGCTGTTCCTACCGCATGGCCGTGGTGAGCATGAAAAAGCAGTACGCGGGCCACGCCAAGCGCGTCATGTTCGGCGTGTGGAGTTTCCTGCGGCAGTTCATGTATACCAAATTCATTATCGTCACCGACGATGACGTTAATATCCGGGACTGGAAGGAAGTCATCTGGGCCATTACCACCCGTGTTGATCCTGCAAGGGATACGCTGATTGTCGAGAATACCCCAATCGATTATCTCGATTTCGCCAGCCCCGTATCGGGTCTGGGGGGAAAAATGGGACTGGACGCCACCAACAAGTGGCCAGGGGAAACGAACCGGGAATGGGGAAAGCCGATTGTGATGGATAAGGCAGTGAAGACGCGGGTGGACGAGATTTGGAAGGGGTTGGGGATTTGATTGGTAAGAAGAACATTTGCCTTGCAAAGAAGCGACCAGTTACAAATCAGTTTTTAAGCATATGTTTGTGATAGCTCCTCCTGGAAATTCCGTTTAATAGTTAGATATTGCGGCCAAGCAGCCTCCCGCGCTCTTACCGAATGCGCGACACACGCGCCAAGGAACAGTTTGTCGGGCTTGGGTCCGAACCGTGGCCTATAAAAAAGAGCTTTAATATCATTTTATCCAGCAAGGAAAAGATGTGGAAATCAAAGATCTCGCGGGCTTGAGTCAGCCCCTAACTCGGCTTATTGAAGTGATCTCCAATGGAATCGGCGCTGTCTCTCGTCCTTACTTAATAAGGAGAAATGCCGACGCGAAAGCATATGAAGTGCGCACTATCTCTTCGGCACTGATAAACATAGCGGACCAACATCACCTTCCTGTTGTGTTTAAGGACGGGGAATTTGAGATTTGGCAAAAGCCGGACGATCAGACGCTCACCCTCCAAGCCCCAAGTAACGAGGATAGAGCCAACAGTCGCTCAAATTACCAAGAGCGCAAACGACAAAGAAATATTGAAAACATCACCTCCGTTGCTGCGGCAGATCTACTAGCTCAAAGTAGCGTCCCAGACCAGAAACCAGATGAGGACTGGGTATCTAGGTTCTTCAATTCAGCTCAAGATGTGTCGTCTCAGCAGATGCAAGAACTGTGGGGGCGGATACTTTCTGGCGAAATAAAGAAGCCCGGGAGTTACTCACTTAAAACTCTTGATTTTGTTAAGAACCTCACCAAAGCCGACGCGACTCTTCTAGAGAATATGGCAAAACTTGCCATTAATTATCAGGGTTCATCTTTTATCGTAGCGGCTGATGCCGGATGGCTGCGAACATACAGAGAAATTTACCCGGGACATCATTTTGCGTTAGGCGAGCTCGGTGCGATGTACCCTACAGAATTGGGTCTTGAAACCTTCCGGGAAAGCTCCGTGCAAGAAGAACTATTTACGTCTGGTAATCTCATTTTGGCCGCTCAACGTGGGAAAATCGCGACGAAGGTAGATCTTGCTATTTGGAAGTTTACTAAAATTGGACAGGAGGTATTGCAGCTGATCGCTGTAGAAGGTGATGAGGCCTATCTGGAGAAAGTAGGTGGATTTTATATCGCAAGAAATGGCACAGCTACAATGGGACGAATTCTTGAGTATCTCCCCACAGGGCAAATTCGATACCAACCGCTGAGAGAGATCACACCGGCGTAAACGAAGCTATTGCGCCCTACCTCTTCTGTTGTGATGCAACGTTTTCACAACCTTTCAAATACCAGAACAGCTCATTCAAACTGCTAATCGACGTACATCCCGGCATAGCGTTGCCAACGCTCCGCATCAAATCCGGACTGAAGTTGAAGAGGGCACCAGCTCTTTGTATATGAAAGGCATGCCGAAAGCCTGCATTGCAGGAACCTTGCACGTCCCTGAATACATTATTGCCTACCATGACAAGCTGCTTCGGCGCCAAGTTGAGCAAGCGGGCGCATTCCTCAAAAACTTTAGGATCGGGTTTCTTTGTTCCCCGCTCCGCAGTCAACACCCCGGCATCCGTCAGCGGCAGCAGGCCGCAAACATCCAGCTTCTGCCGTTGTGACGCGGGTGGATTGTCAGCCAAAATTCCAATTCGGTAGCCTAATCGGCGAAGTTGACCCAAGGTCGCCTGTACGTCACCGTAGAGCGGACAATCTTTCGGCTGCGTTTGATTGTAGGTTTCGATCATGCGCACGCGGATGGCATCACCCAATCCCAATTGCAAACACAGCGTATCGAAGAGGCATGCGTGATTGCCTTCCTCGATGATTTGCAACGCCGTGGAAAGAAATGTTGTGCGCGCGGGCAGGACAATTTTTTCCTCATGCCAGGTCAGCTCCAGCTTGCGGATCATCCAGGCTTTCTGATCAAGCAGTGTGTCGTCCAGCTCAAACACGACTCCCCGCACCTCGTCCAGCTTTAAATCCAGGATGTTGCGTTCCTCCAGATAGCGCAGCGTCCTTGCATGTGAACCTGGAGCGGGAACGCCGTTGATCACATCGGCCTCGGCCGGGGCCGCGGCCCCACCCCCCAGTAAAAAGGCAATAGGGTTAAAACCGATAGCAAGACTCAAGGGCATGGATGTGCCGGCACGTGAATTGAGGTCGGATACCCAGCAGCGATCGCCAGTCCGTAATATCTGCAGGTTCATAGGCCCGCACGCTCCTAAAGGGACGGTGCGCTCCAGAACGTGCTGGGCGGTTTCGCGAACATGGGCAGGGGCGCCAGGCTCACAGAGAATCGCGAATCCATTTTTCGAGCGAATTCGGCGTCGGAACGCAAGGGGAGAAATGTTGCCGTCAACGCTGATCGAGAAATCAACGGAGTATTCATCAAATTCATGCAGACAAGGCTGCCATATGAATTCCTGGTTCTGGTCGATTGTAAGTTTCAAAAAAGCTTCACGGTCGGCAAGGACATGCAGGCCGCGGGCTCCCCAACCACGCCGCGGCTTGCCAATCAGGGGAAAAATCGCGTCATCATCCAACGGCGAGATGTAGCAAGGCAATGAGGGCAAGCCCTCCTCGATCAGCCAGCGATAAAACAGGAGCTTGTCCCATGCGAGTTTCAGCAGTGAAAACCCGGAGACATAAGCTACGACGCCGCTTGCGGCAAAAGCATCGTAGTGAGGGGCCAGCAACTCCACTTCATGTTCGGTGGATGCGAAGATGGCTTCCACACTCTCCCGTGTGCACAGAGGGAGAATAAAATCCAGGAATACCTGCTTCTCCTTTGAAAAAGGCACCGGGAAGAAAGCGTCTGCAAAATAGCGCGCGACGTTTTCCTCATTGGGGTCCGCTACCAGAATACGTATTCCCGCTACCTTGCGGAGGGCTTTTATCAAGCCAAGGCCTTGAAATCCTCCACCGAAGACAAGGACATTACGGCACCTCATGCGGCTGCTTTGAAACGAATAGTCCGGGAAATTTCAAGATAACCGGTCGAGACCTTGAGTGCTGTGCCTGGATGGCGAGGAGAAGATGCAGCGTATTGAGTTGTCCGGGGGGTCAGAAGCCTTGACACGTCTTCTCCAAGGGGTGTTTAGGACTTGTATCTCTTGAAACACTTTCAGGTGCGGGGAATATCTCTTTGCGCTTATATATTCGTTGGCGACTCCTGGAAAATAGTTCAATTTATCAAAACTGTCTACCGAAGTCGTTAGATTCATATACAAATGGGTGAAGCCCTCTGCCAGCGCTTCACCAAGCCGGATAGGCCCTAGCGCCAGCAGAGAATCAGCAACAGTTATCCAATTATGTCCTCGTTGACGTTTAGCGGCGGGTATCCTGCCAGGATTATCTGAAGATCATCACCGTCATATATGTTCACTGTCAACAGGCCATTTCCATTGACCTTCTCATAGATCAGCTGGCTTGGCTTAAAGTCCTGATTGCCAAGTGGCCAGCCTCTGTCGGCGTCGATTGCTTTCAGGTCAATCCTGTCGCCTTGTCCCCGGTTGAAGCCGACAATTGTGTCGCGACCATTAGGAGGGCTCTCGCCCACCGAGTTGAAATCGAACGTATCCGCTCCGGTTCCGCCTGTGAGTGTGTCCCGGCCGCTCCCACCCGACAAAATGTCATTGCCGGGTCCGCCATTAAGCCGATCATTTCCGGTTCCACCATTGAGGGTGTCGTGACCGGTTCCGCCGCTTAGCGAATCGTTCCCTGAATCTCCGTTGAGTATGTCATTGCCTGCTTCGCCCGACAGCGAATCATTACCCGTGCCGCCATTGAGCCGGTCGTTGCCGGGTCCCCCGCGCGGGGTATCATTTCCAGCATTCCCGTTAAGCGTGTCGTTGCCCGAGTCGCCAAACAGCTGGTCGTTACCGTTGTCCCCATTGAGCCTGTCATTTCCGCTTCCACCGATCAGCCGGTCGTTGCCATTTTTGCCATTGAGAATGTCATTACCCTGCAACCCATTGATGGTGTCGTTCCCATTGGTGCCATCCAGATCGGAGCGCCACTGCCACAATGGGTTGTTAAACGTGTTGTTATCGTGATATTTCGTTCCTGTAATATTGGCCAAGGTCATCTCCTTAATATCGAAGGTTGAACCCCAAGTTGGATAAATTGCAAGCGTTTACAGGCACAGGATGACGCGGCCGAACGGGAATATCAGTGGGAAACCGAACGGAAATGCGATTGTGACGGGTGCCAAGAGATCAGCTGTCGGAGCCGAATAACCTCATACTCCGAGGGTGAAAAGCAAAAAGCCACAGAGGGATATGTGTCTCTCCGTGGCTCAGCATCAGGTTAAAAAGGGTCTTACCTTATTTCACAAAATAAAGCTCCCACCGCCGGAAACAGCAGGGAAAAGTTCAGCCTGTCCTTGGTTAAGTTTGCGGGATAGCCTTGATTTACCCCACTCCCCGTTTTAATGTTGCGGCAGATACCTTTAGTTCATCTCATGCCAGGCGAACTGTCAGCACGGTGACACGCCGCAGCGCAGCAGGTCACAGCCCGACCAATAGCAGCAGGTCCGCTCGCAGCTACCCCAGCAGATGGAGTCCAACGGCCAGGGAAGGCAGGTGCGGTTATCCCGGACGGTGCATCCCTCACCCGGAGGTGTGCAAGCTCGCTGGGAGCAATTCGTTCCGTTGGGAGCGCAGCATCGCTGCGACCAGCCGGTTGCCGCATTGCACTCACACGGGCCGCACGTCTGAGGCTGCGGTGTGCAGCCGCATTCCGACCTGCAAGCCCTTATGCAGTCCGCATGCTCCCTGCCTGTAAGGCCAGCACAGCCCTCCCGGCATTCGCCGAGACAGGCGAGATCACATGCTTGTGGCTGAACAACACTTGCGCTGTTATCCGTAAAACCTGAAGCCATTTGATAATGGCGATAGTGTCCTCTTGTCTTATAAGCCGAGGACTCGGCGGTAAAACCGGGCATATTCATTTCAGATCTCCTCTCAGCCGGCAAAAATTATGTGGGGGGCAGATATTTCCTTTATAGATGGCAATGGAGGAAAAACAAGTCTTATTGGGAAAAGGGCATGCTCCGTTTTTTGACCCTAGACTATGAGAACGACTAATGAAAATCTCTGCTCGCCACCATCAAATTCCCCAGCAAGTGACTATGGTCCACCAGCCGCTTGGCAATCACGTGCTTGACGCCGCTTTCGGATTGCCATACGCCATACACGGTCAACAGTCGTGCGCCCAACGCTTCGCGGCGGTATTTCTGAATAAGCTGGTTCCATAACACAACATTGATTATTCCGGTCTCGTCTTCCAGGGTGATAAACATGACACCGCTGGCTGTGCCGGGCCGCTGTCGGCAGGTGACGATGCCAGTGGTTCGCAGCAGCCGCCCCGGGGGATAGTTATCCAGTTCCATGGCCGAGCGCAGATTCATCCGCGATAATTTCGGCCGCAGCAGGGCCAGCGGGTGCCTGCGCAGGGTGAGCCCCGTACTGGCGTAATCCGCCAGGATTTCCTCTCCCTCGGGAGCGGCGGAGATGACCGGCAACGCCTCTTTCACTGGCGCGTTCTGCATCATGTCCTGTTGCCTGATGTGGGACGCCACCGCCCATAGCGTCTGGCGCCGATGACCCGATAAGGCGAGTAATGCATCCGAGCCGGCAAGCGCGCGAATTTCCGTGGCATTCAATAGTGCGCGGCTGGCCAGGTCGCCGGTATTTTCAAATGGCGAGATTTTTCTTGCTCCCATGATACGCGTGGCCGCTTCCAGCCCCATTCCTTTCACCCGGTTCAAGCCCAGCCGGACAGCAGGCGACATGGATAGAGCAGGTGCGGTGGATGCAATGGATTGGGAAGGCTCATCATTCTGTTCTTCAAGCGTGCATTCCCACTCGCTGACAGTCACGTCCACCGGCCTGATCTGGACGCCATGCCGTTTGGCATCCTGGATCAGTTGCGAGGCGCTATAAAAACCCATCGGCAGGCTGTTCAGCATGGCGCACAGGAAGGCGGCCGGTTCATGGCACTTGAGCCAGGCGGATACATAAACCAGCAGCGCGAAGCTGGCGGCATGGGATTCAGGAAATCCGTATTCGCCAAAGCCTTCGATTTGGCGGAAGATTTGCTCGGCAAATTCGAGTTTATAGCCGCGGCTGACCATGCCGCTAATCAGGCGCGCACGGAAGGAGCCAAGCAGGCCCTTCTTTCTCCAGGCCGCCATGGAGCGCCGCAATTGGTCCGCTTCGCCCGAGGTAAAGCCTGCGGCAAGAATCGCCAACTGCATGACCTGTTCCTGAAAGATCGGCACCCCCATTGTGCGCTCCAGGGCCTCTCTCACGCCTTCGCCTGGATAGGTTACAGGTTCCAGACCCTGGCGGCGGCGCAGATAGGGGTGCACCATGCCACCTTGTATCGGCCCCGGCCGGACAATGCCCACTTCTATCACCAGGTCGTAGAATTTACGCGGCTTCAAACGCGGCAGCATCGACATCTGCGCGCGCGATTCGATCTGGAAGACGCCCACCGTATCTGCCTTGCAGATCATGTCATAGGTCTTTTCATCTTCCGCGGGAATATCCTGCATCCGGAACAGGATTCCACGTCGCGCGGAAACCAGATCCAGCGCGCGGCGAATGGCGGAGAGCATGCCCAGCGCGAGCACGTCGATTTTCATCAGCCCTACCGCGTCCAGATCGTCCTTGTCCCATTGGATGATGCGGCGGTCCGGCATGGCGGCATTTTCGATGGGAACGATACGGCACAGTTTGTCGCGCGTAATGACAAAGCCGCCTACATGCTGGGACAGATGGCGCGGATAGCCATACAGGAGAGTGGTCAGTGCAATCAGCTTCTGGATAACCGGACTGTCGGGATCGAAGCCGTTTTCGGTCAGTCGCTGGCGGATTTCCGAGCTGTTGTCCCACCAGGCAAACGAGCCGGACAGCCGCCTGACGCGTTCGAGATCCAGGCCGAGGGCCTTGCCGACATCCTGGACCGCCGAGCGGGTGCGGTAGGTGATGACCGTTGCAGCAATGGCGGCACGGTCCTGGCCGTATTTCTCATAGATATACTGGATGACTTCTTCCCTGCGCTGATGCTCGAAATCGACATCGATATCGGGAGCTTCGTTACGCTCCCTGGAAATAAACCGCTCAAACAGCAGATTGCTGCGCGCCGGATCAATCTCGGTGATGCCCAGGCAATAGCACACCGCGGAATTGGCTGCCGAGCCGCGTCCCTGGCAAAGAATGCCGCGCGAGCGGGCGTGCCTTACGATATCAAATACCGTCAGGAAATAGGGCTCATAGTTGAGCTCCGCGATCAGGTCCAATTCGTGCTCGACCTGTTCCCTGACCTTGACTGAAATGCCCCCCGGGAAACGCCTGGTTATGCCCTCTTCCACCATGCGCCGCAGGTAGGCGGCATACGTCTCATCAGTCCCAGTCAATTCATCGGGGTACTGGTAGCGCAGCTCATCCAGCGAAAAGGCACAGCGGGCGGCAATGCTTGCCGTCTCCTGGAGGAGTTCCAGTGGGTAGATTTGTTCCAGCTGCAACTTCGAACGCAAATATTGTTCCGCATTGGGCTGCAGGTCATAACCGCATTCCGCCAACGGCTTGCCCAGGCGAATGGCGGCCATCGTATCCTGCAGAGGCTTTTGGGAAGCATCATGCATGCTGACATCGCCCGCGGCCACCAAAGGCATGCCCGTGATATCCGCAACCTGGCGTATTCTTCCAAACAGCAGGTCTTCACCCGCATGAAGCAACAGCTCGACTGCGGTCCAGCAGCGGCCGGGAAAAAGCGACAGCGCCCAGCGCATGTCAGCCAGCAAAGAGCTGTCTGCCTGCGCAGGGTCGGGAATAAGCAAGACCAGGCAGTCTGGTAGTAGAGCGAGATGTGGAGCATCCGGACAGCTTTCGAAGTCCTCCCGGCTGATGCGGTAAGCGCCTTTTTCCGCACGTTGCCGCGCCAGCGTGATGAGCTCGCACAGGTTGCCGTAGCCATTCCGGTTCATGGCGAGGCAAACCAGCCTCAATCCATCCTCCAGAAAGAATTCGCTGCCGATCAGCAGATGCAACCCTGTTTTCTTCGCTTCCGAATGGGCTCTAACCACACCCGCCATGGAACATTCATCGGTGATGGCAAGCGCGTCATAGCCCAGGCTCGCGGCACGCTCGACCAGTTCCTCCGGCATGGAGGCTCCCTTGAGGAAGCTGAAGCTGGAGCGGCAATGAAGTTCAGCGTATGGGGGAACGAAGGAATTCATGGAATTCATGGGGTAGGTTCATGATGAGCAATGGCTAGCCAAACAGTCCCTGCAAATACCAGCTCTGGTTCCTGGTCGTTGCCGCATTATGTTCACTGGGTTCGCTATGTTCCCGGTAGATCCATAACAGCTGGCCGAGGTCATTCTCCGCAATGAAATAATCGCGCGCGACCAACGCATCATCCCACCAGCCCGCTTCGATCCGTTCCGGTCCTGCAATCAGTTTCAGTGGCGAGCCATAGACCGGTTGCTGGCGCTGCAGCTTCAGCTCCACCGGGGTTTCCATCAGCCAGGCGGGACGGGTTGATTTAGGCGGAATGGCTTCCCGGGATTCTTTCTGGCCTGAAACAATCTTCCTTTCATTCATCCGGTTTCCCGGAGCCTCGCATCTCTGGCTGCGTTCCGGCCGGTGGTCCGGGATAACCTTCAAACCCGTGACAGCCTGTGGCCCCAGGCGGGCGGAAAGTTTTTCGATAAAGCGGTTCAGCGAGGTGGTTTCCGATTGCGCGTTGGGGAATAGTTCCAGGTTGGCATCTCTTCCCGCGGTGATTTCATCCGCTGTCAGTGTCAGTTCGCAAACCGGGGCCGCGAGTTTTGTCCGCTCCAGACGCTCGCGCAGCAAAAGCATCAAATGGCCCGGGTCGCCGCTCTGTTCCGATAGCTGTATATATATGGGTGTGAATCGTTGCGGTTGCCGCAGGGAATGTTCATGCTGCAATACCAGCGAGAAGGAGGAAACCGCCGCATGGCGTGAAGCCAGCCACCCGTACATCTGGTGGATCATTCGCTGCACGGGGATCAGCAGCAGCTCCACGCTTTCAACTTGCGCCATCAGCCTCATCTTCTGCTGGAAGTGCTCCGGCGCCTTGAACCATTCCTGGGGATCCGGCGAGTCTCCGTAAGCACGATCCATTTCCGTGGGCAGACCCGGGCCAAAACGCCGAGCAATCCCGGCGCGAGGCAGGCGTCTCAAGTCAACCAGTGTCTGGCAGCCGATTCCCCGAATGACTTCAAGGTGGGACTGGGCCGATTCCAGCAATGCGACAGGAAGGGAATCGAGCAATAAGCGAAATTTGGTGCTTGTCTCATTGCTTGTGCCATTGATGATGGTTCCAGGCGGTGCCGATTGCGCCAGCAGCCATGCCCCCTTCGCGGTGGGAGCAACCGCCGCGCAGAGTTGCAGGCCCTGGGCGGCCACTGCCTTTATCAGCAGCTGGCACAACTTCTTCAGGCCGCCAAACAGCTTCAGGCTTGTGGAAACTTCAGCAACAAGGCCAGTGTGTTGCAAGACAATATTGGGTGTGAAACGCAGCGCGGCATATGCAGCCCCTTGCAGCGCTTTCATCTCCTCAGCCAAATCCTGTTCCATTATCACCAGATCGGAAAAAAGCGCCAGGGCGCTGGCGAGCGATTGATGAGCCATTATTCCCTGCTCCTGCGCCAGTTGATTGGCCTGCTGGACATACACCCGGTTGCCCTTGCGCGCCGTTACCGCCATCGGCGGTATGAGCGCCACCGGAAACCGGCGCTCGATACAGTCAAGCGATAACGCGGGACAATGAAGAGCGATCCACAGCATTGTGTTGGTCTGAAGCGGAGAGAGGCGCAGCGGAGCTTGAAAAGTACCTGCGCCAGCCCAGTACAATACGAATGGGTGAGGCAGCGGGGGGGCCGCGGCGCTTGAGCAGATACAAGGCCAGAGTATGGCAGCGTGCTGGGCCGAGCAATAATCTTAGCGGCGCTGCCGAGGGTTCCGATTGCGCACTGGCCGGCCTGAGCAAAAAAACCACCATTGCGGCAGACCTTGCCAGAATTTGCAGCTTACGCGTGGTTTGCTGGCTTGCCTCGGGTAGCCAGCCAATGACCACTCCAAAGGCGCCGCTCCTGATACCCTGCTCAAACGCCCATAATCGCTCGGCGGGCTTGTGAACCCTGACCATCACCACGCGCCGGCTATCAATATCCAGATTCTCCCAGGCGGGCATATAAGGGAGATAAGGAGGACTTACCAGCAGAATATTTCTTTCATTCCCGGTTATCTGAGCGAGCGGCGCACTCAATAAGCCTATTTCCCCCAACCCTTCCGCTGGCAGCAGCAACTCTGTCAGGTTGCGGGTAGGCCATCCCCCTCCGGGCAATTCCCTGTCCAGTTCATCAAAGCCACTGGAAAGAACGGGCTCGGCGGAAAATCCCAACGTGTCGCCTCGCCATATTCTGCCCTTGAATCGGGCTTCGATTTGCAAAAGCGATAGCGGCGCCAAGGGTGGGGAAGCAGGCATCGGCATGGCAAAAATCCCATCATTACCGGTTGAGGCCGAGGCGGTGGCCGGAAACGGAAGCCTTGCGAAACAGGCCGATATAAAACCCGTAGATTTCCAGTTCCTGCTCAGGCCGGATGGGGGGGTAATCCTGGCTTCGTTTCTCGTTGCGCGCTTCGAGATAATAGCCTTCCTTATCCCTGGCCAGGACCTTGAGGGTGAATTCGTTATCCACGATTGCCAGCACGACCTGGCCTGACGAGGCTGAATTGCTGCGTTCGATAATCACCATGTCTCCCTCAAGAATTCCCAGATCGACCATGGAATCGCCTTTGACGGGAAAAAGAATGGTTTGAGAGGGTTTTTCGATCAGGTAATCATCTATACGCAGCAACTCGGGCTGAACGTCGGCAGCCTGTTGAGGCAGGCCCGCCCGGACTGCATGCCCGACTGTTCGCTCAAAGAAACGGGGTCCGGGGCGGAGGCGGCTCCCTGCCGCCGTTTCCAGAAAGCCTTCCTCCTTCAGGCGTTGAACGATCTGATGCGTCCAGGAACGCGCCTTTACGTTCCACAGCACGGACAATTGCGTGGTGGAAGGAATGATCCTTTCCCGGGCATAGTAATCCTGAAGCTTGCCGAGGTAAGAAAAAATGTCGAGCGGTTGCATGGGATGCATGAATTTGAATTGAGGACAGTTGATCTCATTATAGAGAACAATTGTTCTCAGTTCAAATTCAGCCCACCAAATATTTCCAGTTCAGTATCCTGGCTCCACGCGCAAAAAAAAGGGCCATCGATAATCGATGGCCGCTGAGAGGGAGGTATCAGAAACTATGTTGTTTTTATAATCAGCGATGAGACGGGTTTTGTTGTGCGGGTGTCAGCTGGCTCTTCCATTCATCAGGCAGGTTCTTGACCCAGCTATTGTATACGTTGGGGATAGCAAGAACTCCTTGCCCGCCATAGCCTGCCAGGCTGGTGATACGGTCATCAGTGTGCGTATGGCTGTTGCTGACAAGCGGAACCCGGCCTGCTACTTCCGCATCCGACAGATTGCCGTCATTGTTTGGATCGACGTCGACCACGATCAGCTCATTGGCGAACTTGCTGCTGACATAGGCATAGTATCCCCCGCCTTTTTTCGCACCAAAATTGGCGCCGTGGCAACCCGCATCGCACGGAAGCATCTTCACCACCCGGTCGGTAAGGGTATCTATGACAATTATCGATTGGCCCATATTGGCTACTACTACTGCACGGCCATCCGGGGAAACCGGCAGCTGGATGGGAAGGATGCCGACTGTTGCCTGCCCATCTCCATCGCGGTCCTGTATCGTTCCGTCAATGGGGTTATAGTCGGCGATGAGATTGATGGTTTTCAGCAACGTCCCATTCCTGTCAATCACGCTCACGCTATGATGCAACAGGTTCGCCGCATAGAACTTGCTGGAATCAGGCATCATGCCGATAGCGATGGGGTGCGCACCCGGGGCAGAGCCGCCGGTTGGCGTTCTTTCCAGGATGGCGCCGCTGTCGATGTCATAGAAGCCCACATCATTGGTAAAGATATTTGGCGTGACGACCTGGTTTCCGTCCGTGCTGATCCAGTGGCCATGAGGATTGGTGGCGAGCTGGCCGGACTTTTGCGTTGGCATGATCTCTTTGACCTTCATTGTGCCCGCCGGGATGATGGACACGCCGTCTTCGCCATTATTGGTGACCGTAATGTCGTCGTTATCGGGACGAGTCATGACATGGGCAGGAGCCTCGCCCACGCGGATATTCTTGATCAGCTTGCCGGTCCTTTTATCTATCATGGTCAATTTATTGTCAAACCACTGGGTCTGGTAGACAACCGATTGATCCTTGTTTGTCCACATATTGTGGGGATTGTTCATGTTGATCTCCGGCAGGGCGATCTTCCGGGTCACTTTCCAGGTTGCCGTGTCAACTACCGAGATGGTTCCCGGCTTGCTCTTGCCGGCAGTTTTTTCAAACTGGGTATCGACCCATACCTCACCCACCCCGTGGACGCGCGGAGGCGTTGGCGGGGTGAGTGCAATGTCGTTCCCATAACGTGCCGTCATCACCTCGGGTAAATTAACCACCGTTCCGCCGGTCACCCGGACCGAAACGTTAGGATAGGTTATCTTCCACGGTGTGGAAGCCGTGTAATCCTGCCAGTTGTTGGGGGCGGTGGCGATAAAGAAGGTTTTCAGCAGGAAGGTCGCCAGGTCGCTGCTGGTAGGAAGATTTTTTATGCCCGTGGCCAGATCGATAGTATCGCCGAGATCAAGGCCGTCGGTTGCGGGATCGTCCACGATGACAGCCCCAAACATATAGGGATGCACCTTGCAGGTGAACACATACAGGCCCGGTTTAGACAAATGCACCAGTCCTCCGCCCTTGTAGGCCCTGACCTGGTCAAAAGGCATGTGGTCGGCGCCGCTGGGCCATAACAGGCTGGTTATCGTATGCACCGTGTTGGTGTCCGACATGATGAAGTTGACGCTTCCGCCGGGAGGGAGTACTTCCAGGGACCGGGTACCGCCGGTAATGCCGAAAATCGTATCGGCCCGGGCGCTCCTGAACCAGGTGCCGGGTTGGTCCGAAATTACGAAAGTGACAAGACCGGGGTCATTGCTCGAATTGCCGAAAATGGCCCCGTGAGGAGATGCGCCAGCGATGCTGGTTCCCATTTGTGGTGAGCCGACGGGATCAACCCTGAAACTGCCGTGCATACCTGCTTCCATGTGGGAAAACAGGTGGCAATGGTACTGCCAACTGCCAGGGCCGACGCCCGTGCCTGCTTTTACTGTGAACACATGACTGTCGAAACGGTCAGCCAGCAGCTTGGTGTCGATGATGCCGGGTGTGCCGCGATGTTCGACAGTACCTTTGGATGAATTGTGGTGACGATCATCGTCCCCATCCCCATCCTCATCCCGATCTCCATCTCTTCTGAAATGCGCGTAGTCATCCCTGTCCTTGTCATCCCGGGAATGGCCGCTCTTATCCCTTCGAGTTTCCGTCACAGGTTTGAGCCAGCGGTGGGCATGGAGGTGAAAGGTATGTCCCGGTCCGACCGACAGGATATGGAATCGGACGATGTCGTTATGAACAGCACCCAGAGTGGGATTGGTCCAAAGAGGGGTCTGTGTTCCGTCCTGGGAGATTTCCGTGCCCCAGAAGGTTGAGCCGACCATGAACAGCACTTGCTGTTTTTTTACATCCCGCTGCTTCACAGGAACGATCTTCCCGTCAGCGTCGAGGTAGCTTTCCAACTTCCCGTCGGGCCTGTCGACGACAATGGCCCCAAACAGGCCGGTGAGTCCCAGCTTTCCGTCATGGTAGGGGTGTGTGCCCGTCGCGCTGGTGTCTACGCTATAGCTTCCTGTCTGGCCGGGTTCGACCTTGCTGCCAGTTGAAAGGCCGGGTACCTTGAAACCCACTTTCTCCTTGGTGTTGTTGATGAGTTGCACGCTCACCGAGTCTCCCTGCTTTACGAACAGGGTTGGGCCCGGAATGACGGCAGTAGCGGGATAATTGGAGCCGTTGTTTCCGCCGTGACTGACCATCTTGTAGCCGTGTTGGCCATTCGGCAGTATTTCGGCCGACATTACGATGGTATGGGACGCCGCCAGCGCGACGGTCGAACCCAATGGCATGCTGACAACCAGCCCAAACGCCACTGCAGTTAACAATTTCCTTCCAAATATGAGTTTGCTCATCCTGTATCCTCTGATGTCTTGTATGTCCTGGCGCGCCGTTGCATTATCGGGTGACATTGAAGTCCCCCCTCATGCCCATCAAACGATTCGAAAAATTTCTGTCGATGTAATCGGCCGAATGTGAAGATTTGATGGTGAAAACGTGATTTTCGAGGGGGCCAATGTTGGCCCTGTCGATGAGGTTGTGGGTTCCCGGGTCAACCCATTTGTAACCCTTGAGCCTGAACTGATGCAGGTCGGTTCCCATTGCGATCAGATGGAAGCGAACGTTATCCCCGTGTTTCGCGGTCAAGGCGGGGTTGGTCCAGCGCGGTGTTTGCTGCTTGCTGACGCCATCTATTTCCGTACCCCAAAAGGCATCGTCCCCCAGAAAAAGCACATAATCTTTTTTAATGCTATCGACAGGCACGCTCTGGATTCTGCCTTCAACGCTTGCAGTCACTGCGCCTGATGCCGGATTGACAATGAGGGCGCCGAACAGCCCCCTGTGTTCGGAACCGTTGTGCGTCAGGAAATTGTGATCATGATAGGGCCACGTTCCTGCAGTGCCTGCCGCCACGTCCCATAGGTAGGTATAAAACCCGACCGGATAGGCGCCTTCGTCTTCGACCTTGTTGATAACCTTTAGCGTGCCGTCGCTGAGAATCAGGTAATGGACGCCGTGGGTATGGATGCTGACCTGCTGATCAGGCCGCATGGTTATGCCATTGCGAATGGTGATAACCACCTTGTCGCCTTCGGTGAGGACAATCGTCGGGCCGGGAACGGTGGCTTCGCCGTCATAGCGGGAAGTGATGTCGACGCCATCGACCGTGTGCTCAACCATCCGGTAAGCGAGCAGGCCATCTCTGATCACTTCCGCCGTCATCTGGATGCGGTGTTGCGCGCCAATGCTTTCCCCCACCGGTAGAAAAAAAATTGCGAGAAAGAGTATGGCCGGTATCTTGAGGCCGGAGCAAAAGCGCCTGAACGGCCCCGCGATTAAAGGGTACCCGGGGTTATCAGAAGCAAAATACTGCCCCGGAGCATAGCAACGTTGAAACTTCATTTTTGGGCTCCTCGCGGTTGGTGGTTGTTTTGATACAAAACGGAGTCGACTCACCTGCCCGATTGGAGCAAGGCCAGCTGATTCTCAGGTTTTAATCCGAATGTTCTGCGGCAGCGCAGAGGTAGCCGCGTTGGCGGCTCGCTGTGCCGAATTTGACGGGTTTGAAGTGCCGAACGGGGGGTGCGATTTTTCCCCCGTCGGCGCACTGTACGCGCCTTGTCTTTTATTGCCGGGGATTATGGGCTAATAAGAAAGGACGGACACCGGAGGGATGTCCTAATTTTCTTAAGGAGATGTACTGCTTATTGCATCCCCATGCCAGTACAGAAACGCAGTACATGCGTCGAGAGAGGGATGCGAGCAACGAGCCGGGAAGGGAGAATCGCCGCGTTCGGCAAGTGGTTTCGGCGGGGAAAGCCGAGTGTCCGACCGGCGCTGTAGTCGAAATCAGATGGAGCCGTCGCTGGAAGGTGCGGAACCGGGTTCAGAAATACCGAAGTCGCGGTGATGAAGTTTGGCAAACATGAAAAGATCAAAGCGGTTGGTGATCTCCAGCTTGCTGAAAATAGAAGTGAGATGGTTCCTCAAGGTCTGTTCGCTGATACACAGCTTTTGCGCTATTTTTTTGTTTGAGGCGCCCGCCTGGATTGCGAAGGCCCCCATGATCGCCCGCTCTTTCCGCGTGAGGGCGTTGATCTTTTTCGTGGTGGAATCAGGAGGCGTTTGTGCCGGGCGAACACAGTTGATAAAAAGGCGTCCCGTAGTGCTTCGACCAAGCCACAGTTCGCCAGCGTGGACCTTCTCAATCGCTTTTATGATTTGATGCGGAGGCTCTTCTTTGTAGACCACCCCTCGCGCTCCCCTGAGCACAGCTTCATCGATGGTCGCCTGATCGTGAAACTCGGTAAAGATGATGATGTGAAAAGGTCCTTCGCTCAGCAAGTCTGAAATCAGGGGGCTGCATCTTTCTCCTCCCAGACAAAGGTCGAGCAGAAGAATATCCGGTTTTTTTTCCCTTGCCGCATGCGCGGCATCGTGCCCATTGGTTGCCTTGCCGACAACCTCCATACTGGGCGACTCAGCGTTTATGAGCTTTTCCAGTCCCCAGAGTACGATCTGATGACTGTTGACGAGCAGGACACGGATAGCCATAACGTGGAGTGTGAGTTGGTTTTATTGCCACGATTGATTTGAAAAAAAAGCATAGTGTAAATTGTTACATTACGCAAATAGGGCTATTCGTTTCAGATTTTTTGCATAATTTACTTTAATATCATGACATTATAACGTACTCTTGGCGATAAATGCCAGTGTCCGTTCGGATTGACTTCGTTACACCATTCGTAGCGTTCTTTAATATTTGATGTCTTCGTACGGAACATGTTTTCCGGACAGCAAGGCTCGATAGTTCTTTGGTACTAGGAACTCTAACCCGTTCTACCCCCCAATTTGCATCTGTTTTCAGTTCCTTTTATTGCTTGCGACATTGTTGGTAAGCTAATATGATTCCACGAATCTCTCGGGATCAATCTCATCCGTTCCGTCATGTTTTGGTAACACCCAAACCCTACACTCTACGCCCTAGGATATTGTGCTTTATTTTGTAAAAATCTATGAGTAAACCTCGAAATACTGGCCTGAGTCCTTCCAATCTGCGCGGCGGCAGGGCGGCCTACGGATTCACGTTGCTTGAACTTCTGGTCGTGATGGTTATCATAGGGTTGCTCGCGGGCTACGTTGCGCCCAAGTATTTTTCCCAGGTGGGCAAGTCCGAGGTCAAAGTAGCGCAAGCCCAGCTCGATGCCCTGGAAAAGGCTCTGGACCAGTATCGCCTTGATGTCGGGCGTTATCCACCTACCGAACAGGGGCTGGCGGCATTGATGACGCGCCCGGGGAATGAGCCGAAGTGGCAGGGACCTTATCTGAAGAAAGCCGCGCCACCTGATCCGTGGGGACGGCCATACGTTTACAAGTATCCCGGGGAACGCGGGGAGTACGATTTATTTTCTTTAGGCAAGGATGGCCAGCCCGGGGGTACGGGCGAAGCAGCGGATATCACCAACTGGTAAGCTGCAATGCGCTATCAGGTAAAAGCTGTGCTTGCGGGACGAGGTACGGTATTTCTTGAGCTCAACGCGGAGAGCGCGGAAGAGGCGCGTCTCCAGGTGGTAGCGCAAGGCGGGATGGTGTTGAATGTCAAGCGTCGGTTTTCCGGCTGGATGCCGACGCCGAAACTACGCTTTCCCCTGGCTCACTTCAGCCAGGAGCTGCTGTCGTTGCTGGTAGCCGGGCTTAGCCTGGTGGAGAGCATTGAGACACTGGCGGATAAAGAGCAAGACGCTCGCGTGCGTAAAATTATCGAGGAATTGCTTGGGCGGCTTTACGAAGGCGTTACCTTCTCCCGTGCACTGGAGTTTTTTCCACAAGCATTCCCCCCGCTTTATGTTGCAACCGCAAGGGCGAGCGAGCGCACCGGCGATCTGCCTGAGGCCTTGACGCGGTTCATAACCTATCATACACAGATGGACCTGGTCCGCAAGAAGCTGATCGGTGCCTCCATTTATCCCGTGCTTCTGTTGGTGATCGGACTGCTGGTGGGGCTGTTCCTCCTTGTTTTCGTGGTGCCGAAATTCAGCGCGATCTATGAGGATGTCGGGTCCGATCTGCCTTGGATGTCCATGCTCCTGATTGAATGGGGGCAGCTTGTGCACGAACAGGGATTGAAGTTGGCGGGCGTTGCAACGGCTGTGTTGGCGCTCGTGATTTATGCCGTGACGCGTCCGGCATTCAGGGTAACCGTGGTTCAGCAGTTATGGCGGATTCCAGCCATCGGGGAACGCATGCGGGTTTATCAACTGGCGCGTTTTTACAGGACGTTGGGTATGCTGCTGCGAGGCGGGATTCCGGTGGTAAAAGCGCTGGAGATGGTGAGCGGACTGCTGCAACCCCACTTTCGACCAAAGGTCCACGCGGCTGCCGTTCGCATCCGTGAAGGAAAAACCATCTCGAGCGCGATGGAAGCGGAAGGGCTGACGACTGCTGTGGGCGACCGCATGTTGCGGGTAGGCGAAAGAACGGGTCTTATGGGCGAGATGATGGAACGTATCGGCAATTTTCACGACGAAGAAATTTCCCGCTGGGTCGAGTGGTTGACCAAACTGATCGAACCGATACTGATGGCGGTTATCGGCGGAGTAATCGGAGGAATTATCATTCTCATGTATATGCCGATATTCCAGTTGGCGGGAAACGTCGGATGAACCAGATGATAGAAGCCGGGACTCTGCTGGCCGAGATACCTCACATCGATCCACATCAGCTTGCTGAGGCGCGGGATGAGGCATCCAGGCGAGGCGTCCCGGTAATCGCTTTTCTAGAGGAAACATACGGCTTCGAACCCGACCAGGTGTTAGCGGAACTTGGCGGGTTGCTGCGTATGCCGGTACTGACGATGGAGCGCCTGCGCACATTCAGCCCCGCGTTCGACATATTGTCCTTTAACGAAGCCGTTGCGGAGGAATGCGCGTTATTTCGCAGCGGAGAGGCATACATCCTTGCGGTCGCGAACCCGTTCGCGCCGAATTTGAGAGCCTGGGCGGATGACCGCATCGATATCCCAACGGCGTGGCATCTGGTCCATCCGGCGGATTTAGCAGCCTTTTTTACGCAGCAGGAACAAACCATGCGCGCGATGGACAGCGTGCTTCCCGCGGCGGCAAGCCGAACCAAGCACGCGGGTGAGGAAGACCTGTCGCTGAAGACGATCAACGAAGGCACGAGCCCAGTGGTAAAGCTGGTGCACTCCACCTTATACGACGCGCACAAATCACAGGCAAGCGACATACATCTGGAAATGGTGACCGGCGCGCTTTCCATCAAATACCGCATCGACGGTGTCCTGACCAGTATCGGAGTGGTGCAAGGAGGGGATTTGGCGGAACAGGTCATTTCCCGCATCAAGGTGATGTCTGATCTGGATATTGCAGAACGGCGCGTGCCCCAGGACGGCCGCTTCAAGGTTTCCATCAAGGGAAGGGAAATCGACTTTCGGGTATCCATCATGCCCAGTATTTTTGGGGAAGACGCCGTGCTGCGTATTCTCGATCGGCAGGCGCTCGCCGATCACGTCGAGGGTCTAACCCTGGATCATCTTGGCTTCGAGTCTGTGACAATGGCGAGTTTGCGCCGGCTCAGCGCCGAGCCCTACGGTATGCTGCTAGTGACTGGACCCACGGGCAGCGGAAAAACCACAACGCTTTATGCTGCGATTTCGGAAGTCAATACGGGTCACGATAAGATTATTACCATCGAGGATCCAATCGAGTACCAGTTGCCAGGCGTGTTGCAGATACCCGTCAACGAGAAGAAGGGATTGACCTTCGTGCGTGGTTTACGCTCGATTCTGCGCCACGACCCCGATAAAATAATGGTTGGGGAAATTCGCGATCCGGAGACGGCGCAAATCGCCATCCAGGCCGCGTTGACCGGCCACTTGGTATTCACCACGGTACACGCCAACAACGTATTCGACGTCATCGGCCGGTTCTCCCACATGGGGGTGGACCCCTACAGTTTTGTCTCGGCTCTGAATGGAATTGCCGCGCAGCGGCTCGTCCGCCTGCTGTGCGCGCATTGCGCGATGGAAGAGCGACCGGACGAGCAGCTGATCGCAGTGTCCGGAATCGACCCGGAGCGGGCGAAAACGTTCCGGTTTCGCGCGGGAAAAGGCTGCGGCCACTGCCGGGCCAGCGGTTACCGAGGACGAAGCGCCATCGCCGAGATGCTGATATTGAATGATGAAATCCGCGAACTCATCGTAGCGCGGGAACCGATACGTCGGATCAAGGACGCGGCGAAGCGTAACGGCACCCGTTTCCTTCGCGACGCGGCGCTGGATATGGTGCGGTCAGGGCAGACGAGCTTGCAGGAGGCAAATCGTGTCACCATTGTGGCGTGACCGGCTGCAGGTTTTTTTGGCGCCTGGACGCGTGGATTTGGCACGCCTGCAAAAAGGCATCAAGCCGAGGCAGGCGGCCCGGCTGGCTGCCGCGTGCAAACAGAAGCCGGGGCTGCCCGCCTGGGAGGCTCCGCTTGAGCAATTCGAGCAGATGATTGAAAATGCTGGCGGTGCGGACATGAGCATCACGCTTTCCAATGCCTTTGTTCGCTATGTAGTCCTGACCGCTCAACCATCAATCGCAACCCCGGCTGAGCTGCATGCATATGCCGCGTTTCAAATGCGCGAGGTATTCGGCGAACGTGCCGCGGCATGGGACATCAGCGTCAGTTCATGGGACCCATGCAGCGGGGGGATATGCGCTGCGGTTGAACGCAGCTTCCTGGAACGGCTGGGGGAAGTCAGCGCGCGGGGCAAGGCGAGGGTGAAGTATGTCGAGCCCTATCTCACGGGCGCATTCGACCACTGGCACAAACGATTCAATAAAAGCCGGACATGGTTCGCGTTGCTGGAAACCGGACGCCTTTGCCTCGCGCTGGTGGAGAATGGCGCGTGGCAACGCATAAGCAACCAGCGGATCGTGCATGGTGCGGAAGACGAGTTGATTGCGGCGCTTCATCAGGATGCGATACTTTTCTCCGTGCACAAGGAAGCGGACGAGACGGTTTACCTGTTCGCGCCGGAGCATCCCGAATTCACTTTGCCGGAGGACTGCGGCTGGCGCCTAGCCCACCTGCAAACTGAAAGCATGCCTGCTCCGCCCCACTATCCAACCATGGCCGAAATCGGGGCTGGAGCAGCCTGATGCGCCGTCTGAGGCTGAGATTTCCGGATAGCGGGGGCGGAGCGCAGCCTGCGGGTTACGTCGTTATGATGCTGGGCGCGGTGGCATTGGCGGGTGTGCTGTACGAGTTCAATATGGCCGTCAACGAAGTGGCCTATTGGGATACGCGTATCGCCAGCATTGAGCGGCGGGCGCAGCGCAGTACTGTAGGAAAAGTAGGGACAGGGCCTCAGCAAACATCGTCGCCGTCATCCTATGCAAGCAGCCGCGACATGAAGCAGGAAGTAAAAAAGGCCAATGCGGTAATGAGCGAACTTGATTTGCCGTGGCAGGCGCTTTTTGACTCGGTCGAATATGCAGCCAATCCTGATGTGGCTCTGCTTTCCTTTCAGCCGGATGCTGCCGGCCGCATCATGCGTATCGGGGCGGAGGCAAAGAACATCGCGGCGATGCTGGATTTTGTCGGTGCCCTGGAACGCGAGCCGGCGCTCAAGGACGCCCATCTGCTTAAATATGAAATCAAGCGGGACGACCCTCATCGCCCCGTCATTTTTCTGTTGACCGCATCATGGACGTGAGCATTTTGACAAATGCCGGGCTGCGCCTGCGTTGGCAAATGGAACGGCTGGGCATTCCTGGAAAAATCGGCTTTGGGCTCATTATCTTTTCAGCAGTTTTTTTTATCGCCGCCGTGCTGCCGCGCCACGCGGAATCCGACGCGGTCATGGCCAAGGCCGAAGCGATGCAGGCGCAACTAAAAGCAGAGCCCGCCCAGCCCGCCCCAGCCCGCGGCGTGGTGGCCCGAAAGGCGGTCCACGGAAGCCAAGGGTTGCAGCTGTTTTACGAGTTTTTTCCGAAGGTGGATTCGACCCCGTTCTGGATCAACGAAGTGGTACAGTCCGCGACCGAGCACGCGGTGGAGATTGACGGCACGGAATATCGCATGGTGCGAGAGAAGGACGTGAAGCTCGCGCGCTACGAGATGCTGGTGCCGGTGCGGGGCAGATACGCCCAGGTGCGCGGTTTTATCGCGGATGCCTTGCGTTCCGTTCCGCCCATGGCGCTAGTCGATGTGGCGATAAAACGTGAAGGCGTGGAGTCGGAATTGCTGGACGCGAATCTCAAATTCAATCTCTATCTGAGCGAAGGCCCCGGATGAAGGCAGTGGCAGCACCAGGGGGGCATCGCATATTATGGCTGGGGGCGGCATTGCTGGCCTCGCTCCTTGCTGCGCAATGGGTCAGTGGAGAAGACGGCGCTGCGGATCCGGAAGCGGCGGAAGCAGAAACAAGTTCCCGAAAACCGACCCGCGCAACGGTCAGTGATCCGCCGAAGGAAAAGGAGCAGGAAAATGAGCTGCTTCGGCTCGATCGGTTGGAGAGCAGGAAATTCAATGCTCAGGCTGGCGACCTTTTTCGCTCGCAATCGTGGGCGCCCCCTCCCCCTCCCCGCTCCGAGGCCGAAAAAAACCAGCCGCCCCCGCCGCCTCCGCTTCAATTCAAATATTTGGGGAAGATTATCGAAGACGAGGTAACGCAGGTGTTCCTTGCCCTGGCGGAACGCAACTATGTTGTCAAGCCGGGCGAAAACATCAATGGCCAGTACCGCTTGGATGAGGTGAACGACCGCGGAATCACAGTTACCTACCTACCGCTCAATGTCAAACAGATGCTCGCCATCGCGCAGCCTGGAGAGACTCGATGAGAGCCCAGGCATTTGTTTTGCTGGCAGTGCTCCTGGTCACGTTTGGAGGATGCGCAACCAAAAAGGAGCCATTTACGGAAGCCAAGGAGCTGCTGGCGGAAGGCAAGATAGACATGGGCCTCGCCAGCCTGGAAGAGGCGGCGCGAAAGGAGCCGGATAATCTTCAGATCCGGGCCATGCTTGCCCGTCAGCGCGAGGCGATAGCCGCCCGCCACGTGCTGGATGCGGACAGCGCCCGGTCGAGGGGGAATCTCCCTGCGGCGGAGCAAGGCTATCGCCGTGCACTGGAGATTAACCCGGACAAGGAGCGTGCCCAGGAAGGCTTGGCTGGCCTGGACATGGACCGCCGCCATGTCGACCTGTTGAAGCGTGCGGAAGAATTGATGGCGCGCAAGGATTATGCGGCTGCAGAACACGAACTCCGCACCGTTCTTCAGGAAAACCCAAATCAGAAAGATGCTCGCCGTTTTTTGCACCAAATTACCGAGATAGAGTTCCAGGCGGAAAAGGTGAGCCCGGCATTAAAAACGGCGTATAAAAAACCTGTCACCCTTGAGTTTCGCGACGCCGGCTTGAAATCCATCTTTGAAATCATGGCGCGCACCGCCGGAATAAATGTCGTTTTCGACAAGGACGTCAGGCAGGATACCAAAACGTCCATTTTCGTGCGCGATACCAACGTCGAGGATGTGTTCAAGCTTTTGCTCATGACCAACCAGCTCACGCACAAAGTGCTCAACGAAAACTCGGTACTGATCTACCCAAATACGCCTGCCAAGCAAAAGGAGTATCAGGAATTGGCTGTCCGAAGTTTTTACGTTGTGAATACGGATGTGAAGCAGATCGTTGCCATGGTCAGGGGATTGGTCAAAACCAAGGATATGCACGTCGACGAAAGGTTGAATCTTTTCGTCATGAAGGATACGCCAGATGCGATCCGCCTGGTCGAACGGCTGGTGGCCGTGAACGACCTCGCCGATCCCGAGGTCATGCTGGAAGTCGAGGTACTTGAAATCAGGCGTGATCTTCTGCGTAATCTTGGTTTCCAGTACCCGGATCAGGTCCAGATTAGCATGCTGACGGCGGCCACCGCAGCTGCGGGCGTTCCGATACCGGGAGATTTTAGAATTAGTTCCGCCGGGGTCAATGGCGGCACCTCTACCATCGATAACCTGACGGCTATCATCAAGAATCCGGCATTGATAATCAACCTCAAGCAAACCGAGCAAATTGTCAACGTTCTCGCCAATCCCCGCATTCGGGTGAAAAACCGTGAGAAGGCAAAAATACTCATCGGTGACAAGGTACCGGTTGTTACCACCACCGCGACTGCCAACGTTGGCGTGGCATCGTCCGTGAGCTACCTCGACGTGGGGCTCAAGCTGGACGTCGAGTCCACGATCACCTTGCAGGACGAGGTATCCATGAAGGTCAGCCTAGAGGTCAGCAATATAGTGAAGGAAATCACGATAGCAAACGGGGGCCTGGCCTATCAGGTTGGCACGCGCACTGCTTCGACCACGCTCGCGCTGAAGGATGGAGAAACACAGATTCTGGCGGGATTGATCAGCGACGACGAACGCGCAAACCTCATAAAGGTTCCCGGATTGGCTGAACTTCCGTACCTTGGGAAACTGTTCACCAGCAAGAACTTTACGCGCAACAAGACTGAAATCGCCCTTTTGATCACACCGCGGATCGTACGGAATATTTCGCGTCCGGCCAGGATCGATAGCGATCTTCATTTTGGTACCGAGAACGCGGTAGGGGCGCGTCCGGTCACTCTCAAGAAGAACCAGCCCCATTCGCTTGCGATGTCCTCTTCCGGAGCTGCCGGCGGCGCCGGCTTTGCCGCCCAGGCTGCGGTTCCAATGGATGAGCCAAGGCCGCCGAGAGAGAGAGAGCCTGAAGCGGGTGCCGGCGGCGTGCCAGTGGTGACGTTAGTGGGACCCGAGCAAGTGCTCGCCGACAAGGAATTCGCGGTCAGCGTAAGCTTGGGAGGGTCAGACTCGCTGCCGCCCGCCGAGCTGGAACTCAGCTATGATGCCAGCGCGCTCGAATTGCTCGATGGCGGCGAGAAATCCGGCTCCCGGACGTTGAAGATGGGTAAGGGTGGAGGGGGCGCGGAACTGCGCTTCAAAGCGGTTTCGCAAAAACCGGGCACAACTCAGGTCTCGATCAAGGGTGTCACTTTACAGGGCGACAGCGGTCTCCCGGAAATTCCTTTGCCGCCCGCCATCAGCATTGACATCCGTTGAAGCCGATGGCGACTGGAAAGTTGGTCGCAAGGCTGAAAGCCGAGGGCGGTTTCAGCTTAGTCGAACTAACCATCGTCGTCGCGGTTATGGCGGTGCTGGCTTCCTCGGCTGTTCCCTTGTATGAACTCCACGTGAAGCGGGAAAAAGAACACGAACTGCGGGCGGGACTGCGGCAGATCCGGGAGGCGATCGACGCTTACAAACGCGCGGTACATGACGGCCGGATCGCCAGGAAAGCGGATGAATCGGAATACCCGCGCAAACTGGAGGATCTGGTGACCGGCATACCGGACATCAAGGATCCGGAAAAGCGCAAAATCTATTTTTTGCGGCGGTTGCCGCGCGACCCGATGTCTGAGGATGCGTCCTTATCCGCCACTGAAACCTGGGGGAAACGTGCTTATGAAAGTCCGCCCGATAATCCTCAGGAAGGCGACGATGTTTTCGACATATTTTCCCGTTCTCAAAATATCGGGTTAAACGGTATCCCTTACGATAAATGGTGAGCAGCGTTACCGAACCATTTCTATAAGACCCGCCGCTGGGACCATGACTTGATTATGCATAACAGGCAAAGGGAAAATCAAAGCGGCAGCAGGTTAACGGACGCTGACGGCCGCGGTTACCGCGGCTTTACCCTGGTTGAACTACTGGTCGTGATGGCGATCATCGCTACGCTGCTCAGCATTGTCGCGCCAAAATATTTTAATTCATTAGACCGGTCGAGGGAGACAGTGCTTCGCCAGAATCTGAATGTCATGCGCGATTCCATCGATAAATTCTACAGCGACACCGGGAAATATCCCGGGGATCTGGCGGAGTTGGTGGAGAAACGGTATTTACGCGCTGTTCCAGTTGATCCTCTTACCGATAGCAGGGAAACATGGGTTGCAGTTCCTCCGGCCGACGGGACGAGCGGCCTCTATGACATCCACAGCGGTTCTCCCGAACAGGCGAAGGATGGAACGTATTATGGCGCGTGGTAGCTAAAGCTGAAGCGCGTCCCGTGTGCAGCATGTCCAACGAAAAGGGTTATACCTATATCTGGATGATGTTCGCCGTTGCGCTCGCCGGCATTGCTCTGGCTGGCGCGGGTCAGATGTGGAAAACCGAAGCGCGACGGGAAAAGGAAACGGAGCTTCTGTTCATCGGAGAGCAGTTCAGGCTCGCGATCGGGTCGTATTACGAAGGGTCGCCCGGCGCCAAGCGCTACCCGGATTCGCTTGAAAGATTGATTTCTGACAACCGCTTCCCGACCGTTACCCGGCATCTGCGCAAGATTTTTCATGATCCGATGACCGGTGCTGCCGAGTGGGGATTGATCACGCGGCCCGGCGTCGGGCTTATCGGGGTGCACAGTCTGTCGACTCAGAAGCCGCTTAAGAAGGCAAATTTTCACGAGCGCTACACGTCGTTCTCGGGGGCCAACAGTTATCGCGAGTGGAAGTTTATATATCTGCCGGGAGAGGCCGGCGGCGGGGCTTCCCAGTCTCAGCCCCAACCCCAGCCCGATCCGAACTCCCCTTCCGATCCGAAATCACCTACTCAAGCACAGCCTGATTCGCAGCGGCAGCCGCCACGCGACTCGTCTCCCTTCCCGGGTTCCCCCAGTCCATCGGATCCATCGGACGAAACCGACTCATCTCCCTTTCCGGGTTCCCGCAACTCATCCAACGAACCCGGTTCGTCACCCTTTTCGGGTTCCCGCAACCCATCCAACGAAAGCGACTCTTTTTCCGGCGGCCGGAGCCGTCCCGCTAACCCCCCCTAAATCCGCTTTTCGAGCAAATTTTTGACCTCGTTCCACTCGAGGGGTGACAGCCGGGTTGCGAGCTGCGGATTTCTGCCGCAAAAAGTGGTATCAGCCGTAGCGCGGATGCGTTATGTCATGGTCCTTTCTGCCCACTCCACATTCATGAAGTTGACACAATATCTTCATGGTTTTGTCATGCTGACCTCAGAGAATACTCGGTTAACAGAGATTAATAAAAAACAATGCAACCCGGCGCTTCACACCGGAAATGCGTATAACATAAAGCCAGGCATGAGAGACACTGAAAGGTTTATTGCTCTGACGGAACGGGAAATGGAGTATCTGTTCCGCATCATCGATTCATCCACTTCCATTACGCAACGACACCAATTTTTTTTGTGGGCACAGGGGGACGTGCAGAGTCTTTTGCCGCATGTTGCCCTTGTTTGCATATTGGACGAAGGCTCTGGGGAATCCATCAGCATAGAAAAGTTTAGCCGGACGCAATTATTCGAGGCTCAATTTGCCGACCTTTGCCGGCCCGAAGGCGGAATCATATTCCGGCTGATGTCCGCCTGGAGCGCGGGCAAGAACCAGCCATTGCTGCTATGTCCGGGTAAGCCCCATACCACGGTGTACAGGCACTTTGCGACCGACCTCAAGCGGGGCAATTTAGAACGCGTTGCAGCACATGGAATGTATGATGCCAACGGCCGTACAAGCAGTTTTTTTGCCTTCACGCAGTTTTCCGCCACTTTAAACGAGCGCCATGCATATTTCCTCGAACTGCTCATGCCTCACATGCATATGGCGCTGGTGCGAATGCTGTTCCATGAACGGCATCGCAAGGAAGGGGCAGTGGCGGGAAAACACCGCAAACTCATTACAGACCGGGAAACCGAAATTCTGCGCTATGTACAGTCCGGCAAGAACAACCATGAGATCGGGCACTTGCTCAATATCAGCCCGCTTACTGTAAAAAATCACATTCAGAAAATTTTGCGCAAGCTGGATGTCAATAACCGCGCTCACGCAGTCGCCAAAGCGATGGCGTTGAAGATCACCCTTTAGCAAAACCAGGATCCGTGTGCCGCCAGCGCTTTCACCGTCGGCTTCCATAGCAGCGGAGGGACCTGCCTCAGGATGAGGATTCTCGCTACATCGGCTCTTAAAAGCATGGTTCTCCGCTATCTCGTTATTCGCTCATTCCGTCATCCGAGCGGTGCTTCAAGCACGCTCCCTCGTTACCGCCGCGGGTCCGCTTCATCATGGCGCCGGAACAAAGCCATTCCAGAATCGGGGATTCTCATTCATTGGTATAGTCCGAACGCTTCATGGAACGGGTGTCAGACTACCGATTTACCGTCACATACCAGCGGTACCATGCTAAAGCGGAATGGAACAGCGATCGAAGTTGCTGGGAAGTGACGATAGGCACGGAACATAGCCGGAAAGAATCACAGAAAGCAAGGCCGCCTTTCACAAGCGCTTAACGATGTTTTCATACACTGGCGGCGGCCGTAAGAGGTGTATGCAGTGGCCAGGAATAAAGCCAAACCCGTTGCGAAGCGGGGACGGAAAGCTGCGGGTCTCCCCGTCAGGGAAGTCAGCCGGGCTGCTCCTAGATGTTAGACGTTGGCCGGACTGGACGCGAGGTCTCATGGACAAGCGAACTGGTTGGAAATTCAGGCAACTCATTAATTTATCTAAGGGAGCATCAGCAATGAAAATCAACTTCAAACTTAAGGCGCTCGCAGTTGCAGTCATCATGGCCGTCACCGCGCCCGCCTTTGCCGCCGTCGATGGCGGCGATTCCGGCAACGGCGAACTCTTGCTTAATCTGCGCTACTACGGTGGCGCTTCTGCCACCTCGGGCGATGATGACATCTCCGGGTTATTCGACCTCGGTTTCAAAATGGACGACATGATCGCAGCCAACGGCCAAGCTGGTTTCACCAGAAGCTGGGATCTGACCACCGGCGCCTACGGCGCATCCTGGAACCAACTGATAAGCTTCGTTACCCCCGCTAATGTAGGTAGCATCCAGTTCAACGTTATCGCCCTGGACAACACCGATGCAAATTCGAAAGGCGGTTCGCGTTACTTGACCACCGGTAGCGTCGATAGCTGGCCGAGCCAAGGAAATACGAACGTAAAAGGCTTTGCCAACATGGAGAAATATATCGATGCCAACAACGGCCGCGGCACCCATGCTTCCGACGCAAATGGTGCAAGTGTTGCTAAGCCGACTGACGCCCCGGATACTTTCTTCGGCGCAGTCAATGGCCTAACGCAAGGAGACGATTGGCTGGCAAAGACCACTGTCGATACCACCCAGCAACTGGGTACAGAGCAGAATTTCTGGTTCCTGACCACCTCTTCCACCTCCAGCCTGGCCCAGGCCACCAAGACCCCGTTCGGTGTTGACCTGAACCACGACGGTCTTATCGGTGCCGACGAATACACCAAAGTTTCGTTAAGCGAAGCAGGTGTCCTTACCATCACCAGCCCTGTGCCCGAAGCCGATACCTGGGCCATGCTGCTGGCCGGGCTGGGGATGCTCAGCATGATGGTCCGCCGCCGCACAGGCGTCTAACCGGAGATCTCGCTGAAGCTTTCACCTCTCTCAGAACAGAGCGGAAAGCGCAGGGATTGATTCCAGTATTTAACCAGTTAAAAAAGGATACAAAATGAAAATGAGACTGAGTAAAATCGCGCTGGCGATCGCATCGCTTGGCACGGCTCCGGTTGCTTTCGCGCTGACCCCTGCCCAGATCGCGGCGGGTCCAACCACTTATGTTTGGCTGTCCGGAGCCTCCGCGCCGACCAACGCGGTGTTCCGCAGTGTGATGTCGCTTTGCAACGGGCTGGCCGGAAACGGCGGCACCAATGATGCGCACATGTATCTGGAAGCCGCCGGTACCGAACCAGGCAAGAGCAGCGGCGACCGCGTGGCGTATGCCTGTACCATGAGTTCAGCCGCAGGTTCGCTGGCCGGAAAGAAAGTCGTGGTATACCATACCGTTGAGGGCGGTTCCTTCAACGCCTATGCGCCGCACCTGAGCATGAACGGGGAGCCTAATCCCAACGGCTATCTGCCGGGCAATATCAAGCGCGTCAACAACCTGGCGTTGCTGGGTGGCGCGGGCAAGTGCGCCGCGGGTGCGGCCGCCACGACCAATGTCACCTTGAACGGTGTGGCTTATCCCATCGGCCGCTACAATAGCTGCACCGACGTCGTTACCAAGACTTTCAGTACCTCGGTCAAGGGTGATGCTTCCGCTCTCCCCGGGCAAAGCTATCCCGACGGTGGTTTTTCCGATACCGAATACCGGATCAACAAGCAGAACCTGGAGATCCGCGCGGAACTTGGCGAAATTGGCTCAGAGGTGGCGACCAACCTAGGCCAGGCCTTCGGCGTGGCGGTAAGCTATCCCTTGTATCACCAGTTGCAGAAGAATGACGTTGCCGCCGGGGCGCTCGCCGCCACCTGCGACGATGGCACTGCGACCGCCCCCAACCTTACCCCTGCCTGCCAGCCTACTCTGCCGTCAGTACGCTATACCGCTGTTGCAAATAGGGATACGGTCGGTGGAGTGGACGGCAGCCTGTTTGGCGGCCCAGCCGGTTCTATAGTCAATTTGGCGCGCCGCGTCCCCACTTCCGGCACGCAGTCGGCTTCCAATATACGTTTCCTGGACAAGCCTTGCAGCACTGGGTTGTCGGGCGGGTCATTGGAACCAGCACGCGCCACTGACAGCACCGGCACGGCGATTGTCACCGAGCAGTCTGGCACGGGCGGCGTTAAAACCGCCCTCAATGCGGCGACCGGCGCGAACCAGTTCGGCCTGGGTGTGATGTCCATGGAAAACACGCCCGCCCCGACCGCTACCGCTGACCGGTGGGCGTTCGTCAAGCTCGATCGGGTTTCCCCCAACTCCGATGCTCAGCAGCGCGCGGAAGCGATGGACGGCTCCTACGACTTCTGGTATGAGCTCGCGGCCTTCACTGCCGCAGGCTCTGTCAGCCCCGCCAGCGCCGCGGGTACTGCGCTGATCTCCGCTGTCACCACCACGCTGGGCGAAAGCGATCTAAAAGGTATATTCGCCACACCAGTGGCCGGCTCAGGCGGCCCGACCGGCAAAGGTGCGCGTCTCGGCAACTCCTGCCAGCCGGCAGTTCAGTAGTTTTCGCACTATCCGGACGGTGCAATGCCGTCCGGGCGAGGCGACAGGGACAGCCCACTCCGGGCTGCCCCATTTTGCGCTTACAAGAACAAGAAAAAGCATGCTTCAGGTTGGCTTTTAAATCGTGCGAATGACGAAAATAGCGCTGTGGGTAAGCTGCGTATTGTGCCTGATCGGCCTTATGCCTCTGTCGTACGCATATGCACAAAATGCACAGTTTGACGTATTCGAATACCGGGTCGAAGGCGCCACGTTATTGCCGGTAGCGTTGATCGAGGAGGCAGTTTATCCGCATCTGGGCGAACAAAAAACGCTGGACGATGTGGAACGAGCCCGGGATGCGCTGGAGCGGGCCTATCATGCCGCGGGTTACCTGACGGTCCTGGTGACAATTCCACAACAGAAAGTGGAAGAGGCGGTGGTGCGGCTGGCGGTGACGGAAGCGCCGGTGACGCGTTTACGCGTCATGGACTCCCGCTATTTCAGCCCGGCGGATATCAAAGACACCATACCCGAGCTGGCCGAGGGGAATGTTCCGAATTTTACCGAAATGCAGAAACAGCTGGCGAACCTGAATCGCTCCGCCGATCGCCGGGTCACGCCCGTGCTTCGGGCGGGAAAAACGCCGGGCACGGTGGAAGTGGATTTGAAAGTAAAGGATCAGTTGCCACTACATGGCAGCATCGAACTGAATAGCCGCCAGATCCCGAATACAACACTCACCCGGCTCAGCGCGAACGTAAGCTGGGACAACCTCTGGCACCGGCAGCATAGCCTTGGCATCACGGGACTTATCGCGCCTCAAAACCCCGACGAGAGCAAGGTAATTTCCGCCAATTACACCTTGCCGGTGCCGACTGGCGGCTTCCTCGCGTTGTACAGCGTCTATTCCGATTCCAACGTAGCGTCAGTGGGAGCGCTTAATGTGCTGGGCAACGGCGTAATTGTCGGAGGACGTTACATCCTTCCGCTCCCAGGAGGTGAAAAATTTTTCCACACCGCGACGCTGGGCATGGACTACAAGGATTTTGGCCAAAACATTCAACTGCTCGATGGCGGCAGATTCAATACGCCCATCACGTATATGCCTTTCACCGTCGGGTGGGATGGCACCTGGGTTGGCGATCGAAGCATCACCAAACTGGGACTATCGGTCAATTTTCACCTGCGCGACGTGGTGGGAAGTGAAGCTGAATTTGCCAACAAGCGTTTCAAGGCCCATTCCAACTATGTATTTCTGCGCGGCAACTTTTCTCATACGCACACCATGCCGCAAGGCTGGGGATGGACGGGCCGTGCGACTTGGCAGCTTGCGGCGCAGCCGCTTATCAATAATGAGCAAGCTATCGTCGGTGGGATAAACACGGTGCGCGGATACCTGGAAGTCGCGGCATTGGGCGACGACAGCGCTAGTGGCCAGTTTGAAGTCTTTACGCCCAATTATGCCGACTACCTGGTCAGGGGGATCAACGAGTTTCGTTTGCTGGCTTTTATCGATGGCGGGGTCGTGCGCGTGCAGCAGCCATTGCCCGGCCAGATAGACCGGTTCGATCTGGCGGGCACCGGCATGGGATTTCATCTCAAGGCCTGGAAGGGAGCCTCCGCCGACTTTAGCTGGGCGGTTGCGCTGGAGGATGTCAACAGGACCAGGGCGGGAGACAAACGGGTGCATTTCCTGGTGCGGCAGGCATGGTGACGCGACCGACGCCAGGTTGCATTGCCCTCTGCGGCTTATTCGAACCGGAGCCCAGTAAAATAATGACGTCACGCAAGAAAGGGGAAGGGCGTGACGAAACGCAATATCGAGCTGCTCACCGAGAAGCAGGTACACAAAATGAATCGTAATCTATACAAGTTAATTTTCAGTACGACCCTGGGTATGGTGGTGCCGGCCGGCGAAAATGTGCGAGGCCGGCGCAAGGCGGCCAGCGGTGCGGGGTTGCTTGTGACAGCTCTGCTGCTGAGCACATCTGCGCAGGCTGAGTTGCCGGTTCCGTGCGCGGGTGGCAGCTGCGGCGGCGGGATACCGGATTTCGTCACCGCTGGTCAGGCTAACTATCACGTCCATGAGCACCAGGCCATCGTCGACCAGGTGGGTGACAAGGCCATTCTCAATTGGGAAAGCTTTAATATCAGCGCCGGCCACTCCGTGCAATTCCGCCAAGTTGAGGTTCTGGTCGAACAGAACCTGGTTCAGGGCGCCAATTTCACCACCCTTAATCGCGTCTGGGACAACGATCCTAGTGTGATTGCCGGCATCATCAGTCAGGCTGCGGGGCAAAAGGCGAACGTCATCCTGGTCAATACCAATGGTATCGCGTTCATGGGTTCCTCCCAGGTGAATCTCAGCAGCTTTACTGCCAGCAGCCTGGATATCAAGGATAACTTCATTCTCAATGCATTTCTTACCCCGGAGAAGACGAATCCGCAATTCGAAGGCTCGGGCGGTTTTATCAAGGTATTCGAGGGCGCGCGCATCACGGCCGGCAGTCAGGGCCGGGTGATGCTGATTGCACCCACCGTCATCAATAAAGGCAGTGTGCAGGCTCCGGACGGACAGGTGATCGCAGCGGCGGGCACCAAGGTATTCCTGCGTTCGGCTTCGGCCATACCGGCGGATGCCAACGTGCGCGGGTTACTGGTGGAAGTGGATAGCCCGGCCGGCTTGAGCGATTTCGAAACCGCTAACACCGGCGTCAAGGATGGCAAGCTGGACGGTCAAACCGTCGTGCTCAAGGATGCTGCACGCGACAAGCTCGGCCACGTCACCAATCTGGGCGAACTGAGCACGCCACGTGGCAATGTCACCATGGTGGGGTACGCGGTCAACCAGCAAGGCATCGCGCGCGCGACCACTTCAGTCGTCTCCAACGGCTCGATCTATCTGATGGCGCAGGATTCGGCCACGGCGCAGGATAATTCGACTCGCGGCGGCCGCGTGGTTCTCGGTACAGGCAGCTTGACCGAGGTGTTACCAGACGTATCCGACAAGACCGGTGTGCCGGATGGGCTGACAGGTATCGGCCTCGTGCTTCCGTCGCAGGTGAAGGTGGTGGGACAGGACGTACGGATGGAAAATGCCTCGATGATCAATGCGCCGGCGGGGGAAGTGAATTTCATCGCCCTCGACAATCCCAGTTTGCTATTTTCCCAGGACCCCGTCAGGCAGGGGTTTGACGCGCCTGTCTCGGCTGCTGCCCGGGTTCATATCGCCAGCGGTGCGCGCATCAATGTGGCAGGCTTGGAAAACGTGGAAGTTTCCGCTGCGCGTAACGGCGTCGAAATCGAACTGCGGGGGGATGAGCTGAAAGATTCGCCGGTGAACCGCGATGGGCCGCTGCGCAGCCAGAAGGTTTTTGTCGATATCAACCGCGCCTTGGCCAATGCCAACGCGGGCGAGCCCACGCTGATTGCCAAGGACAGCCTGGAATCCCACCAGGCGCGCCTGGAGCGTGGCGTGGCGGAACGCTCCACTCAGGGAGGTATTGTGCGCGTGAGCTCGCAAGGGGAGAGCATCATCGAAGCCGGCGCCGTGATCGATCTTTCAGGCGGGAGTCTCCGCTATACCCCGGCCAGTGTCCCCACCACGCTGCTCATGTCGCGTGGGGTATTGACCGACATCGCCGATGCGCACGCCGATGTGCGCTATGACGGCATGGCTACGCGCTATACACAGGATTATGGGCGCTGGAATGTCAAAGAGGTGATCGACCTCGGGCAGAGCTTCAATTACGATCCCGGCTATACCGAGGGCAAGAATGCAGGCGCGCTGGAAGTCATCGGTTTGCGCGCCAACGTGATGCAGGCTGATATCCAGGGCCGCACTGTGGTGGGCGAAGTGCAGCACGACGCCGGCATCATGCCTGCTGGCGCCCGACTGACAATCGGCAACGACCCTGTGGCCAACCCCATTGCCGGCGGACTCGACTATAAGCTGAACCAGGTGGTCGAGCTGGGTGGCGCCGGCTCTACCCTCCCCCCCGGGTTCAAATTTGGCGATGCGCTCTCGTCCGAGCTCGTCAGTACCTTAAGCCTCAATCCTTCGCTGCTTGGCAAGGATAAGGTCGCCAACCTGGAGATATTCAGCAACCAGGCAGTAGTGGTACGCGAGGCTTTGCGTGCTCCGCAGGGTGGCAGCGTGCATATAACGGCATGGGCCGTGACAGTCGGCGCTGACATTGAGGCGCGAAGCGGCTCGATTGTGCTTGATGCCGACAGAAACGCGCTTCCCCCGGGCTCATCACCATCATCATCAGACCCGCTTAATGTTGTGGTGGCCGATGGAGTGAAATTCTCAGCCCGCGGAGCCTGGGTGAATGAATTGCCCGGCGTGCCGGCGGGCTCCGCCGACGTCGCACTGGCGCATGGGGGTAAGATTACACTCTCCGCTGATGACAGTCTTGCTCTGGGAAGAAATACGTTGCTGGATGTCACCGGCGGCGGCCGGCTCAGGGTGGACGGGGGAGGCGGTGTCATCCCCGGCAACGGCGGCGAAATCAGCCTTTCCGGCAACGCCGTTTCGGGCGTGGCCGATAATTTGCGCGGCTATGGGGTCGATAGCGGCAGTGGAGGCACGCTTACCGTGTCCAGCAACAAGATCCAGATTGGCGGCGCGCCCAGCAATACCCCGGGCACGCTCAACCTGGACGCCGAATTTTTCCAGCGCGGCGGATTTTCGAATATCAATCTTGCCGGGCGGGATAAACTGACCGTGTCGTCAGGCACAAGGGTTGCGCCCACCACCCTCAGCCTGGAATTGCAGCCGGACTATACTCTGCGACCGAGCGGTAGCCGGCTGGAGGATTTTACGCGCCAGGTAAAGTTGGATGACCTGATACGCCACCCGGTGAATTTGACTCTTACCGCAAAAAATCCCGACGATGACGCAGGCCATTTGCTGATCGACGCCGGTGCGCGCATCGAGGCCGATCCCAGGGCAAACGTGACGCTCTTGGCGGCCCGGTTGCTGGAGATCCAGGGTCGCGTAAGCGCGCCAGGAGGCAGCATTTCCGCAACCCTCGATCACGGCCGCCAAAACACGGTACCCTTCAATCCGAGCCACAGTGTGTGGCTGGGCAAGCAGGCCTTATTGGATGTAAGCGGCGTTGCACTCACCTTTCTTGACCATGATCGGCTGACTCAGGGTGAGGTCCTCGATGGCGGTTCCGTTACCTTGCATGCCCAATATGGTTATGTCGTGGCCGAGGCTGGTTCCAAAATAGAGCTATCGGGGGTCGCGCCGGTTCGCCTGGATATCCTGAATGAGGCGGGAGGGTTGGGGCAGTGGGTGGGCAGCGATGCCGGGTCGCTACGCATGGTCGCGCGCGAAGGTGCGCTGCTGGACGGCGCTTTTGCGGCTCATGCGGGCAGTGGGTCAAACCGCGGTGGTAAATTCAGCTTGGAATTGGGCTTCGTCTCCCCCCCCGAAATGGGATACCCCACGGGCGAGCGTGTGCTGAGCCTGGCGCAAACTGTGGGGCCTCAGGTAGGCAGCCTGACGCCCGGAGCTGTTGTGCCAAGCGGGCTGAACGGGCAGGCGAGGCTGGGCTCCGCAGCGCTGGAGGCTGCGGGCTTCGATCGCATTGGGCTTAAAAGTTTGGATGTGATCCGGCTGGAAGATGGCCTGAATGTTGGGGCAAATCGGATGCTGCCGTTGAACGAGCTGGTGCTCGACGCCCCGCGTATCGAAATGGCGGGGGGTGCGGCGGCTTTGAAGGCGCAAACCGTGCGGCTGGGCAATTATGACATCGAGCGAGTGGAGGTGGTCAATACCCCGGTTGCGGGCGACGGCATTTTCAAGGCGAATGCGCAGCTGCTAGAGCTGGCTGGGGGTAACCTGGCCTTGAGCGGCATAGCGCGTGCCGAACTGAATGGGGCCCAGGAAGTCAGGCTGGCGGGAGTAAACAGCGGCGGCGCACAGCGTCCCACCGGCACGCTTGCCAGCGCCGGGGAGCTGGTCTTCAGCGGTGCGGTGGTTGCCCCCACCACCTATAGCCAGTTTAGCATCCAGGCGCCGGGACAGACGGTCTCTTTCTTCCGCAATACGGTGCTGCCGAACCTTCCGCCGACCCAGCCTCTGTCCGCGTTGGGCAGTCTTTCCGTGACGGCCGCGGATATCGTGCAGGGCGGCAACGTGTGGGCGCCATTCGGCCAACTGAATTTCAACGCTACTAATGTCGTCACCTTCAAGGACGGCAGCCTGACATCCGTCGCGGCAACCCCCGGCAGCATGATTCCCTTTGGCATGCTGGTGAACGGGCGTAGCTGGGTTTACCGGCCGGATGGATTCGAGATTCCGCAGCTTGCGTTGAACGAAAAATCTATCCGTATGAACGCGGCCAATATCGACATGCAGGCGGGCGCCACGCTCGACCTCGCCGGTGGTGGCGATTTGCAGGCTTACGAATTCAGCGTGGGACCAGGCGGCTCGCGCGATATTCTCAGCGATGCCGGAACCTATGCCATCCTGCCGGGCTATGCGGGCGGATTCGCCCCCGGCGACAGGCAGGAGAACGCCGGTTTCGACCGCGCCGCCGGCGACGCCGTGTATCTTTCCGGGATACCGGGCTTGCCGGCAGGCGTGTACACGCTGTTGCCCGGGCACTACGCTCTGCTGCCCGGCGCCTATGCTGTCAGGCTGAATACGGATGTGCCTAACCTGCTGCCGGGGCAGGCCTATAGCAAGCAGGACGGAACCCAGGTGGTGCCCGGCTATGTGACCGACAGCCGCGCATCCGCGGGCGGTCCGCGCGATGCCTTATGGCACGGTTTCGAAGTGCTGACCCGCGACCAGGTTCTGCAGCGCTCCGAAATCACTCTCACCCGGGCCTCCGACTTCTTTGCCGCCGGGGTCAGCCGCCCGCAGGACGCGGGCTTGCTATCCCTGGATACGACCGCCGGGCTGAAGCTCGATGGCATTTACAAACTCGCGGCGGGCGCGGGAGGCCGAGGGGCTGCAGTCGACATCAGCGCGCCTAAAATCGCCATCACCAGCCAACCAGGTTCCCCACTCTCCGGCGTCGATCCGCTTGCCACCCGCCTTGCGGTCACCACGCTCAACAGCATTGGTGCGGCGAGCTTGTTCATCGGCGGCACGCGTACCGCCAGCGCTACGGTCGGCGCAAGCACCACGCTCAACGTCGCGGCGGATGAGGTAACGTTGGCCAACGACGCCAACCATGCCTTGAAGGGCGCAGAAATCATCCTGGCGGCAAAGGATACGCTTACGCTCAGGTCCGGCAGCGCCATCGACGCGCAAGGCAAGGCAACGACTACCGGCGCCGGCTACACCGCGGAGGGTAACGGCGCGCTGGTGCGGGCCGCCTCCACCTACGCCGCCTTTTCCCGTAGCGGGAGCCCGGATCGTAGCGAGGGCGCGCTGGTCGGCGAAGCCGGCAGCACGATCCGCGCGGTAAATTCGATTACGCTCGACGCCACCAAACAGAATGCCTTTGCCGGCACAACCATTTTTGCCGACGATAAGAATAATCTCGTGGCGGGTAATTTGACAGTCGGTGCGACACGCGTCAATTTCGGAAACGCGCCGTCCGGTTCCCAGGGTCTGACTCTCAGCCAGGGCGAACTGGACGCGCTGGACCGGCTGAACTCGCTGACGCTGACCAGCTATAGCACCTTTGACCTGTACGGCGATGTGGACGTGGGCGGGACAAATAGCGCCGGCAAGCCCACCCTGCAAGCCCTGAACCTGTTTGGCGGCGGGCTGGCCGGGCTGAACAATGCCGGTAAAACCGCCAATTTGCGCGCCGCTGCCATCACGCTTTCCAATCCGGCTGCGTCGGCATCCACCGCCGGCGGTACGCTCGGCACCGGTACGCTGGCGATACACGCGGACAAACTGGTGCTCGGCGAGGGGGCCAAAGCGATCGAAGGATTTTCCCAGGTGGATATCCGGGCAAATGAGCTTATCGGACGCGGCTCAGGGACTACTGATATCGCAGCCACTACAGCAAACATGAGCATTGCGCGTATCAGCGGCGAGCAAAGCGCCAGCCAGAGCCTGACCGCGGGCGGCGCCCTCAACCTCGCCGACACTGCGGCGGATCGTGCGCTCACGGCGGTAAATGCGCTTGGAGCTAAATGGGCGCTGTCGGGCACGGAGATCATGTTCGATACCGAGGCGATCCTGCCTTCTGGACAGCTCAAGCTTACCGCGACATCTGCTGATCTTACGCTGGGCGCAAATGCGGTCGCGGACGCAGCCGGACGCTCAGTGGTTTTCTTCGACGTGCAACGCGGGTCGCCCGGCGGCAGCGTCGAACTGGCCAGCGACAACGGCAATGTGGTGGTCGCCGAGGGCGCAAAGGTCGACGTGTCCGCTCCCTTGGGGGCAGATGCAGGAAAGGTGAGCGTGCGCGCGCCGAAAGGTGCGGTGACCTTACCGGTTGGGAGCTTGCTGGGCTCGGCGATGGCGGACGGCAACGGCGTCAAAGGCAACGGGGGGCGCTTCGAGCTGGATGTGGGAACGTTGGCGGACTTCTCCACTTTCAACACTGTGCTCAACCAGGGCGTATTCGACGGCGGGAGGACGTTGCGGGTTCGCATCGGCGATGTCAGCATTGCTGCGTCGGATACGGTCAAGGCGAAGGAAGTGCATATTACGGCGGACGGCGGCAAACTGGATGTCGCGGGTCATATTGACGCCTCGGACAAGGACGGCAGCAAGGATGCGGGCAGCATCCATCTTCATGCGAAGAACGATGTGACTGTGTTGGCCGGCGCGAAGCTCGATGCCGTTTCCACCGGCGACGGCAAGAGCGGCGGTACTGTGGAGATCGGCACCGCCCAAGGAGCGCTGAACCTGGCGCAAGGCAGCGCAATCGACGTGCAGGGGGGTAATGACGGAGACGGCGGGAAAGTAGTGCTGCGCGCATCGCGCACCGGGAGCGACGCGGGCACTGACGTGGCGGTGGGCAGTATCGCTGGCAGCATCAGCGGCGCGGGATCGGTAGTGGTCGAAGCAGTCAAGGTTTACGACAACATCACGACGCTGACTGCCACCGGCGCAAGCACAGGCACAACCCTCAGTCTTGACACGGTGAATGCCGACAATACCAGCTTTGCGTCCAACGCCGGCACGATTGCGTCGCGTCTGGGCAAGAGTGGGGATGCCGTCTTCCACGTGCGCACTGGGGTTGAAGTGCGCTCCGCCGGCGATCTTGCACTCAGCAATGATTGGAATCTCGCCACCCGCCCCGCGGGAGAAGAGCCTGGCGTGTTGACCCTGAGGGCGGCAGGCAACCTCAATCTCGATAGCAATCTCTCCGATGGCTTCAACGTGGCGACGCCTTTCAGCAGCGGCACCATCCCCGCCACCCTGGTTGAAGGGGATTCATGGGGCTACCGGCTGGTTGCGGGCGCGGATGCCGGTGCTGCCGATCCGCTGGCAGTGAAGGCAGCCAGCGGCAACATCACCCTCGCAGCCGGCAAGTTGGTGCGCACCGGCACCGGCGACATTCGTCTCGCCGCAGGCGGCGACATAAAACTCGCGGATAACAAGTCCGCGATTTATACCGCCGGACGGATAGCAGACACCGCCACCGGTTTTGTCGTTCCCGCCAATGCCCAGTTCAGCCAGGGCGGAGGGGATGTCAGCCTGGTGGCGACGGGCGATATTATCGGGGCGCCCGCGGCGCAACTCTATTCCAACTGGCTGTTCCGCCAAGGGGCCGTGAATGCATCCACCGGGGAATATACCCGGCAACCTGCCTGGTGGGTGCGCTTCGACCAGTTCCAGCAAGGCGTCGGCGCGCTGGGCGGTGGCAACGTCATGCTGCAGGCCGGCGGGAGCGTGGAAAACGTCTCCGCCAGCGCCCCAACCCAGGCACGCATGACCGCCACTGCGCCGAATGCGACAAAACTGGTGACAACCGGCGGCGGCGATGTGCGCGTGACAACCGAGGGCGACCTGCTGGGCGGCCAATATTATGCCGACCGTGGCGATGTCGTCATAACAGCTGGTGGCAAGGTGGGCAGCGGGCAGACCGTACAGGGCAATCCACTCTACACCATTCTGGCCCTGGGCGAAGGACGGGCGTTCGTAAGCGCGCAAGGGGACGTCAACATTCATACTGTGCTGAATCCGCATCTGGTGGTCCAGTCTTCCGGCACCGGCACCGCGTTCAACGTCAACAATGCCACAAGCCCCAGCTGGAGCCTTTTTTCGACCTATGGTCGCGACAGTGGCGTAGACATGCAGAGCCTGGGTGGGAAGGTGACGATGCACAATGGCGGCGGGGGGAGTGCAGACATACAGGCGGCTTACCGAAAAACCCAAGGCGTCAATGGCCCGGGGCTCAACTTCAATATCTCGAGCTCAAGGTACCAACCGACGCTGCTTTCCCTTCTGCCGCCAAACCTGTCCGCCACGGCGTTTCAGAGTGATATCGTCATGAATGACGGGCCCACTGACCTTGTACTTTATCCCTCGGCGCGCGCGCAGTTGGCGCTGCTGGCGGCGAACTCGATCGCTATCCCCGCGCTTATATCCATGAGCGACCGGGATCCGGCCCTGATCCCGAGTGCGATCAGGCCAGGAACAGAGTCTTCCCAATTCCCGACCACCGCTGTGACGGCGGAGAACCTTGTTCTTGTTCATGCCGCTGTTCCCATGCATACCGGCGATACGCAGCCGGCGCGAGTCTATGCTATTGCGGGAGATATCAAGGGGAGTCCAAACGAGCTTACTTTGGACCTTTCTAAATCCGTCAGGCTTCGTGCCGGGCAGGATGTGCGCGACGTAGCCGTGCAAGCGCAGCATGTGGGCAAGAATGATATCAGCCGGGTGGAAGCAGGCCGTGATATTGCTTTTACTACTGGAAACGACCGGGCAAATAATTCCAAAATCTGGGTTGGCGGCCTAGGCAGGCTGGAGGTGACGGCGGGGCGTAATGTGGACCTGGGCACCTCCGCCGGAATCGTCAGCCGCGGCGACCTCGATAATGCGGAACTGCCCGCCGGTGGCACCGATATTCATGTCGCGGCCGGGGTGGGTGCGCAGGGAATCGATTACGCCGGCACCGTCAACCGGCTGGTAACGGAACTCGAGAAAGCCGGGGGCAACCCGACGGATGTCCTGCTGTGGCAGGCGCGCTGGCTGGTGAAGAACGATAACCTGGAGGGCTCTGACGCCCTGCGGGCGGTGAAGGCAGTACAGGCACTGGATGTCGACACTCAGCGCGCCATGGTGCGGTCGATGGTTTATTCCGCCTTGCTCGTTACCGGACGTGACTCCAACAATCAAGACAGCCCGTTTGCTGCTGACTATGAGCGCGGTTATGCGGCGCTGGAGCTGGTGTTCCCGGGATTGCGCGAGAAGAACGAGGATGGCAGCTTTAAAAACTACCAGGGAGAAATCAACCTGTTTGCCAGCCGTATCAAGACCGAGCGCGGCGGGAATATCGAGTTCATGGTGCCTGGCGGGGACCTGATTGTCGGTCTCACCAATACACCCGCGATACTGGTAGACGTGGGCAACGATGTCCTTGGAATGCTGACCGTCGCGGAGGGGGATGTGCGCGGCTTTGCTCGTAACGATATCACCGTCAATCAGTCGCGCATTCTCACGGTGGGCGGCGGCGACGTCCTGCTGTGGTCGAGCGAGGGCGATATCGATGCCGGTAAAGGCAAGAAGAGTGCAACCGCGGTGCCTCCGCCTTTGATTAAAGTCGATGCACAGGGTAACGTGACGCAGGAATTGCAAGGCGCGGCGTCGGGTAGCGGGATAGGAGCCCTTTCCAGCGGCGGGAAGCCCGCTGGCGACATCGACCTGATTGCGCCAACTGGCACGGTCAATGCCGGAGATGCCGGGATCCGGGCCAACAATCTCAATATAGCTGCCCAGGTCGTGCTGGGCGCGGACAATATTGCGGTTGCGGGCACTTCCACCGGCACCCCGGTAGCGGATGCGAGCGCGGTAACAGCCACCACTTCTGGTTCCACCTCGCAGGGAGATGACGTATCCAAGGCGACTGCGGCTTTATCACAGAATCTGTCGGATGCAGCGCGAACGGCTGAAACGATGAAAAAGCTTAAGCCCACCTTTATTTCTACCGAGGTGATCGGGCACGGGGAATAACAGCTTTACAGTGGGTAAGGGCGTAGCGCCCGAGGACACCCCCCGGCGAAGTCGGGTATGCTTACTTCTCGGGTGGGTGATTATTGCATGTCAGGAACCGATCACCCCGCCGTCGTCCTTGGTGACTGCGGTGGCGCTCAGGGAACCTTTCAGAAATGCCCAGCGAGACAGCTTGCGGCCTCGATCATGTCATGCAGCGATGGGTTGCCAGAATCGTTACTGCTGGTATGGCTGGGGTTTGTCTTTCCGTCAGGGTGCAAGGTGCTACTCGTTTAATTTCCTCGTAAGTGGGCAATCGGATTATTTGATATTCATGCAATTTGCATAGTAGCTGACGGTGGCGGGCCAATCGCTGAATATGCCGCGGATACCGACGTTCCGGGCGAGGACATCCAGGACTTTCATCATATCACCCTCACGCTTGATGGCAGAATCGAACGTCTGGTAATAAAAGTCGTTGTTGCCGTCGACCAAGATGCCGGAGCGCTCCAGGGTCCAGGTAATGATGTCGAGTCCCGCCTTCTTGGCATCGCGGGCGTACCGGGATGGGACGATATTGCCACTGTCATCGACGTCCAGCAGTGCGAATATCGGCGGAGCGACGATATTGATGCCCTCGGCCTTGTAAGCGGCGAGTTGGGCGGCGGAGGGTAGCTCAGCAACCACGTTCGCGTCATCCAGATAAACCGCCTGTTTGCCAAACTCTGGTTCCTTGGCGATCCAGTAGCGTATATCGCGAATATCGAACGATTGCGGATAAACATTTCGGGGCTTGACGTCTTCGGCCTTGTATTCGTCAATCATTTGCTGTGCGTAGTTTTGCTGCGTGTAATCCCCGGTACCGTCGCCATCACTGTCATAAGGCATGGGAACACTGGCATTCTTGAGTTCGGGCGTCATTTTCACGCCGAGTCTCTTGAATAAACGAATACTCTCTTTGTGGGTGAGCAGGGTACCGCTGGTGGGACCCGCATAAAGGTCGGTGCGCCAGCTGGGATTAGCCCCCAGGTAAGCCGCGACGGTGGTTGCCGCAGGATTGAAGCTATCCATCTTACCTCTTAGCGTCTTGAATTCCTCCAGGGTGATGTCGCTGGTGCAGCACTGTGCCGAGGCTGCCTGCACAACATTGCCGTCGGCATCAAGCTGGGCGGGCGTGAAAGGCTGGGTACACTTTGCGGCCAGCGGCGTTTCGAGGATATTCGTGGTGGTATGCAGGTCGCACTGCGAATGGCGGCAAACCAGCTCCTTGTCCTTGGTGAAGGTCACGTCGCACTCCACGACGCCGGCGCCCATGCGTGCCGCCGCCTCGTAGGATTCTTTCGTGTGCTCCGGAAACTGCAAGGCCGCACCCCGGTGACCAATGGAAAAATCTGTTTTATGGAACGGACCATTGCTGCAACTCTTAAGCCTTCTTTTAAGAGCGCCTCCTTGCATGTCATTGACGAGGAAGTAAGGGCGGGGGCCGAGCTGGATCTTCATGCTGTTTTCGGAATGGCTTCCCGAACCATCGGAATGATGGTCGTGGTCGTCATCGTCATCGTGTTGTCTGCTCGCGGACGCTGTCGTGGCCGCCATGGAAAGGGCAATCAGCAACAGGGATGTCGTCAGAGCTGAAAAAGCGGATTTTTTTGTAAGCATGGCAGGTCTCCCGTTTTCAAAAGAATTCGTCACGTTCAGTCACGTCCATAGCGATGCAGACTCTGACGCTACTCTTGTTCTTTTTCATTTCCACGAGAGGGTGGCTGATCCAAACAGATCAATTGTTTCAGCAATCGCATCCCAAAGCCAGGCAAGGAAACGCTTTTCCCAGAGTATCGAACACTAGCCCGGCCTCCACAAATCTCGATAGTCCGCGGCAAAAGTGGACAACGTACCGCCACCTCTATTCGAATTTCGCCCGATAGTCAGTTCCTTGCAGCATATTCATATTCCCGACCAACAGGGACGGTGGTTATTCGGGACTTGATGATTGTCTCGCCTCGTTCGTCCTCGAACGCGCGAATATGATCCTTTTGGCTCATATTCGTTGCTAATGGCTGTAACCTCATCCACGGATAATCCCACACACTTGTTTAGACGATCTGTCATGCGCGCCCTTGTCCCCCTACTAGCTGTACTGTTATGCACGTTTTCCCTATCGAGTCATGCGTGGTGGAATAACGACTGGACAGGCCGAAAAAAAGTTACGTTGAAAAGTCCGGCTGGCGAGGTAATGGATGCGCCGGTGTTGATCCGGCTGCACACGGGAAACTTCGATTTTTTCTCGACCAACGATGATGGTGGGGACTTGCGCGTTGTCGCCGCGGACGACGCAACCGAACTGAAATTTAACGTTGAGAAATGGGACAGCGCAAACCAGTTGGCGCTGGTGTGGGTGAAAGTTCCCAAGCTCACGTCGCAGGCGGAGCTATTCCTCTATTTTGGTAATGAGAACGCCGTATCCGCGTCGGATCCCAAGGGGACGTATGATGCCAGCAGCGCCGTTTACCATTTCGCAGAGCGGGATGGAAATCCGCAGGACAGCGGGCCCAACGGCTTGCACGCACAGTCTTCCGTACAGCGTGTCGCGGCGTCCTTCTCCAACGGGGGGGCGGGGTTTGACGGTTCCAGAACCGTAGTACTGCCTGCGGTAAGCGCGCGCAACGGCTACAGTTTTGCTGCATGGGTGAAGCCCTCGTCACTCGATGGCGTCTTGCTCCAGTCCGACGGTATTACCGTGTCACTGGAGGCGGGGGCTGTCAGGGTGAAATCCGGCGGAGCCAACGTCGTATCGAAGACGCCGCTTGGCGTAGGGAAGTGGCACCACGTCGGAGTAACGCTGTCCGACACGCTCCGAGTGTACCTCGACGGGAAGCCGGCAGATGAGGCGTCTGGCGCGGCCATGCCCGTAGGCGCTGCGACGCTTGGCGCCGGCTTCAAGGGCGAAATGGACGAGGTGCAGGTGTCCGGTGTGGCCCGAGGCATGGAATGGATGGCTGTGCAGGCCGCGCTGGGGCCCGAGTCCGGGCTGGTCACGGTGGGTGAAGAGGAGAGTGCTGAAGGGAATGCTGAAGCCGCATCGCACCTGGGCATAATCCTCAAGTCGCTTACGGTCGACGGATGGGTTGCGATCGGGTTCCTCGCAGTCATGCTGCTGATCGCAATATGGGTCATGTACAGCAAGGCGGTCTATATCAACAGGGTTGATAAGTCCAATAGCCGCTTCATGCACCGGTTTCGCGAACTCTCGACCGACCTCGCGATGATCGACAAAAGCGGTGGCCTGGAAAAAGACTTCAAACATTCTTCCCTATATCGCATATATCACATCGGGGCCGTGGAACTCGCGCATCGTTTTGACAATACCGATGCCACCCAAATCACCAAGTCTCTATCGCCGCAAGCACTCGACGCGATTCGCGCCAGCCTGGACGCCGGCTTGGTGGAAGAAATCCAGCGCATGAACAAATTCATGGTGCTGCTCACGATCGCTATTTCCGGCGGGCCTTTCATCGGCCTGCTCGGCACGGTCATGGGCGTGATGATCACGTTTGCAGCGATCGCCGCGGCCGGGGATGTCAACGTCAATGCGATCGCGCCGGGTATCGCGGCAGCGCTCGCAGCAACAGTGGCGGGGATGTCGGTGGCTATCCCCTCGCTGTTTGGCTACAACTACCTCGCATCGCGCATCAAGGCCATCGTCTCCAGAATGCATATTTTTGTTGATGAATTCATCACCAAGCTTGCCGAAAACTACAGCCGCTAACCGGGGATGGCATGAAGGTACAGGAAGAGAACGAACTTTACGACGAGATCAATGTGGTGCCCATGCTGGATCTCGCCTATGTGCTGCTGGTGATTTTCATAATAATGACGACCGCATCGGTGCAGGGAATAAAAGTTAATCTGCCCAAGGCTAGCAATACCCCCAGCCTGGCCAAACCGCAGACCAAGGCGATCACGATCAACGAAAGCGGACAGATTTTTCTGGATGCTTATCCGGTGACGATGGACGAGCTAAGAACCCGGTTAAGTCAGCTGAAAGCCGCTAATCCAGAGCTTCCCGTCGTAATCAAAGGGGATACGGTAGTGCAATACGGCAAGGTGATGGACGTTCTCGAATTACTGGGTCAGCTGGATATTACCCAGTTGGGCCTCGTGACTCAGCGCCTGGTGAAGTAATGCCATGGAAGAAAAGGAACGGCCGGCCTGGCTGCGCTGGGGGGGCGTCGTACTCGGCCTGGCTGCGTTGGTCATGGTGGGATTGTGGCTGAAGGATTTTCTCGGCAGTGCCGAGCCCCCAAAAAAACAGGGGCTGCAGCAGATCACCTTGATCAAGCCGCCCCCTCCGCCTCCACCGCCACCCGAGCAGAAACCGCCGGAACCGGTAGTTAAGGAAGAAATAAAGATATCCGAACCTGACCCAGAGCCGATGGATCAGGCCGATGAGCCGCCGCCCGGGCCGGATCTCGCTGTTGATGCCGAGGGGACTGGAAGTGGTGACTCGTTCGGTCTGGTGGGGAAAAAAGGCGGATCTGACCTGATCGGGAGCGGCCGAGGAGGAAATCCGTGGGCCTGGTATGACGGGATAGTAAACGAGGCGATTAATTCGGCTTTTCAGGATGCGCTCGCGCGGGAACAAGCGCTGAAGGACAAGAGCTACAAGGTGATAGTGAAGGTGTGGATCGACCCCCGGGGACAGATATCGCGAGTTGTTCTGGGTGATACAACGGGTGATGCCAAAGTCGATCAGTTGCTAAAGGATGTGCTGCAAAATTTACGAGCCTTACGCGAGGCTCCGCCGGCCGACATGCCGCAACCAATAAAAATACGGGTGACCTCGCGCGCCTGATGGCTGGAGAAAGTAAGAAATGAATATTAGTTTGATGCTTGCGAGTGCGACGCTGGCGCTGGCATGTGCGGGCGCCGCGCAGGCAAAAACCGATGAGCGGGAAAGAGTTGAAATCCTGTATGAGACGACGTTGAATCTCATCCGGCTTCTGGTCGAACAAGGGGTTATCAAGCAGGAAGTGGCCGACGAAATGATCCGGAAGGCGGAAGCAAAGGCGAAGGCTTCGCACCCGCAGGCGCATGAAAAAAATGCGCAGCCTGAAGCCGTGGAACCCAAGAAGGGTGAAGTACGGGTTACCTATGTGCCCGAGCATGTCAAGCGCGAAATCCGCGACCAGCTACGCCAGGAAGTGGTGTTCCAAGCCAAGCAGGAGCGCTGGGGAGACGTAAACGCGGTTCCTGAGTGGCTAAGCCGCTTCAAGATGGAGGGCGACATACGGTTGCGGGAGCAGCTTGATTTCTATGCCGACAGTAACGCGCCCGCCGCCAATTTTCAAGCCATGGGGCAGCAAATCAACAACACCACTGAGGACGAACACCGCGAACGGGTCCGCATGCGGCTTGGCATCAACGCGAATGTTACCAAGGGAGTGGACCTTGGGCTGCGCCTTACTACTGGGAATGTGAATGGTGCCGGCGTTACAGGCGACCTCGTGGGGGTGGGATCTCCCGTGTCCACGTTGCAGACCTTCGGAACTTACAACAGTAAATTCACTTTCGTGCTCGATCAGGTTTTCCTCAAGCTCGCTCCCTGGAATGGGGTAGCAGTCACCGCCGGACGTTTCCCCAACCCCTTCTTCGTGGGCACGCTGGGGAATGTATATACTGGCCCGATCCCCAAAGGCCCGCATACTATTCCTCAAGCCGGGGTAGTGCATACGGACCTTTTATGGGACGTTGACCTGAACTTCGAAGGCCTGGCAGTTAATCTTAACCCGTGGATGAAAGAGGATCGGGTGATCAAGCCCTTTTTTAACGCGGGGATATTTCCTCTACAGCAAGTTAATCAGAGCGAGACTGTCAAAGCCAAGGATAAATGGTTTTATGGAGCACAGGCGGGATTCGAGTGGGTCCCGGCGGATGCCGACACCACGGTCAGGGTCGGCGCTGCGTATTATGACTTTCGGGATATTGCCGGTGTCCGCAATCCAAATTTTGGCGATACATTGTATGATCAGACTGCTCCCCTGTTCCGGCAGAAAGGCAACAGCCTCTTCAATATCGATAACGATGGCAATCCAACCACCAACCTCTGGGCATTGGCCGCGGACTATAAGATTGCCAATTTAACCATCGTGGCGGATTATGCCAAATTCAGGCCGATTCACGTTATCGGCACCTTGGACTTCGTTCGCAACGTAGGCTATGACGAAGGCAAAATTCTTGCTCGAACGGGGCAGAATATCAAGCCCGAAGTCAACGCCTACCAGGCGCGCCTGACCGTGGGTTACCCGGTTATTTCCGAGCGGCGCCAGTGGCAGGTGATGGGATTTTATCGCCGCTCGGAGCGTGATTCGATGCTGGACGCTTTTACTGATTCCAATTATCTGCTTGGGGGCACCAATCACAAGGGTTATACGCTTCAGGCCCTATACGGCGTCGCGCATAACACCTGGCTGGGTGTTCGTTATATGTCCTACGACAACATTAGCGGCCTGCCCCTCGGCATCGACACGGTAAACTTCGACTTTAATGCCAGGTTCTAATGTACTGGTGTGTCGCAGCTTGGGCGACCGAACCTTCGGCGCCGAAACGGTTAGCAGCGGCGACAACAAAACTGGCAACCATTGAGCATGGGTTATTCACCGTATTGCACGCTAAATTGCTGTAGGATCGTCGGGTAAAATACATGACTTTGCGACTGTTCTGCCAAGCGGTGGCGGTTGTTTTTCTGATAGCCGCCTCGTATTCCGGACCTGCGATGGCTACCGACACTAAGGATCAAAAAAGAGAGCGGCAGGTGCTGCGGCGCATGCAGCAGCAATTGACGGAGATTCAGCAGCAGAAATCCGCTGTGGACCAGGAAAAAACGGTACTTGAAGACGCACTGAAGAAGACCCAGAAAGAGACCCAGAAAGAAATCGATATTCACAAGCGCTCCACGGCAAGCGCTGCTGCCAAAGCCCATCAACTGGAGAAGTTAATCGAGGCCGCAAACAATGAAAAGGCCGAGTTGCGTGCACGGCTGGATGAGGCGGAGAAACAAAACCAGGCGGTCTCCGCTCAGCGCGACCAATTGCAACAGGATTTGAAGAAGACTGTCAGCGTACTCGCGAAGGAGAACGAGCAAAGAAAGCTTTGCGAAGCCAATAACACTGAACTCTATCGCATAGGTATGGAACTGGTTGACTGGTACACCAGAAAGGGTGCTTTTAATGCGATTCTGGAGGCTGAGCCCTTCACACGCATGAAAAGCGTTGAAATGGAAAATCTTCTCGAAAACTATCGCGAGAAGCTTGAAGGCCAGCGCCTGGAACGCACGATCAATTGATTCTGCCCCGGCAGTTCCAGGCAACGGGAGAATGCAATTCATGTAAAATCCGCTAATATGCGGGTAGAATAGCCCCATCCGTTGTCTGTATAGAACGGGGCGTGAACCTCCGGGTAACCGGTACTAAAGCGCTATACTTTGCATCGTTATTTGATGATTCAGGAGAACAACATGACAATGACATCGCGTAAGGGGCGTGCGAAATCGAGCACAGATATGGAAAAGGAAGAAGCGGTGGGAGCCGAAGAAAAGCCGGTGCGTAAGCCTGCTCCCAAACAAAAAAAGGTTATAGCTGCCAAGAGTCTTAAATCGTCCGCGCCCCTAAAAACCGGCCAAAGCGCGGCGGAAAGCGAAATGCCGCGGAAACCGGCAAGAAGAGGAAAAATAGCGAATGAAACAGATAAGGCTGCTAAAACAGATAAGGTTGCTAAAACAGATAAGGCGGTGAAAGCAGTTAGGGACGTTGAGTTAGATAAGGCCGATAAGACGGATATCACCGCCAATTCCACGCCGAAAAAAAATAAACTGCGGCACGACAGTTACTCCATTCCTGAAAACGAGCACAAGCAGCTTGCTGTGCTTAAGAAGCGCTGCGCCGATCAGGGCAGGCCAATAAAAAAGAGTTACTTGCTGCGTGCGGGAATACAGGCATTGACGCGGATGAATGACAACGAATTTTTTAACGCAATAGAGCGCATCAAGTAAACAAGGGAGTTTTGGTCCCCCTTTCTCATCCGGAAGCCCTGCGGCCGCCTGTGATCTAAAAACAGAAATGGCGTTATTCCTCATGAATGGGGGGTAGTTCAGTTGCAGCGTTCTCATCTGTTTCGCCGAGCTCGCGTCTGATTTTTACCCTTGCGGGCGCGCCTGCGCGAAGGGATAATATCGGGTTTCCTGCGTTATCCACATTCACGAACCCACGCGGCACAGCGATTGGGTATCAGCAGGACCCTTTATACGCGCTAGTCCTCGCCATATGCTGCTGATGATCGATAATTACGATTCCTTCACCTATAACCTGGTGCAGTATTTTGGTGAGTTGGGGGAGGACGTGGTCGTATTTCGCAACGACGAAATTACGCCCCACGAGGTAGCCCGGTTAAGGCCCGCTCGTATCGTCATTTCACCCGGTCCATGCACGCCAAGCAAAGCAGGCATCTCGATGCCGCTCGTCGCGTCATATGATACCGAGATTCCCATATTGGGCGTTTGCCTCGGCCACCAGAGTATAGGTCAAGCTTTCGGCGGCAAGATCGTCCATGCGAAACAGGTCATGCATGGTAAAACCTCGCCCATTTTTCACGCGGGCGCCGGCATATTTCGTGGTCTGCCGAACCCGTTTACCGCGACCCGCTATCATTCGCTTGTCGTTGAGCGGGAAAGCCTCCCTGATTCCCTGGAAATAACCGCATGGACCGAAGGAGGCGAGATAATGGGCATACGCCATAAAACCCTTGCGATAGAAGGTGTGCAGTTTCATCCGGAATCCGTGCTCACCGAACATGGGCACCAGTTGCTCGAGAATTTTTTGAAGCAGTGAAGACTGAATTCGGCTGCGGGAGCTAAAACCCGCCGATAAAGGACTGTGCAGATACAGTCCCTGAAAGGACCAACATGAAACCGCAGGAAGCGCTGGCACGTATTATCGAGCACCGTGAGATCTTGCACGATGAGATGCTGTCGCTCATGCGGCAGATCATGCGAGGAGAATTGTCGCCCACGCTGATCTCAGCCATTATCACGGGACTACGCGTAAAGAAGGAGACGATTGGAGAGATCGCGGCCGCTGCTCAGGTGATGCGTGAATTCGCCACTCCGGTTGATGTGCCGGATGATCGTCAGCTTGTGGATACATGCGGCACTGGTGGAGACTCGGCCCATACGTTCAATATATCCACCACGGCGGCTTTTGTCGCGGCCGCGGCCGGCGCCCGTGTAGCGAAGCATGGTGGCCGCTCAGTATCCAGCAAATCCGGGAGCGCGGACGTGCTTGAGGCCCTGGGTGTTAATCTTAATCAGACACCACTGGAAATTGCGGAGAATATAAGAGAAACCGGTCTGGGTTTCATGTTTGCGCCTAATTTTCACAGTGCCATGCGGCATGCGGCCCCGGTTAGGCGTGACCTTGGGGTGCGCACACTTTTTAATATCCTCGGGCCGCTCACCAACCCTGCGGGCGCAAAAAACCAGCTGCTGGGCGTATTTCACCCTGAACTCGTCGGTACCTTGACGCGCGTCCTGCAGCGTCTGGGTAGTCAGCATGTGATGGTGGTGCACGGCAGCACCGCGCAAGGCGGACTGGACGAAATAACCATCGCTGGCGTGACCCGGGTTAGCGAACTCAGGCACGGAGAGGTGATTGAATACACAATCGCTCCGGAAGATTTCGGCATGAAAACTACTGCTATCGAAACGATACAAGCTCGAGACAGTGCGCAATCCCGGGAGATACTGATGGCTGTCCTGGATAATCAACCCGGACCGGCGCTGGATATCGTGGCCCTCAATGCAGGTGCGACAATCTACGTTGCTGGCGCGGCGGGGTCCTTGGAGGAAGGCGTAGAAAAAGCGCGGGCAGCGATAGAAAGTGGGGCGGCAAGAGCTAAGCTGCGCCAATTTATCCAATTCTCCAATCGCGATAGAGCCGGGCTGGCATAGTTATGGGCAACATATTGCGAGAGATTTTGGCCGTCAAGCAGCAGGAGGTGGCGGCTGCGACGGCGGCGCGCTGCCTCTCCGCTTTGCGCCGGGAGGCTGAGTCCGCGCCCCCACCCCGGGATTTTACTGCCGCGCTGCGCAAAAAAATTGATGCAGGGCTACCCGCCGTTATCGCGGAAATCAAGAAAGCCAGTCCAAGCAAGGGCGTGCTGCGCGCGCAGTTCGACCCGGCTGCCATTGCCTCAAGCTATGCAAAGCACGGCGCGGCCTGCCTGTCGGTGCTAACCGATGCGCAATTTTTCAAAGGAAGTGCGGAATATCTAAAACTGGCGAGATCTGCCTGTGATTTGCCTGTCCTGCGCAAAGATTTCATCATCGACGAATATCAGGTGGTCGAAGCCCGGGCGATGGGCGCCGATTGCATCCTGATTATCGTTTCTGCTTTTCACCCTCGTTTCCCCACCGGCGATGCGGCGGCGGATGTGAGCGACGATGGGGACGCGCTCTCCCATATGCGCAGGCTTGAATCGTGCGCTCACGGGCTCGGGATGGGAGTTCTGGTTGAGGTGCACGATGGTGCGGAACTGGAACTTGCATTACAACTCACTTCCCCTTTAATCGGTGTCAATAACCGCAATCTGCAGACGTTCGAAACCAGCCTGGACACAACCCTGCAGCTGCTGGAAGAAATTCCCCCGGGGCGGATCGTCATAACGGAAAGCGGCATACTTGCGCCAGCCGATGTCGATCTGATGCGTGCGCGTCAAGTTCAGGCCTTTCTAGTAGGTGAGGCGTTCATGCGTGCCGCCAATCCAGGTGCGGAACTGGCTAGATTGTTCGGCTAGGGTCTGCCCCAAGGGCCGCAGACGCACCGCCGAGCAAGCCGACGCATCCCAGTTGAATCGCCGCCGGGAAGTATTTGTTGCAAAAAAGCAACACATACCTCTTCCATATCCCGAAACTCTCTTTATTTCCTTGCTAGGTGTAGCCGCGTTAGGCACAATCTCTCAACCCTCTCATTTAGAGAGGTCCATAGTAGCGGGATAGACTCCACCGAAATAGGGTCGGTGAGAGGCCCCACCGTTTCAACTTTAAAGGAGATTTTCCACATGAAAAAGAAACTGATTGCGCTGGCCGTGGCTGGTGCACTCGCGGCCCCGGTGGTTGCATCCGCTCAGGGGACGAACGTCACGATTTTTGGTCGGGTACAAGCTGAATACAGCCTCGTTGACTTTTCCAGCCAGGGCAGCCAAGGATCTCTCCAAGATAACTCCCGCTCCTCCCGTTGGGGTCTGCACATTACCGAGGATTTGGGGAGCGGCTTGAAAGCCAATGCCCGCCTCGAAATGGGCTTGAATGCCGGTTCCGGTTCCGCCACGACTCCTCGTGAGCAGTGGGTCGGACTCTCCAGCAACCAGTGGGGCGATGTCAAATTCGGCCGCGTTCAATCTCCCTTCAAGGATTTCGCGGGAGGTATGACCATTGATCCGTTCGCATACACCACCCTGCAAGCCAACGGCGCCGGCGGGACCATGAGTGGCGCGGCCAATGGCATGGGTTCGGGCGCCAACAGCTTTGTGAACAGCGCGATCCGTTTCGATTCCGCTTCCATGGAAGGTTTCTCCTTTGCAGCCATCCTGATGCCTGGCGATGCGAATACCCTTGATCCGCTGCAACAGGGAAGCGTCATATCCGGTCTCGCGCCCGGAGGCCTGGGCAGCAATGGCAATACAGGTGGTAAGAACGGTGAATTCGACGGCCAGGCTGCAGCCAAATACCACTTTGATTTCGGGAGTATGGGATTTGACATCTTCGGTGGTTACTCCCGCGACAATGCCAACGCCGTTCAAAAGAACATTGGCCTCAAGACCGAAGAAATATGGCGTGTTGGCGCTGCCTGGGCTTGGGAAAACTTCAAGCTCGCCGGCCAGTATGAAAACATCAACAATGCGATTGGTGCGGCAACCTGTACCACAGCTGCTTCCCTGGTGGCGAACCCGCTTGATGCGGGCCAATCCACTGGCCAGTGTAATTCCGCGATGAACTGGGGTGCGGACGGTAATATCTGGCATGCCAGCGCTCAATACAGATGGGGCAATACCACTCTGGTCTTACAAGGTGGTATGACCAAGGCTCATGCAGGGGGCGTCAATGCGGCGGCAGCACGTAAAGCCGATAGCTTCACCGTGGGCGCGATCCACAATCTGAGCAAACGCACCAGCTTCTTCGGTGGTTATCAGCACGTATATTTAGACAACCCCAATGCGGCAGCTGCAAACGATCTGTCCAACGCCGCCAACGCTGTCAGCTACACGGCACCGAGTTATGCGCCGGCTGGCAGCAATCGTAGCACCTTCACGATTGGTCTCCGTCACAACTTTTAATTGTGTAGAGGAAGTTGAGAATGGGGCGCCCAGGCGCCCCATTTTTTTAGGTTCTTTTTTCAGGGAAACCCAAAGTTTTGGTGAAGGGCGTGGAGTTCTTTTCCGGCAGGAAGTTTGACAAGGGTTCGTATATTTAAGAACTGCTAAACCGGTTCTCCATGCCTAAGGAGAGCATGCCGAGCGGACTTTGACCCTGAAGAGGTTGTGTGTTTAGTTTGTCCGACATACATGCTAATATGCCGATGCATTGCAAGTGTTCCGCCAAAAAAATGGAAAATGGGTAGAACACCCGCTAGCTAGTAAGGACGCCTTACCTGGCGATATTCGAAGAATACCCGCTCACACGTTACCTGGATTAAATATGAGATCATCATATTATCAAGCTGTGCCTTGTCTGCCGGATCGGGATGGACGATATCGATGTGAAAGTGTTCGAAAGCACGGTGTTTAATCTAAAAAACGAGAAAAAAAGCGGTTGATATTGTCCGCCATTTATCAGTTTATTGAAGTTTTCTGGAGGGTTTGCACATGGGAGTTCCTTTACGTCAACAGATCGCGGTAGGCACTTATCTGCTGAAGCAGAAGTTGAGAGGAGTAAAAAAATATCCTATGGTTTTAATGCTGGAACCGCTGTTCAAATGTAATTTGGCTTGCGCAGGTTGCGGCAAAATAGATTATCCGGACCACATCCTCGACCAGCGCCTGTCCTTTCAACAGTGTATGGACGCCGTTGATGAATGTGACGCCCCGATGGTCTCCATTCCTGGTGGCGAGCCGCTAATACACAAGGAGATGCCTCAAATCGTTGAGGGAATCATCGCGCGGAAGAAATATGTGTACCTCTGCACGAATGCGCTTTTGTTAAAGAAGAGGATCGACGACTATACCCCGTCGCCTTATCTGACTTTTTCTATCCACCTCGATGGTCTTAAAGAGCGCCATGACGCCTCAGTTGCTCAGGAAGGGGTTTTCGATCGGGCGGTAGAGGCCATAAAAATCGCAGTGGCAAAGGGATTCAGAGTAACGGTCAACTGCACCCTTTTTCAGGGGGAAACTCCTGAAGACGTCGCCGAATTCCTTGATTATGCGATGGAGCTCGGTATTGAAGGTGCCACCATTGCGCCGGGGTTCAACTATGAACGTGCTCCCAGGCAGGATATCTTTATTAAAGGAAAGGATACCAAGAATCTATTCCGGGGTATTTTCAAGATCGGAAAGACGCGCAATTGGAAATTGAACCATTCTTCGCTTTATCTTGATTTTCTCGCCGGCAACCAGAACTATCAATGTACCCCATGGGGCAACCCCACGCGTAACGTCTTCGGGTGGCAAAAGCCCTGCTATCTCTTGTCTGACGAAGGTTACGCAGCGACGTTCAAGGAACTGCTTGAAGATACGCCATGGGACAAATACGGAAACAGCAGTAATCCCAAATGCGCTCAATGCATGGCCCATTGCGGCTATGAAGCAACTGCGGTCGAAGATATGTTACAGCATCCGGTAAAGGCGTTGATCACCTCCATCAGAGGTCCGAAAACGACTGGTCCAATGGTGGCTGAGCCTTCACCGACCTGGGCAGACGACGAACCCAAACTTCCGAAAACGCTTGCAGGAATTCCGGTTAAGGTTCAACGATAACAGCGCATGCATCTAGGTCTTCAAAGCCCCAAGTATCATAGCTTGTTGGGGCTTTGATGGCGACTAGCGCATTGTTTTAGAGGCTTTCGCTATGAGAATTCTGCGCTCGATCAAGTCGCTTTTTCAATTTCAGATGGTGGTGCTGATGCTCCTGGTTGCTCCGGCATCCTGGGCGCAGACGCAGGGGCAGCCCGGGCCGCAGGAGGTGGTGAGCCATCTGCAAGAGACACTGATCAAGTCGATGCGCGAGGGTGGGAAACTGGGCTACCGCGGCCGGTTTGAATTGTTGGCTAAGGCAGTTGACCAAACTCACGATCTCGACTTTATTGCGCGCACAACACTTGGTGCCAATTGGACACAGTTGAGCGTGGAGCAGCAGCGCATTTTCACTGATGTTTTCCGAAAGCTTAGCATTGGCACCTATGCGGGGTGGTTTAAAAGTCACGAGGGTGAGCGTTTCGAGTTCATTGAGCAGCAGGCCATGCCAAGGGATCAAGTTATGGTGCGTACTCGGTTCGTCCAATCGGGTAGTGAGCCGCCCGTACGTTTCGATTATGTCCTCCGGCAGACAAACGACGGGTGGCGGATCGTCAATGTCCTTGCTGATGGGGTCAGCGATCTCGCGCTAAAACGCGTGGAATATCGTGCGATCCTTCAGCGCGACGGCTTCCAGGCGCTGATTGATATGCTCAAGGACAAAATCGTCCAGACCGAGCAAGATTAAACAAGTCGAGTCTGTCAACCTTGCGGGCCCCGGGCCTTACGGGTAGCGCGTCTGCCGGAAAGACCGCCGGCCCCGTTGCCTTTTTGCGCATCATATCCCTTAAAGCCGCGTCACGGATTCATCGCTTCAGATTGCTCTCCGAGGTATGACCACACCGACCAAAGCTTCTCACAGCCGCACTTACGAAATTTTTGCGCGCTGGTCTACCATGTCCTATCGGCACGGTGCCTGGGTTCTTCTCATTGCCCTACTGGGCGCGATTGCCTGCGGGATATATGTCTCGCGTAACCTTGGCATGAACACCGATACCACGGACATGCTTTCGGAGCACTTGCCGTTTCGCGTCAACATGAGGCATTACACCGAAACGTTTCCGCAAGATATCGATACCATGTTGCTGGTCGTGGAGGCGCCTACGCCCGAGCAAGCACGTGCCACGACGCAACGTCTTGCCATGCGGTTGAAGGCGGACACCACCAATTTTCAGGATGTCTTTGCGCCAACCGCCGAGGATTTCTTTGCGCGTAACGGTTTGCTATACGAAAGTATTCCGGAGCTGGTGCAAATTACCGATCGTATCGTAGCCGCGCAGCCGCTTATCGCGCAGATCGCTGATGATCCTACCTTGACTGCTTTTGCTGACGTGCTCACGCTGGCAGTTACAGAAATGACCAAGGGACGCAACATGGAACTGCGGCCCGTCATGGAAGGGATAAGCGCAACGCTGGACGCGCGTATCGACGGAACGCCGAGAGCGCAGTCATGGCAAGCGTTATTCAGCGGCGAGGCACAAAAGGATAAATATCAACACATAATCGTCGTCAAGCCGAAGCAGGATTTTTCTCAGCTATCTCCGGCGGAACAATCCCTTAACGCTCTGCATACCATCGCAAAAGATATTGGTGTGACAGAGGGCGGCCCGATACGCCTACGAATCACGGGTGAGGCGGCGTTAGCCAATGAGGAACTTAAAAGCTCGCTTAGTGGGATGGAATATGCCGGCGTGATCACCTTTGTTATGGTGGGCCTGGTGTTGTACTTTGCCATGCGCACTGGCGGGCTGATCGTTAACGTCCTGGTCTGTCTGACGATGGGTTTGCTTCTTACTGCGGCATTTGCCACTGCGGTTGTCGGCCACTTGAACCTCATTTCTATCGCATTCGCCGTGCTGTATATTGGCTTGGGCGCGGATTTCGCCATCCACTTTCTACTGCGGTATCGAGAGGTTCTCGAAAGTGGTTCCCCGCCGGATCAGGCCATACAGGTTTCCGGCGGGGATGCGGGCGCTGCGCTGACAGCCTGTACTATCACCAACGCCATCGGTTTCTATGCATTCATGCCCACCGACTACAGTGGCGTAGCAGAGTTGGGCATCATCTCCGGGACAGGAATGATAATCAGCCTGCTTGTTACCCTGACGATTGGCCCGGCTCTGTTACGGTGTCTGCCGCAACGCAGGTTCAGGAAATCAATCCCCAAGAGCCCCGTCGGCAAAGTGCTTGAACTCTCCCTGAGGTGGCACAAGGCAACCTATGCCGCTACTGCCGTGGCTTCCGTTGCTGCCCTCGCCATCCTGCCCCAAGTGCGGTTTGACTACAATTTGCTGAACATGCAAGACCCCCGCGGCGATGCGGTGCGGGCGTTCCGGGAACTACTCGCTAAAGCTGAGGATTCGCCCTGGCATTCAATCGTCCTGGCGAAGGAGCGCACTGAAGCGGAACGTTTGGCCGAAAACCTCGCCAAACTTCCCGAAGTAAGCAAGGTGGTTACCATAAATGATTTTGTGCCATCAGAACAAGACGAGAAACTGCTGCTTATTGAGGACATGGCCCTTACGACTGGGCTTATAACAATTTCAACCAGGGCCGAGTCTGCCGCCAGCGACATCACCGCACGGCAACGTCGTGCACTGGACAAGCTGGCTACAGTATTGGATCAGTTTATTAAAGCGCATCCCAATCATGCCGCAACCGAAGCCGCCGGCAAGCTGAAATCATCGCTCGCCAACCTGTTTGCTTTGGTTGACAAGGCGGGGACCGACGAGCAGAAGGGCAAACTGCTTAGTTCGGTGGAGGAGGATCTGCTCTTAACCTTACCCATTGCACTGCAGAGCCTGCAGCTCGCAACTGAAGCCGCTCCGTTCGGGGAGGACGACCTGCCGGCTGACCTGGTCAATCGCTGGCACAGCCACACTGGAGAATACCGGGTGGCCGTCTACCCGGCAAAAGATCTTAACGATAACGACGAGTTGCGGCGTTTCGTAATGGCCGTGCAGGAACTGGCGCCCAACGCGACCGGTGCACCCATGGTAAGCCTTGAAGCAGGCGAGGCAGTGGTGAAGGCATTTGTCCAAGCCTTTCTGCTGGCGCTTGTTGGCATCGTCGTAATATTGCTAATATTGTTGCGCAGTTTAAAATATACCATCTTAGTGCTGCTACCGCTGTTGCTATCCAGTTTATTCACTGCTTCGTTCACAGTTCTGCTGGATGTACCATTCAACTTCGCAAATATTATTGCATTACCGTTGCTGCTCGGTCTTGGTATCGATAGCAGCTTGCATATGGTGCACCGAAGCTTGAATAACGAGATGGTGAGCGAGGTACTGGTTCATACCAGTACTGCGCGAGCGATTTTCTACAGCGCCTTGACTGCTTTGGTTGATTTCGCCAGCCTGATGTTTTCCTCGCATCAGGGAACCGCCAGTATGGGGATAATGCTCACGGTGGGACTGACATTTACCCTCGTCTGCACGCTCGCGGTGTTGCCCGTGTTGTTGCGGGCACCGGTTCAAGGCGCGAGAACGTAATGACTTTGCGAAGTTCTGCGCCAGTGGCGATTATTGTTTATACTTCGCACCTTGTGATGATTTAACGCATTAACTGATTCGTTTTTTTTGTCGAGCCCATCAGATAATCAACGCTTGTACTCCCTCTTACGCATCATGACGCGTGAAGCGACAATCGGCTTATTATTAGCTTGCGCCTTATCACTCTCGGGTTGCGCCACGATGCATCCCGCGGGCCCTGGCACCGATCCGATTGATCCAAACGAAGAAACGAATCGCAAGTTCTATGACTTCACCGATAAAATTGATCGCGCGGTTCTGGCCCCGGTTGCGGATGTCTACGTAAAATACGTCCCCAACCCCATGCAGCGTTCGATTGGAAATTTCTATGATAACCTCGCCTACCCGAACGTTATCCTGAACGCTTTTCTGCAGGGAAAAGTTCGTCAGGGATTTGAGGACAGCCTACGTTTTGTAGTCAATTCGACTATTGGCTTGGGAGGGCTCTTTGATATGGCGGGTCAAATGGGACTGCCCCAACACGATGAAGACTTTGGGCAGACACTGGGGGTTTGGGGCGTCAATACCGGGTCTTACTTGTTTGTACCCTTAATAGGGCCGAGCACTTATCGCGATGCCCCGGGTATTCCAGTGAGTGTCTTCAGCAATCTCCTGTTTTATGCTGGTTCGGTGGCAGGCACCGCTTTCGTGGCGCCCGTGACCATTTTAAGCATCATTGACAAGCGGGCCAGATTATCCGGTCCAATGCGGATTCGCGATCAGGCGGCACTGGACCCTTATCTATTTGTACGAGAAGGCTATTTGCAACAACGTAAGCACTTGATCTATGATGGCCGTCCGCCGCCGGAGAGCTACGAGGATCCGTCGGATGATGCTTCCCTTCAGAACGAACCGGCCGTTGGAATATCGGATAAACCATCGGCTAAACCAACCTCGTCAAGTCCCGGGATATAGCAAAAATAGATGTATTAGAGGCATGTCGCATTTTTTGAACGGACTTCTATGGTTAAGAATCCCGACCTCGGCCATCCGTTCGCGTGGTATCGGGTCAGCGGAATAGAAACGTGGCTGTCAGTATTTGTTCTCATGACCGTATGGATGGGGTTGTATCCTGACTCACCGTAAGGAAGGTAGGTAAAAAAAATGAAAAGATTCGAAGGCGCTGCAATACTTTCATCGCAAGATCGCTATCCGGATTCAGGCGGGCCGACCATGCTGGAAAACGGATTGAACGCGGCGCGAGACGCTCTGCTTTCATTGCAAAAAGACGACGGACACTGGTGTTTCCCGCTCGAGGCGGATTGCACTATCCCCGCCGAGTATGTGTTGATGATGCACTTCATGGATGACGTGGATGCAGACCTTGAAATCAGGCTCGCGCGGTTCATTCGTGAAAAACAGGATCTCGAGCACGGCGGTTGGCCCTTGTATTACGGCGGCCCCTTCGATCTGAGTTGCACCGTAAAGGCGTACTACGCGCTCAAGATCGTGGGAGATTCTCCGGATGCGCCTCACATGATGCGGGCGCGCGCAGCTATTCTCAAACACGGAGGGGCGGCGCGGGCAAACGTATTCACACGCATATTGCTCGCAATGTATGGGCAGATTCCCTGGCGCGGCGTTCCATTTGTCCCTGTGGAAATCATTCTGTTGCCGCGATGGTTTCCATTTCACATCAGCAAGGTCGCGTACTGGTCTCGCGCGGTGATGGTACCGCTTTCCATCCTGTGCAGCTTGAAAGCGCGCGCGGTCAACCCGCGACAAATACATATCCAGGAACTGTTTACAACTCCCCCCGAGGAAGAGCGAGACTATTTTTCGGTGCGCACCCGTCTCAATCGGCTGTTTTTGGTTGTTGAGCGTACTGCTTCGCTGTTTGAGCCGTTTATTCCGAAGCCATTGCGTCGCTATGCGCTACGAAAAGCGGAACGCTGGACCATTGAGCGCCTTAATGGGGATTCCGGCCTTGGCGGAATCTTCCCGGCGATAGTCAACGCCGGCGAGGCGTTGGCGTTGCTTGGCTATCCATACGAGCATCCTCATCGGGAGCAATGCCGCCGTGCACTACGTAAACTGCTGGTGGATGAAGGCGAGCGTGTCTGGTGCCAACCCTGCGCGTCACCTGTGTGGGATACCGTTCTGGCATGCCTCGCCCTACAAGAGGATATCAACGCCGACCAGAAGCCTATTCGACAGGCGCTCGATTGGCTAATTCCTAATCAAATACTTGATGCACCTGCGGATTGGCAGGAAGAGCATCCGGAACTCCTGGGCGGCGGCTGGGCTTTTCAATATACCAACCCTCACTACCCGGATTTGGACGATACCGCGGCGGTAGCATGGGCTCTACAGCAGGCCGACCCGGCGGCATACCACCAGAGCATCGTACGCGCCGCAGACTGGCTCGCGGGCATGCAGTCGCGGAACGGTGGTTTTGCCGCGTTCGACTCCGACAATACATATTACTACCTGAATGAAATTCCGTTTGCAGACCACGGCGCTTTGCTTGACCCCCCGACCAGCGATGTCACGGCGCGATGTACCGGTTTCTTGGCCCTGCACGGCGAGGACCGGCATAAGGAAGCTGTACAGCGAGGCCTTGCCTGCCTATACCGCGAACAGGAACCGAGCGGCGCGTGGTTTGGGCGCTGGGGAAGCAACTATATTTACGGTACCTGGTCCGTGCTGGAGGCTCTCCGTCTGGCCCGTGTTGATGTGGGTGATCTCGCCGTCCGCCGCGCTGTGCTATGGCTAAAGTCGGTGCAACGGGATGATGGAGGCTGGGGCGAAGGTAACGATAGTTATTTCGAACCGCAGCAGGCAGGCCAGTTCAAGGTAAGCACATCGTTTCAAACCGCGTGGGGGCTGCTGGGTCTGATGGCGGCAGGTGAAGCGAATTGCCCGGAAGTGCGCCGAGGCATCGCATACTTGCTGAATACTCAGGACGCGGATGGACTATGGCACGACCCGTGGTTTACGGCGCCTGGCTTCCCACGAGTTTTTTACCTGAGATACTACGGGTACACAAAATATTTCCCCCTATGGGCCTTGACCAGATATCAGGCGCTGACCGGGAATGCATTTGTGTGAGGGGAGTAGGCATTGTCACCGCGATGCGAGTTGAAGCTCGCTGCATTACCCAGGGTCGCCTACCATTCAACGAGCGGATCGGCCTCGGGGAGCATGGAGCGATATGGCTTTCCGGTATAGGTGCAGAAGCAGCGCGCGCAGCTGCCGAGGGGTTGCGTGCATCTGGCGCGACAGCGTTGATGAGCTTTGGTTTTGCGGGAGCCCTGGAGCCAAGTTTGCGTCCCGGGAATTTAGTATTGCCGGAATTGATCCATACTGGTCGCTTACTGGAAGTTGACTTGAGCTGGCGCGACCGTCTGCGGCAGCGGTTGCCTGCGCACATAAGTGTCGTTGGAGGCATCTTGGCTGCGAGCGCCGGCGTGCTGACGTCGGGCACGACAAAATCCGAGCTGGCGCAAGCTACCGGGGCCTGCGCAGTGGACATGGAAAGCGGAGCCGTAGCGGAAGCTGCCGCTCATGCCGGCCTACCGTTTCTGGCCGTGCGGGCAATCTCGGATCCGTTGGAATTTTCACCTCCAACCGTTCTGCTTGATGTGGTACGCCCTGATGGTAGCGCCGACTTGGCTCGGCTGCTGCCTTTACTACTACGCCGGGTTTTAACCGTTGGGACACTGCTGCGTCTTGCGGCTGATTCGCGGGCCGCATGCTCCGCATTGGCTAGCGTTGCGCGATTAGGCGGGACGGAAATGGGGATTGCTTCACGCAACTCCGTTTCATCCCCCGCAAGCTACCGAGGCAGTGCCAGGTAATGTGCCCGACACCGCACTTGACTAGGCAAGAGCTTGCAAGTCACCTGTTCATCCCCTGCTGGCCCCTCTGCCCGCACAGTTCATCGATATCCCGGACAACGGCGAGAGTGAGCAGGTAAACAGAAGATGAGCGCCAGATACATCGGCGCCAGTAATTACTTTGTTTCATGCTAAACCTCAGTCCCGGTTACCGCTTCAGCTTTGCCTGCAGGCTCAGCATGAAATAAAACGTAACATTACTTGAGCGTTGACCATGTTAAAGGTTAAAATATCGCCCTTCTTTCGTATCAGCTGTAATGGAGAGTAGCATGTCAGTCACAACCGATCAAAAAGCACAGGTAGTACGCGACTACCAACGAGCCGCCGGAGATACTGGTTCTCCCGAAGTGCAAGTGGCGTTGTTGACCGCACGCATTAACGACTTGGCCACTCACTTCAAAGCGCATGTCAAAGATCACCATTCCCGCCGCGGACTATTGCGCATGGTGAGTCGACGCCGCAAGCTGCTGGATTATTTGAAACGCAGCAGCGCCGATAGTTATCGTGCGTTAATAGAGCGTCTCGGCTTGCGCAAATAGCATATCGAGCCCTGATTGAGATAGTATGACCGAATGAGCATCTAAAGTTTTAGGCTTGTATCGGTTCACCCGGCGCGGCGCTGAAATGTTTTTATCGAAAAGGGTAGGTAATTGAAAATCAAGAAAAGCATCTCGTACGGGTCTCATCACCTAACGCTCGAAACCGGAGAAATAGCAAGGCAAGCGCACGGAGCAGTAATCGTATCCTTGGACGATACAGTGGTCCTGGTTACCGTGGTGGGCGCAAAACACGCTAAGCAGGGGCAGGATTTCTTCCCCCTAACCGTCGATTATCAGGAACGGACCTACGCAGCCGGAAGAATACCGGGAAGTTTTTTCAAGCGGGAGGGTCGTCCGTCCGAAAAGGAAATCCTCACTTCTCGTCTGATTGATCGGCCCATCCGGCCGCTATTTCCCGATCATTTTTACAATGAAGTACAAATCGTAGCCACAGTCCTGTCATCCGATAATGAGGTAGATGCGGACATACCCGCCATGCTCGGCGCCTCTGCGGCGCTGGTTCTATCCGGCATTCCCTTCAATGGTCCGATTGGTGCCGCCCGCGTCGGCTACGTCGATGGCGAATATGTCTTGAACCCCACCACGACCGAATTAAAGCAGACTCAGTTGAATCTCGTTGTGGCAGGTACGCAGCAAGCGGTCCTGATGGTAGAGTCCGAGGCCAACGAGCTAAGCGAAGACATCATGCTGGGCGCCATTCTTTACGGCCATCAGCAGATGCAGGTCGCAATTGATACTATCAATGAGCTGGCCGATGAAGCGGGGGTTACCGCATGGGACTGGGTATCACCCTCGCGAGACGCCGCGCTGGCTGAGAAAATCGCAAGTCTGGCCGAAAATGATCTGCGCGCCGCCTTCCAGATCAAACAGAAACAGGTTCGATCGGAAACCATCGACAACATCTGGACAAGGGTATTCACTGAAGTTGGGGTCGATACCGAGGACGGGCCGGATGCACAAGCGGTCAAGGAGGCTTGTTTTGCGCTGGAATCCAGAATTGTGCGTTCCCAGATTCTCGACGGCGAACCGCGCATAGACGGGCGCGACACGCGCACCGTACGTCCTATTACCATTCGACACGGGTTGTTACCGCGCACCCACGGCTCCACCCTGTTTACCCGCGGCGAGACCCAGGCGCTCGTGGTTGCAACGTTAGGTACGGGTCGGGACGAGCAAAAAATTGACGCGCTGCAAGGGGACTACTCCGAGCGCTTCATGCTTCACTACAACATGCCACCGTACGCTACGGGTGAGACCGGTCGGGTAGGTACGCCCAAGCGCCGGGAGATCGGCCACGGCCGCCTTGCCAAGCGAGCGCTGGTTGCCGTATTGCCTACACCTGAAGAGTTCGGTTATTCGCTGCGGGTCGTTTCCGAGATTACTGAATCCAACGGTTCGAGTTCTATGGCCTCAGTCTGCGGCGGTTGCCTTGCACTGATGGATGCGGGTGTACCGTTGAAAGCCCATGTCGCTGGCATTGCCATGGGGCTGATCAAGGAAGGCAACAGATTTGCTGTTCTGACCGACATTCTCGGGGACGAGGATCATCTGGGCGATATGGATTTCAAGGTGGCCGGTACCGAAAAAGGTATCACGGCTCTACAAATGGATATCAAGATCCAGGGCATCACCAAGGATATTCTCCACGCTGCGCTGATCCAAGCCCAAGAAGGACGTTTCCATATTCTTGGCATCATGAAAGAGGCCATGCCCGCGAAGCGCGAGGAAATTTCGGAGCATGCCCCGCGTATCATTAAAATAAAAATCAACCCTGAAAAAATCAGGGATGTGATAGGAAAGGGCGGAGCAGTAATTCGTGCGCTGACTGAGGAGACCGGCACCACTATCGATATCACTGACGACGGCACCGTTATGATTGCCTGTATCAATGCCGAAGGTGGTGAGTTGGCGAGAAAGCGAATCGAGGATATTACCGCCGAGGTAGAGGTGGGAAAAATATACCAGGGGATTGTATTAAAACTTCTCGATTTTGGCGCCATTGTCAGCGTGCTGCCGGGCAAGGATGGATTGTTGCACATTTCCCAGATTGCCAACGAGCGCGTCAATAACGTTGCTGATCATCTTAAGGAAGGGCAGACTGTGCGTGTGAAGGTTCTGGAGGCTGACGATAAAGGTCGTCTACGTCTCAGTATGAAAGCGGTTGCTGCCGAGACGACAGATAGCGAAGCGACCTAACTCAGGATAAGACGAGTTGGAACAGATGAGCCCCCTCGTAGCAAGCTAAGACCTTAATCTCATCCGTAAAAAAAAGGCCCCTATAGTAAGACAGGGGCTTTTTCATGGCGGCACCTATTTCCGACCGCGTGACAACAAAGGGGTAGGTTATTTAGCGACTTGCTTTTCCCTGATCTCGTCGAGCGTCTTACAATCTATGCAAAGGGTAGCGGTGGGGCGCGCCTCCAGACGTTTCAGGCCGATTTCAATCCCGCAACTTTCACAATAACCGTAATCACCGGTATCAATTTTTGCAATAGTCTCGTCTATTTTCTTGATTAGCTTGCGCTCACGGTCACGATTGCGCAGTTCCAGCGCCATATCCGATTCCTGGCTGGCGCGATCATTAGGATCCGCGAAAATGGTGGCCTCGTCTTGCATGGTATGCACCGTGCGATCTATGTCCTGCCCCAACCCAACTTTAATCCCTTCCAGTATATTGCGAAAATGCAATAACTGCTTGGGACTCATGTAGTTTTCCCCTTTCTTCGGCTTATACGGGGTGGCTTGTTTATATAGTTCTTGCGGCATGTTTAGTATTCCTCTTTCATTTCTCGTTACTATGACGACGCTTCAAAAAACCTATATATAGCGACTAGGACGCACTTATTTTTGACGTATTGATAAAAAAAGTATTGCCATCAGAGCCATTTCGAGCGCTGAAATCCTCAACAAAAAACAGACTGAACTTGGATGCTATTCGATTCAATAAGGATGAGTTGATGCTATGTACTCATGTATGAGAACTTGGAAAACTTCTGTCAATTCATTCGCATGTAATCTGGACAGGGCAGCACGAATTCTTGCAGAATTCTTAACGCTTGAATACCCCCTGAACAAAAATAAATGCGGGGCTGTTGCCAAAGATTTGAGTATTGCAATTGCAATTCAGGGATGCCGGTGTCGAGGATGTGTCGCCGATCGTTATTCGCCCTTGAATCGTCGGTCGCCTTTGCCAAATTGTGACATAATATTTTCTACACTGAGGAGAACATATCGTGCGCCACCACAAATCCATGATTTCGATTGCAGTTGGCTCCGTACTTGTTACGAGCTTGAGCACGGCGTCGATCGTTCGTGCAGCTGACGACGCCCCACCAGCCAATAATCCTTTCGCCATTCAATCTCTACCCCAAGGCTACATGGTAGCCTACGCTGATAGAGTCGATCCCAGCAAATACGGTACGGCCACGAAGGAATATGGCGCCGCCACAAAGGGCGGCGAGGGAAAATGCGGCATGTCGCTGGCGGACACGAACAAGGACGGTAAGGTCACCAAAGAGGAATTTTTAAAGCACCACGGAGCCATCTTCGACCAGATTGATGTCAATAAGGATGGTTCTGTCGACAAAACGGAAGCGGATAATTTCGGCGGAGGTAAGTCCAATCCCAGTTCGCCCGCTCCCATGAAGAAGTAACACCTGATTCGTGGAGTCCCTGCGCGCGGCAAGCGTGGGGCTGGGATTTCGGCAGGAATTGATTCCTGCGCTGAAAAACCGTGTCCCAGCCGTGATCGATTTCTTCGAGATCGCCCCGGAAAACTGGATCGAGCTTGGCGGAAGATACGAACGGGACTTGCGTAGCTTCACCGAGCGCTACCCCTTTGTTTGTCATGGTCTCTCGCTCTCGATTGGAAGCCCCGCGCCCCTGAATGAGACTCTATTACATTCGATACGCCGGTTCCTCGACCAGCACCAGATTATCTTATATACCGAACATCTTTCCTATTGTTCTGACGACCGTGGCTACCTCTATGATCTTCTCCCGGTCCCGTTCACCGAAGAAGCAGTAAGATATGTTGCCTCACGGGTTCGGCGCGTCCAGGAGATTCTGGAGCGGCGCATCGCCCTGGAAAATGCCTCGTTCTACGTGCAAGCTCCTGTTGCTGATATGAGTGAAATTGAATTTATTCGGGCCGTGTTGATAGAAGCGGATTGCGACCTGCATCTCGACGTCAATAACGTTTATGTTAACAGCGTGAATCACGGCTACGATCCTGTCGAATTCATCCGGGCCATGCCCACCGAGCGCATTGTCTATCTGCATATAGCAGGCCATCATAATGAAGCGCAGGATCTAATAATCGATACCCACGGAACGGAGGTTATCGATCCGGTATGGGCGTTGTTGGATGAAACCTATCAAATTCATGGCGTACGGCCAACGCTGCTGGAGCGGGATTTTAATATTCCGCCTCTTGAAGAACTCGTGCGCGAAATTCAACGCATCGACGTAATTCAGACCCGCTACGCAGGCCCGCCCAATGTTGCCGCCGCTTCCTGAATTCCAGCGCTTCCAGCGTGAATTCACGTCGCACATTCGCGACCCCCGGGGACACCCTTGTCCAGGCGGAGTCGAGTCGCGCCGTATGGAGGTTTACGCGAGGCTGGTTTACAGCAATCTAGAAAATTTTCTACTGCCATGCTTTCCCGTTGTCAGAGATGTGCTCGGTGCGCAACGGTGGGCAGAGCTCGTGAAGAATTTCCTGGCCACCCATCGCAGCGCCTCGCCTTTTTTCCGACAGATACCGGACGAGTTTGTCCAATTCCTTCAGACCGAGGGTGCAATACCTCAAACTTACCCGCCCTTCCTGCTGGAGCTCGCACACTACGAGTGGGTCGAGCTGGTGCTTTCCGTTTCGAATCGCGCTCCGGACTGGGCATCAATCGCGCCCGACGGCAGCTTATTGCTAAATCGCCCTGCTCTAAATCCGGTGCTCGCCAACCTGAGTTATCGCTGGCCGGTGCACCGTATTGGACCGCAGGTCGACGTCGAACCGGCGGAAACGCACCTGCTGGTATTCCGCGACCGGTCCGGTGATGTGCAATTTACCGAGATCAATGCCTATACTTCGCGCTTGGTTAACCTTCTGGAGTCCGGCAAGTATAGCGGTCAGGCGGCGCTTGAAATAGTTGCTGCGGAAAGCCGCCACCCCATGCCGGAGGTCGTCATAAAGGCGGGACTGGAAGCTATGCTCGACTTACAAACACGCGGCGTCCTGCTCGGGGTCGTCCAAGCACCGTGCTTGCACTCCGCAACGCCACCGGCGACTCTTGACGATTAATTTGGATGAAATAATCGCCTCCAGAGAAGGAAGTGGCGAGACAACCCCGTTGAATACCGACCCGCACGACCTGAGAAAAACTTCCGAGCTAACGCTGGCTCGGTACAACGAACGTGCCGATGCGTTCTGGACGGGTACGAAAGACCATGACGTCAGCCAAAATATCGCCGCATTTTTGCAGCACATCGAGAGCGGTCCGCCCTGCACGATTCTCGATTTTGGCTGTGGACCGGGCCGTGATCTGAAAGTTTTTTCGGAGCTTGGTCATATTGCCGTTGGGCTGGAGGGGGCCATACGTTTTGTCGAGATGGCGCGATCCTATAGCGGCTGCGAAGTGTGGCATCAGGACTTTCTTCAGCTCTCCCTGCCGTGCGGATACTTCGATGGCATATTCGCCAATGCTTCCCTGTTTCATGTTCCCGGCTCCGAATTATCCCGTGTATTGGCGGAGCTATCGATGGCATTGAAACCCCGCGGCGTGTTGTTCAGCTCCAATCCGCGGGGGAATAATGAGGAATATTGGAATCAGGGGCGTTATGGCCGGTATCACGACATCCAGGGCTGGCGCGGCTTCATGGCCGGAGCGGCGTTTATCGAGATAGATCATTACTACCGGCCCGCGGGACTTCCGCGCGAACGCCAGCCGTGGCTTGCCAGCATATGGCGTAAAGCGAGCTCGTAGCGTCAAGCCCGGGGCGTCATTCAGTTACAGCTCACATGCGCTTGAAAAAGGACGTGATCATAATAGGCGCAGGTGCCGCAGGCATGATGTGCGCAATGGAGGCCGGAAAGCGCGGACGTTCAGTACTGTTGCTCGATCACGCAACCAAGCTCGCCGAAAAAATCCGTATTTCAGGCGGGGGCCGGTGCAACTTTACCAATCGTCATACAACGCCAGCGAATTTCCTTTCGCACAATCCTCATTTCTGCCGCTCGGCATTGGCGCGCTTCACCCCGCAGCATTTTACAGCGCTCGTGGAAAGGCATGGTATCCGTTATCACGAAAAGAAGCTCGGACAATTATTTTGCGACGGCAGTTCGCAGCAAATCATCGACATGCTTCGGCGGGAGTGCAACCAAGCGAAGGTGCAATGGCAAATGCCATGCCGAGTTACCAATATAAATCGCCCCAGCGCACGCGGCGTGGGCTTCATGCTTGAAACCGACGTTGCCGAGTTCGAGACGGAATCGCTGGTGATCGCGACTGGGGGCCTTTCAATCCCCCAAATCGGATCAAGTTCTTTGGGCTATCGCATTGCAGAGCAGTTTGGGATCAGCGTGACGCCGTTGCGCGCGGGCTTGGTTCCATTGATTTTTGCGCGCGACCAGCTGGCACAGCTTTCCGAACTTCCCGGGGTCGCGCTTGACGCAGAGGTATCTTGCAACACCGGGCGTTTCCGAGAAAATCTACTCGTTACACACCGCGGGTTGAGCGGTCCCGCGACATTGCAAATTTCCAGCTACTGGAAACCAGGGTCTCCTATCCACATCAATCTGTTACCCGGTCTGGATGCCAAGGCGTGGTTGCTCGAACAGAGGCGTAGCCGCGCGCTTCTCTCCAATGTGCTAGCGCAACATTTGCCGCGGCGGTTTGCAAAAGCCTGGATCGATTCAATCAAAGGAGAGCAGGACGTGGCGATGCATCACTATGATGATCACAGCTTGAACAAGATCGCCGCGCAATTGCACGATTGGCAAATCAAGCCCGAGGGTACCGCCGGTTACAAAAAGGCGGAAGTAACGCTTGGCGGGGTAGATACCCGGGAGCTGTCCTCCAGAACCATGGAAGTGAGAAAAGTGCCGGGCCTATTCTTTATCGGCGAGGTAGTGGATGTAACCGGGCATCTGGGTGGTTTCAATTTCCAGTGGGCCTGGGCATCGGGCCATGCGGCGGGACAATTTGCCTAGCGCAAGTCCCCTATCTGATTAGTGACCGCATAGTGGGCGCTCGCTTGCAATGGTGTGCCGGTCAAGTTCCTGAAGACGGCGGGCGTCGGTGCGGTACTACCGGGATTCGTACAACAGTATATCGAGTGGTTACAGCACGTAGCGCGCCAGATCCTCGCTTTGGGATAAACTATCCAGTCGCGTATTGACATATTCGGCATCGATAACGACCGTGGCCCCGGTGTGTTTTTCGGCATCGAAAGACACCTCTTCCAGAAGCTTCTCCATCGCAGTATATAAACGCCTCGCGCCGATATTCTCGGTTTTTTCGTTAACCGAAAAAGCAATCTCCGCCAGTCTCCGCACCGCTCCGGGGGTAAATTCCAACTTGATCCCTTCCGTCTCCAGGAGCGCTTCATACTGGCGTGTAAGGCACGCATCCGTATTGGTCAGGATTTGCACGAAATCATCGGCGCTGAGGCTCGTGAGTTCGACACGAATGGGGAATCTCCCCTGTAATTCGGGTATCAGATCGGAGGGTTTGGCGAGATGAAATGCGCCGCTGGCGATAAACAGGATGTGATCGGTTTTGATCATCCCATATTTGGTTGAAATGGTGGTACCTTCTACCAGTGGGAGCAGGTCGCGCTGAACACCCTGACGCGAAACATCCGCTCCGGAAGTTTCCGAGCGACTGGTGATCTTGTCGATCTCATCGAGAAACACAATGCCGTTCTGCTCAACATTTTGCACCGCCTGAAGCTTCAATTCTTCATCGTTAACGAGTTTGGACGCTTCTTCTTCGGTGATGAGCTTCATGGCCTCGCGAATCCTGAGCTTCCGTGTTCTCTTCCTCTCTCCTCCCAGATTCTGGAACATGCCCTGGATTTGCGTGGTAAGTTCTTCCATGCCAGGCGGCGCAAAAATTTCCATGTGCGTGTGGGGGGAAGCCACGTCGATTTCGATTTCCTTATCGTTCAGCTCCCCCTCGCGTAATTTCTTGCGGAATTTCTGCCGGGTAGCGCTTTCGCCTTCACTCACCTCTATCGGCGCGCCGATCTCTCTCGCCGCCGGCAGCAGCACGTCGAGAATGCGTTCTTCGGCGTGATCTTCAGCACGAGCGCGCATTTTTTGGGTTTCCCGCTCGCGCGATTGCTTGATTGCCGATTCCACCAAGTCACGTATGATGGAGTCCACATCCCGCCCAACGTAACCTACTTCAGTAAATTTTGTCGCTTCGATCTTGATGAAAGGGGCATCCGCAAGCTTAGCCAGTCGCCGGGCAATTTCGGTTTTGCCGACTCCGGTGGGTCCGATCATTAAAATATTCTTGGGGGTAATTTCCTGCCTTAGCGGGTCCATAACCTGCTGTCGGCGCCAGCGATTTCGGAGCGCGATGGCGACGGAGCGCTTGGCTGCCTCCTGTCCAATGATATGCTTATCCAACTCATGGACGATTTCCCGCGGGGTCAACTGAGACATGGCTTTGAGATCGTGTTAAATTTCAGCTGCGAAAAATTTGCAAGCAGGCAACGGCGGAAAGTAAGGGTAACACGGGTAAGCTCGACGTGATCCCCATCGTACATGGTATTTTGCACGCCATATCTTCCGCATCCCGGCTTACTGGTATCACTCCAGAACTTCGATGACAAAATTCTGGTTTGTATAGATGCACAAATCGCCCGCGATCGCCAGCGACTTCTCGACGACATCCCGTGCCGTCAGGCTGGTATTCTCGAGAAGGGCACGCGCGGCCGAATGAGCGTAGGAGCCCCCACTGCCGATCGCAGCGAGGCCCAACTCCGGCTCAATTACGTCACCTGACCCCGTAATGATCAGCGTAACACCCGGATCGGCCACCACCAGCATTGCTTCCAGGCGGCGCAGGATCCGGTCCGTTCGCCAGTCCTTCGCCAACTCTACCGCCGAGCGCATGAGGTGTCCCTGATGTTTCTCAAGCTTACCTTCGAAACGCTCAAACAATGTAAACGCGTCCGCGGTACCGCCAGCGAATCCGGCGAGGATTTTTTCGTGGTATAGCCTGCGTACCTTGCGAGCACTTGCCTTGGCCACAACAGCGCCCAGGGTTACCTGCCCGTCACCCCCGAGTGCGACTTGGCCCCCGCGTCGCGCGGAAAGAATGGTTGTCATGATGTTCTGGCATTAATTAAATTTAGGGCGTTATCGTCCGGAGCCGGGATTATAACGCTGATTCCTCGAAAACATGCAAATTGTACCGCTCGGCAAGCTCAACTAGAGGTGAGGCTGGCGCAAGGTTCAACCCTTTTCCTTTTTCCTCGCACGCGGATGGGCGGCGTCATAGACCTTTGACAAGTGCTGAAAATCGAGATGGGTATAAACCTGAGTGGTGCTGATGTTGGCGTGTCCAAGCATCTCCTGCACAGCCCGCAAGTCGCCGCTCGATTGCAATAGGTGCGAGGCGAACGAGTGCCTCAATACATGAGGATGAACGTTGACGTTTATACCTTGCCGCACAGCGTGATCTTTAAGGCGCTGGGCAATCGACCGCCGGCTGATGTTTTTTCCGTATCGGGACAGGAACAAAGCCGATGCTCCCGGCCGCATCAAGCCCTCGCGCTGTTTTATCCATTCGCCCACCGCCTGTATCGCCTTGCTGCCAACCGGCACTATCCGAGTCTTTCCGCCTTTCCCGGTGACACGCGCGGTACCGTCAGATAAGCTCAAATCCTCCGGTTTCATGTCTGTGAGCTCAGCCAGCCGCAGACCCGAGGAATAGCAAAGCTCGAACATGGCTTTGTCTCGGACCGCCATTGGGTCGTCGCCCATGGACGACTCCAGAAGTTTTGCAGCCTCATCAGGCGAAAGGGTATGCGGCAGAGGTTTAGGTGACTTCGGCGCTCGGACACCGGCACAGGGATTGGAGTCGAAGCCGTGATCCCGCGTGAGGTATTTGTAAAATCCGCGCCATGCCGAGAGCATCCTGGAAAGGCTTCTGCCGGAAAACCCATTCCCATGCAGCTGGGCTGAGAAGCGCCGGATATTATGTATTTGCAGTTGATCGAGCGGCAGGCTCTGCGCAAGTTTTACCAGCACAGCAATATCGCGCGCATAGCTTTTACACGTAAGCGGCGATAAACGCCGCTCCGTGGCCACATGGGACAGATAGGCAGAGGCAAGTTCCTGGCTGTTACCGCTGATCATGCTGGTTCGTTTCTTCGGTATGGGCGGGTGCGGCAAGGCGCCCTAGCGCAGCGCTGACAAGCTCACTCAGCCGCGTCAGGTAAACCGTTCCCATTTCCGGATAAAACCGCTGCTGATCCTCGCTTCCCATGACCAGCAGACCGATGGTCTTCTGCGTTCGCAGCGCCACCATCGCAAAAGAGCGCAGCCGCGTGGCGTCCTCCCCAAACCAGTGATGGATCTCGTCCATTATGTGGGTCCCGCAATATGGATGCACCAAGCTTTCTGCCACGGCGTGAATATCGGCGCTGGTGGGCGAGAATTCCGGCAGAGCCGAGTCCTCGCTGGTGACGTTCCACAACCGCAGCACCGTGTGGGGTACGGAAAAATTCTCGCGCAGATCAAAGTTTAAATCATGCACCAGATCGCTTAAGCGCTTGAACGTGAGTAGCAAAACAGCCAGCCGGTGCATTTTATCGGCAATGGCGTCATTCTCTTCACCGAATCTGATCAACTCCGCTAATTTTTCCTGCAACACGCGATTTTTATCCCGGAGTGCGGCAATCTGCCTTTGGCTTATTGGTATGGCCCCGCCGCCATGAGGATGAGGCACCTGAATCTCTGTCAGCATGTCCGCGTGGTCCTCGAAGAACTCGGGATGAGTCCGCAGGTAGCGGACTACCTCCTCCGGACCGAGATTCATATCGTCGATATTAGACATCGCTGATCAACCTTGGTAGGTTCCCGCTGCAGCAATTCAAGCCACCGCGGGACGTTTTCGCGTTTTAAAGAAGCCCCCTCTCAAGCCGTGGAGCCAGGTAATCTACTGATTTTACCAGCAACTGTACCTATGGACGATTTGCGCAGGGCTGAGTCCTATAACTCAATCTCTCCTTCAAATACCGCGACGGCAGGGCCGGTCATCCAGACCGGGTGAGGTTCGCCTTCCCAGCGTATGCCGAGATCACCATTACGAAAGCTGACTGTCACCGATGACTCCAGCAATCCTCGCTGGATACCCGCCACCACCGCAGCACAGGCGCCTGTGCCGCAGGAAAGCGTTTCTCCGGCACCACGCTCGTAAACCCGCAAGCGAATATGATGTCTGTCGACCACCTGAAAATATCCAGCATTCACCCGTTGGGGAAAGCGAGCGTGACCTTCGATCAGTGCGCCCTCAGTCGGCACCGGCGCCTGATCAATATCCGTCACCAGTTGAACCGCGTGGGGGTTGCCCATGGACAAAGCACTGATCTCCACCTGTTTGCCATCGATATTGAGCCGGTAAGTTGATGCGCGTTTTTCAGCAACGAAGGGAATTTCTTCCGGCTCGAACTTGGGCGCGCCCATGTTGACGGTAACTTCACCATTACTCTCCAGCTTGGGAATAATGATGCCAGCCAGCGTCTCGACGTGGATCTCCCGTTTGGCTGACATGCGGTTGTCATGCACATAGCGAACGAAGCAGCGCGCGCCATTTCCGCACTGCTCTACTTCCCCCCCATCGGCATTGAAAATGCGATAACGAAAGTCTGCGCCGCCTTTTGCGGTCTCGATCAAGAGGATCTGATCACAGCCAATGCCGAAGTGGCGGTCAGCCAGTAAACATAGCTGTTCACGGTTAAGAGCGACCGGCCGGTTCACGGCGTCAATAACCACGAAATCATTGCCCAGGCCATGCATTTTGGTGAACTTGAGTTTCATGAGTATAGCAGTGAAAAAATACCTAAATGAACGGCCGCCGGAGGACCGCAAAACTTCCCCGCTTCGGGCTATGGATCAATTTGTTAAAAGAGAGAGGGTATCAGCAATGTTATTCGTCTTCTTAATAACCGAGTAATTTGGTATTCTACAGGCCTTTTACGACTATAAACGGGCTGGACGACATGAGCGATTATCTTTTTACTTCTGAATCCGTATCCGAAGGTCATCCTGACAAAGTGGCCGATCAGATCTCCGATGCTATTCTGGACGCGATCCTGGCCCAGGATCCCAATGCACGGGTAGCCTGCGAGACCTTATGCAGTACCGGCTTGATCGTGATGTCCGGCGAAATCACAACCGAGGCCAATGTCGACTATATACAGGTGGCACGCGCAGCCGTGAAGCGGATCGGATACGACAGTTCCGACGTTGGCTTTGACTACCGGACCTGCGCAGTCCTGACCGCTTTCAACAAACAATCCCCCGACATTGCCCAGGGCGTGAACCGTACCAAGGAAGAGGAAATGGATCAGGGGGCGGGCGATCAGGGGCTCATGTTCGGCTACGCCTGCGACGAAACGCCGCAATTGATGCCGATGCCGATCTATTATGCCCATCGCTTGATGGAGCGGCAGGCCGAGCTGAGAAAGGATGGACGCCTGCCGTGGCTGCGCCCGGATGCGAAATCGCAGGTATCGGTGCGCTACCGCAATGGTAAACCGCAACGGATCGAAACCGTCGTAATTTCGACCCAGCATCATCCCGACATTTCGCACGGCCAATTAAGCGAGGCGGTAATCGAGGAACTTATCAAACCAGTGCTTCCAAAAAATTTATTGACTGCGGACACCCGTTATCTAGTCAATCCGACCGGGCGTTTCGTAGTGGGAGGGCCTATGGGGGACTGCGGCCTCACGGGTCGTAAGATCATCGTGGACAGTTATGGCGGTACCGCGCATCACGGCGGTGGCGCATTCTCAGGCAAGGACCCATCCAAAGTCGATCGTTCCGCAGCTTACGCGGGGCGGTATGTCGCAAAAAATATCGTTGCTGCCGGTATCGCGAGTAAATGCGAAGTACAGATGGCCTATGCCATAGGAGTAGCGCGTCCTGTTTCCTTAATGGTGGACACCTATGGAACCGGGAAAATATCGGACGAGAAAATCGTCGCGTTGATCGAACAGCATTTTGACCTGCGACCGCGTGGTATTATCCATGACCTTGACTTGCTGCGCCCGATTTATCAAAAAACCGCCGCGTATGGGCATTTTGGTCGGGATGAGCCCGAATTTTCCTGGGAAGCTACCGACAAGGCTGCTCAGCTGCGCGCGGACGCCGGAATAGAATCAGCGGAGGAAGCGGACGCAACCGCGAGTCTGCAGGTTTAGCTTACGTCAGCTTTAATCCCTTCCCGCGCCGAGGAGCGCTGCAACGGGCACAGTCCCGCGAGGCTCGGCGGGGAAGGATCGCAACAACGGCGCTCGTTAATTTTCTGGAGAAAATTTTATGAACGCTGTGCTCAGTCCGTCCGTGTCCACTTCCATTCCCGCGGATAACAAATTTACCGATTATAGAGTCGCCGACATGTCCCTCGCGGAATGGGGGCGTAAAGAAATTGCCATTGCCGAAACCGAAATGCCTGGTTTGATGGCATTGAGGGAGGAATACGGCGCGGGCAAGCCCTTATCCGGCGCGCGCATCGCCGGTTCCCTGCACATGACCATCCAGACTGCGGTGTTGATTGAAACGCTGATCAAACTGGGGGCGCAGGTGCGCTGGGCATCATGTAATATCTTCTCAACGCAAGACCATGCCGCGGCTGCTATCGCGGCGGCAAACATTCCAGTTTTTGCATACAAGGGTGAATCGCTGGATGATTATTGGGAATTTACTCACCGCATTTTCGAGTGGCCCGATGAAGACAATGCGCCCAACATGATTCTGGATGATGGCGGCGACGCGACATTGCTGATTATTCTTGGCAGCCGAGCCGAAGCAGATCCGTCGGTGATCGCCAATCCCGCGAACGAGGAAGAACATGCCCTGTTTGCAGCGATTCGGAAGCGTCTAAGCACCAGTCCCGGCTGGTATTCCAGCAAACTGGCCAGCATCCGAGGCGTGACCGAGGAAACCACCACCGGCGTGCATCGCCTGTACGAGATGCAGAAAAAAGGTGAGTTGCCGTTTCCCGCATTCAACGTCAACGATTCCGTTACCAAGTCCAAGTTCGACAATCTTTACGGTTGCCGCGAGTCCCTGGTCGATGGAATCAAACGCGCAACCGATGTGATGATCGCCGGGAAAATCGCGCTCGTATGCGGATATGGCGATGTAGGCAAGGGTTGTGCCCAGTCACTGCGCGGGCTGGGCGCAACGGTCTGGATTACCGAGATCGACCCCATTTGCGCGCTGCAAGCGGCAATGGAGGGATATCGCGTTGTTACCATGAACGAAGTTTGCGATCAGGCGGACATTTTCGTGACCGCCACCGGCAACCTTCGCGTCATTACTCATGACCACATGCTGAGAATGAAAGATCAGGCCATTGTTTGCAACATCGGCCATTTTGATTCCGAGATAGACATTGCCTCCGTGCAGAAATACCAGTGGGAGAATATCAAGCCGCAGGTGGACCATGTCATTTTTCCGACCGGGCGGCGCATCATCGTGCTGGCAAAGGGACGCTTGGTAAATCTTGGCTGCGGTACCGGGCACCCATCATTTGTCATGTCAACTTCATTTACCAATCAGGTGCTGGCACAAATGGAGCTTTGGCAAAATGGTTCAAGCTATGAGAAGAGCGTCTATGTGCTGCCCAAACAGCTGGATGAAAAAGTGGCCAGGCTTCACCTTGGAAAGCTAGGCGCTAAACTTACCGAGTTGACCGATGAGCAGGCGCATTACCTGAATTTGGATAAGAAGGGCCCCTACAAGCCCGGAATGTACCGGTACTGATTTAGGGCGCCACGGTGCGCGGTGGATTGCCGTTCGGCCGTCCACCGCGCACCTTTTTGTGCTTGGCTTGGCAGAGATGGAATCCCAAAAAAAGTTCGCCCCCACTTTCAGTTTCGAATTTTTTCCACCGCAGACGCCGGAGGGAATCGAAAAGCTGCGCGCAACACGCAGGCAGTTGGCGCAACTCGACCCAAAATTCTTTTCGGTTACCTTTGGTGCAGGCGGATCAACGCGTGCCCGCACCCTTGATACGGTGCTCGAGATCCAGGCCGAGGGTTATACAGTTGCGCCTCACCTTTCCTGCATTGGTGCAACTGGGGAGAATATCCGCAATATATTGAAGCAATATCGCGACCGTGGCGTACGTCATATTGTGGCACTGCGTGGCGATCTCCCGTCGGGCATGGCGCAAGGGGGAGAATTCAGATACGCCAGCGAGTTGGTCGCATTTATCCGCGCCGAGTTCGGTGACGCCTTTCATATCGATGTGGCGGCCTATCCCGAGTACCATCCCCAAGCTAATTCAGCGCAGGAAGACTTGCGCCACTTCAAACAGAAAGTCGAGGCTGGTGCGGATTCAGCTATCACGCAATATTTTTATAACGCCGATGCATACTTTAGCTTCGTTGAGGCCTGCGAGGCGATGGACATCAGTATTCCCATCGTGCCCGGTATCATGCCGATCAATAAATTCTCACAACTGGCGAGATTCTCCGATGCCTGCGGCGCTGAAATACCGCGCTGGATCAGGAAAAGATTGGAAGGCTACGCGGATGACAGCGCATCAATACGCGCATTCGGGCTTGATATCGTAACGGATGTGTGCGACCGCCTGCTGAGCGGCGGAGCGCCCGGGTTGCATTTCTACACGTTGAACTCAGCAGGTTTGACGAGCACGATCTGGCAGCGGCTGGGGCTGTAATTTAAGTCCGCAGCGGGATCGGACTTCCGCTTTATTGCCTTTTTCCTCATGCCCGCACGGTTGTTATCGGCACCGGGCAGGCACTCCGTCGCTTAACCTGACTCGATGTGCTTACGGTCAAGCTGCCTTGGCAGACGCTTCGCTCGCCACCGGCAAGGGTAATGGATTATCGGCATAGGCGTTATGCGCCGCAGCCTCCGCTGTTCCAAATTCGACTTTTCTGCCCATATCTGACAACACCGTTTCCAGCGCACCCAGGCAAAGCATCACGTTTTCGATTCTGCTGGAATAACCCATCAGCCCGAAACGCCAGATTTTTCCAGCCAGGTCCCCCAGTCCGGCCCCGATTTCGAGGCTGTAGTCGGCCAGCAGTCTGCGACGTACCTCCTTCTCGTCTGTGCCTTCCGGCACAAGCACCGAATTGAGTTGCGGCAGACGTGCCTTTTCTTCCACCAGATACTGCATCCCGAGCGTTTCCAACCCTGCTTTCAGCGCAATGTGGTTGCGTTGGTGGCGTGCCCATGAGTGTTCCAGCCCCTCCTCATACAGCATCACCAGCGCTTCGTGCAAGCCATAAAGCGCATTCGTGGGGGCAGTGTGATGATAAGTGCGGGTTGTGCCCCAATATCCGAGCAGCAGGTTCAGATCCATGAACCAGCTTTGTACTTTTCCTTTGCGATTTTTTACCATGTCCACCACCCGTTCCGAGAAACTGATAGGCGACAAGCCGGGCGGGCACGATAGACATTTCTGGCTGCCGGAGTAAATCGCATCGATCTTCCATTCGTCCACTTTGAGGGGAGAACCACCCAACGACGTCACGGTGTCGACAATCGTGAGACAGTTGCGCCGATGGGCGATTTCACAAAGGGTCTTGGCATCCGACAGCGCCCCGGTGGATGTCTCGGCGTGTACAAAAGCGACTACCTTCGCATCAGGGTTCTGCTTCAACGCATCTTCCACTTTCTGCGGGTCGACCGGCGCGCCCCATTTGTCCTCCACCACTACTGCCGTGCCGCCGCAGCGCTGCACGTTCTCGATCATGCGAGCGCCAAACACCCCATTGCGGCACACAATCACTTTGTCGCCCGGGTTGACCATGTTGACGAAACACATTTCCATTCCAACAGAGCCGGGGCCTGAAACCGGGAACGTCAGCAGGTTGGAAGTTTGAAAGGCATACCGCAGCAGGCTCTTCAGTTCTTCCATCATGTCGGTAAATACCGGGTCGAGATGGCCCAGCGTTGGACGGGCCATGGCGGATAAGACGCGCGAATGCGTGTCCGATGGCCCCGGGCCCATCAATGTGCGCTGCGGAGGATAAAATGTGCTGATTTTTTTTGCGGGGCCGAAATGTTGGGTCATGGTGGATCCTGATTATGATGGGCTGAATTTTAATCGACGAAGGCATTGATTTTATCAAGGGCGCTGCGATTTGGCTATCGCGGAAGTTGGCCGGGATTCGTTCACTTCGTTCGAGCAGGATGCGAACCATGCGGAAGGTCAACCATGCATCGGCATTTACCGTATAAGCAACATTGGTCTGATGGATAAGCTTTGCGCGATTTTATCGGCGTCCTGACGAGCCACGTTTTGATCGAGATAAGGTCCCGCATGAACCTTGAATAAGCCATCTTTGGCCATGATTCCAAGGGAGCTTATGGAGGGAAGCTGGGCGCGCATGCGCACAAGAAAATTATCCGCATTATCATAGGCAGTGAAAGCGCCCAGTTGTAGGTAAATTCCACCCGTGTCTGCGGTATTCGGTGCGCCACCACTGGTATTGGCATCGCTATTGGAGTCGGATGTGCCGTACTGTGCCTGGGACGGGATTATTTCAAACAAATCCGGATTGGCCTCATCACTCTGTTGCTCTTCCGGACGGGCAAGTGGTGGGCTTCCCTTTTCCACGACAGCAAGGGCGATACGGGAAGGGGAGCGAGTAGCCGTTGAGGCTTTTGACGAGTTTGAGGTAAAGTCAGAATTCGAAACCGGAGCGGGCGCCGCGGCCACCGCGAGGGTGGCCCCTCCGCCCGGAAGGATGGTCTCCACCTCCACCCAGGCGCTTCCCCCGCCTAGTACATCGAGCTTGAAAGCGGCGGTGTAGGAGAGATCTATAAGGCGTTCAGAGAGAAAGGGTCCGCGATCATTGACGCGCACGACTACAGAACGCCTATTGCTGATATTGGTAACGCGGACGTAGCTGGGTATCGGCAGGGTGGGATGCGCCGCCGTCATGCCATACATGTCATAGAGTTCGCCCGAGGCCGTTTTCTGCCCGTGATAACGTCTGCCATACCAGGAAGCGATCCCTCTTTCCCGGTATGCTTCAAGCGTGGTTTTAGGCGTATACCACCTTCCTAGCGCCGAGTAAGGACGCATGTTGGCTGGGCGCAACGGCTCATCGCGCGGGGTGGCGTCAGGGATTGAAGCCAGGTCAACCGGGGGGTTTTCGCCAGGGCCATCGTCCAGATAATAGCCACCACGTTTTTTTGCGCTCGAGACGGCGCCACTGGCGGAGGCATTTTTTCCTGGTGAATCGCGCTTCAGGACGCTGCCGCAGCCAGCCACGAAAATAATGAGCGCGGCCGCGATAATTCGCGAGGACGAGGTCATGCTGGCGGACCACAAATTCGATCTCGGATTGATGTGGCTCACGTCTTCACCAATTTCGGATGCATCTGTATGCTCATCAAAATACCAAATCCCAACAGCATTGTCACCATTGAGGTGCCCCCGTAGCTGATCAGCGGCAACGGAACACCAACCACAGGCAGGATGCCGATGACCATCCCTATGTTCACGAAAATATACGTGGCAAATGTAAGCGTAATCGATCCGGCGATCAAGCGCGTGAACTGAGTCGAGGCATTGGCGGCAATCACCATGCCGCGTGCGATCACCGCGATATACAAGAGCAATAGCAATGAATTGCCGACCAGCCCGAATTCCTCCGAAAATACCGCAAAGATGAAATCGGTGCTTTTCTCCGGGAGAAAGTCGAGATGGGTTTGGGTTCCCTGCTGCCAGCCTTTGCCCAGGGTGCCGCCCGAACCGATGGCAATGGTGGACTGAATGGTGTGATAGCCAGCCCCAAGCGCATCCTGCGTCGGATCAAGCAGGGTCATGACCCGGCGGCGCTGATAATCGTGCATCATCGACCACAGCACCGGTAAGCTGCCCAGTCCGGCAATTGCCAGCCCCGCGATGATGCGCCAGGACAGCCCAGTGAGAAACAGGACAAAAAAGCCGCTGGACGCAATCAACAACGCGGTGCCCAAATCGGGCTGACGCAAGATCATTACGACCGGCAGCAACAGTAGCAAGGTTGCAATCGCATAGTCGCGCAGCCGCAGCGTTGCTTCGTGCTTATCGAAATACCACGCCATCATCAGCGGCACCGCTATTTTCATCAGCTCCGAAGGCTGGATGCGCGTTACGCCAATGTTCAGCCAGCGCCGCGCGCCATTGTTTATCTCGCCGAACAGCGCAACGCCCAACAGCAGCAAGAGACCCGTCATATAAATAGGCAAGGCGATACGCATGATATGCTGAAGCGGAATGTTGGCTACCAGCCACATGATGCTCAGCGCAACCAGCATATTGACAGCCTGATTAGTGACACGATGTGGGTTTGCGTCCGTGGCGCTGTACAAAGTGAACAACCCGGTCAGCATGAGCAGCAGGATTCCGCTCAACAGAACCCCGTCAATGTACCGCGTGAGGTAGTGCCAGAGGCGCAAAGACCTAGTCATGCTCACCCTCCTCATCGATCTGATCGACAGGTTTAGCCGCTTCTTCCTCAGGCAGCTTGCCCAGCAGGTAATAGTCCATTACCACCCGCGCGATGGGGGCCGCGGCAGCGCCCCCATGCCCACCATTTTCGACCAGTACCGATAGCGCAATTTTTGGCTTTTCTACCGGCGCATACGTGATGAATAGCGCATGGTCGCGATGACGGTCTTGTACCTTGCTCTCCACATATTTTTCGCCCTGTTTGATGCCGACCACCTGCGAAGTACCGGTTTTGCCGGCAAAAGTATAGGCGGCGCCAGTGCCGGCAAGCGCGGCAGTGCCTCCCGGCCGGGTTACATCCACAAGCGCGTTTTGAACCACCTGCAAGTGATTGGGATTGAGGTCTAACGTGTATAACGGCTGTGTGGCAATCTCCCGCACCACTTCATTATCGCTGCCCAGGATATTCTTCACCAAATGCGGGCGGAATGCCGTGCCCCTCCCGGCCAGGACCGCCGTCGCAAAAGCCAACTGTAGCGGCGTAGTCAGGTTGTAGCCCTGACCTATGCCGACGGAAATCGTATCGCCAGCGTACCATTTCTGCTTGTACCGTCTCATTTTCCAGTCCTGGGATGGCAGCAGACCACCCACTTCGCCATCGATATCGATTCCCGTTTTTTTTCCCAGACCGAACTGACCGATGAAGTTGTAGATATTATCGATGCCGAGATCATTGGCGAGCGCATAGTAGTACGTGTCGCACGAAACTACGAGCGACTTGTGCAGATCTACGACACCGTGACCACCGGTCTTCCAGTCCCGGAAGCGGTGGGTGCTACCCGGGAGACTGAAGTACCCAGGATCGACAATGGCATTCTGAGGCGCACGTTTTCTCAGCTCCAACCCAGCCAGCGCCATAAACGGCTTGAAGGTGGAGCCCGGCGGGTAGAGCCCCCGCAGTGCCCGATTATTAAGCGGCCGATCAATCGAATTATTCAGCAAATCCCAATTTTCTGAATCGATGCCGTCGACAAACAGATTGGGGTCGAAACCTGGTTTGCTGACAAAGGCGAGAACATCGCCGGATGAAGGTTCGATCGCCACCAACGCCCCTCTTCGGTCGCCGAAGGCTTTTTCCGCAACTTCCTGCAATTTGGCGTCGAGCGACAGCGTCAGGTTATTACCGGAGACGGGTGGAGTGCGGGAAATCACTCTGATGACCCGCCCGGCTGCATCTGTTTCCATTTCTTCGAAGCCGGTGATACCGTGCAGGTCCTGTTCGTAGCTCTGCTCAATACCGATCTTGCCCATGTATTGGGAACCGCGATAATTGGCAAGTGCGTTGTTGGCCTCCAACTGCTCCAGGTCCTTGTCGTTAATACGGCCGATATAACCAATCACGTGTGACGCCATTTCGCCCTTGGGGTACTGGCGGAATAGGCGCGCCTTGATTTCGACGCCCGGAAAGCGATAGCGATTCGCGGCAAAACGCGCCACTTCCACATCCGAGAGACGGGTACGGATGGGAAGGCTTTCGAATCTCTTGCTCTCTTCCATCAGTTTCTTGAACCGCTTGCGATCGCGGGCTGCTATCTCGACCACCGTGGACAGCTCGTTAATGAGATCCTCCAGGTTCTTCACTTTGCTCGGCACAATCTCGAGGGTGTAAGCGGAATAGTTGTGCGCGAGCACTTCGCCATTGCGGTCGAAAATCAGTCCCCGATTGGGAACGATGGGCGCGATTGAAATACGGTTGGCTTCAGCAAGCGTGTGGTAATGCTCGCGCTGGGATACCTGCAGATAAAAGAAGCGCGCGAACAATATAAGAAACAGCAACAGCACGAACCCGGCGCTGATGGCCAGCCGCAGCTGGAAACGCTGCAGCTCGCGCGGATGATTACGAAGCTCTACCCTGGGACTCATCGTACATCATTATCAGACCTGGGCTTTTGCGGCATTCTCAACAATGAAGAAAAGAACGGCCACAACAGGGTGCCGGTGATACTGGGAAGAAAGAAATCCCTGCCTGGGAATTGTGATCCGTCCAGAAGTCCGGTCAGAAGCATGATGAATTGTCCAATAAACAAAATCAATCCTATTTGGGGCGCCTGCTTCAATATGCCAAAAATGCTTAGGCGGCGGTGGAACACCAGCGCGACAAACGCCATTATGCAATAGGCCAGCGCATGCTGCCCAAACGTGCTGGCGTTGCCAATGTCAATCAACAGGCCCATGATAAAAGCGGTACTGATACCGGCACGCTGCGGTTGGTTGATGCACCAGTAGAGTATTGTCAGGGCGACAAAATCAGGCCATAAAGTCATTGCGAGGCCTTCTACTGGCAAGAGATTCAGCACGATCGCCAGTGTCAGGCTGAGTACGATGAACGAACTTTTTACCGGCCGGAGGATTTCCTGTTTGGGGTGATCAACGAATGCCAACTTTTTCCCGTTTCTTGTTATTAGGCTTCAATTCGATCACCTCCGCCGGGATCTCGGGAACCGGCGGTAGCATGGACAAAATTAGCAGCTGGCGGTTATTTGCTACACCGGCAACCGGTGTGCAGGTGACCCGGGCAAAAACATAAGCCGGGTTACGCTCTATCTTCGACACCACGGCCACAGGCAGTCCGGGCGGGTAGACGCCGTCGATTCCGGACGTTACCAGCGTATCGCCCTCCTGAATATCGGTATTGCCGGCCATATAACGCAGCTCGAGCGTTGCTTCCTTACCCGTTCCAGATACCACCGAGCGCAAGCCGTTGCGCAGAACCTGGACCGGCACCGAGTGGTCCTTGTCTGTGATGAGTGTGACTTCGGATACCCACGGATAGTTGCGGGTGATTTGCCCTACTACTCCGGCGTCGTCCACGACTGCTTGGCCCGGCTGAATTCCGCTCTGGCTGCCTTTATCAAGTGTGACTTTGCGGTTAAAAGGGTCGCGCGGAATGTGGAGGATTTCAGCCATGACTGCTTTGCCCTCGACTCGCTCCGAGGCATCCAGGAGCTTGCGCAAGTGCACATTTTCGGCTTCCAGTGCTTGTAATCGCTGCAACTGCCCCTGATCGAAGAGTTTCTGCTGCAGGAGCTCTGCGTTCTCGTCAGCCAGATGATGGCTGCTAAAGAATTCGCTTACATTGTCATAAATTGCGATAGGAACAGTGGCGAGCTTTTGAAGTGGATAGATCACCGCAGACAAGACGTGTCGAACTTCAGCGACATATTTAAACCGGGTGTCAACCGCCATCAGAGTCAATGACAGCATTACGAAAAAGACCAGCCGAGCCAGAAGACTGGGACCGTGCCGGAAAAATCGCGGGGCTGTTTCCATTACTTTCCAGGTTGCGCGATTTCCAATTCAAGACTCGTCCAGTCAAGAGCAAACCAGGGTGCCCATCTAATCGCTGGCAAATATGCCTACCAACTGGTCCATATTTTCGAGCGCCATGCCCGATCCTCGCACCGCACAGGTGAGCGGATCTTCTGCAATAATGACTGACAATCCGGTTTCTTCCATGAGCAAACGGTCAATATCCCGCAGCAAGGCCCCGCCACCGGTGAGCACCATACCTTTTTCGGCAATGTCGGCGCCGAGCTCCGGCAGGGTATGCTCCAGCGCGGATTTAACCGCGCTGACGATGCTATTCAAAGGATCAGTCAGCGCCTCCAGGATTTCGTTGCTCGAAATGGTGAAGCTGCGCGGGATTCCTTCGGCAAGATTGCGGCCCTTGACTTCCATTTCGCGCACTTCGGAACCCGGAAACGCGGAGCCGATCTCTTTCTTGATCAGTTCGGCCGTCACCTCGCCGATCAGCATGCCGTAATTGCGGCGAATGTAATTAATAATCGCCTCGTCGAATTTGTCGCCCCCTACACGGACGGAATTGGAGTACACGATGCCGCCCAGCGAGATTACGCCTACTTCGGTCGTGCCCCCGCCGATGTCCACCACCATCGATCCAGTGGCTTCCTCGACCGGCAGATTTGCACCGATGGCGGCCGCCATCGGCTCCTCGATCAATTCCACCTTGCGCGCCCCGGCCCCATACGCCGCCTCACGAATGGCGCGCCGCTCGACTTGAGTAGATCCATAGGGAACGCAAATGACAATGCGAGGATTGGCGGAAAAAAGCCGCGGCGGATTCACTTTCTTGATGAAGTGCTTCAGCATCTGTTCAGTTACCGTGAAATCGGCTATGACGCCGTCCTTCATGGGGCGGATTGCGGTGATGTTGCCTGGGGTGCGTCCCAACATCTGCTTCGCCGCCAGCCCGACTTGCTGAATTATTTTTTTTCCATTGGGTCCGCCATCCTGACGTATCGCCACCACCGAGGGTTCGTTCAGCACGATGCCCTGACCGCGAACGTAAATCAGGGTATTGGCCGTGCCCAGATCGATCGCCATGTCAGTCGAAAAATAGCCCCTCAATACATTGTTGTTAATAAAATTAAGCATGGTTTACGGAATCCGTTGCAGACGACGATGGTAAAAAGCGCGTGAAAAGAATGCGTCACTAAGGCCGGCTATGATACTCTATTAGCTATTTGAATATAAGGGTTATAAAGGAATTCAGCTGGCAATGTCTCTTTCCCTGGATGATGTGAAGCGGGTCGCCAATCTGGCCCGTATTGAAATTGGCGAGGAAGAGGCGACTACCGCGCTGGCGCAACTATCGGGGATTTTCAGCCTTATCCGGCAGATGCAGGCAGTGGATACGGCAGCAATCGCCCCCATGTCCCACGCCCAGGATGTCATGCAGCGGCTGCGTGCCGATATCGTGACCGAAACCGATCAGCGCGACCTGTTCCAATCGATCGCACCTCAGGTGGAAGCAGGCCTTTACCTGGTACCGAAAGTGATCGAATAACGCTTTCGCGCGATCTATGCAGCCTCCCTGTCTCCACCTTTGAGTCGTAATCGTCCACGATTTGCTTCATTCGGCGTAAACCTATGTTGAACTCCAGCCTCAGCCAGCTTTCCGCGCTGCTCGCCGAAAAAAAAATTTCCAGTGCTGAATTGACCGCTGAGTTTCTCAAGCGCGCCCGGGCACTGAACCCCCGCTACAATGCTTTCATTACGCTCTCCGAAGAAGCGAGTCTTGCTCAGGCGCGTGCCGCCGACCTGATGATCGCATCCGGTGACGCAAAGCCGCTGACGGGCGTTCCGATTGCCCAAAAGGATATTTTCTGTACCAAAGGATGGCTCACCACCTGCGGATCGAGGATGCTGTCAAACTTTGTTTCGCCTTACGACGCTGCGGTGATCGAGCGTTTCAATGCGGCCGGGGCCGTTAATATCGGCAAGACCAACATGGATGAGTTCGCCATGGGGTCAAGCAACGAAACCTCTTTTTACGGGCCAGTAAGAAACCCATGGGATGTCGCCGCCGTACCGGGCGGCAGCTCGGGCGGGTCCGCTTGCGCAGTTGCCGCACGCATGGCTCCGGCCGCTACCGGCACCGATACCGGCGGCTCGATCCGGCAGCCCGCGTCCTTGTGCGGCATTTCCGGCCTCAAACCTACCTATGGGCTGGCCTCCCGCTACGGAATGATTGCTTTTGCTTCCAGTCTGGACCAGGCGGGACCGATGGCAAAGTCCGCCGAAGACCTGGCCTTGATGCTGAATGTAATGACAGGATTCGATCCTCGTGATTCGACCAGCCTGCAGCGCGAGCCGGAAGATTACACCCGAGACCTGCGAAAGCCTTTAGAAGGGATGCGCATCGGCTTGCCGAAAGAATATTTTGTCGATGAGATAAGCGATGACGTGGCGCGCGCGGTAGAGGCGAGCATTGCCGAATACCGCAAGCTTGGCGCTAAAACCGTAGAAGTATCGCTGCCGAATACGAGCCTGTCCGTGCCTGTTTATTACGTACTCGCTCCGGCAGAGGCATCTAGCAATCTTTCGCGCTTCGACGGAGTGCGTTACGGGTATCGCGCGCCGAAATATGACGACCTGAATGACATGTACTGCAAAAGCCGTGCACAGGGTTTTGGCGCCGAGGTAAAGCGACGCATCCTGATCGGTACCTACGTCCTATCGCACGGATATTACGACGCGTACTATATCCAGGCACAAAAGCTGCGTCGCCTCATTGCGCAGGATTTTGCGGAGGCGTTTGAGCAGTGCGACATTATCATGGGGCCGACTTCTCCCACAGTTGCCTTTGATCTGGGGGAGAAAAGCAACGATCCGGTGCAAATGTACCTGTCCGATGCCTACACCATTGCCGTCAACCTGGCTGGGTTGCCGGGCATGTCGATTCCGGTAGGTTTCGGTCAAAAAAACCGGCCGGTCGGCCTGCACATCGTCGGCAATTATTTTTCCGAAGCGCAGATGTTGAACGTCGCGCACCAGTACCAGTCGGTGACAGACTGGCACACCCGTATGCCGGGCTGACCCGAAAACATGGCTTGAGGTGTGATCGTCGATAGGAAGCGGGTTGCCTGATTGGACTTTCCTGTGTGGCACGCACAGACGAGATGGTGTTAAAAGAGGATCCTTGGTAATGCAATGGGAAACTGTAATCGGTCTTGAGGTGCATGCGCAGCTCTCGACCCAGTCGAAAATATTCTCAGGCGCATCCATCGCATTTGGCGCCGCTCCCAATGCGGAAGCCTGCGCCGTGGACCTTGCGCTACCGGGGGTTCTACCCGTCCTGAACCGCGGCGCAGTCGAACGCGCAATCAGGTTCGGGCTGGCGGTAGGAGCAAAAATCAACTCGCCGTCAATTTTCGCACGGAAAAATTACTTCTATCCCGATCTGCCCAAAGGCTATCAGATCAGCCAATATGAATTGCCGGTGGTCGAGGGCGGCACTGTCATGTTCCATGTCGCCGAAACAGAAAAAACAGTCCGCCTTGTCCGGGCGCATCTGGAGGAAGATGCGGGAAAGTCCTTGCACGAGGATTTTCACGGCATGACCGGTATCGATCTGAACCGGGCCGGAACCCCATTGCTCGAGATCGTTTCCGAGCCTGATATGCGCAGCAGCGCAGAAGCAGTCGCTTATGCCAAAACCTTGCATTCGCTGGTCCGCTGGATCAACATTTGCGATGGGAACATGCAGGAAGGCTCGTTCCGTTGTGACGCAAATGTTTCAGTGCGGCCTCGTGGCTCGGGCAGGCTTGGCACGCGCTGCGAAATAAAGAATCTCAACTCATTCCGTTTTCTCGAGAAGGCCATCGATCACGAAGCCCGGCGCCAGATCGAAATCATTGAGGACGGCGGAACCATACAGCAGCAAACCCGGCTCTACGATCCGGATAGAGATGAAACTCGCGCCATGCGTAGTAAGGAAGACGCGCAGGATTACCGTTATTTTCCCGATCCCGATTTGTTGCCGCTCGAAATCCCGTCAAGCTGGATTTCGGAAGTGAGGGATGTATTACCCGAATTGCCCGCGCAAATGCGCAGCCGCCTGGAGCGCGACTATGGACTTTCGTCCTATGATGCTGAGACACTGACCGCGGACCGCGAGATCGCCGATTATTTTGTAGCGGTTGTCAGCAATCTTCCCTCCGACCCTAAACTGTGCGCCAACTGGGTGATGGGTGAAACTTCCGCCTATCTCAACGATGCGGGAAAGTCCTTCGAACATTGCCCATTGTCTCCGGGGGAGCTGGCTCAGCTTTTGACGCGCATCAAGGACGGCACGATCTCAGGCAAGATGGCGAAGGAAGTATTCAGGCAGATGTGGAGCAGGCGCAGTGAGCAGGAAACGGGCTGGAAGAGCCTGCAGGCAAAAACGGATCAGAGTCTGGTCGATCAGATCATCGAATCGCAGGGATTGAAGCAAATCTCCGACTCAGGCGCAGTCGAAAAGCTGATCGACGAAGTTATCGCTACGAATCCAAAATCGGTGGAAGAGTTCAAAGCGGGAAAGGAAAAAGCATTTAATGCCCTCGTGGGGCAAGTGATGAAGGCTGCCAGGGGAAAGGCCAATCCCGCGCAAGTAAACGAAATTTTGAGAAGTAAGCTGAAATGAAGAGGGATGGCAACTGGCGCTCCGCCTAGGGGCATGTTATTTTTTTCTGCCCAATTCTACAAGTTCACGCTGCGTCCCCCATCCACTGCGATGATCTGGCCGGTGATATAAGGCGCATCCGCGATCAGGAAGGATACCGTCCTGGCGATGTCATCCGGCTCGCCGGTCCGTTTGAGCAGTGTACGCCCGATGATATGCTGGCGCGAAGCCTCATCCATCCATTCGCCCTCTTCCGGCCAAAGAATGGGGCCGGGAGAAATTCCGTTCACCCGAACTTCCGGTGCAAGTTCGACCGCGAGGGATCGGGTCAGCGAAGCAAGGCCGCCTTTAGCCGCGTTGTACACCACGTATCGTTTCAGTGGCCGCTCCGAGTGGATGTCGACAATGTTCACGATACAGCCTTGCTGCCTTTTGAGCTGTGGCGCAGCGGCTTGCGAAAGAAACAGGGGTGCCTTCAAGTTGCTGCCGATGAGGTCTGCCCACCCGTCCTCGGTGATCTCTCCCAGAGGGGTTGGAAAAAAGCTGGAAGCATTATTGACGAGTGCATCCAGTCTGCCGAAATGGGTCACCGTTTCATCAATCAAACGCGGTAGACGCGCCGTTTCCAGCAGGTTTGCTTGCACGAGCGCAACCGAACCGGGACGGACCTGATCAAGTTCGCTCTGCAATGCCCGCGCTTCGCTTTCGGATGCTCGGTAATGCACGACCAAATTGGCTCCTTGCGCGTGCAGGCGTCGGCAGGTGGCCGCGCCGACACGCCTCGCCCCTCCGGTGACGAGTATCACTTTCCCTTGCATTGCTATCTCCTCTACACTTGCACGCTGATGGAATAAGCAAGACCTTCAACTTCGCCTCGAGCCAGCCCTTAAAAAGAAGCCCGATCGTAAAGATTAGCATAGAGCCCATGCAGCCACTATCGCCTCAACCGTCGTTACCTGCGCCGAACCACGCGGCCCTCCAGCATAGCCGTGCGGTTAAGGAGCTTATCAGGGCGGAAATTGCCGCAGCTGGCGGCTGGATTTCGTTTGAGCATTACATGAGGCTGGCGCTATATAAGCCCGGTTGGGGCTATTACAGCGGAGGCGCAGCCAAGTTTGGACAGGAAGGCGATTTTGTCACCGCACCCCAGATTTCCTCGCTGTATGGTAGAGCCTTGGCGCGGCAGGCTGCGCAGGTGCTTGAACTAACGGACGGCGGGAATATTCTGGAGTTCGGGGCCGGGAGCGGCAAGCTCGCACTCGACATGTTGCTCGAGCTGGGAGAGCTCGGCAGTTTACCAAAACGGTATTTCATTCTTGAAGTCAGCGGCGAACTGCGACAGCGGCAACAGCGTTTGTTCGAACGGCTCGCACCACATCTCGCGCCCCGAGTAGCCTGGCTGGAGCATCTTCCTGAGCAATTCAGCGGACTGATACTTGCCAATGAGGTGCTCGACGCCATGCCGGTGCATCTGGTCCGATGGAGCGGTCCGGACCTGTTCGAGCGCGGTGTGTCGGGAGACGGGGACGAATTCGGGTGGAGCGATCGTCCGCTGATGCAAGGTGAGCTTTTCGATGCTGCGCGCAACCTGGGCATGATGGCTGGTCCTGCCATTGGCCACACTGGAGGATATCTTGACAGCTCCGGTCGAGAGGACTACGTGAGCGAAATCAACCTTGCCGGGCGCCATTTCATGAGCAGCCTGGCCGGTATTTTGAAAACCGGCGCGATTCTGCTGATCGACTATGGTTTTGGGCATGATGAGTATTATCACCCGCAACGTAATCGCGGGACGCTGATGTGCCATTACCGCCATTATGCGCACGACGATCCGTTTTATCTACCCGGCCTGCAGGACATCACCAGCCATGTGGACTTCAGTGCCATTGCAGAAGCTGCGGGCAAAGCGGGCCTGGATATGCTGGGCTATACCAGTCAGGCGCATTTTCTTATCAACTGCGACATAACCAGCCTTCTGGCGAAGATTCCCGTCGATAATGCGAAGGAGTATCTGCCGCGCGCAAACCAGGTCCAGAAGTTGCTGAGCCCGGCTGAAATGGGGGAATTATTCAAAGCGATTGCCTTAGGCAGAAATATCTCCACACCTCTGACCGGATTTACCAGCGGCGATAAAAGCCGTATGTTGTAGGAGCCGCGAGTAACGACGCCCTTTCGCTTGTGAGTAAAAATCCGAATCGGAAGCTCTTTTAGAGGTTGAATACTTCCTGCTCAGGTCGTGTGTAGGGCGTGCTATGATTTTAAGAGAAATGCCCGAACAAGTTTCAATCCGAAGCGGAGGAATGATGCCATGACAACGGTTAAGCAATTACTGGAAGGCAAGGGACATGAAGTCGCGAGCATCGAGCCCGATAAGTCGGTGCACGATGCCATGCAGCTGATGGCAACAAGAAACATTGGCGCATTGCTGGTGCTAAAGGATGGAAAAATGGCCGGTATCTTTACCGAAAGGGATTATTCGCGCAAGGCGTACTTGCTGGATAGGCTAGCGAAGGATATTCGGGTCAGCGAGCTCATGACACCGCAGGTCGCCTATGTCAGTCCCGACTATACCGCCGAGGATTGCATGGCACTGGTTACCGAGATGCGCGTACGCCACTTGCCCGTGCTTGAAAGCAATAACGTCGTTGGTCTTGTGTCCATCGGCGATCTGGTCAAGGACGCGATTTCAGGCCAGCAATTTATCATCCATGAGCTCGAACGCTATATCCACGGCATCCGCGGACCGGATTAGGCAGCGTAGCGGACGCTCGGGTATTGCTGCGTTTGCGGCCAGGGGGTCGGACGTGCGGGTATCAATGAAATTCGATTCCCCCCGCGAGCGACCACACTCCCATCAGCAGGAACAGAATAGCCGCAAGCCAGCGTGTCTTTCTCATATTGATCCGACCGGCAAGCGCTTCCCCAATCCAGACCGCCGGCGCGTTTGCCAACATCATACCGAGAGTCGTGCCGAGCACAACTGCCGTCAACTCATCGTAACGCGCTGCTAATGCAACGGTCGCTAGCTGTGTTTTGTCCCCCATTTCCGCCAGGAAAAAAGCAATGAGCGTGGTGACGAACGCTCCCGTCCCAAATAGGGGTGGATGCTCCTCAAGCGTATCCGGCTTGAGTGCCCACAAGCCGCAGCCGATGAATGACGCCCCGACTATCCAGTTAATAAAATGAGAAGGAATCAGGCCCGCCAGCCAGGCGCCCGCCGAGGCGGCAAGCGCATGATTGAGTAGCGTCGCGGCAAATATACCCATCATGATGGGATAAGGACGCCGAAGTTTCGCCGCGAGTACGAATGAAAGAAGCTGCGTCTTGTCACCGATTTCAGCGATCGCGACCAGAACGGTGGACGTGAAAAATGTTTCCACGATAGGTTGAGGGGGCGCCTGCAAGGATGGGTCCGAAATTGTAGCGTGATTTTTGTAGCCGGATCGAGCTGCGAGGCGCGTAGCAATCTCAAATTTTCGCTGGCACTGACGAATGCTAACCATCCCCCATCCCTATTCTTTATGCACCTTAGCGAGTAGACTCTTTTAACTACCCGCGGGCAACCTCATTGAAAAGACGACGGCCGGTAAGGTTAAAAGTTCTTGCCCGCGCTATTTCGGAACAAAAATGAATGCTCGCCCCGGGCTCGCGCGCAGGTGCGAACGGCTCCGGTAAAAGCCGGTCTATGTTTAAGACCATGAAGCCAACGGACCTTCCAGCTGACCTTTCCTCCTCTTCCGAACATCGCGTTGAACGCGCCGATATCAGTTCGGAAGCAAGCCGCTGTGTCGCGTGCGGTCTTTGTCTGCCGCATTGCCCAACTTACCGAATAACCTTGTCCGAGGCGGACTCGCCGCGCGGCCGCATTGCGCTCATAGGTGGCGTCACGGCGGGACGAATTCCGATCAACGAGCGTTTCGCGCTGCATATGGATCGCTGTCTGACGTGTCGCGCTTGCGAGTCCGTATGCCCCAACCAGGTGCGTTTTGGTCCGTTGATGGATGCGGCCCGGACAATGCTGGAGTCTCCCCGAAATGGCTTTCGGGGAGAGCAGGTGAGGCGAAGGTCCGGCCTGCGAAAATGGATTGAACGAGAATTCATCGCGAAACCCGCGCGTCTGGACGCGCTGCGTCCGCTTGTGCGTTTATATCAGAACAGCGGGTTGCAAAAATGGGTTCGGAAGTCCCGACTATTACACGGAACGAGGCTTGCCGCGCTGGAGACGCAGCTGCCGTTCATTGATAAGCCTGCGACCTCATCCGGCACGATCAACGCGGGGAAATGGCGAGAAATTTATCCTGCTTCAACGCGATCAGCGCAACCTGGCGGCGAAATCGGCCTCTTCCTCGGTTGCGTAGCGCGGCTGACGGATGCAGCCACGCTTAACGCGGCAATATTCGTGCTCAATCGCCTAGGCTACACGGTGCATGTGCCAGACACCCAAACCTGCTGTGGCGCTTTGCATCAGCATAGCGGCGACCGTATCACGGCAGAGAAGTTGGCGCTTGAGAACGTCGCAGCGTTCAACAGCTTGAATCTGGACGCGATCCTCAGTACGGCGTCCGGATGCGGGGTCCAGTTGGCGGAATACGGGTTGTCACCGTTCTCGCAAATGTCCAGTTTACGTTCTCACGCGGGAGACAATGCGGCTGGAAGCCTCCTAGCCGATAGGCCAGCCTTAAAAAAACTTTCTGCCAGGGTCATGGATATCAGCGCCTTCTTGGCAACGGCTGAAGGTTGGGACGAGGTAACGCTCGTCCCTCTGCCGCATAAAATTGCGGTACACGAACCCTGCACCTTACGGAATGTGTTGCGGGGTTCGTCCCATGTCTATTCATTGCTCGCGCGCATCCCGGGCGCAGTGGTGGCGCCCATGGCTGGCAACGATCAGTGCTGCGGCGCAGCCGGCACGTATTTTATCGACCAGCCGGAGATGGCAGCGGCGCTGCTGCACGACAAGATGTCCGCGATCAAGGCCAGCGGTGCGCGCTACCTCGCGACATCCAATATCGGCTGCGCCATGCAGATGGGCGCCGCGCTGCGCGAAGCAGGCTCGGAGATCGAGGTCGTGCATCCAGTGACGCTGATTGCGCGGCAAATGGGTATACAATTATAAATATCCCAAATAATTGGTTAGTAATTGCTTAGGGAGGACTTCCATGCCCAACATCGACAAGTTCATCATCGGTTTTGATCACGCGCTGCGCACATTGCTGACGCCGGCGCAAACGCTGCGGCCGGTGCCGGGGACGGAACTGCCGGAAAGCGAGCTGAACGATTGGGAGAGGCGCGAAGCTACCGCCCTGATGCGGGTGAATCACGTCGGAGAGATTTGCGCGCAGGCGCTTTATCAAGGCCAGGCTATGACCGCACACAATCCGGATGTACAGGATACGCTGGCGCAGGCGGCGCGTGAAGAAACCGAACACCTCGCGTGGACTGAGCGGCGTATTGCCGAATTGAGCGGACGCAAGAGTGTCCTGAATCCGTTATGGTACGGCGGGTCGTTCGCCATTGGTGCTTTAGCCGGCATGCTGGGCGATAAATGGAATCTTGGCTTTCTTGCAGAAACGGAGCGTCAGGTGGAGGCACATCTCGCCGGGCATTTAAAGCGGCTGCCACATAACGACGGAAAAAGCCGCGCCATAGTCGCACAGATGCAGATTGACGAAGCCGGGCACGCCACGACCGCGATGGCTCATGGCGGGGCCGAGTTGCCGGCTCCGGTAAAGCTGATGATGAAAGTGGGTTCGTCTGTTATGACGAGAACGGCTTACTGGGTATAAATAGCAATCCGTCCGAGAAGCGTTATTGTACTTTATCTCGTTTCAGGCCACTGTCATTCCTCCACGATCTCGAAGTTGTGTGTCAGTTCCGCCGTTTTTGCCAGCATTATTGAAGCCGAGCAGTATTTTTCCGCAGAGAGCTTGATTGCCCGCTCCACCTGGGCGGAATTCAGTTTTTTTCCTGTCAGAATAAAATGGAAATGAATGCGCGTGAACACTTTGGGTTCCTGAGCGGCGCGCTCGGCCTCGATTTCCACCACGCAATCGCTGATATCCTGACGGCTCTTTTTAAGGATCATCACGACGTCGAAAGCCGCGCAACCGCCGGCTCCCATCAGCAGCATTTCCATCGGGCGCGGGCCCGAATTTTTGCCGCCTGCTTCCGGCGGGCCATCCATGAGCACGGTATGACCGCTCCCCGATTCCGCCAGAAAGCTTGCCTCATCCTTCCATTTGACGCGTGCTTTCATGTGATCCCTTTCAAAAAAATTTGTCCCAAAACGGGCGCGAGCGCGCAATCTGGCGAACACCCTGCTGCGCGGCATTTTACCTATAGTCCGATTCTATCAGCTACGCGTTCCTGACGACTGCTGCTGAGAATTCCCCCTGATGGTCCAGGTACAAAAATAGCAACAGGAATGGATCGGCGGGCGGTTATGGACTGTCTTGGAAGGTGTCGGGCGTCCGAGGCGTCCGGTGCGTTTATATAGAGCGTCCAGAGGTAAATTCAGGAGGTGAGCCAATACCATCCTATACCAATGACCTCGTGGAAGAACAAACTGCTTTTTTGCAGCGCCGCAGCGGTAGGAATGAGTACGAAAATATCCGTTCTATGACGAGTCGTGTAGCCCGTGGCTGCAGGGCTGATTTTAAACCCTGCCTGTTCAAACTCTCTTGCCGCTCGAGGCATATGCCAGGCGTGAGTGACGAGGGCAATACGGCCGATGCCCTCCTTCTGCAGTATTGCAAAGCTGTTATAGGCATTTTCACGGGTGTTGCGCGCAACAGTTTCGATCCATTTCACCGGAACCGTGAATTCCCGTTCCAGCACCGCCTTCATTTGTGCCGCCTCAACAGAACCATGGTCGGCGGGGTCGCCACCCGTGGCCAATATTGGTTTACCAGTTTGCTGATGCAGCCAAGCGGCATATCGGACGCGCTCCAGGCTGAAGCGTCCCACAGTATCGCCGTGATACTCCGGGGCATTATAGTAGGTGCCGCCCCCCAGCACGACGATGGCCTGGATGTCTTTGTCCAGGGAATTGCGGCGTGGGGCGGGCTCCAATGTCCGCAGCAGTGCGTCAGCCACGAGCGGGATGGACAGCAGGTAGAGCAAAGCCAGCGCGGCGACGACCATAGCCTTACCCAATCCCGGCTTGCATCTCAGCAGCAGGACCCCTAGCATGCCCAACAGAATGAGATTGAATGGAGGGAGCAGAAACGCGCTGGCCACGTTGGTCGCGAACCAGTTCATGATTAAGTGCGTACTTCAAGGAAACGAGGCAAACGATGCATCGCCGAGCGCTACCCGCGCCCAACTGTCTTTTCCGCAATCACAAATAAAAAGCCGGCGACCACTGCGCCGGCTTTTTTGTGAGTCAACGTCAGGTTTACTTGAGCGTCAGAACCCATGCTGCCAGGGTTTTAGCATTGGCATCGCTAACGTGCGCATTCGGGGGCATCGGTACCGGACCCCAGACACCATTACTTCCTTTCTTTATTTTATCTGCCAGATATGCTTCGGCTTTCGGGTCATCCTTATACTTGGCGGCGATATCCTTCAATGCGGGGCCGACCAGTTTCTTGTCAACAGTGTGACAGTTTGTGCACCCGTTGGCTTTCGCCAAGTCCGCGTTTGCTTGCGCGGTGCCCACCATCAACAGGGCTGATGCCGCAACCATTCCCATCCAGACAGCTCTCATACTCACTCCTTTATCCGTTAATTATAGAAAGGGGCTCCTATCTTACCGTGAATTTCGCAGACGCGCAGCAATTCATGCACATCCGTAATCGCCGGTAAGCATTTAACGCCGTGGCAAACCCAGGCGTTGACAGTATTATCTACTCCTGCCGGTTTACTCAGACTCATCGGTAGATCAACAAGTTCCACGGGCAACACAAACACAAGCGTGTAGGGCGAAACGAACCGTAACGCGTCCTCCCATTCTTTCAGCGCTTGCGCCTGACCGCGCAGAATGACGAGCGTTGGTGGAAAGAGAGACTGTTCGAGTGTCGTCAACAGGCTGCAACATAAACTGGGATAACGTAATAACGTGGGATAGAACAAACTCAGGGCACGCTCCGCAGCCTGCAAGTAACGGAATTCGCCGAGCAAATGCCCTAACCGTTGCAACGCGGATGCTGCAACCCCGTTGCCAGACGGTGTGGCATCGTCATGGCTGGGCTTGGGGCGATGAATGAGCTTTTCGTGGTCGTGGCTGGTGAAAAAAAATCCGTCCGCCTCCTGATCTTCGAATTGCTCCAGTAGCACATCGGCCAGCGCGACGGCAAAATCCAGGTCAGTCCGGCGAAACTCAGCCTGCATCAATTCCAGCAGCCCATCCAGCAAAAAGGCATAATCATCGAGGTAGGCATTGAGATGCGCTTTGCCATCCTTATAGGTTGCAAGGAGGCGATTGTTTTTCCATAGGGTGGAACGGATGAAATCCACCGCACGGGCAGCTGATCGGATCCAGTCTTGGCGACGGAATACCCGCCCGGCGTGCGCCATCCCTTTTATCATCAACCCATTCCAGCTGGTAAGGATTTTCTCGTCTCGGCCTGGACGGACGCGTGATTCCCTCTGGTTTAAGAGTTTTTCCCGCGCCGATGCGAGCTTCTGTTGCGCTTCCTCCACACTGACGCCGACCGCATGTGCTACGACGTCAGCAATCGGCCGCGTGATTTCGAGATTCCAATGCTTGCCCTCGAAGTTCGGGTCGTCCGAAAGTCCGTAGTAAGGAGCGACGATGGCATATTCTTCCGGGCGCAGAAGCCGCGCCACCTCATTGCGATCCCAAACATAGAATTTGCCTTCCTCGTTCTCGGAATCGGCGTCCAAGGTGGAGTAATAGCCCGCTCCGGTGACGTCTGATTCGGTTGCCTGCGGCTGCATTTCGCGCATGACCCAGCGGGCTGTTTCCTCAACAACCCGCTCAAACAGCGGATTACGTGTGGCTAGCCAAGCATCGGCATACAGTCGCAGCAGCGGCGCGTTGTCATAAAGCATTTTTTCGAAGTGGGGAATGCGCCAGTATGAGTCGGTACTGTAACGGCAGAAACCACCGCCCAACTGGTCATAGATACCGCCTTCGGCCATCTTTTGCAGCGTATGGCTCGACATGTGACCCGCGTCCTTATCACCCGCGGCAAAATAGCGGCGCAGGCAGAATTCCAGTTCCGCGGGATGGAGAAATTTCGGCGTCTCGCCAAAACCGCCGTTGACCGGATCGAAACGCTTTTTCAATTCCACCAGAGCCTGGTCAAGCGGCTGCTCTGAAAAAGCTGGCGCAGACACACTTTTGGACGGCAGCAGGTTCGCGAATGACTTCAACAGCGAGGCACCCTGCCGCTCGATATCCGCACTGCGCGTGTTATAGGCCTCGGCGACGCGGGGCAAAAGGTCGAGGAAGCCTGGGAGGCCATGCCGTGACGTTTTAGGGAAGTACGTCCCACCGAAGAAAGGGTTCTGGTCGGGCGTGAGAAACAGCGTGAGCGGCCAGCCACCGCTACGCTGCGTCAGCATATAGTGAGCGGTCTGGTAGATCTGATCAAGATCCGGCCGCTCCTCGCGATCCACCTTGATGTTGACGAAGTAGTGGTTCATCGCCGCCGCAACCTGAGCGTCTTCGAAGCATTCATGGGCCATGACGTGGCACCAGTGACAGGCCGAGTAGCCCACGGAAAGCAATATCGGCTTGTTATGCGCGCGGGCGAGGGTCAGTGCCTCGTCCCCCCATGGGTACCAGTCCACGGGGTTATCCAGGTGCTGAAGAAGGTACGGGCTTGTCTCGCTGCCAAGATGGTTCGGCACGATTTTATCCCAGCGCCGAAGGTTGAACCTTCGGGTTAATCGGTTACGGCTCCCTGGCTTGCGGTCGAAACCAGCCTCGCATACTTTGAGAGCACGCCGCGCGTATAACGCGGCGGCGGTGGAGTCCAATCCGCGCGGCGGCGCGCAAGCTCATCCTCTGGCACATTGAGCTGCAGCAGCCTTGCCTCGGCATCGATGGTGATCGAATCCCCTTCATGTACGAGTGCGATGGTGCCACCGACGAAAGCTTCAGGCGCAACATGCCCGACTACCATCCCGTACGTCCCCCCGGAAAAACGACCGTCCGTAATCAGGCCGACCGAATCGCCTAAACCTTCGCCGATCAGGGCTGAAGTGGGGGAGAGCATTTCGCGCATGCCAGGCCCGCCTTTGGGGCCTTCGTAGCGGATGACGACCACGTCGCCGGGCTGGATCTGGCGCGCGAGGATAGCCGCCATGCAGGTTTCTTCCGATTCGAAAACCCTTGCCGGTCCCGTAATTTTCGGGTTTTTAACCCCGGTAATCTTGGCCACGCAACCCTCGGTGGAAAGATTGCCCTTGAGTATGGCGAGGTGGCCCTGGGCATACATGGGATTGTCCCATTGCCGGATGATATCCTGATCGGTCCGCGGTGCGGCCGGCACATCTTTTAACACCTCCGCCACCGTCTGGCCGCTGATCGTAACGCAGTCGCCGTGCAAGAGACCATGTTCGAGCAGCATCTTCATTACCTGTGGAACCCCGCCCGCCTTATGCAGATCGGTGGCAACATACCGTCCCGAGGGCTTAAGGTCACACAGGACCGGCACGCTGCCGCGTATGCGTTCGAAATCGTCGATCGTCCATGGCACTTCGGCCGCATGGGCGATGGCCAGAAAGTGCAATACCGCATTGGTCGAGCCACCCACCGCCATGATTACGGCAATAGCGTTCTCAATGGACTTGCGGGTGATAATGTCGCGCGGCCGCAGCTGCTTCTTGAGGGCTTCAACCAGCACTTCCGCGGAACGGGCTGCGCTCTCGCCCTTCTCATCGTCCTCCGCCGCCATGGTAGACGAGTACGGCAGACTCATGCCCATCGCCTCGAAAGCGGACGACATGCTATTCGCTGTGAACATACCCCCGCAGGAACCTGCACCCGGACACGCATGGCGCTCGACTTCGAGCAGTTCCTTTTCATCTATCTTGTGCGCAGTATATTGGCCGACAGCCTCGAAGGCGCTCACAATGGTGAGGTCTCGCCCTTTGTAATGGCCGGGCTTGATGGTCCCGCCATAGACAAAAATCGCTGGGACATTCATTCGCGCCATCGCGATCATTGCGCCCGGCATGTTCTTATCACAGCCACCCACCGCAATCACGCCGTCCATGCTTTCCGCCTGCACGGCAGTCTCAATCGAGTCCGCAATCACTTCCCGAGACACTAGGGAATACCTCATGCCTTCCGTTCCCATGGAAATCCCATCGGAAACCGTAATCGTGCCGAACATTTGCGGCATCGCACCGGCTTTTTTCAGGGCGTGCTCTGCCTTCAGCGCCAGCTCATTCAATCCCTTGTTGCAGGGGGTGATGGTCGAGAAACCGTTGGCTACGCCGACAATGGGTTTGTCGAAATCCCTGTCGCTGAAACCGACCGCCCGCAACATGGCGCGGTTGGGAGAACGCTGCGCACCCTGGGTAATAGCCCGGCTGCGTTGATTATCTGGCATGTATGCTCCTTAAATATCGAAAAACCTGAAGTGCCTCAATTGCCGAGGACGGGAACCAAAGGCTGAATTTTTCGCCCTGGGTGAAAGAAAGGCTGTTAACGGCCCTTTTTCCATGTCCTCTTGGGTGAACCGTGATCGCCGTATGTATAATTGCTCAGCGATGCTGGAGACACATCCGCGGCGTCATCTCGGACTTCGCCGGGATTCGTCTAGATCAACAGATGTGGGCTTTGCATGTGCCGCAGCCCGCGCAAGCGGTATGACATTTGTCGCTTTGCAGGATCCACAATCATTTTACATCAAATAAGCGGAAGACCATGCTCGTCCATCCTCAGTTCGACCCCATTGCCGTTCATCTTGGGCCCCTCGCGGTCAGGTGGTATGGGCTCATGTATCTGTTGGGATTCGCTCTTTTCATACTGCTGGGTCGATACCGCATCAAGCAAAATTCCAAAGGGGCATTTACCAATAACATGCTCGACGACATGCTGTTCTATGGCGTGCTGGGGGTGATTTTAGGCGGGCGCCTGGGCTTTGTAATATTTTATCAGTTTGGCTATTACCTGCAGCACCCGCTGGAAATCTTTGCCGTATGGCAGGGGGGAATGTCCTTCCATGGCGGTTTTCTGGGCGTTATCACCGCGATGGCCGTGTTGGCACGGAAATACAAGCTCCCCTGGCTGGCCGTGACGGATTTTATCGCGCCGTTGGTACCCTTGGGGCTGGGCGCGGGGCGCCTCGGCAATTTTATCAATGCAGAGTTATGGGGACGCCCTACCGATGTTTCATGGGGCATGATCTTTCCAGATGTGGATGCGATCCCGCGGCACCCGTCCCAACTGTATGAGTTTGCCCTGGAAGGGATCGCATTTTTTGTATTATTGTGGCTTTATTCGGCCAAACCGAGGCCGGTGGGCGCGGTTTCGGGCATGTTTCTAGTCGGCTATGGCGTATTCCGTTCAGCGGCGGAATTTTTTCGTGAACCTGACGATGGGTTCATGGGGGTGCTGACATTAGGGATCAGCATGGGGCAATGGCTGTCACTACCAATGATCGTGGCGGGGGTGATCATGATCGCTTGGGCCTATCGTACACCGTCCGTGCCACCTGTGCGGGAGACGGTGGACAAGCCCGCCAGACCGGCCCCCTCACGGAAACGAAACGGGCGTTAAAACTACGGCGTAAAATTTATGTCCTTGCGCCGTTCCTATACAATCATCGCCCCGCTTTACGATGCCTTGCTCGAGACCGCAGGCGGCAGGCTGCGCGCTGCAAGCCTCGCGCAGCTGCCACAGCAAGGGACTCAGGACATCCTGATCAGTGGTATTGGTACCGGCCTCGATCTCCCTCATCTTCCTCCCGGACATACTTATACCGGCCTTGATCTCACCGCGGCCATGTTGGAAAGGGTAAAACCCCGCATAGGAAACCTTCAGATGAACCTTGTGCAGGGCAATAGCATGGCTCTGCCTTTCGCGAACGAATGCTTCGACCATGTCGTGCTGCATCTAATCCTGGCGATTGTTCCCGATGGACGCGCCTGTCTGCGAGAAACGGCGCGCGTATTGAAGCCAGGCGGCAGCGTGCTGGTACTGGACAAATTTCTCAAGCCGGGCGAAACCGCGCCGTTGAGGCGCATGCTGAATCTATTGTCCCGGCATCTCGTGACGCGGCTCGATGTCGTGTTTGAGGAAGTGCTGGCGGCTGTGCCGGAATTGAAGGTTGCCGGCGATATGCCGGTGCTTGCGGGTGGCTGGTTTCGCAGCATTCGTTTAACAAAGGCTGGGTAGCTGATGAGTCGGAAGCTCAAGCGCATACGGGGCTCCGCAACGGCGGGGCTGATCGTCCTCTTGTGGTGCGTGATCCCTTTGGGATGGTCCCTGGACGTGCAGAGGCCGGGGACAGGCTGGACCGAAGCCTATCGAAGTGCGGAGCTTGTCATCTTTACCAAGGACGTGGAAAAAGGACGCAGGATTGTCGCGATCGCCGAGGTGGATGCTCGGCCGGAGGTGGTTTTCAATGTCGTCAACGACTTCGACCATTACCCGGAGTTTATGCCGTACGTAATTGAATCCCGTGTACTCAGCCGCAATGGCGACAGCGAGGTTGTGGCGTATAACCGCATCGCGCCGCCTTTCGTGGCCGAGCGAGATTATCCGCTCAAGTTCAGGATGACGCGCGGCAGCCTGGCGAACGGCGGCGTATTCCGAAGCGAATGGACCGCGAGCCCTGAGGCTGAGCCTGAGGTCGAGGGGGTGGTAAGGATCAGGCTGAATGACGGGTCATGGGTGGCCGAACCGATCAGTGGGGGCTCACGTACGCGGCTTACCTATACGCTCCTTACCAATCCCGGCGGCATGATTCCCGACTTTGTCGCCAACATGTCGAATACGGTCGCAATACCCAAACTCTTCAAAGCGGTGATGAAGCGTTCGGTCGAAAAAGCAGGCGTGGGGGAATAAAACAGCGTTTTTCCCAACCGCCTGGTGCAGACTTGGCTATAGAATATTCCGAAGGGTTGCACGGTCGGGATTCAGCCAGCGTTCGCATTTCCCTGAACTATACGAGAGTGAGAAGTGGAAAAACAACAAGGTGTAAAAGGTGTAAAGGTGTCGCCAGGATAACTGCGCGGCCTGACGGAATCGACGAGCTGACACGCATTTTGCTGCGCCTTGTTGAGGAAACCCGTAAGGAAAAGGAGTGCCTCAGCTATCAGCTTTATCAGAATTTGGATGAGCCCAACGACTTTACCGTGGTTGAAGGTTGGGCAAGCGATGCGGCTATCGATAGCCATATGGTAACCGAGCACGTGCAGGACGCTTTTGCGAAGGCGGGCCCACTGCTCGCTGCGGCGCCGGAAATCAAAAGATACCGGGCCATTGGATAACTGCGAACAGCGGAGGGCTGGCTAAATAGTGCTCGAACTGAAGACTTTTTTTCTTTTCCTGGCCACCGCCATTGCGGAAATCGTCGGGTGCTATCTGCCTTATCTCTGGATCAAGCAGGGCCATAGCGCCTGGCTTCTTGTCCCCGCTGCCGCAAGTCTTGCGTTGTTTGCCTGGCTGCTTACCCTTCACCCTACAGCCGCGGGCCGAACATACGCCGCGTATGGGGGCGTTTATATTTTCACGGCTGTGCTGTGGCTCTGGGCGGTCGATGGCGTCAGACCTACTGCATGGGATGTGGCCGGGTCTCTGGTGGCTCTCGCGGGGATGGCCATCATTATGTTTGCGCCGCGACCGGCCTAAGTATGGCAATCGTGGGGACTAGCGGTTTGAAGGGCTGGCAGGGTTGAATAGCCTGACATTTAATTCAGTCCAAAAAATCATCGACAAGTGATCAAAAAGATAGAGTCTGAGGAGAAAGCAAATGATTAAAAAAACGAATGCCGCGTTGTCAGTTATTCTGCTAGCATTTCTTTTCGGTTGCTCGGCAACTCCGGCAACACCGGAGGGAAGAACTGTCGAGCTTGTAACGGAAAAGCCCGCTGGTAATTGCAAGCCGATAGGCGATGCCGTTGGCTCGCAGGGAAACTGGTTCACGGGAGACTATACATCGAACAAAAATCTCCTTGTTGGCGCGAGAAACGACCTTCGCAACAAGGCGGTAAAAATGGGTGGAAATTACGTCTGGGTACAGGACTCAAGCAATACCAACGCGTGGAGAAGCAGGGGCACCTCGAACACCACGGTCCTAGGCGTGGTCTATCGCTGTGATTAACGTGAAGCACTTGCGCTGAAGACCTGGCGCAGTTGAGCCGAGGACTGGAGCGTGCCCACCAAGGTTTACTACAACAGTGCATGTCCCGTTTGCAATGCTGGTATCAAGGATCAGCGAAAGCGGATGGAGGCATGCGGCATTCGGGACATCGAGTGGATTGATGTACATACCCATCCGGAAGCGGCAGAAGAGGTAGGGTCTCCGCTGGAGCAAGTGCGGGAGCGCTTGCACGTTAAAGCCGCGGATGGTCGGCTCGATGTCGGTGCCGACGCCTTCACCCGGCTCTGGTCACGGACGCCCCGGCAGCGCTGGTTGGCAAAACTGCTGCGCTTACCCATCCTTAGGCAGGCCACGCGCCTGCTCTATAACGCCTTTGCCCGATTGCTTTATCGTTGGAATCGCGCCCAGCGTCATTGGTAAACTACCCCGCCCCTCCTGTCCGAGAACGCAGGAGAATTTCCCCTGTTGTTTTGAATGCGATGCTTCCGCGGAAGCTGGTGGTACTCGTTTTGCACCCGGCTGATATGTGGTCTATTCTGAGACCTGAAGAGGAAATTTTCAGCGGTCTCCGGGCTTCAAACGATCCCGATCCATAACCAACTGTTATGGAATAAAAGGAGGACTTATGGCGACAGTCAATCCAATTCAAGTTCAAAAGTTTTTATCCGGCATGCATTACCCGGCGAAGAAGGACGAACTCGTAAAGCACGCGAAAACGAAGGGAGCCGATGAAAAGATAATGCAGACGCTCGAGCAGTTACCGGAGGAAAGCTTTCAGACGCCGGCGGACGTCAGTAAAGCAATCGGTCAAATTGAGTAATTTTTCGGGATGTGAGCCCGGCCTACACCGGGCGAGATAGTGTATCCACAAGGATGACGAAGGCGAACGTTGGTTACGTCGATGACTTCAGCCATGGAGTCCTGCCCACCCCCCCAGGCAAAATAGCCGTTCTTCATGCCAAAGCCCTGGGCGATCTCCTTGTCATCTTGCCGGCGTTAGGGGCGATCAAAGAAACGTACCCGGACGCCGAGTTAATCCTGCTCGCCAGGCCTTGGGTTAAGGAATTTCTGTCTGCACGGCCCTCAGCCGTGGATAGAGTGATCGACGTTCCTGTATTCCCGGGGGTAAATGATGACGACGCCGTGGCGACAAAAGGCCGAGTTGGCTGGATTGATGCGGCTGATGTTTCACCCGCAATACAGCAGTTTTACAAAGCGATGCGTACTGAAAAGTTTGCGGTAATTATTCATCTGCAGGGCGATGGCAAAGCGGTTAATCCATTTATTAACAGGCTTGGGGCGGGCCTCACAGTGGGCCTTCGGAACGAAGGCGCCGAACCCATCGACCGTTTTATTCCTTATGTGCATTACCAGAGTGAGATCCTCCGCAATCTGGAGGTAGTAGCTTTAGTTGGGGCGTGTACGACGAGGCTCGAACCTCATGTCGAGGTGACAAAAATAGATGAACAAGAAACAGCTCCGATTCGGGAGACTATAAAAGGAAAGCCTTACGTCATCGTCCATGCCGGCGCTGATGACGTCCGGCGCGTGTGGCCGGCGTCGAAGTTTGCCAAAGTAGCGGATGGTCTTATTGATAAGGGATATCAAGTTGTCCTGACGGGCACGCCAAAAGAACAAGAGACCGTGACGACCGTGATGCGGGCAATGGATCGCGCGGCAATTCCCTGCACTTCGCTTGGGCTTGGTGGATTGGCGGCGCTTTTAGGGAAAAGCTCGCTCGTCATCAGCAACGACACCGGCCCCCTGCATTTGGCGCGGGCGGTGGGCGCGCCGACCATCGGGATTTTCTGGGCGCCTAATGTGCTTAACTGGGGCCCGCTTACCCGCAACCGTCATCGCTTGGCAATAAGCTGGCGACTTGAATGTCCCTATTGTGGAATTACACCAGTTTCACCGTGGCCGTTTCAGCCCATGACGGAGCATTGCGACCACGCTTGTTCGTTTGTTGAGAGTGTGTCGGTCGAGGAGGTATGTAATTTCGCAGCAGAATTATTGCTGCCCGAACAACCTACCGCGCCCTCTCGACAAAGCCGCTGACAACGCGTTGCCAGTCGCTTGCGAATCGTTCTATGTTGAAACGGCGCCGAGCGTATGCCCGGCCATTTTCGCCTAGTTCCCGGGCATGCTGGGGGTGATCCAGCAAATAGCGCATCCGCTCGAGAAGGGCGTCCACATCCGTTTCAACATAACCGCTCTGGCCGTTTTCGACGGTGGTTGCCATCTCCGTGGTGGCGAGTCCGATGATCGGAACGCCTGTCATCATCGCTTCGCAAACTGACAGACCGAGGCTGGTATAACGAATCGGATTAAAGAAGAAACGGTATGTTGCTACAAACTGGGGTAGCGCATCATGGGGCACCTCTCCCAAGCCCCCAAGTTTCGCGGCTCCCATTCCCACCAGGTCCAGCGGTACCTCCCTGCGGATTCTCTCGAATACGTCCAACCCGAGGCGGCGGCCGCGTCTCTGGATATTATTTACCACCACAATGCCTTTCGCATGCTCGCCGGTATATTCGACGTTGGCCGGAACCATCACGCCGTGATCGATGACTGTAGTCGGGGTCCGGTTACTGTCCCACATCAAGCGGTTAAAAGCCGTGACGTGAACCAGCAGCATCGAAGGATCGTCCACACAGTGCCGGGTGTTGGTCGGATGTTCTTGCGGTGGATCGTGCTCGAGATAAATTTTCGGGAGCCGGCGCTGACGCTCAGACAATATATCGTATTGATCAACCTCATAATTCTTACGGTGCTGGAACAGTATCACGTCAAAATCGTGATCTGTTATCTCGCGGACGGGGACATCATGTACATTGTTTCCCCAAACGAAACCAGGCGTGCGCCCTCCGTAGCCTTCGCCTTCTCCTTTCGGTAAGTAAAATTCGAATGGAGCCTGGGTAAGGTAATAAAGATAATTTCCGTGGATATGCCACGTAAGTACCCGGAGTTTAGCTTCTATGATGGGCTTGTCCTCTCATTGTCCATTATTGCTTTCGTCGCCAAAATGGCAGCCTCAGGCGTCTTTACAGCATTCCCTGCCACGATGCAGTGTTGAGCTTGATCGAGCGGAGCCCAAATCGAGGGATCGGTGGTGGTAAAGACGGTCACGCTGGGGGCGTTAACCGCTACTGCTAAATGGGCAACGCCGGTGTCATTGGCGACAACTGCTCGACTGCTTTTTATAAGAGCAGCCAGCATTCCGATATCCGTTTTACCTGCAAAATCGATAGCCGGGCTCGTCATTTTTTGCATTACCGCCCGGGTCAGATGCTTTTCTTGCATGGTGCCGGTCAACGCGACTTGCAAGCCTTGCTCTGTAAAATTATCTGCAACTGCCGCGAAATGCTCGGCAGGCCACGGAGCCGCAGAGATAGCCCCTGGGTGTAAACAGGCATAAGGTCCGCTTCTGATTGATTGAAATTCTTTTAATGCCCCAAGTTTTTGAAAATCCGTTTCGAATAATGGAAAGTCCATTGCTTTATCTTCATGATCTATGCCGAGAAATTGAAGTAAACCGAGACTTTTTAGCACCTCGTGCTGACGCCCGGGATATGACAAAAAGAAATCCTGATTAGGCCAGTATGCGTCATCACTGGCGAAGCCGGCTACTACCCTGCCGCCGAAAAGGGAGACGAGCAGATTCGACACATTGCCGTTGCCGTGCATTTGCAACACGAGGTCATATTTTTGCTTCTGCACGAGGGTCAGAAAGGACGCGACCTTCTCAGCGTTGAACGGATTTTCCGGCAGTCCGGGAAAACCTGGGAATTCAACAAAATTGTCGATGTAACAATCGTACCGCTTTACCAGTTCGCTATTCCAGGGGAGACCTATATAATCAATAACCCCTTGTGGAAAAGAGCGCCGGATAGCTTTCAGGGCTGGGGTAAACAATAGGAAATCGCCCAGCTTCAGCGCGCGAAAGATCGCAATCTTTTTTATCGGGAATCCGGTCACTTGAGCCATGTCGTTCTTCGTGATATACGGTTTACGGCGTTCTTCTTCTCGCAGCCAGAGGTGATTCCAGCGCGGGGGTTTGGTCTGAAGAGAACATCTGTCCTTCAATCTGTCGGGCGATTTGGTAAGAAAGGAGCTTTTCATGTTTATTACATGTCCGGAATTTTCGCACCTCACCCGCGTTCCCACTTCCCACACATGTAATGGAGAAAACATCAGTCCGCCACTCGAGTTTGGAGACTTGCCGGCAAAAACCAAAAGTCTCGTTCTTGTTGTGGAGGATCGGGACGCTGTTCCGGGCCCCTGGGTTCACTGGCTTGTTTTTAATATTCCCCCGACCACAATGTCGATCCCGGCCGGGCATATTCCTGAAGGCGGCACGGAGGGAATTGCGAATGGCGGGACACACGGTTATGAGGGCCCTTGCGCTAAGTATTTCAGGGGTACCCACCATTACTCCTTTCAGTTATATGCGCTCGATACCGTGCTTGACCTGGGTGCAGGGGCTGATAAAAAACAGGTAGCAGCAACGATGCAAAATCATATTGTCGGTTCCGCGACGCTCATTGGCTTGTGTGAGGGAACAAAAGCGGAGGCATAGGCCCCCTGTCTACCTGAAACAAGGAAGATAGGCCTCAACCATTTCCGAAGAACCTGCTAGCACGCCGTTCGAATTGATCGTCCAATCCCTGCCTCCATAGTCCACTGCTTTCCCTCCTGATTCCCTAACCATGCAGATACCCGCCACCATATCCGATAGTTTGGTGGAAGGACGGAAGAACAGATCAAGCCGCCCGGCGGCCACTTCTGCTAGCGATAGGGCAGGCGCACCAAAAATCTTTACTGCGCGAGCTCGTTCCAATACTCGCGCCAGTTGCTGAAGTGTCTGAGGGCGGGTGTCCATTCGCGAGGAAAAATCCAGCGCGACGATAGCCTTCGCTGGGTCGGTTTGAGGGCAGACCGATGTAATTTCTCCGTTCACCCGTACTTGCGTGCCTTCTTGCGCACTGTATAGAGTTTCGTGGATCGGATCATAGATGACGCCGAGGACAGGTTTTCTATCGCGGAGGAGCCCAATGGAGACGGCAAGAAGCGGAGGATAGCCGTTCATATTCTCGGTTCCGTCAAGCGGGTCGACTACCCAGTGGTCGCCGTTGCGGGAAATAGCCCCGCCTTCTTCCTCTCCGTAGAATCCACAGGCATATATTTTCAGAAGCCCTTCTTTGAGCAGCTGTTCAGACTCCTTGTCGGCACTGGTTGTGACCTGCCGCGCGGACTTAAATTCATGTGCGACTCCCTGTGAGTAGTGAGCCTTGACGATCTCGCCCGCACGCCTTGCTATTTTCTCTATTTCTTCGATCAATCTTGTCGTCTTCAGGGGGTTGTTGTTGAATGTACCTTGCCGTAATTGCGGGTCGCTGCGTAATAACATATCAGTACGACATTCTCGGGAGCTTACAGAGCCAGCTCCCTTGGGATATCAAAGTTGCGGTTCGTTAAGGTTGTCGCCGCCTCCTGGTGATAGGCCCCCGATGGGATGAGACCGCTTCCTCCGTAGCGTTTCATGACTCGCAGTTGCGCAAGCACGTCTTCGCCCGCGTGCTCTTCCGGTACATCTCTCCAAAATTCAAACCCACCGATTTCTCGCAGCTTTGCTGCGTCATACAGTACGCAACCGCCCACCCAGGCTATTTTGTATTTGGCGTGATGAATTCCGGCTCAACCGGACCGTCCCATAACGCGATTGCCTGTTCGTGTGGGCGATAATCATCCCTGAACGACATACCGGATCAGCGCTTGTCCCACAAATCCAATCTGTTCTTCTCTAAGAGCCTGCAGCATATTGCCGACGACAAAAGGCTCCAGTAGAACGTCATCATCGAGATACAGACAGTACGGCGACGTCGCCGAATCCAGTAAAAATTGACGCTGCTGGGCCAGGCGCCGCCGCGGGAGGTTGGATAACTGACATACCGGATGACCCTTTTTCTCCAGTAGTCCGATAGCCGTTTGCACTGATGAATCCTGGTAAACGGGCCCGCTATCGCTCTGGTCGGAAATAGCGACCGTGAAATCGCAGAACTGCTGAAAACAAAGTCCAGTGAGAGTGACGGCCAGCGTAGCAGGTCGATTGTAAGAAGGAATCAGTACCGTAATTCGATTTCGCATGACGCGTGCCTTACTAATTCATTAACGGCCGCCGTAATTGCAAGAGGCGACGCCTGAGGCCCCGATACGTCCGGAAAAGCCTGTAGCAACCGGTTCTTGGTCCGTAAGTCCGCGCGCACTGCAAAATAGAGCACACGGCTCGATACCTTCCATGGCGTATGCTGCGGGTTAGTCATCGCATACAGCACCACGACAGGGGTTCCGACGGCGGCAGCAATATGGACGGGACCGGTATTATTCGAGATTAAAACCGGTGCGGCTGCGATCAGTGCCATCAGTTCTGAAATTGATAATTCGCCTGCCAGGTTAGCGGCGCCATCACCTAGCCGGCGGGCAATGTTATTCACATATCCTTGCTCACTGCTGCTGCCCGTAAGGACAATTTCGTAGCCTTGCCCGATGAGCGAGCGGCAGGCGCTTATATACTCGTCCGCTGGGTAGCAGCGCTTTTCCTCGCTCACCCCGGCGTGGAGCACGAGCCATGGCCTATCCTTACCGACCCGAAGTGCGGCCAACCTGGTCCGGATCGTTTGCCTGCTTTCACCCGGAACCCGGAGCGTCAGGTTTGTATCAGACGTCGCTGCGCCCACCGTTTCGACGAGCTGGAGCTGCCGTTGAACTTCATGGACAATGTAGTCCAAAGGTTCGCGATCAGGTATCCAGTGACTAATAAGCCGGTAGGGGTTTTCGCGGCAATAACCCAGAACCGCTTTGATGCCCGCCTGGTAGCACAGCATGGCCGCAGGCAGCGGATTCTGGCTGTATGATGTAAAGATTACGGCTGCATCAAACCGCCTGCTTCTCAACTCATCGGCAAGCGCCAGCAGTTGCTGCTCTCCATTGATTTCATCCGTCTTTACCCACGGAACATCGAACGGGATGATTGCGTCCACCTCCGGTATAAAGGGAGCGATGGTTGCCCCTGTGCTTGATGTCAGCAGGGTGATTTGCCTGCCCAACCCCGAGTGTTTAAGCGCTCGCATGGCAGGCTGGCTCATCAGTACATCGCCCATATTGTCGAGACGAATGCAGAGTATGTTCTTGTAGTTCCTCCAGGCGTCAGAGAACATGGTTCGCCGCTTGGTTATGCGGTTTGCTCGTCAAGGCTTTTAATTTTCGAAATGAGGTTGGTTGTGGACCGATTCTGGACAAAAGGCATGATTTCGATTTTTCCGCCATAGCCAAGGACGACGGGCGCTTCGGGCAGGTTGTCGACAGTATAGTCGCCGCCTTTCACGTACAGATCAGGTTGAATAACGTCGAGCAGGCTTATAGGCGTATCTTCCTCGAAAGATGTCATGAACGTCACCGACTCCAGTCCAGATAGAACGCGGACACGTTCTTGCAGACTGTTGATGGGTCGATCGTTGCCCTTCAAGCGTTTGATACTTGCATCCGAGTTCAGGCCTAACACCAGCGCATCGCCTCGAGCCCGAGCCTGGTCGAGATAGGTGACATGCCCGCTATGAAGCAGATCGAAGCAGCCATTGGTAAATACAATACGTCGCGCCTCTTTTCTGAAATGCTCGATCCGGTTTTTTAGTTCTTGCCAGTCGTCGGTATATTTGCTGCCGTTCCCCAGGTAATGACTCAGCTCGTTCTTTGTGCAGGTAGCAGTGCCTGATTTTTGCAGGATCACTACAGCAGCTGACTTGGCGATCTCGCCCGCCACCTCGATCGGTGCGCCGCTGGCTAACGCAAGGGTGAGGGCGCTGACATATGTGTCGCCAGCTCCAGCGGCTTTAGTGTTCGCCACCGGTTTTGAGAAGGTACGGTAGGGTTCTTTGCCACGCTGAAATAGCAGCGCGCCATCAATGTCGAGTGTTGCTGCGACATACTTTGTTCCTGTTTTTTTGAGGAGCCTCTGCCCGTGACGTTTAATTTGCTCAGACCGGTTGCTGCTTGACGTTGACTCGGTAATGGCAAGGAGCCTTACGAGTTCCTGATAGTTAGGCTTGGCGACCGTGGCGCGAACGCGGCTGTATTTATCCAGTGACTTGGCATCAATTACCAGAATGTTCTCCCTATTGCGTTGCAAGGCGCCAAGGACGCTGATGATTCTATCGGTTAGGATGCCATAGCCATAATCCGAGACAACGACGGCATCAACCCGGTTAAAGTTGTCTTTCAAATTGTCGATGAGCTGCCGCTCGTAATCACGTTGTATGACTTCCGTCGTGCCAGAGTCGAAACGCACCAGCAGTTGATTACCAGCGGTTACCCGTTGTTTCGTAATTGTCCGACGGGTCGGATCACACAAAATGAGGGAGGTGTCCAAGCCATGACGAGCGAGTGCATCTTTCAGCAGTTTCGCCTCGTGATCGCTCCCAACGACGGACAGATAGTTAACGCTGGCTCCTAACTGCGTCAGGTTAGCGGCGGTGTTGGCGGCTCCCCCCGGCACTGTTTTGACATCTGTGACATCGACTATCGGAACTGGCGCCTCTCTGCAAATCCTCTGGGCGGTGCCTTCCATATAAACATCAAGCATTGCATCGCCAATTACCAGTACATTTAAACTGCTAAAGCGACCGATAGTGGCAAGATACTCGTTGTCCATACCACCTCCTTTCACTTGGGGCCTCTTCAACACGCTAACACCAGGGAACGCTCAAAACATCGCTGGGACTGATAAATAGCCAATGCCGCATCACGTTCCTGGAAGGCGCAGAGGGAACGCCATTGACTCTGGAAGCGGGCTCTTTTTCGAACTCATTTCGTCGTGGCAAGGCCTGCCTCTTTATATGCCCCTGCATCTGTCCGGTCGCCGCCACTACTGTTAACGGAGCCTGACGCAGCTGGAAAAATCAAATTGGCCGCTTCGATTAACCCCTTGACGGTGTACTCGGGTTGTCGGCATTCGCCCATTACCCACTGAGTTTCGTTGCCGTTATCGAAATGGATGCTGCGGCAGCCAGCACGATTACCCGCTTCGACGTCATGCAGGATGTCGCCTATCATCCAGGAGTTACGGAGATCGATCGCATGATCCTCAGCTGCTCGCAAAATCAGTCCCGGCAACGGCTTGCGGCATTCGCAACCGTCGCCCGGTCCGTGAGGGCAGTAATAAAACGCATCCATTTTTACCCCATATGGCGCAAGCAAGGTTTGAATCTCGCCGTTAATAGCCAGCAGATCACTTTCCTTAAATAACTTTCTCGCTACCCCCGGTTGATTGGAGATGACGATCAGCTTATATCCCGCATTTTTTAAGCGGCGAACCGCTACGCCAGCGCCCGGAGTAAGTCGCAACCAGCGGGGATCAACGTTGTAGGGAACGTCGCGAATGAGCGTCCCGTCTTTATCTATAAAGACAGCCTTGCCCAGCGCTAGGGCCATGATGTTTCCCTCAGTGGCAACACCATGACCTCCGGGATCACAGTCTCGTCTGGCTGCGTCACGACGAAGTGCACGGTTTCGGCCACATGCTTGGGATCCTGAAGAACATTTGGATCAGTCTGGGGAAATCTATCCAGGATGAAGGGCGTGCGCATCCCTCCTGCGACTACCGAGGTAACTTTTATATTGTTCCGCCGGGCTTCGGCATGCAGGGCGTGGCCAAAGCCCAGCAGACCCCACTTGCTTGCATGGTAGGCAGTGGCTTCGGTCCAGGCGCGCTTGGCTGCGGTAGAGGTAATATTGACAATGTGACCCTTACCCTGGCGCTTTAGGAACGGATAGACGGCTTTCGACAGGAGGAAGGGACCCCTTAAGTTGACATCAAGCACCCGGTCCCAATCGGCGATGGTTAAATCTTCGATGGGGAGTGTCGTATCGGTCCCCGCATTATTTATCAGGATGTCGATCTGGCCGTGTTCCGCCAGAATTCGATCGACCGTTTGCTGAACGTCATGTTCGTTACTCACATCCAGCACATAAGCATAAGCACTGCCGCCTGCTTCCTTGATCGCCCGCGCTACATTTTTTACCTGCTTCTCCTGAATATCACAGCCACAGACAACGGCGCCGGCTGCGCCGAGCCTGAGCGCAATCGCCTCGCCCAGCCCCTGGCCCGCGCCGGTGACAACAACCACTTTATCCGTTACGCTCTGTCCATTCATATTACATTTTCCCCTTGCTGACGGACTTGACCGACGGGCGAGTCAGCTGGAATTGCATCATCGAATAATCCTCTGGAACTTTGAGATTATTCAGTTCATCGGCCATGATTTCCTGCTCGATCAGATGGCTCAGCACATGGACAACATGCAACTGTATCTCCTGAATACGCGAGGTCTCGTTCGACGGAACGATGATGTTCACGTCGGTCAATTCCCCAGCAGGCCCACCGTCCTTGCCGAGCAGGCCGATACAAAACATTTCCCGCTTTCGAGCTGCCCGGACTGCGTTGACGAGATTGGGCGACCGGCCGCTTGAGCTGATTACGACTAGAACATCCCCGGTTTGGCCATGTGCCTCGATCTGCCTGGCGAACACCTCATCAAAGCTGAAGTCATTTGCCCACGCCGTCACAAATGTTGTGTCTGCCGTTAGCGCCATGACAGGCAAGCCACGCCGGCCGCTAGCCTCAAACCTGCCAACCAATTCGGATGCAAAGTGTTGCGCTTCGGCGGCGCTGCCACCATTGCCGCAGACCAGCATCTTTCCTCCCCGCGCAAGCGAGCGGTAAATAGCCTCGGCCGAGTCGAGAATGGCCAGACGAATTTTTCCCCTAGATTTTTTTATTGTTTCAATCAAAGACTCGAAAGAATCGTCAATGTAGGAGAGGGGATCATCCTCGCCGTCGGCGCGTAATGGACTGCGCGTGGCAACCCGCTCATACATGTTGGCGGTCAGGTGCGTGGCCTTCATCCAGGTGAAGTTTTCGTTCACGTGACGAACCGCGTTTTCCTTGAAGTAGGTCATCAGCGTACTGCTGCTCAGTAACTCGAGAATGCGCTGGGCGAGTATGGCAGGGTTGTTGGGGGGCACCAGGAAACCAGTCTTGCCATCGACGATTGTTGATTTGATTCCGCCCACGTTAGAGCCAATTACAGGCGTACCGCACGCCATGGCTTCAAGCGGGGTGATTCCGAAGGGCTCATACCATGGCGTGGTTGTGAACACGTCCACGGCGCTGTAGTAGTAATGCAGCATGTTGCGCGACCGGCGCCCCACAAATGTCACGAGGTCGCGTATGCCTTCCGTCTCAGCGAGTTTTTGAAGGCGACCGATTTCCGGGGTTATTTCAGGATCGGGCTCTTCCGATTCACCGCCTACAACCAGCAATCGCGCCTTGAAGTTATGCTCCCGTCGCATATGGGCAACGGCCTTAATGACGTTATCGACTCCCTTGCGCGGCACCAATCGGCCAAGCTGCAGGATGATTTTTTCCTTTGGCTCAAGGTTCAACGCCATGCGCGCGAACAGCTTGTCAACAGGATAAATCTCATCCGACCGGAAACCGTTTGGAATAATCGTGATTCTGTTGGGATCAGCCTGATAGAGACTGACCAGATCGTCACGGTCCTGGGGGCATAACGCCACGATTTGGTCGGCCTCTGCCAGCACCCGTTCTTCGACGGCAAAACCTTCATCGGGAAACCAGTCATTCTTGCCTTGATGGGTGCGGCGCACCTTCGCCAGGGCATGTAAGGTAACGATGAAAGGAATGCCTATTTGTTGCTTTATATTGGCTGCCACCAAGGCCGACATATAGAAGTGGGCATGTATAAGCTTGTAAGGATTATTTTCCGCTTTGATAAAGTGCAGCATATCCCGGGTAAAAGCCGGCATATGGGGAAGCAGTTTCTCCTTGGGAATAAAAGTCAGCGGACCGGCTTCGACGTGGATAATCCTTATACCGCTTCGCCAGTTAATGACCTTTGGCACACGTTGGTCGTCCCAGCGAGTAAAAACATCGATCTGGTAACCTATAGCCGCCAGATGTTGAGCTAATTCAGCTACCGCGATATTTTGTCCGCCGGTGTCAGCGCCGCCGATTGCTGCTAATGGCGAGGCGTGCTCGCTTACAAGTGCGATTCTCTTATTCATATTCCTCCGGGTATAGTAAGGCCGGCCCGGTTGCGTAATTGTGATGCGATAGAAGCGGCCGACACGCGATTGTGTTTCAGCTAGCACAGAGAAGAGCATGGAGTAGCCATCTCTGCAGGTCTTGGTCGCAGTTGATTTTCCCCCGGGGACGACAAAATGATTGTTGTCATCCTTAAGAAAAATCAAAATAGTCCAGAGGTTCCTGTCCAGTCTGTGCGGCGGCGCACTAAATCGTCGCGCTGGATGAGAACGTCGCAGTCTCGATACTTCATTGTCCCGCTTACAGCCAGCCTCGGTCTCGGCGCTGCCCCTCCCGTGCCGCAAGGGTTATTGAAGGTGGAATTTTGTGCCGTGAAGGGAAGATCAAGCGTCGTGTACAGTCGTTGGTTGGGAGAAACCGGTCGTGGTGGAAAAAAATGGATGTTTCAGTAGACGTGATCGGATGCTTGCCGATAGCTGGAAGACTTCAGCTCTGACAATCCTCGTGGTGCGGGCGAGTTGCGGTTGAAGAAGGGGTGCTACAGTGTCGCGAGAATGTTCTCACCAAACCGTCGCGTGTCCGTCGGTTGACGCTACCGCAACCACTGTGCAAGGATCAGACTTGGGTTCTGGTTTGCGGACGGGGCAGCCGCCGAGGGCGGTGCGGATGGATGAGATTCTGGTGAAGAACCCCCAGGATGAAAGCTTGTAGCTATACAAAAGTATCTATAGGATCAGTCAAGCAGTTTCCACGTTACGCTTTTCCCGGCCTTGAGCGGGATCAGCACATCTCCCGCAAATTCCAGTTGTGCGGGAACGTCCCACTTTTCTTTCATTAAAGTGATGCTGTCCTCGTTTCGCGGCAAACCGTAGAAAGCGGCGCCGTTAAAGCTGGCGAAGCCTTCCAGCATATCCAGCGCGCCCGCTTGCTCGAACACCTCAGCGTAAAGTTCTATCGCCGCATGAGCGGTATAGATGCCTGCACACCCGCAAGCGGTTTCCTTGACGGACCTTGAATGGGGGGCGCTATCGGTGCCAAGAAAAAACTTAGGGTTACCGCTCGTGGCTGCTTCAACCAGTTTTTCGCGGTGGCTTTCGCGCTTCAGTATTGGGAGGCAATAATGGTGGGGATTAATCCCCCCCCCAAACAAGGCGTTGCGATTCAGTAGCAAGTGATGAGCGGTAATGGTGGCGGCGACGTTGTCTGATGCATCTCTAACGAATTCCACCGCCTCGCGGGTCGTGATGTGCTCGAACACAACTCGTAGTTTTGGAAACCGCTGTGTAATTGGGATCAACACCCTGTCCAGGAAGAATTTTTCCTTATCGAACACGTCCACGTCAGAGTCCGTCACTTCCCCATGCACCAGCAGCGGCAAGCCGATTTCTTCCATTGTGGAAAGCGTCCGATAGCAGTTGGAAATGTTTGTTACCCCCGCATCGGAGTTGGTCGTTGCACCAGCGGGGTAGTATTTCACGGCGTGTATTGCGCAGCTTTTGCTGCCATGCAGGATTTCCGCTGGCGGCGTGTTATCGGTAAGGTAGAGCGTCATCAAAGGCGTGAAATGCAAGCCCTGAGGCAGCGCAGCGAGGATACGGGATTGATATGCCAACGCCATGTCGGTCGTCACCACCGGTGGTTGGAGGTTGGGCATGACGATAGCGCGGGCGAAACGCCGCGCGGAATCCGGCAGCACTGCCCGCAGTTGCGGACCGTCGCGCAAGTGAAGATGAAAGTCGTCTGGGCGAGTGATCGTTAGCGTAGCCAATACAGATCCTGGTCGAGGTTCTAGATTCCAAATCCGAGCAAATTAGACACTGCCCCCTGAAACGTATTGTCTGTATGAATATTTGCGAGAGGTGGATGGAGTATAAAAAGAAATTCGAAAGTTGACGGAACTGAATCGGGACTGGAAGCATTCTTTGGAGATGAAGCGTGTCCTAAAGCCGTCCTCCCAATTCAGCCCGTTTCACTTCATCTGCTAATCCGAGATACGGCCCGCCAGTGTTTCGCTGGTATGAACCGCATTTTCGCCTATCAGCTCAGTAGCGGCGGCCACCTGCCCCCAGGTATTCCACAAGAGCACACCCCTCACGCGGCCATCACGCAAATAGTAGATGACGCCTTTGCGAAACGGCTCTTGCCAGTCCTCAACGACCTCCAGGCGGGGATCGAGTTCTCCTACCGCTTCATATCCGAGATCGAACAGATCGGAATAAAAGAACGGCAGATGGAGGTAGGCGTTTGATTCTCCCGCCATGTTCCGGCCGGCCGTCTCGCCCATCACATTGGCATTGTCCTCGTGTTCGACGCGGGTGCGTTTATCCACCAAGGAATTGTAGAAATTCGCCACATCGCCCGCGGCATAGATGTCCGGATCACTCGTGCGCAGAAGTTCATCCACCACCACGCCATTATCAACGGAAAGTCCAGCTTGTGCCGCCAATTCTGTATCGGGTTGGATTCCAAGGCCTGCCACAACCCCGTCGGCGGATATCTCCGCCCCGTTGCTTGTGGTGACTATCGTTTTGGCACCTTCGGTCCGTGTGGATGCCACTGTTTCTGATGTATGTAGGGTGATACCTTTTTCACGGTAATAGGAATTCAGGAACTCGACCAGCGGCGCGGGATACACACGCGCTCCTATTCCATTTTCAGGGAACACCATCGCAACCCGTTTATTGTTCATGGCAAGCGCAGCCGCAATCTCGGAGCCGATGAAGCCGCCGCCGATAACGATAAAATCCTGGCCGTGTTCGCTTAGTTCCCGCAGCTTCCGATAGTCGTCCACCGTCCTGTAATAGATGATGTTCCCGTCGAACTCCGGAAAGCGACGGGGACGCCCGCCCGTGGCGAGCAACAGCTTTTCATACGTATAGACATTTCCGGCATCATCGCTTGCCGTCTTTTTTTTCGCGTCGAGGGCGACTATTTTCTTACCCAGATGCAGGGCGACATTCAGGCCGTGCTCGTTGCGCCAGATGGATTCGTACGGTGTGCCTTTCCATAAGGCCTTGGAAAGCGGCGGCCGGTCATACGGCGGATGCCGTTCCTCGCAGATCATGGCGATGGCCCCATCCTGGTCAATTTGACGAATGCCGTGAATAGCGGAGTCTGCGGCCATCCCGCCGCCGACGATGAGGTATTTGTGATGTTTCATTATCATTATTCTTCCTTTTTAGACGTCCGCAGGGCGGTGATGGAAAATAGCAATGACAACATTAAAAAACTCGAACCCTTCTGCTATTAAGGCTGTTTGACCAAACTCGGAACTCTGAATGGATGTCCCCCTCCAATGCCAGAAGCTTTTAGTAAATTCGGTCGAATCTCTGAAGGTTTCATTTCGATTAACTCGGCAGTATACGAGGATAACGGGTGGCAAGCATTAAGCAAGACTGCTCGAACAATGCAAAACAGGCGGCTCATCCTTATTCATGACGCTTATGCCAGTATATAATGGGTTCCTCTACTAATTCAAAATTAAGACGGGCATGGCCCGAAAGTAAGACATGGACGAAGCGAAAACCGAAACCGGAACACTGCCAGTAGATGTATGCGTGCAGCATGCGCGCGACATACTCGCGTCCCAGCTTCCGCAACTTAAGGATAAGGGCTATGATTTTGCCCCACCCTTCAGGCAAATGACCATCCAGCTCTACCTATTGGGGGTGATGTGGAGATGCGGCGAGAACCTCCATTTGCCAATTGATGCTCGCGACCACGCGTTTCATGCGCTTCAGTCAATGCTCATCAGCGACGGCATGTCCAAAAAGGAGGCGGGAAAGCGGATTGCATTTCTGAGTAGTATGTCAAAAGTCGAAGGCGGGGCAGATACGCTCGCAGTAGCGGTGGGCTACGAGGCGACCTTGAATGACAACAGTATGGTATCCGTATTCGAAGAGTACAGGCATGAGACGAAGGTTTCGGGCGCGTTATGGCGCCTTTTTGAACGTGGCAAGAAGATCATGTTTATTGGAGGGGCAGCGGCAGCCGTCGTCACGATCTGGGCAGTCACGATCTTTCTTCCGAAAACCGAGGGCATCGACATCCTTGCAGCAGGACTGATAGCGGCCGCTCTGGTTGTCATTCCGACATTTCTAATTGGATTGCTGATTTATCGCTTGAAGATAAAAAAAACGAACCCGCCCGCCTCGTCGCCCTTGTAACCAGGCAACGACCGTGCGCCACATTAACCGCACCACCCCGAGGAGGGTACCCACACCTCTAGCAATGTTCACTCCCGTTGGGAAATTGATTACACGTTGCGCCGCGGGTGGGGCTTACTCCTGCGGCGTGAGGGGAGAAAGCTGGAGCCGGACAACGTATAATTATCCGTTTTGTTTTTCAAGGGTGTCGGCCCAGGCCTGATAAACAATGACTGCGAAAATCATGGATGGCAACCTGCTCGCCAGAGAAATGCGGGCCGCGTGGAAGGGTCGCGCGCAACATTTAGCGGAGCAAGGCAGTCAGCCAGGCTTGGCGGTGATCATTGCCGGTAACGATCCGGCTTCCCGTATATACGTACGCAACAAGGCCAAGGCCTGCGTCGAAACCGGGATATATTCGGAAATACATGAGTTTTCGGAGAATGTGAGCCAGGATGAAGTCATCCGACGCATTCAGGAGCTAAACGAAAACCTGCGGATCAATGGCATTCTGGTGCAATTGCCGCTGCCGCCGCACTTCGAAAACGACAAGGTGTTCGCGTCTATTGCGGTAGAAAAGGATGTGGATGGGTTCCATCCTTATAACGTGGGCGCGCTTGCAACCGGCAACGCCATTTTTCCGCCATGCACCCCTCATGGCGTGATGCACATGCTGGAGAAATACGGTATTCCAGTCGAGGGGCAGCACGCGGTAGTGGTGGGACGCAGCAATATAGTCGGCAAGCCAATGGCGTTGATGCTCTTGCAAAAAAGCGCGACCGTCACCATCTGCACATCCAAAACACGTGACCTGGCCGAACATACACGCCGTGCAGACATCCTGGTGGTTGCGGCAGGAAAGCCGCGCATGATTAGCGCCGCGATGATCAAGGCAGGCGCGGCGGTGATCGATGTGGGTATCAATCGCCTTCCCGACGGCAGCCTCACGGGCGACGTAGACTTCGATTCCGTCAAGGAGAAAGCAGGATACATTACCCCGGTTCCGGGCGGGGTAGGGCCGATGACAATTACCATGTTACTCTGCAACACCATCGAGGCCGCGGAACGCGCTCAAACACAGTGTTAGCCGCAGCGCTGCAGGCTAACGGGCGACCCAGGCACGTTTACAACATTCCGAGAATATGAAACATGGAACCCTTACCCGATATAGACCCTTCTGAAACCCAGGAATGGCTGGATGCGCTGGACTCCGTGCTGACCAACGAGGGAACGGAACGAGCGCATTATTTGCTCGAAAGGCTGGTTGAAAAAGCGCGCCGTTCGGGCGCGTACCTTCCCTATAGTGCGACCACGGCTTATATCAATACCATACCCCCGGGGAAAGAAGAGCGCTCGCCCGGAAATCATGCACTTGAGCACCGCATTCGGTCTTATGTGCGGTGGAATTCCATGGCAATGGTTCTACGCGCGAACAAAAACTCCAACGTTGGCGGGCATATCGCGAGCTTTGCATCTGCCGCGACGCTTTATGATGTGGGTTATAACCACTTCTGGCAGGCAACCTCGGAGGACCGTGGAGGCGATTTGGTATATGCCCAGGGGCATTCCTCCCCCGGACTTTATGCCTATGCTTTTCTACTGGGAGAGCTGACGGAGGAACAACTCAATAATTTCCGCCAGGAGGTCGAGGGCAAAGGCTTGTCGTCGTATCCCCATCCCTGGCTGATGCCGGACTTTTGGCAATTTCCCACGGTATCAATGGGCCTGGGCCCCTTGATGGCAATTTACCAAGCGCGTTTCATGAAGTATTTGGACAGCCGGGGTCTCGTAAAAACTCAGGGGCGCAAGGTTTGGGCCTTCATGGGAGACGGGGAAATGGACGAACCGGAGTCGATGGGGGCCATCTCGCTGGCCTCGCGCGAGAACCTGGACAACCTTATTTTTGTCGTCAACTGCAACCTTCAACGCCTCGACGGGCCGGTTCGTGGCAATGGCAAGATTATCCAGGAACTGGAAGCTGCCTTTCGTGGTGCTGGCTGGAACGTCATCAAGGTCATATGGGGCTCGTACTGGGATCCGCTGCTCGCAAAGGACACCAAGGGATTGCTACAGCAACGCATGATGGAGTGCGTCGATGGCGAATACCAGACTTTCAAGTCGAGAGACGGCGCATATGTTCGCGAGCACTTCTTCGGCAAATATCCGGAGCTGTTGGAAATGGTTGCCAACATGTCCGACGATGACATTTGGCGACTGAACCGGGGTGGGCACGATCCGCACAAGGTGTATGCTGCTTATTCGGCTGCCTCAAAGCATAAGGGACAGCCTACTGTAATCCTTGCCAAAACGATCAAGGGCTATGGCATGGGCGAGGCAGGAGAGGCCCAGAACATTACCCATCAGCAGAAGAAGATGGGCACCACTTCTCTTAAAGCTTTTCGGGATCGCTTCGGCCTGCCAATCGCGGACGACATCATCGATGACATACCCTATTTGACATTCGACAAGGATTCTCCTGAATCCGTGTACATGCACCAGCGACGGCAGGCGCTGGGAGGATTTCTCCATCGCCGCCGGCGTTCGGCCGACGCCTTGCAAATACCGCCACTATCAGCCTTCGAGACATTACTCAAGGCCAGCGGCGAGGGCCGGGAATCTTCCACCACCATGGCGTTCGTGCGCATACTGAATGTACTGGTGAAAGACAAGAACATCGGTAAGCGGGTGGTGCCCATCGTTGCGGATGAGTCGCGCACCTTCGGCATGGAAGGCATGTTTCGCCAGTTGGGCATCTGGTCTTCGACGGGGCAACTTTATACGCCGCAAGATGCCGATCAACTGATGTATTACAAGGAGGACAAGAACGGCCAAATCCTGCAGGAGGGCATTAACGAGGCGGGTGCCATGTCTTCATGGATGGCTGCCGCAAGTGCTTACAGCACGCATGGTGTGCAAATGATCCCGTTTTATATTTTTTACTCCATGTTTGGTTTCCAGCGCGTGGGGGATTTGGCTTGGGCGGCGGGCGATATGCGCTGCCGCGGCTTCTTACTGGGAGGGACGGCGGGGCGCACCACCCTGAACGGGGAAGGATTGCAGCATGAGGACGGTCATAGCCATCTAATCGCCTCCACAATTCCTAACTGCATTTCCTACGATCCTACGTTTGCATACGAGCTCGCTGTAATTATCCGGGACGGCCTGCGGCGCATGTATGAGGTCCAGGAGGATATTTATTATTACATCACGGTCATGAACGAAAACTATCCTCATCCGGAAATGCCGGCAGGCGCTGAGGAGGGCATACTGAAGGGGATGTATCTGTTCCAAGAGGGTAGCGCGTCGGATAAGACGGATGCCAGCCTCAGAGTTCAGCTGCTCGGTTCGGGCACTATTTTGCGTGAGGTGATCGCCGCGGCAGAGATTCTGGAGAAGGAATACGGCGTTACAGCCGATATCTGGAGCGTCACCAGCTTTAACGAATTGAGACGGGAAGCATTAGATGCAGCTCGCTGGAACTTGCTGCATCCGGCAGAACCGGCGAGGTTGTCATATGTGGGCACCTGCCTGACAGACAGACCAGGTCCGGTGGTGGCCGCTACGGACTATATGAAGGTATTCGCCGACCAGATACGCGAGTTTGTGCCCGGAAGATATAAAGTCCTGGGTACAGACGGCTTCGGGCGTTCGGACACGCGGCCACGGTTGCGGCGGTTTTTTGAGGTTGATCGCTATTACGTCGCTTTGGCCGCGCTTAAAGCCCTGGCCGAAGAAGGCAGCATTACTGCTGGGGTGGTGGACCAGGCGATAGCGAAGTTTGGCATTGACCCGGATAAACCCAACCCGGTGACGGTGTAACGTTATCAGCGGGAACGCAAATACGTCTGCTGTTGCAGGTCCTACCTGTGTATTGATATGCGAGCGCGCGGATACGTAACTATTACACCGCGCCGCGGCGCCGGTGGCGGACAAAGAGATAAGCGACTGGCGGATATATCCGCGAAGCCATCTTCTTGGCTCGCAGCCCAGGATCTCACGGGTCGGAATTGGAGAGCATCGTAAACAGAGTCAAGGGGGAAAGGCGTGGCAGAAACCAAACGGGTGTTAATTCCGGATATTGGCGACTTTAAAGACGTTCCGGTGATTGAAGTATTGGTAAAGGCCGGCGATAAGGTGAAGGCGGAAGATTCCTTGATCGTGCTTGAATCAGACAAGGCGACCATCGAGGTGCCCTCACCCTTTTCCGGCGTCGTCAAAGACGTATCGGTGAAGGTGGACGACAAGGTTTCCGAAGGTACGCCAGTTTTGGAAATGGAAGTCTCGGCTACGGACAGCGCCGCATCGGCCGAACCTTCGGTTAAAGCCCAAGTTCCGTCGCCGCCCGAAGCCCAGCCCCAAGCCCAAGCCCAACTCCAGCCCCAAGCCCAACCCCAGCCCCAGCAAATCATGGACGCGGCCGCGGCCGAGAACTCCCGCCCCGCTCCAGGTCCGATCGCCGAGGTTTCTGATTCCGCTTTGGCTCTATCCCCTCTCCGCCAGCCGGAATCCAAGATCCCGCCGCCGGACGAAGCCATGTTTGCAAAGGCACACGCCGGTCCCGCCGTGCGACGCCTCGCGCGCGAACTGGGGGTAAACCTTGGCCTGGTCAAAGGTACCGGGACGAAACAGCGGATACTAAAGGAAGACGTACAGGCTTACGTCAAAGCAGAACTTGCGCGGCCACGAGGTGGCGCTGGGTTGGAGCTTAATCTGCTGCCGTGGCCCGACGTCGATTTCGCCAAATTCGGGCGCGTGGAGTTGCGGCCGCTGTCGCGGATTAAAAAAATAGCTGGGGCCAATTTACACCGTAACTGGGTAATGATCCCGCACGTTACGCAATTTGATGAGGCCGACATAACCGAGTTGGAAGCATTACGCAAGGAATCCAACGAGTCGACGAAGGAAGAAGGGGTAAAAGTAACGATACTTGCGTTTTTGATGCGGGCAGTAGTAGCCGTATTGAAAAAATTTCCCGAGTTCAACGCTTCGCTCGCCGGTGATGGGGAAAATCTGGTGGTCAAGAATTACTACCATCTCGGATTCGCGGTAGATACCCCGCACGGATTGGTGGTGCCCGTGATTCGGGAAGTGGATCAAAAAGGGGTGATTGCGATTGCAAAGGAAATGGCCGACCTTGCAGTGCTGGCCCGTGAGGGCAAGCTGAAGCCAGCCGATATGCAGGGGGCGAGCTTTACTATTTCGAGTCTCGGCGGCATAGGCGGCACGGCATTCACGCCCATCATAAACGCACCCGAAGTTGCCATTCTGGGAGTGTCTCGCAGCAGCATGAGGCCCGTCTATCATGATGGGCATTTTGTCCCCCGCTTGATGCTGCCGTTATCCCTGTCTTATGATCACCGCGTGATTGACGGTGCAACCGCCGCACGCTTCACATCTCACTTGGTCGAGGTTCTCGCGGACATGCGGCGAGTCCTGCTGTGATCTTCAACTATACTGGAGGAGGCCACGCGCTCCCGTTCCACCGCTTCCCCTTCATATGGTAATGCGTAACAGTGGACGTCCACTTCTCGGGATTTTTGGTGGAACCTTTGATCCTATTCACTACGGTCATTTACGGGTAGCCGAAGAAATTGGCGAAATGGCCGACTTGCGGGAAGTGCGCGTTATCCCTGCCGGGATGCCCCGTTTGCGCGCCGATCCCGTCGCATCCCTTCATCATCGAGTGGCGATGGTTCATCTGGCGACTGAGAATAACCCCAGATTCAAGCTGGACGACCGTGAAATTCGACGGCACGGCATAAGCCGGACCGTGGATTCGCTAAGAGAAATCAGGCAGGAGCTGGACGGGGTGGCGCTGTGTGTCATTACGGGTGCTGACGCGTTCATTAAACTTGCTGAGTGGCACAGTTGGCGCGAACTTTTCCAGCTATGCCATTTCATTGTTGCGGCCCGCCCGGGCCACGCGCTGACGATAAGCCGCGATGACCTGCCCCGGGAGTTAAAGGACGAGTGCGCCGGACGGTGGGTTAGCAGCGCAGAGGGTCTCAAGCAGATTTCCAGTGGACTGATTTTTATAGCTCCGACCACCTTGCTGGATATTTCTGCCACAAACATACGTGCCCGTGTGGCTGCCGGAAAAAGTCTTCGTTATCTGGTTCCCGACGCCGTTCTAAATTATATTGCGACCAACCACTTGTATTCGGGAGAATTATGACGCTTGCCAAACTCGTGAAAACTATTGTGGCTGCGCTTGAAGAAATCAAGGCGCGAGATGTTGAAGTGTTGGACGTGAGGAAGATATCTACGCTATTCGATCGGATGATTATCGCGAGCGGAGATTCTACCCGCCAGACGAAGGCGATTGCGAATAACGTGGCCGAAAAGGTCAAGGCCGCCGGAGGTTCGGTTTATGGCATAGAAGGGGAAGAAACCGGCGAGTGGATTCTTGTCGACCTGGGAGATGTGCTGGTGCATGTCATGCAAAGTGCCGCCCGCGCGCACTACAACCTGGAAGAACTGTGGGCGGAGGCGAAAAAAATAAAACGCGCCACGGCGTCCGCTCCAGGCGGCATAAGTTCGGTATCGGCCTCGGGCGAGCGTAGCAAAGCTCCAGCTCAAGCCGGACCCAAGTCAAAAATGAGCAAAACCGCTGGATCTCAATTGGATCTCGGTGGAGAAGACTGACTTAGTTATGCCATGAAGTTCATCATTTGCACGGTTGGACACAGAATGCAGCCCTGGGTCGCAGCCGCGTTTGAGGAATACGCCAAGCGGATGCCTCATGAGGCTGGGATTGAATTGGTCGAAATCAAGCCTGAGAAGCGGGGAAACGGTAAAACTGCAGCGCAATTGCTGGTGGCGGAAGGTGCCCGTATCCGGGCGGCGATACCCCCGCGATGTCGAGTCGTGGCAATGGATGAACGCGGCAGCCAGTGGACGACCAGCATGCTGGCCGATTCCATTGTCAAGTGGATGACGAACGGCAGTGACACGGCATTTATCATCGGTGGCGCGGATGGGCTGGATCCCAGCATCAAGCGTTCCGCTGACGAAGTTTTGGCATTGTCGGCCCTGACGCTCCCGCATGGGTTCGTGCGTGTACTGCTGGCGGAACAACTATATCGAGCCGTGTCGCTTATCAAAGGTCATCCTTATCATCGGGCATAGAACGACTGCCCGGACTTCCTGAAGGAATCTGGAGATCGTCACGCTTCGTGAAAATTGCATTTACCTCGCTTCTCGCAGTCCGCGGCGGCAGCAGTTGTTATCGCAGATTGGCGTCGATTTCGAGGTTTTATCGCTGCGCGAAGCTTCGCCCCGGGTTGCGGATGTGGATGAAAAGCCGCTGCCGGATGAACTTCCGTTGGACTACGCCCGACGTATTGCACGCTTAAAGGCTGAAATGGGTCGGCTCCGGCTGCTCGAGCGCGGTTTGCGCGACCTTCCGCTGTTAGCGGCGGACACGGCGGTAGCGCTGGGCAAGCGTATTCTCGGGAAGCCGGTTGATTGCGCGCATGCAAAGGAAATGCTGGAGGCGCTTTCCGGGCAGACCCACCACGTGTTAACCGCGATTGCGGTGGCTGCCCAGATCGGCATACAAGTGCGTGTCTCCACAACCATGGTTCGGTTCCGCCATATCAGCGAACGTGAAATTCGCGCATATCTCGCACACGGCGAGGCGCAAGACAAGGCAGGTGCCTACGCAATTCAAGGACGTGCGGCAGTTTTTGTATCCGCTATTTCGGGCAGCTACAGTGGCGTGGTGGGGCTGCCGCTATACGAGACCGCACAGTTGCTGGAAGAGTATGAAATATCGCTTTTTACCTGAAATGTATTAGTACCCGGCTATCGTTATGAATAGCGAAATTCTCGTCAATATCACCCCACAGGAAACGCGGGTTGCCGTGATCGAACAAGGCGCCGTGCAAGAATTGCATATCGAGCGCACCAGCAGCCGCGGCATCGTTGGGAACATCTATAATGGCCGTGTCATCCGGGTACTCCCGGGAATGCAATCAGCTTTTGTCGACATCGGACTTGATCGCGCCGCCTTCCTTCACTTGGCAGATATCTGGCGGTTGCGGCAGGGCGAGGATGCGGGAAAGCCCATAGAAAGATTGCTGCATGAAGGCAAGAATATCGTCGTCCAGGTGATCAAGGATGCAATTGGCACAAAGGGCGCGCGTCTGTCTACTCAGGTCAGTATCGCGGGGCGCATGCTTGTCTATCTTCCGCAGGTATCGCATATCGGTATTTCCCAGCGCATCGAGGATGAAACCGAGCGAAAGTCCCTCCGCGAGAAGCTCAGACATCTGGTGCCGGCCGGCGAAAAAGGCGGTTTTATCATCCGGACCATGGCGGAAGCCGCCAGCGAGCCGGATTTGCAGACCGATATAGAATATCTGCATAAGTTATGGCGCGACATCAACGAAAAGTCATTCAGTGCTCAGCCTGGACTGCTGTACCAGGATTTGAACCTTAGCTCCCGCGTATTGCGCGATTTTATTAATGACGATACTGTGCGCATTTTGGTTGATTCGCGCGAAACCTTCCAGAAAATGACCTCATTTGCCGAAATCTATATGGCAAATGTAAAGGAACGAATCGATCATTACGCCGGCGAGCGTCCGCTATTTGACCTCTACGGAGTGGAAGATGAAATTGAAAAGTCGCTGGCGAGACGCGTCAACCTGAAATCCGGCGGTTATCTCATCATCGATCAGACCGAGGCATTAACCACGATAGACGTGAACACAGGAGGATTTGTCGGCATACGCAGTTTTGACGATACCATTTTCAAAACCAATCTCGAGGCTGCACAGGTTATCGCCCGCCAGCTTCGCCTGCGAAATCTCGGGGGTATCATCATCATTGATTTTATTGATATGGAGAATGCAGAACACAAGAGTGCCGTGCTCACCGAATTCAAGAAATCATTGACGAAAGACCGAACGCACATGACTGTTAACGGCTTCACCGCGCTCGGGTTGGTGGAAATGACACGCAAGCGCACACGCGAGAGCCTCGCCCACATCGTGTGCGAACTATGTCCGACCTGCCAGGGCAGAGCCAAAGTGAGAACAGCGCAGACGATGTGCTACGAAATTCTGCGTGAATTATTGCGTGAATCCCGTCAATTCGACGCGCGCGAATTTCGCATTCTTGCTTCACAGCAAGTCATCGACTTATTTCTCGATGAGGAATCCCAAAGCCTTGCTCAACTGGCGGACTTTATCGCCAAACCTATCAGCCTTCAGGTTGAGGCGACTTATACTCAGGAACAATATGATGTGATCCTGATGTAGGACCGCTCGCGCGCTAGGTCTTGTGGTGCGTCTCAATCTCCAGTCCTACTCCAGACTCGATCTCCGCTCCCGCAGGCCCCTCAACATGCGTGAACGCTTCACTGTCCTCATAAGCCAAGTCGGTGGTACCGGTGGCCTTTATCAGCTTACCGGCAATGAGTCCTGTGGCGAACGCAAACGTTACGCTGAACACGATGCCGATGAATTGAGCCATTGCGATGCCGGGTACGACAAGCATCGCAATAAACGCACCCAATAGACCAGGCATGCCGTGCAGATTATGGACGCCGCAGGTATCCACGATTTTGAAGCGAGCTTCCAGCGCGGGTTGTATGAACACGTAACCGATGACGCTGAGACCGCCGGCCAACAGACCGATTGCAAAAGCACCTGTCGGTGACACAATATTGCATGTTGACCCGATAGCGACGCCCCCAGCCAGTGCTGCGTTTGCCATGTCGACCATGGATGTTTTGCCTTTATGAAAATAGGTGCTCAAGAAATAAGTGCCTATTGTGGCTCCGCACAGGGCGAGTACTGTATTGACGACGGTCTGCGGCATTTCCTCGAATGGAACAATTGCGGTCGCAAAACTGGGCCAGAAAAGCCACAAGACCATTGAACCGAGCATGGCGAAGCGATCAGATGTTGCATCGGATTCGATGGCTTGCATCCGCTGTCGGGAGGTTGTCAGCGCAAGCGACAATCCGAGGCCGAAGTAGGCGCCAAACGCATGAATGATGACTGACCCGGCGGTGTCCTGATAGCCCTCTGTCAGTCCCATTCCATTATCCAGCACGAGCCATTCGTTCATGAGGTAGGCGGGAACCAACAAAAGCGCGAGGAGCGCGTATTGAAAAACCCGGAGCCGCCCAAGCACGGCGCCCATTGCAATCAACGCGGTAGCGACCGCAAATTCCGCGAAAAGCAGGGCTTTGACTGTATTAGGCGCAATTTCATGCGCGAACACGCCGTTGGCGCGGAGCAGCATATAAAAAGGAAGGCCAACGGCAACCACCAGATAGGTTCCAGTCGTCGCCCCAAAGCCGTATCGTCTGACAAACACCATCAGAAAACCAAAACCTACCAGCAACATGGCAAGGATGTGGATAACATAATTGTACTGGGCGACCTGACGGGCTTCGCTCAGCTCGGCGGTGAGATCGCCCTCGCTTGCCCAGGCGCCGAAACACAGCAGAAACAGGTTGGCGATACCAAACAGCGTTAAGCAGAGGTTTTTCTTCATTTGATTTTCCCTCCCTTCTTCAGATTGTTGAGTTACCCACCAAGGAGTGTGATCCTCAATAGCCTTAAAAACAATAGGGATTTAGTGAATATCTGTCCTATTTGAAGATAGCGGGGCGGGGATTCGACTGGTGCTAACCAACATTGATTTTTCAATCCCGGCCTTCGGGATGAATATAGGCGGAACGATTTCTCTCGCTGCTATGCAAACTGATGGCGGAAGCGCGATTCGGGACGCGACATGAATGCCCGCGCAGCGTTCAGATGAGGATGGGGTAGGGATGCAGCTTGCTAAAGCACTTCTTTTATTTTGTTACGGCCTTCTGGATATCGGCCGCAATGGCATGGTACAGAGAATGAAATATCGTGCGCATTTCGGTGATAATGTTGGCGACATTCATCATGGCCGGGACCCGCTCGCCACGATGCTCAATTGCTTCCCCAATGCGTTGCAGTTTGACGCCGAGCTTGCAAAAATGAGCTGCCTGTCTGGGTTCCGTGAGGACGAATAAGGTCTCTATTCCGCTGATACGTGCAAGTTCGGTCGTGCCAAGGTAGAGCCCGAGCGGAATATAGGGAAAGCGGCGGGATTTTCCTATATCTGAATCTTCATCAGCGAGACTTACCGGGCTATTAGCCTCGCCTTTACGTCGCCGATAGCTTGCGACAACGGCGAGCCGCGATACCTCGGCGATACGATCACGGGGTAATCGTGCTGGATCAATAATCGACCGGTCGAGCGCCGTGGCACAGGTTGTTTCGAACGGCAAATGGTAGTTGGAATCGTCCGGTCGTGGCCGCACGATGCGCGTGCAGCCTATAAATTCCCCCGTCTTAACGCTGCGCAGCAGAAGGTGCAGCGAATTCGAGTCATGCTCGTCGGTTTCAAGCCTATCTGGCCGCGCGGATTCAAATTGCAGGTCCTCGCAATACACTTGGTGCCGAACGCGATATACCTCGTCCTTAAGCGCATTTGAGAAAGCCGGCACGATTTCAAAGTATTGATGGAAAATACTGCCCAGGTCGAGGGACTCGGACACAGGCGTTGCTTGATCTTCCACGCCGTTTGTCGCTATAGTGTTTGGCACTTCCAGTCACTCGCTATTCAAGTTTTTTCAGATAGTCTTTCGTAAACATCTTGTCCTCCAAGTCCCGCAGTTTCATTTCAGAATATTCCAGTGTGGATTTCTCGCCCTGGCGGAGCGCATCTTCCATAACAAGGCGGGTTGGGCGTTGCTTACCCAATATCGTCTGGAAATTCTCATAACTAGCCGTCTTGAGAAGGCGATTGGAGAGGGAGTAAAACTCAGCGCGGTAGGGCCAGAAATTAGATTGCCGTACCCAATATAAGACTTTATGATACGTCACGCTTTTATCGACGCCCGTTAGGTCGAGGACGTAATAATTTTCACCATTAAGGGCTTCTGTGCGCAAAATTGTAGCGGTATAGTCCCCGGTAAAATTTGCTCGCGCCAAGTCGCCGTTTGCTACCTGCCCGGTTAGCCGCTGCGATAGTGATAGACGTACTGGCTGGGAAACGTCCGGAACAAAAATCCAGAGGTCGCGTCCTTTCATCAGCAGTATCTGGCCCCGCTCCGAAGCAGGGGCGGTCTTCATCACCAGGCTGTTCTCGTTGCCCTTGGATAGGACCCGGTATTTATGCATATCTTCCGGTTGGGCGGGACCGGTGGTGTTGATTGTGACATCGACCTGAAAACTCTCCCGCGGAAAACGTATCTGGTCCGACTTCTCCAGTATGCTTTGGGCCAACTCGGGGTCGCCCGACCCGTGGGAAACCGTCGTAATAAATATAAAAATTACCGACAATGAATACTGCAAAGATTTTTTATGCATTTCAGTTTCCTGTTGTGAGTGCCGTTGATCCTCAAGCTGCCCATCAGGAGTCCTTATGAGCCTTGTACGACTTGAGAATGTTTCGAAACATTACACCCTTGGCGAACAGCAAGTCCAGGCACTCAAGGATGTCAGTCTTTGCATTCACGATGGGGAGTTCCTTGCCATCGCAGGCCCATCAGGTAGCGGCAAGTCCACTCTGCTCAATCTGATCGGTTGCATCGATACGCCATCGCTGGGTAAGATTTTCATCAACGGGACGGACGTCAGCGGCCGTACATCAGATGAGCTTTCCGATCTCAGGGCTCGGACTATTGGTTTTATTTTTCAAACGTTCAATTTATTTCCGGTTCTTTCCGCCGAGGAAAATGTCGAATACCCCTTGCTACAGTTCAAGGAACTGAGCGCCAAGGAGCGCCGCCACCGTATCTCGACATACCTTTCCATCGTGGGTCTGTCCAGGTTCGCCACGCATCGCCCTAACCAGCTTAGTGGTGGGCAGCGCCAACGGGTAGCCATCGCAAGGGCCCTTGCAACGCAACCCAAAATTGTCCTTGCGGACGAGCCAACCGCAAATCTTGACCACAAGACCGGCGAAGGCATTCTCCAGTTAATGAAAGAAATTAACGGCAATTTCAAGACAACCTTTATTTTCTCCACTCATGACGCGCGTGTGATGGCCATGGCTGACCGAGTCGTATCTATCGAAGACGGGCAGCTAACGAAGGAAGAGGTAAGGGATGAGAAGAAAAACGTCAATCAAATGCGCGGCGCCACGCCGACGAAAATTGGGTGATCGAAGGCGCCGGTCAAAATGGGACGGATGGAAGACAGCGATAAGTTTGGATATGCGATATCCACATCAGCGCTGATTGTATTGCTGCTAAGCAGCTTCGCCGCCCGGGGAGCTGATTCTCCCACCGGCACCAGCCAGGAGCGATCAAACTCGGCTAAAGCATATGTCGATGAGCCGTTATCTCTGGCATTGTCTTTGTCCCTGGCATCGTTTTCCGGGCCATATCCGCCTATGCCAGCCAATGACACCAGTTTGAGCGTGCATGAGGAAGCTCCTATCCGAAACGGAGCGAATGGAACGGGCGCGGACCCAATGCTCTCGCTATCCCAAACGCTTTCCTCGCCATTGCCCCCGGTAACTGCCAACAAGGACGAGAATTTAGCAGCGATCGCGAAAGATGGCGGAGCCGGCGGATTTACCTCACGGGAAGCCCTGTTCGGTGGCGATGAGCAGCCAGAAATAAAATCTCCTCCGGTCCCCGCATGGAAAACATTGGTGACGGGTTGGAAGGGATTTTCTCAAATGGAGATTGCCCAAACCTATGCTGATCCGGAGCATTTTTCCAAGGCAAAGCTGCGGACTGAATTGTCCCGCACCGGGCAATTCAACGAATATCTTAAATGGAAGATCAGCGGACGGTTTGACTACGACGCCGCCTATGATTTGTCCAATTTTTATCCTTCCGCTGTGCGCCAGGATCAGCGGTACGATTTTTTCCTGCGTGAGAACTACCTGGACATTTCAGCTGGCAACTTAGACTTTCGCCTCGGTCGCCAGCACGTCATTTGGGGGGAAATGGTCGGCCTGTTTTTCGCAGATGTGGTATCCGCCAAGGATATGCGCGAATTTATTCTGCCGGCGTTCGATATCCTGCGCATTCCGCAATGGGCGGTTCGGGCGGAATATTCAAAAAACGATTTCCATGCGGAAGTGTTGTGGATTCCCGTTCCGACCCTGGACGAGATCGGGAAGCCCGGCGCCGATTTTTACCCTGGCCCGCTTCGAGGAACAGCCAGCTATATTGAGGAGGACCGCTCCGGACGCAACATTGGGAACTCGAACTATGGGGTCCGTTTATCGCAACTGATAAAGGGGTGGGACGTTTCCGGATTTTACTATCACAGCCTAGATGCCGCCTCCACGTTCTACCGGGTGAGCGGACCGACGGAGCCGCTCGTTTTCCAGCCTCGCCACGACCAGATCGATCAGTTTGGGGCAACTGTCACCAAAGATCTCGGTTCGGCTGTATTCAAGGGTGAACTGGTTTATACCGATGGAAGACAATTTAATGTCGGGCAACCTTCTGCTCCAAATGGGCTGGTCAGGCAAAATACCCTGGACTATGCGCTTGGTCTCGATTTCAGTTTGCCCGCTGACACTCGCCTGAACGTTCAGTTTTTTCAGCGGGTCTTTTTCGGATACGATCCCGGTATTTTTTCGGATCGGGTAGAAAACGGGGCGAGCGTTCTTCTCAATGGCAAGCTCTGGCAAAAGCTGGAAGCACAAGTGTTGCTCATACATAGCTTAAATCGCAGCGACTGGATGTTCCGCCCCCGGCTGTCGTGGAATTTTCAACGGAATTGGCGCTGGGCGGTTGGAGCCGATGTTTTCGGGGGTAAACCCACTGGGTTGTTTGGCCGCTTCGATCAGAGCGACCGCGTCTATACAGAACTGAGGTTCTCTTTCTGATCACTGTCCTCGCTTGATTCCGTATGCCTATATATCGCGTGTCTTACTCATTAAGCTATGCCGGGGGCGCCGATTGGGGCCAATTTGCTGGAGCTGCCGGGGAATGTTGTTCGCCCAGTACGCGTCGCCGAATGAAGTCCCCGTATCCATGCAAAATATTTTCCTGGTGCACGAGGTCTGCCTCCTTATACATCTGATGAACAAGCGGCAAAGTCGCGAATGACAAGCCAGGATACATGTGGTGGTAGTGATGCAAGGTAAAATTCATATTGGGCAATAGCAGACGCTCCCACCACGAAAGCTCGATCAGGTGTGTGGAGTCATTGAGTTCGGGAGAATTGACGTTGTACTTGTGCTCGCTCAGGGCACCTAGTCGAACCAAACATTGAGCGACGGTAATCAACGGCAAAACCCAGTACAACAGGAAATGTGCCCAGCCACCGCTATACGTCAGCGCGCCTGCGACGATGATCCAGTACGTCGGGCGCACCCACTGCGGGGTGGGATGGCGCCGGCGAAACTCGTCACGCACGCCATCTGTATAAGGTTTCTTGCTGCGAATCAGGCGCAGGATATTTAAGCCCAGGATGTCATGCAGGAACAGCCTTGCGAATTGTCCCCGCGACATGGGGATGCTCCATTCCGGTCCGGATTTACGCGCGTAATCGGGATCCTTTCCCGTATAGAAGTACTTGTGATGGGCGAGGTGCACTTGAGCGTACCCTTCGACCGTCAACACCAGCAAGGGATAAGCGGCAAAAAGATTCGTTAACAGGTCACCATAGGGTCCACGGGAGCCCAGCCGATGGACCTGCTCATGAACCAGGAGCCCAAGCAAATTTTGGCGGGTCGCAACCAGAAATATCGCAATCAGACTCATCCAGACGTTGTCGAGCCAGATCGCAAGTGTGATCGCAATAGTGATTACCAACCAGGCGCTGATCAGCTGGCGCATAAACGGAAGGGGGCGTGCGCCAAACAGATTCCTTACCCGAACGCGTATCTCGGCTTCCAGCTCCGGACTGGCAGTCTTGATAATCGGCGGCAATGTTTTGTGGTCGACAGCTGACATAACCATATCGCGGGGTTTCATCAGATACTGACCGTCACCTGCCGCGGGGAACAAGGCGTAGTTTCGCTACCGTGTAATATACGGCTTGCCTATCCGGTTCTATTGATGGAACAGAGGGGGGTTCCCGACGTTATTATTGGCAATCGTGATATGACAGCGTTGGGGGACGAGCCGAGGAACAAGACATGCTTAAGACGTGCTTGTTGAGGGATCAGGCAAAGTAAGGCTCAAGCAGCTTGAGCGACGTTTTAGAAATTCTGGCGCAGCGCCTCGACCACAGGCGTGCGAGAAACATGTCTCGCCGGGAGGACCGCCGCTAGCACGGTTGCCGCGAAACCAATGACGCACGACATCAACAATGCCGAGGGGACAATCTCTATTTGGGCAATATAGCCCAGATTGGCGTTTGGCGGCGGCGGCATCGGAATACCGACCGCCGAGATTATAATCGCACCCAGCACGCCAATTCCAACGCCTAGCGCGCTGCCTAATAAACCGAGCAGCATGCTTTCGATCATGATCAACTGAACCACCTGACTGTTGCGGTTGCCCAAAGCCTTCATCGTGCCAAACTCGCCTATTCGTTCGAAGATGCTCATGTTCACACTGTTCGCGACACTCAACAAGACCATGACGAGAATGATCAGCTGCAGAACAGCGAATTGCCCCTTATATAATTCCACCGTTTTTTCGTAGAAATCGTTCAGCTCCACCCAGGTCTTGACTTCGACATCAAAAGCGCCAAGCTGCTGTTTCAACCTCGCTCCAACCTGGTCTGTATCATTTGTCCTCGCCAGTGTCACCACCAGGGCGTTAACGCTCTGCGTGCCGATGAGTTCCTGGGCTGCGGCGAGCGAAATTTTTATGGCCCTTGCGTCATAATCATTAGAAAAGCTCTGGAATATTCCCGTTACCTCGAAGTCTGCGCTGTTAAGTGCGCCCTCCAGTGTACTGGCAAGCAATGTGACCCGATCGCCGGGCTTTAATTTCAGTCCAGAAGCAAGACCGTGTCCAATCATGATGCCGAATGTGTCCTGGTCAGTAAACTGCCGTCCGGCTGTGATAACAACGGAGCTTCCCAGTTTGGCCTCTGGTTCAGGCTCGACACCTTCCCCAATGATAGGGAGATCGGTTAAGCCATTGTTGAGTAAACCAGAGAAGTAGAGACGCGCCATGACGTTCTCAACCCCTTGAACGTCAGCGATACCCTGCTTTAGCGTGTCCGGGGCGGTGATCAGGTATTTTTCGGGCTCACGTGAGCCCTTTGCATAGAAGCCGCTTTTGTAAATCTGGAGATGCCCCGATTGAGAATGAATAAGAACTTCGCCCAATTTTACAAAAATGTCGTTGACCCACCCTCCAGCGAGAATAAGCCCTGCAACTCCGCATAAGATGGCCGCGAGCGTCATCGCGGTGTGGGTTTTCTGCCGGAGTACATTGCGAAAGGCGAGGGTGAACATATTGTTACTTAGCGGTTGTGCCGCAAACTATCCACAACTTGCATCCGAGACGCTCTCCACGCGGGATAAATACTCGCGATCAAAGTTGTGGTGATCACGAGTACGAGCGACTCCAGCGCCGTGTTCCAAGAGAACAGGATCTCCGCTGTATAGCCGTGTGCGGTGCCGGGCGGCGGTGGCATGGGAATACCGATGCTCGAAATAAGATCAGCTAAAAATTTCGCAACCACGAGCCCGAGCAAGCTCCCGACGCAGCCGAGCAGCAGGCCTTCACTCAAGAATAGTCGCAAAATACCGATGCGTTTAACGCCTAGCGCCATGGCGGTTCCGATCTCTCCGATTCGCTCCATGACGCTCATAGTCATGGTATTGGAGACGCTGAGCAGTATAATTACAGCAATTATCAGCCTGATCCCATTCACCTGTTTGGTAAACAGCGCCACCGTCTTGTTGTAGAAGTCCGCCAGTTCGTACCATGGGACAATCTGGAATTCATCCTTTGGCAGTTTGGCGCCCAAATCCGAGAGGATAGTGTTGGTGTAAGCGGTGTTGTTGAGTAGAACCACCCATACATGGGCCCCCTGGGTGCGTAGCAATCGTCGCGCCGTATTGATTGGCATGCGCAGGGCAAGATCGTCATAAGCCTTGCTTACCGTGGAGAACAGGCCCCGGACTGTTACTTCGACGGCGTTCGTCCCTCTCGATGCCGTGGTGGCAATGAGAACTACCCTGTCTCCAACGCCTACCCCAAGACTGCGGGCGAGCCCTTCGCCGACTATAATGCTCCGCGGATCGTCGACTGACAGGCCATGCCCCGCTGAAATTTGTACCGCTTTAATAAAAGCTTCTTGTCCTTGCGGATCGTCGCCTTCCCCGATAAATGAAAGCGTCGATTCGCCATGACTGATCAGACCGCTAAAGGAAAGCCGGGGGACGGTTACTTTGATACGCCGGTCTGTGCCCGCTTCAAGCTCAGGTATGGTGTCGGGCAGCAAGAATGCGTAAGGGTTGGCTTTTCCCTCATTATGGTAACCTGGTCGCACAATTTGCAAATGCCCCAGTTGTGATGCGATCGTATCCTCGCGAAAGTCCAGAAGAATCGAGTCAATAAAGCCATTGGCCAAAATTAAGGCTGCAACACCAAACCCGATTGCGCCTATTGCGATACTGCTTCGTCGCCCTTGTCGAATTACAGTGCGGAATACGAGCTTGCAGTCGAGCAAGAATGAGTTCACATGTGTTTACCGCCTTTCACTCATTCACCAAGAATTACTTCTCTCTCCATATCCCCTGGCCCCAGATAGGATCCCGAGTTCAAGTGAAGGGCAGATATGCAATGGTTTAAACGGGTGAGTGAGCTTTGGGTTGAGTGCACGCTTTTCCGGTTACTGTTGAAGTTCGATCATTTCTTGAAGCCAACCAAAATTCCATGATTGACCGGCAGGCCCCGGTCCACGCGCACAACACGTTGGAATCCCGTGTCTTTTAGAGCGGCTTCGTAATCTTTCCATGGGTGCAACATGCCTTCACCAGTGGCAATAGCCAGAAAGTACGGGGAGCCCAGCGCAGTACTGAGCGGTCCACGATCGTCATCCCCGCCCATCATGTTGAAAATGACGACCGCTCCCGTTTCCGGCAAGGCATCAAAAGTCCGCTTGAGCAAGATACGGTTTTTTTCCATCGACCAGATAGTTAGAATGTGGCAGTAAACGACGCAATCAGTGCCGGAAGGGAAAGGATCATGGAAGAAGTTACCCGGGTGTGCAAATACCTGGTCGGTCATTCCAGCCTCCTGGATATTGCGTTTTGCGTATTCGCAAACGGATGCGGAATCGAATACGCAAGTTTTAACCATTGGAAATTGCTTCGCAATAGCCAATGCATTGGTGCCGTCACCGCCACCCGCATCCACCACCAGCTTGAACAGACTGAAATCCATGGCTTTGGGCAAGAATTGGTTGGCCAATCTGGATATACCGCTCATCGCATCCTGGAAAACTTTTTCCAAAGCTTTGTCATGGGTTAAGCGCCCATAGAGGGCGGGCTCTGTCCCAAGGAAACGTCCGAGGCCAACATTACGATTTTCTTTCAGCGAGCGAACAAAATCCGTCAATCCCGGATATACAATGTGAGCTTGCCATCCCAGGATGGTCCCAGCATATCCGGGCTTCCCCTTTACCATTCGCTCTTCAACCAAACGAGCATTATAGTAACGCTCATTCTCAAGCTTGATTATCCCCAATGCGGTTAGACCGATGAGCAGAATCCGCGCGGGCTGACGAGCCAAGTTCAGGGCTCGAGCAAGTTCGTCCAGTGTTTGCCCTGCCTGAATCGAAAGCTGGTCATAGAGCCCCAGTTCAATTCCGGCCCATAAAAGCTGGAACGCGGTATGACCGGCAGACAATAATATAAGGCGTTCCTCATCAACTTCTGTTGGCATGCTGGACATTCTCAGCTCCTGTTGGGATTTCTTTAAAAACGCTCTCGGGCTCGTTCCGGGAGAAGTACTGAAAATTTATAACGGCAAAAAATACGTCGAGTTAACCCCGCGTGGGAGAACTCTGACCGAGTCCAGAGACGGGGGATTGTCGGACCGCTTTTTAACGCATTGGAGCCTCGACCGCTATGTTAGCGGCGCCCGAACTGCTCGTCGGCAACCAATTGCTAACCGAATATATCCGCCACCCAGGTCGTATTATCCGTTGGGAATGCGTCTGCTACTCAACATGGCGTTCAGGATTCCCCGTGAGTTCACCCTCGTCGGAGCGCCCCTGCGTTGGACCAGGCCGCGTGATTGCTATCTGGATGCCCGATACTGCGGTATTTGCGACGCCACCTGACCGTTCGATTATCAGCAATCGCAGCCGTAAAGATGAGTTTTGCGCTAGACATGTAGTGATACGTTTTGATCCAGACCGATGTGTTTAGAGCGAAGCATTGCTGTTCGCTCAAAGCCCTGCAAGAACTCGGCTATGTCCGCGAGGTGGAGCCCGGGAAGCATCCTCGTTTTGCAAAAAAGCAGGCCAATTTATTCGATAAACATTATTTTTGGGGGATTATACTGTCGAAGAGGGTCAACATTCGGAGAGTTTACAAGTCTTTGTCATCCAGGAATCTTGTCTCGTGCATATGGCTTTTAAAAAATGATTTACTGGAGATTATTATCATGAATTGTAGAGCATTCCTGGAAAGAGCGATTGTGGAGCTTGGCGACAGTCGGGTGCTCTCTCAATCAGCGGCTGGAGCAAGGTATGGTAGTTGTACCATGGGGACCCGCCGGGTCATTTCGGGGGCCGTCCTTCCCACTTCTCGGGCGCAGGTTCAAACCATCGTTAAAGCTTCCCGAGAATTAGGCGTCCCGCTTTACCCTATCAGCACCGGTAATAATTGGGGGTATGGCAGCGCAATTCCTACTGCCGAAGGATGTGTCATTGTTGATCTTTCCGGCATGACAGCCATTATCCTGGATGCAGACGCCGGGCTGGCCAGGCTTGAGCCGGGCGTCACACAACGCATGCTGCGTGAATATCTGGACAAGAATTTGCTGAGGTTTCTTTGCCCAGTTACGGGAGCTGGGCCGGATTGTAGCTTGATCGGAAATGCTTTGGAACGAGGTCATGGCATTACGCCCTACGCAGACCACTTTATGGCGGTGATGTCTCTTGAAGCGGTGCTTCCTGACGGCAGAATTTATGCGCCGCCGCTGGCCGAATTAGGCTGCGCCGAGATAGATAGAGCTTTCAAGTGGGGTGTGGGTCCGTTTCTGGACGGCATTTTTTCCCAAGGGTCGTTTGGGATCGTCACCGAGATGACAATTGCTCTTGCACCCTTGCCTGAGCGGGTCGAGGCCTTCTTTTTTGGATTGCCGGCGGATGCCGATCTCGAATGTGCCGTCGAGTCCATACGCGGCTTACTGCGTGATTTTTCAGGGGAGCTAGGTTCAATCAATCTACTGGACACGCGGCGGGTGTTATCGATGATGGAACCCTATCCGCGTGATCACCTTGACCGAAACGGGTTGATCGATGAGCAGTATCTATTGGAAATAGCGCAACGAAATCGGGTGATGCCATGGATGGGAACCGGCGCCATATATGGTAATCCGGAAGTGGTTCGGGCGGTAAAGAAGCTGATCAAGAAGAACTTGCCGAGCGCCTTCAAGAGGCTAGTATTCTTCACGCCGCGCTCCGTAAGTACTTTCAAACGGTTAAGCCATTTTATACCGGGCAAGACTGGATACGGTGTACAGAATATGCTCGGGACGCTGGAGAAAACCCTGCAAGTCCTGGCCGGCTCCCCGAGCGAGATCGCACTCCCATTGGCGTACTGGCTCTCCGGCAAGAGACCGGACGGTAACACGCCGCTAAATCCTGCACGCGATGGTTGCGGACTGATATGGTACACGCCGCTGGTCCCGACGCGTCCGGAAAAGGTACGCCACTATGTTCAGATGGTTCGCAGTATCTGCGTTGCACATCGCATAGAGCCCCTGATTACCCTGACCAGCTTGTCCAATCGTTGCTTTGTGAGCTCGGTCCCGCTACTTTTTGATCGGGCCAGGGAAGAGGCTGTCGAGCGTGCAGGCGAATGCTATAACGCGTTGATCAAGGCTGGGCGAGAAATCGGTTGTATGCCATATCGTGCGACAGTTGATTCCATGGAGTGCTTCATACAACCCGAGACGCCTTACTGGCAGATTGTCTCCGCCCTTAAACGGGAGCTCGACCCCCAAGGACTGATGGCGCCTGGCCGCTATACCCCCAGCGGATAGCCGGGCCCGATACCAAATCATAAAAAAACGCGCCCGGGGTTAAGGGGCGCGTTTTGTTCGGTTAAACGTTGTAGCTGATAATCAGCCCTTGCGGCGGCGGGATGCTGCGCCAAACCCAAGAAGGCCGATGCCAACAAGCGCGAGCATGCCGGGCTCAGGAATTTCAGTAGAGCCGCGGAGGTTTGCGGTTCCTTGGTAGCACCAGGCACCCGCATTGGCGGATCCATTACCACATCCATTTGAAAATCCGTTCGCGACGTCCGTCGGATTTAGCACAAAGTTGTTGAACGAGCTGGTGAGCGCTATATCCGTCGGGTTACCTGCAGCATCGTTAATGCCGTTTGCGTTGAGGAAATTGATCACGTTCGCGTCACCGGGGCCGGACACATCAAATAGTCCAAAGCCGCTACCACTCAAAGTCGTTCCGGTGAACAACCCCACGCCGTTCAGTACGGCTGATGCATCTGCCGCACCGCCAAGATTATTATGGCCGGTTAGCGTTACCCAGGGGTTCCCGCTGTTGAGGGCCAGAATGGTTGCCACATTAGTGGGCGAATCCTGGACCAGTAAATTGATAGGCGAGCTATTGCTAAAGAATACAGATACGGTGGAGTTGGTGAACTCCACGTAACTCGAGGAGAAGTTTTGCGAATTGTTGAACTGTGCTACGTAATACAGTCCGCAATTGCCGCTTCCGTCGGAGCAATAGGTATTGTCACCGTTGACGGTAGTGATGAAGCCATACGCCGTCGCGTTCTGGCCATTGCCGTTGACGAAGGTTTGGGCTAGCGTGGCAGTTTCGAGATGAGTGCGAGAGGGAGCTGCACCCAACGTTCCAAAATCAACTCCGCCTATGACCACGGCTGACGCGGGAGCGGCGGCCGCGATCCCTGCTGCGGCAAGAAGTGTAGTTATTGTCTTGTTCATAATTTATTCTTTAAAGGATTAGTAAAATTAACGTCGGATTTGGAGTTTTTAAAAACTTGATCCCCGCTCCCTTAGAAGCAAATGTCGTGCCTGAAGTAAATAAAACTAATTAAGTATATGAAATACAATAATAAACGTGCAGTAATGCGGGTGAATGAAAAAACGTTTTGGTTTGAAGTGTTAATACAGGCGACAGAAGAGGCTGAGTTTGGCACCCCTTGATGAACTGGATGTGCTCGTGGGGGTCAGTCAACTGCCTCGGCGATATCTTCCGGCGACGATGCGTTCCAGGATGAAGGGGAAACCCTTGACGGTCGCGAGGCGGTGGGAAAAGCGATGAAGCGGGGCAGGAGCGGTCTCAAAATGGAGTGGGATGATTGTCTAACCTTAAGTCCATTTCTTTGGAATTATGTAACCGGACGTCTGGAGAGTGAAGCTTCCGCTTCCGCGGACTTCCACCTGGAGATTAAAACCACCTCGTCATCGCGCGCAAGACGCACACGCATGCGGCCAAAAAAACGCCCACCGAGGTGGGCGTAGGTGTTTTTGCCTAAGTTCGCGTGGAGGCGATGATTATGCCTTGCGGCGGCGATAAGCTGCGCCAAATCCAAGAAGTCCGACCCCGACAAGTGCAAGCATACCCGGCTCTGGAACCTGGGCAATCTCGGTAGCGCCGCGAAGGTTTGCGGTTCCTTCAAAACACCAGGCTCCTGAGGCAGCTGTTCCATCTTGACAGCCGTTGGAGAAGCCTCCAGATACATCGTTGGGATTCAGTACGTTATTGTTAAAGGATGACGTGAGTGCGATATCTGTTGAACCACCCGCTGCGTCTAAAACACCGTTCGCGTTGAGAAAGTTGATCACCGTTGCGTCTCCCGGGCCCGACACGTCAAATAAGCCGAAGCTCGCCCCGCTCAGCGTTGCGCCAGTGAAGAGCCCGACAGCGTTAAGAACTGCGGACGGGTCAGCGGTACCTCCCAAGTTATTGTGACCGTTCAAGGTTACCCATGGATTTCCACCATTGAGCGCCTGAATTGTCGTGAGATTGGTCGGCGAATTTTGAGCCAGCAAATTCAGAGGTGCCGCATCGGTGAAAAAGACTGAAACAGTCGTGCTGGTGAATTCCACGGAACTCGGGGAAAAGTTTTGTGAATTGTTAAAGTTCGCGACATAAAACAGCCCGCAATTGCCGGTTCCGTCAGCGCAATAGGTATTGTCGCCGTTAACGGTAGTAATGAAACCGTAGGCGGTCGCATTTTGTCCATTCCCGGTTATAAGGGTTTGCGCAAGCGTGGCAGTTTCCAGATGAGTACGAGTGGGATCCGCACCCAGCGCTCCGAAATCGACCCCCCCCACAATCACGGCTGATGCTGGAGCGGATGCTGCAATTCCCACTGCGGCAAGAAGTGTAGTTATCGTCTTGTTCATATCGAAAATCCTAAAAAGTTGAAGAAAAACCCAGCGCATCCGTTCAATGTTTCACCGATACTCCACTAGATCGAAGCAAGCTTTGTGCCGAAATAAGCATGGGTCCGGCAAGCCGTTGCCCCAAAAGAACTATTCACCGATCCTGTTATAGTCTTAAGGGATAGCGTTTCCTAATATGTAAAAATTCTCGACAAAAATGGGTTTTGTAGGCTATTTGGCGGCATTCAGGCTTTCCCTCATCGCATCGCCGTAAAGTTTGTGGATAAAAGTGGTGGGATGCATCATGTCCCAGAAAGCAAAATGTGGAGGATCCGTTTCGGCACTGAAATCAACGTCCGGACAGGTAGAGGGATCGACTACGAAGCACTCTGAGGCTCCTATTCCCGGAACCAGATATTCCAGCGCGGGCGGAGCGATGGTGACCTTCTGTGTATCGCTCAGCAAGTTTTGCGACAGGGTAAAAAGGTCCACGTGAAAAATTTGGATTCCCCGTAGCCGGGGTCTCAGCTGATTCAGTGCCTCAGCCAGAAGCGCGTTGTGGGTCTGGGTAAGCGCCAGGAATTGGGCGGGACCTCCCTCAGTCACCTGAACCATAGGAGTCAAGCCCAAATCGGGGAGGTTGGGTATGAGGAAGTCCCGCGCGCCCAGCGAATAGAGCGTTTGTATGGCTTTCACAATGTTTATGATCACTTCACCGGGCTGCTCCGTCCTTCCCATAAGGTAATCATTTGCCCCGGTCCAGACCACATACAGCTTAGTTTTTGGCTGCTTGCCCTTCAAGGCTTTCCGGTATAGCTCTATCTGACCCAGTACCCCAGGCACGAAAAGTCCGCCGGGCATCTGGTTGAGATATCCTGACGTCGAGCCGCCAAATGCAAAACTGATTCCCCCGGTCAACGCCATACTTGGGTTGGACAGAAAAGGCACAAGCGCTGCATCGGGACGCAATTGGCGCCAGAGATACTCAGCCGCCACCGGGCCGTTCGAGAACCGACCCTGATAGTAAGTTTTGTGGGGGCTTTCTGAAGGCGGTAGCGGTGGATCGAGTTTTTGAAGCTTCATCAGGAAAAGGTCATTCCCCGTATCGGACAAACTGTCGCCGAACACGTAGAAAGCCTCGTATTTAGGGGTGGCCGCCAAAACGGGGGGTAGCACAAAGACAGCTGCCAGAAGGAAACCGACGCTGATTATCTTTCTCATTCTTAGACTCCGTGTTATTCGCTTAAATCATTCTTTGTAATTCTCTCCATTAACCTTAAGCGAACAGTCAATGTTCGCCCGACAAGTATAGCGCACGCCCAAAACCTTGCGCCAAGCATTAAGGGGTGGCGACACTTGTCGGATTTTGTCACCCCCGTATGGGGCGACGGCTAGCGGGTGTCGTGCTGATCTACCGGATTTCCTTATTCAAGCTGGCGCCTGAGGCGAGGAAATGAAAATCCGGTATTTGTAAAAAGGCCGAAGTGTTCGTGAGGGAATGCCATCGGATGCATGGCGTGCGTCTGATACACACGATGGCATTAGAACATAGGCGGTGCCGGTCAGCTATTATGTCGCTGAAGTCTGCTCGCTAATCCTTTTTCCTCATGCTTCGAAAAAAAATAAGGATAGAGGGATTTTTCGCTGGATCTGCAGGAACCTGCCAACGAAGAAATCTGGGCATTTACGTAATCCAACTCCAGGTGCATCAATACTGCGGGGGCCTGTACCCGTCGGCACGATCGTTCTTCCCCGATCTGGGCGAGTCCGAGCATCCGGCGGTAAAAACCCGCGTGACGCGGGTTTACTTCAATAAACAGGTCGGTGGCTTTATGAATCCTATGCCCGTAGATATATGCCAGGTGGAACAGTGAAGCGAGAATCTCCTTGGAACTGTACTGAGGATCTACTGCAAGCTTGGTGAGTTCGCAAAGCTTTCGGCCTTCCCGGCGAAACTCGTTAACTTCGTCAAAGTAAAGTTCATCGGCCGACAGACCTTCGTCCGAGTCCAGTCCCAATGTGAGCGTACCCACCAGGCGTCGCCCGATTGTTGCTTCAAGCGTAAGCCGATTCGGGTTGTGGGATGACACAACCACGTTCTCGGTTTCGTAGCCTCGCCACGAATACATGCGCTTGATTAGCGCCCCGACCTCAGTGCGAAGCCCTGGGGAAGCGTTAAGACTGATGCTAAAGTCTCCTCGCTTGAGAAAACATGCATCCCCCGGTCCTTTCTCAAGAAAATCCGGCACCTTTATGCGGGCCGGGGGCACGGGCCCTGCAATATTACGTGTTCCATTCGTTCCGGCAGATGCGGGCCGATGGACTCGATCGGCGCGCCTATTCTCGTCGTTGTGTAATTGCATGGGAAGTATCTAGAAAACTAGTTAAGTTGGTTGAGATGCGAATAGACTTGGCAACTTAAGGTATAGGAAACGCGTCCTGCAGGAATTTTTATGCATCAGTTTGAACCTCGTATATTTCGATCAGTCAAACCGACGAAGGACAGCGGTCTGGTTATCTATAATGCAAGCAGAGCATAGCAACTTAAGAAGGAAAAAATCGTTTATTACCATTAAGCACAAACTATGCCAGTAATGTATCCCTTTAAAAGCAAGTTCTTAGCCTTTAAATTCTGAGGGGGGGCTGTCGCCAAACTCGACCATATTTTCACAGTTTCCCTATAACTAACTGTCGTTACTGGCTTTTTATTGTCTCCAAAAGGAGACAATATTGGGGGTCATGTTTGAAAGGATTGCAGGACGTTGCGGGATGTTTGGATGTCGGAGGAAGTGAGGTTCAGCTTCCTGCGCCAGGCTTCGTTAAGCCGCTTTCATTTGCGTACTTTCTGGGGAGGGATACCGGCTCCCAAGGCAGCACTAACTTTCCAATATTGAAAGGTCGTTCCTCGACGCCACCTTACCCCCGAAAGGAAACCCAGACAATTCCGGTTTACTGATGCGCTCGCACCCAATCCCGCCATTGCAAGAAAAGGTCGGGATCAAGTGCCGCGATGGCGGAACGCTGCCAGAGCGGTTCCGCCCAAAAATCATCCTGATTGAAGCCGCACATATGTCCCCCCGCCTCTTCAAGAATGAGGCTGCCGGCGGCATAGTCCCACAGTTTTTGTCCCCCATGCAGATACAGATCAAACCGCCCTGCGGCGGTGTAACACCATTCAAGGGCGCACGAACCGTAGTTGCGTTGGGAAGAAAAAGGCCGCGCCGGGGAGCAGATCCCCTGGGCAAGTTTTGGACTGAGCCGCTTCAAATCGACATTCGCTATTGCTCCACGTAATGCCGGGACGTGTTCCTTTATGGGCAGTCTCTCACCATTAAGGTGCGCCCCCCTGCCTTTCTCAGCGTAAAACATTTCGTCCGAAACAGGGTTATAAACGACGCCTAAAATACTTCTGCCATGTCTCATCAAGGCAACCGACACGGCAAAATACGGCAGGCCATTGACAAAATTCGTCGTGCCGTCGATGGGGTCCAGGCACCAAAGCCCTGCATCGCCCGCTTCCCAACGGTCCTTTTGCTCCTGTTCCGTCATTTCCTCTGCGACAACAGGGCCGGGACAAATTACGCGTAGTTCACGCGACAGCACTTCTTGGGTGACGATATCCGCTTCGGTGAAGAGGCTGCCGTCAGCCTTGCGCTGGCGTGCGACTCTCAGGTAGCGCGGCAGGATTTCCTGCTGCGCTACCGACTTGACGGCAGCAACGACAGCTTCAAGCACTATTCTGTTCGCCACTTGATGGAGCACCCGATACTGGATATCTGCTCCTGCGGGCCCTGGCCGGTCTTTGCCACTTGCAGCATGCCTTCAAATAAGTCACGTCGCGCATCAGCGGGGGCCGCCTCCTTCCGGGAGGCGTCCAAACGTCCACGGTACTGCAATTCAAGTTGGCGATTGAAGCCGAAGAAATCCGGGGTACATACTGCCCCGTAGGCTTTCGCTACTTCCTGGGTTTCATCCCAAACATAGGGGAATGTATAGCCATGCTCCTTGGCTACCTTCGCCATGTTATCGAATGAGTCCTCTGGATAGTCGGCAGGATCGTTCGACATGATCGCGATTGCCCCGATACCGGCGCCGCGTAGTTCGCTCACGTCCCGGATGATGCGTTCGCGGACTGCCTTTACGTATGGGCAGTGGTTGCATATAAACATTACCAATAATCCTTTTTCGCCTTGCACCGACGCTAGGTTGTAGCGCCGTCCGTCTACCCCCGGCAAATCGAAATCCACCGCCTTCCAACCAAAATCACAAACTGGTGTTTCCAGGCTTGCCATGTTTTTCTCCTGTGCGAATCACAAACAATCGACCCGTGCCGCCAGATATAATTGAAAGGCGCTTGGCCTTACAACGTATCATTGGCATTGTCGAGACAGCAATACTATCACGGGAGCCGAGGAATCATTTCTTCCCATCGCCCCTATATATTCATGACGCTCCCTCGCTTTTACTGCCCTGTCGACATCTCCATTGGCCAGATCATTGAGTTGCCCGCGAGCATCACGCATCACGCCGCGCGCGTACTACGACTCGAACATGGCTCCAAACTGATATTATTCAATGGCCGTGGCGGAGAGTTCCGGTCAGTTATTGCGCAAATCGGCAGGAATAGCGCAACGGCCTTAATCGAGAAGTATCTGCCTGTAGAGCGCGAGTCCCCGCTTTCGGTTACGCTGGCTCAGGCGATTAGCTCCAGCGAGAAAATGGACTGGATTGTGCAGAAAGCGGCGGAGCTGGGCGTAAACCGGATTCAGCTCCTGGCAACAAGGCGAAGCGTCGTCAGGCTTTCAGCCGAGCGGAGCGATAGACGTCTGGACCACCTGCGAAAGGTGGTTATTTCCGCCTGCGAACAGTGCGGGAGAAACCGGGTTCCAGACGTTCTGCCACCCGCTCCACTGCTTGACTGGCTTAGTCACCGGCTCAGTGACGTTCAGAATCAGTCTGGCGGAGATCCGCCGAGCTCATGTTTCATGCTTTCCCCTGCGGGAAAGGAAGGCTTGCGTTATTATTCCGATACTTTCAGGATGACTGCGATAACGTTGCTTGTTGGGCCCGAGGGCGGCTTTGTCCGGGACGAAGAGGAAGCTGCTCTGGCCGCCGGGTTTATCCCGTTGAGGTTGGGTCCACGCGTCCTTCGAACGGAAAGCGCCGCATTAGCGGCAGTTGCCGCAATGCAAGCACTGTGGGGAGATTACTGAGCCTGCGGTCCGCTGGCGCTGGTAATTGGTGCAGCGATTTGAAGGATAAGTGGCGCCGCGTGATGCAAACAAAGTTCAACCGTTCGTTAGGGCAACAACCGTGAGATTCGATCATGACTTCGTCACCTGGTTCCGCTCGGTAGCACCTTACGTCAATTCGTTCCGCAATAAAACATTTGTCGTGGCTTTTGGTGGTGAAGTCGTTGCAGACGGGAAATTTGTAGAGCTCGTTCACGACCTTAATTCGCTCGCAAGCCTGGGCGTGCGGCTGGTTCTGGTCCATGGGGCGCGTCCACAGATTGAATCCCGGCTAAGCGAACGCAATCTCGAGACCATATATGTAAGAGGAATGCGACTCACCGACGCCGATACGCTGCAATGCGTAAAGGAATCAATAGGGCGAGTCCGTGTTGAAATCGAGGCATTGCTATCAATGGGGTTGCCCAACTCACCCATGGCAAATGCTGCTATTCGGGTTGCGAGCGGAAACTTTGTAACAGCGCGTCCGGTAGGGGTGATCGAGGGCGTCGACCTGATGCATACGGGGGAGGTCCGCAAGGTAGATAACGCAGCGATACGGGTGCGGCTGGAGCAAGGCGAGCTTGCACTACTTTCGCCATTAGGATATTCACCTACGGGGGAAATATTTAATTTGACGCTGGAAAATGTGGCTGCTGAAGCGGCGATTGCCCTAAAAGCCGACAAACTCATTTTTTTGATGGATCCGGAGGGCGTTGAAAAAAGGAATCGTAACGGAGCCGAAGCGTTGCTGCTGCCCGAGCTAACGGTGGCTGAAGGCAAAGCCCTGCTTGAGGAAGCAGCGAGCGAGGCCGTGAGTCTCTCGGAGGATGTTGAGTTATATCTGCCCTTTGCTTTGCACGCCTGTGAGCGCGGCGTGTCGCGGGTTCACCTCATCAGCCGGCACGTGGATGGCGCGACCCTACTGGAACTATTTACTCACAGCGGTATAGGGACCATGATATCGGAAGGTCCACTGCAGAATTTAAGAGATGCAAGGATAGAAGATGTCGGCGCCGTTCTCCAGTTGATAGAACCCCTCGAGGCTGACGGAACCTTGGTGCGCCGCAACCGCGAATTGCTGGAAATGGAAATTGCGCGCTTTGTGGTCGTCGAACACGACCGCATAATAATCGGGTGCGCCGCGCTCTACCCCTTTCCTGACGATGATGCGGCCGAACTTGCATGCCTCACGGTGCATCCTGATTATCGCAGTGCAGGATGCGGGGACGCTTTGCTCAGGAACATCGAGGGCAAAGCAAGATCATTGGGAAGCAAGAAACTGTTCGTGCTGACAACTCGAACTGCGCACTGGTTTGTTGAACACGGATTTGTTGAAACCGGGATAGAGGCATTACCGAGGGCCAAGCAGGGACTATACAATTATCAGCGCCGGTCGAAGGTGTTCGTCAAGCAGCTTTAGCCACTATGATCCCAGAGGTCCCAAAGCGGAGGTCTGGTGAGGTGGGGGGGCCAAGCCGTGGCGGCCCGACCGCAGGCTAAGGAGAGCTCCATTGCAAGAAAGGATTTCGATCGCTATCTATTGGAGAAAATCTAATGGCGAGATTGGTAAAATGCATAAAACTGGGGCGGGAAATGGAAGGATTGGATTTTCAGCCCTATCCCGGCGCGCTCGGGAAGCGTATTTTTGATAACGTCTCGAAGGAAGCCTGGGCGGGGTGGATTAGGCATCAGACAATGCTGGTCAATGAAAACCGCCTGAACCTCGCCGATATCAAGGCCAGAAAATACTTGGCTGAACAGCTTGAGGCTTATTTCTTCGGCGATGGAGCCGAGCAGCCCTTGGGCTACGTGCCACCAGCGAAGTAAAGTATCGCAAGATGAATCCCAGCGCTTCACTTCTTTCGTCAATCCTGTCCGAACTACCATTTTTATCCCGATGACAAATGCCCCATCCGGCAGCGAATTTCTTAATCGCGAATTAGGTCAGATAGCCTTCAATCGGCGAGTTCTTGCACAGGCTGAAAATAAAGCGACCCCCTTGCTGGAACGCTTAAAGTTTCTCTGCATTGTCAGCAGTAATTTCGACGAATTTTTTGAAATTCGAGTTGCCGGGCTAAAAGAGCAGATGAAGCTGGATACGCCCGGTTTTGGGCCCGACGGCATGTTGCCGCACCAGGTATTCAGGCTAGTATCCGAGCAGACGCATGAGCTGGTCGCGTGCCAGTATCAATTATTGAATCAGGAAATCCTGCCAGGGCTTGCAAGCGAGGGCATCCATTTTCTGCGCCGTTCCGCCTGGAACGAGGTTCAGCGCGAGTGGATCAAGTCATATTTCTTTCGCGAGCTGATGCCGGTCCTTACGCCCATAGGCCTTGACATCTCCCATCCTTTTCCGCGCGTGCTTAACAAGAGCCTGAATTTCGCGGTTGAACTGGAAGGTAAGGATGCTTTTGGACGCAGCTCCGGAACTGCTATTGTTCAGGCGCCGCGAGTGCTGCCACGTGTAATTCAGCTTCCCAGCGAAATCAGCAGTTCAGAATATAATTTCGTATTCTTGTCGTCTATCCTGCACGCCCATGTGGGGGAGCTATTTTCAGGCATGAGCGTGCTGGGCTGCTACCAGTTCCGCGCCACGCGCAACAGTGATCTGTTTGTGGATGAAGAAGAGGTAAAAAATCTGCGCATTGCTCTTCAGGGAGAGTTGCCTCAACGGCATTTAGGCAACGCGGTACGGCTGGAGGTGGCAGACAATTGTCCTCCACATATGTCGGATTTTTTACTGGAACAACTGGGTCTTTCTCGCGACGATTTCTACCAGGTAGAAGGTCCGGTCAACCTGGTGCGGCTGATGCAAGTGCCTGATCGTATCGCAAGACCAGCCTTGAAGTTCCCGCCATTTATTCCTGGCCTGCCGTTAACATTGCAAAAGAAAAAAGCAGCGGATATTTTTCAGATGATCCGCAGGAACGACATCTTGTTGCACCATCCTTTTCAATCATTTCAGCCAGTAATTCATTTCCTCCAGCAGGCCGCCACAGACCCGGACGTGGTAGCCATTAAGCAAACGGTCTACCGTACCGGAACCGATTCCCTGGTGATGGCTGCACTTATTGCTGCAGCGAGCAGTGGGAAGGAGGTAACCGTGGTGGTGGAATTGTTGGCCCGTTTCGATGAAGAGGCCAATATCAACTGGGCCGGCCGACTGGAGGAAGTCGGTGCGCATGTGGTATACGGGGTGGTGGCGCTAAAGACTCATGCCAAAATGTCGATGGTGGTACGGCGTGAAGAGGGCAAGCTGCGGCGTTACGTACATTTGGGGACGGGTAATTATCATGCCAGTACTGCCCGGCTCTACACTGACTTCGGACTTTTTACCTGCCGTGAGGAGATCTGTGCCGACGTGAACGAAGTATTCATGCAACTGACCGGCCTCGGCAAGGCGGGAAAGTTACAGCATCTCTGGCAATCGCCGTTCAGCTTCCATAGTCAAATATTGGCGGCAATCAATGGTGAGGCCCAGTGCGCTAAATCGGGAAAACCTTCACGTATTATTGCAAAAATGAACGCGCTGCTTGAGCCGCAGATTATTAGAGCCCTTTATGCGGCATCAGGAGCCGGAGTTAAAATCGATCTCATCGTTCGCGGAGTGTGCGCGTTACGCCCCGGCGTAAAAGGATTGTCGGAGAACATCCGGGTGCGTTCCATCATTGGGCGTTTTCTTGAACACAGCCGGATTTTCTACTTCCGAAGTGACGGCGCACACGCCATATACCTGTCAAGCGCGGACTGGATGGATCGAAATTTCTTTCGCCGAATCGAGATATGTTTTCCGGTCCTTGAGCCGAAGCTGAAGAAACGGGTGCTTACGGAAGGCGTGAACATATACCTCAAGGACAACACCCACGCCTGGGAAATGGACGGTGACGGCAACTACCATCTCGGGAAAATCCGCCGGGGAAAAAAGCTCTGCGCTCAGGAAGCGCTGCTTACGGAGCTAGCGGCAGCGAAATAGACTGCGGCAACCAGGGGTGCAGGACGAACATTGTCGAGGGTTGACCTGGCGCGGTCAACCTTAAAAAAGGCGCTTTGCTTGCATGCTGCGATAAGCGCTCAATTAGTGCGTGAGCCCTCGTGTAGAGCAGATGCCGCCGAACAGCGTCGCAGCCTGTAGAGGTTTTCGAAAAAATACTCAAGCTATGCACCCTGAGATCGAGCTTAAGCTGGTGACCATGGCCAATATTAACCGATTACGACGTAGTCGATTGATAAGGTCGCTGAGTATCTCTCCGGCCGTTGCGAAAAAACTCTACACCGTTTACTACGATACAGAGGATCACGATCTCAGGCGTAACGATATCGCGTTACGCCTGCGGCGTGACGGCAAACAGTGGGTGCAGACCATCAAAGGCGGGGGCGGGGCCACAGCGGGACTGCACCACCGATATGAATGGGAAGTCCCGGTGAAGGAGGCCCAGCCCGATTTCACCAAAATTTCCGATCCGGATCTCATCAGTTTGTTTAATAGCGCCAACTTGCGCGAGAAGCTGCGACCAATATTTACTACCGAGTGCAGCCGCAGCACACGTATGTTGCGACTTCCCGACGGCGAGGTGGAGTTCTGTCTCGATAGAGGGAGGATAACGGCTGGCCAAATAAGTGTACCGATATCAGAAATCGAGCTGGAGCTGAAGTCAGGTGGCGCCGTTTCATTGTTCCAGCTTGCGCTGGACTTGCTCGCTATTGTTCCCCTCAGGCTGGAAAACAGGAGTAAGGCAGAGCGTGGGTACGCGCTCGCAGCGGGTTGCGAGTCCCCGCCCTGCAAAGCTACCCCGGTCCACCTGCACGCCGAGATGAGTTTAAGCGGCGCATTTAACGCTATCACTGCGAGCTGCCTCAATCAATTGCTGAGCAATGATCCCGGTATGCTCGAAGGCCGCGATATTGAATACCTGCACCAGATGCGTGTTGCCGTGCGCAGGCAGCGTTCGGTCTTGAGTATTTTTTCTCCGCTGTTCCTCGCCGAGTTTACCGGGATAGCGGGGGAGTTGAGGTGGCTTATACGGCAGATTGGCACGGCTCGCGATTGGGACGTGTTTGTAAATGAAACATTACACCGTATTTTAGGCGTATTCCCTCAGCATCCCGGTGTATCGAGGTTACATGCCCAATGCGAGCAACTACGTTTGGATCATGCCAGCTTGGCGCGCGACGCTGTCCAGTCGAAACGTTACACAACAATAATGTTGAAGCTAGGTGCATGGATAAGCGCCGAGCCTGGAATGCCGACAGCTGGCTCTTCTGCGCCGCCGTGCCCCGCTACCGATGTGCCGGAAACTTCCTTACAAGTTTTTGCGAAAAAACTGCTGAGCCGTCGGCATGATAAATTGAGGAAATATGGCAAAAAACTGAAGCGCCTAAGCAGTAGCGAATTGCACCGTTTGCGGATTGCGGTTAAGAAACAGCGGTACGCGATCGAGTTTTTCGCTGGATTATATGCCAGCGACAGACCGCAGCAGTATGTTACGTGGTTGACGAACCTTCAGGATGTTCTTGGCAAAATAAACGATCTCGCCACCATGGAACGCTTGCTAGGGGAGCTGCCGCATTTCGAAAACGACAGTGCTGAACGTGAAGCGCGCGGCATCGTACTAGGCTGGGCTGCGTGCCTGGCACAGGAAAAAAAACGGGAGCTATACCGTGCATGGAGGTCGTCTAACAAAACAGATCCATTCTGGTAAAACCCCGCCGTCTGCTATGCAAAGTTAAGCAACACATGGTGGCAAGCGGCGCAGGTAGCGGCTTTGGCGGAATCGCGATCGTCTGTTTTATCGCTGCGCAACTCGGCCGGCTATTGGTCTTTTTCAAAAAAAAGGTCAGCCAGCGCTGACCTAAATCTCTTCTTCAACTGCTGGTCCGCGAACAGACACAGTCTGCCCGGACCAGCTCAAGTTTTTGTTTTTAACTATTTGATAACTGCTTTCAACTCACCCTTGGCATATTTGTTTGCCATGATCTCCAGCGGAATCGCTTTGATCTTGTTGGCTTGGCCTGCGCATCCAAACGCTTCAAAGCGCGCCTTACATATGTCTTTTGCCGCGGTGGTTGCGTCCTTGAGATACTTGCGCGGGTCGAACTCGCTCTTATTTTTGGCGAGGTGACGGCGGATCGCGCCGGTCATCGCCAAGCGGATATCCGTATCAATATTTATCTTGCGGACACCATGCTTGATGCCTTCCTGTATTTCCTCCACTGGAACCCCATATGTCTCCTTCATCTCTCCGCCAAATTCGCGAATGATGTCCAGCCATTCCTGCGGGACCGAACTGGAGCCGTGCATAACGAGATGGGTATTGGGAATGCGCTGATGAATTTCCTTGACGCGTTCGATTGCGAGAATATCGCCGGTGGGCTTGCGTGTGAATTTATAGGCGCCGTGCGAGGTTCCGATGGCGATGGCCAAGGCGTCAACTCCGGTTTGCTTGACGAAATCGGCAGCTTGTTCGGGATCGGTCAGCAATTGGTCATGGGACAGTTTACCCTCGGCACCGTGCCCATCCTCAGCTTCCCCCATTCCTGATTCCAGGGAACCCAGGCATCCCAGCTCGCCTTCGACAGAAACCCCGACCGCATGCGCCATTTCCACCACCTTGGCGGTGACCTCGACATTATATTCATAGGAAGATGGGGTCTTGGCATCCGTCATCAGCGAACCGTCCATCATCGCGCTGGAAAAGCCACTGCGGATGGCATTAATACATACCGCGGGAGATGCGCCGTGATCCTGGTGCATGACGATGGGAATATGCGGATACGCCTCCACCGCCGCGGCGATAAGATGGCGTAAAAAAGCCTCGCCGGCATACTTCCGTGCGCCAGCGGAACCTTGCATGATCACCGGGCTGTCGCATTCATCAGCTGCTTGCATGATAGCCTGGATTTGCTCCAGATTATTTACATTGAAAGCGGGCAGACCATAGCTGTTTTCCGCGGCATGATCCAAAAGTTGACGCAGTGATACGAGTGCCATTAGAGCCTCCTTCAGGTTAGAATCGGTGTGTGTTAAATCGTAAATGGCGAGCTGCTGCAAATGAAGGCAGTAATCGATTGCCGCCTCGTGCTTATTCCTTCACGCCTTTCTGTATTCGCCTACCTTGACAATTTTCATGGTATTGGTTCCACCTGCTTTCCCCACTGGCTCTCCAATGGTCATAATGATCAGGTCACCGTTTCGCACCACGCCTCGCTTGAGCAATTCGTTCTCGGCGTGGTTCAATATGATTTCGGGATCGTTCGAGCCGCCACCGAATTTTACTGGGTAGACGCCGCGGAACAACGTCATCTTGCGGCGGGTATCCTCCTGCGGACTAAGCGCAAATATAGGAACATTCGAACTTCTGCGCGACATCAATAATACGGTCCTTCCGCTCTGAGTGAGTGCCGCGATGGCGCGGATTTTCAAGCCGCCGGCCGTAAACATGGTGGCGCGCGCAATAGCCTCTTCTATTGTTTCCGGAAGCTCGCCCTGCAGTCGACGGTTTTCGCCGCTTACCAGATATTCCTTTTCTGCTTCAAGGCAGACTCTCGCCATAGCTGCGACTGCTTCGACCGGATACTGCCCGGTAGCCGATTCCGCTGACAGCATTACCGCGTCGGTGCCATCCAGCACCGCGTTCGCCACATCGGATACTTCTGCGCGGGTCGGAATGGGACTGCTGACCATTGATTCCATCATTTGCGTCGCAGTCACCACCAGCTTATTGTTCGCGCGGGCGGTTCGGATCATCCGCTTCTGTAGCGCAGGCACGACTGCGTCCCCCACTTCGACCGCGAGATCTCCTCGCGCCACCATAATTGCGTCAGAAGCCAGTAATATATCATCCAGCGCAAGAATCGCCTCTGATCTCTCGATCTTCGCCATCAACAGGCTCTTGCCGCCAGCCTCGCGCATTACATCTCGCGCCCAGCGCATATCGTCACCTGATCGTGGGAACGATACTGCAAGATAATCCGCTTTAAGCGCTGCGGCGGTTCTGATATCTTCGACGTCCTTGCCTGTAAGCGCGGGCGCGCTAAGTCCACCCCCCTTGCGGTTGATACCCTTGTTATTGGATAGGATACCGCCCTGCTCAACCACGCAATATACTTGGTTTCCCACAACCTCTGAAACGCCCAGCACGATGCGTCCATCGTCGAGCATCAGTGTGGCACCGGTTTCCACATCGTTCGGCAGCTCTTTATAATCCAGTCCCACCCGCTCCTGATCGCCCAGCGCACACTCGGCGTCCAGCACGAATTTATCACCGGTCTTTAACAGAATCTTGCCCGATTCAAATTTGCCGATACGGATTTTCGGACCCTGCAAGTCGGCGAGTACACCGACGGCGTGACCGGCGGCGCGCGCCAGCGAGCGGGTCAATTCAGCATATTCGATGTGTTCTTCCCGCGTGCCGTGAGAAAAGTTGATACGGACGACATCGACCCCGGCATTTATCATTCGCTCGAGAACCTTAGGGTCCTTGGATGCTGGACCGAGGGTTGCGACAATTTTTGTTCTTCTGATCATATTTTAAGGGAGAATAGTAAACCGCCTGCGCCGGTCAACTGTGCTTCTCGGCGGCGCGCTGTTCGAGTATCTCCACAGCAGGCAATTTCTTCCCCTCCAGAAATTCCAGAAATGCGCCCCCGGCAGTCGATATGTACGATACCTTGTCGTAGATATCATATTTCTGGATCGCGGCAATGGTGTCCCCGCCGCCCGCAAGGGTAAAGGCCTTGGTTTCAGCGATGGCCATGGCGACTGTTCGCGTGCCCCCGCCGAACTGGTCGAACTCAAACACTCCAACGGGTCCATTCCACACAACCGTTCCGGCTTTCATGATGATATCAGCCAACTCTTTTGCGCTGTTTGGACCAATGTCGAAAATCATGTCGTCATCAGACACCGAATCCGAGTCCTTCAATTGCGCCGGTTCATTTACATCGAATTTCTTTCCGACCACGACGTCAGCCGCGATCGGGATCCTCGCATTACGCTTCGCCATCTTATCCATCAGCATTTTTGCGGTAGGAACCAGGTCGTCTTCGCATAACGATTTTCCAATGTTTTTTCCTGCAGCCTTGAGAAAGGTATTGGCTATGCCACCCCCCACTACCAGTTGATCTACCTTCTCCGAGAGCGATTCCAGTACGGTTAGCTTGGTCGAGACCTTTGAACCCCCGACAATTGCCACCATGGGTCGCGCCGGGCTTAGAAGGGCTTTAGTGAGCGCGTCGAGTTCTTCCGTGAGGAGAATCCCCGCACATGCAATGGGAGCGTACTTCGCTATGCCGTGAGTTGACGCTTCGGCGCGGTGAGCGGTGCCGAACGCATCCATCACGAACACGTCGCACAGCCTGGCGTATTTTTGTGCAGTTTCATCAAGATTTTTCTTCTCGCCCTTATTGATGCGGCAGTTTTCCAGCACGACGAGTTCGCCATCCGCTACCTCGAAGTCACTTTCTACCCAGTCCTTGATTAGACGCACGGGCTTGCCCAGACGGGCCGCGATGTCATCGGCCACGGGCTTGAGTGAATTTTCCTCGGACCATACGCCTTCTTCGGGACGACCCAGGTGCGAGGTAACCATCAACTTGGCTCCCTGTCGCAGGCAGTAGTTGATGGTAGCCATGGAAGCGGCAATACGCGCATCGGAGGTGACCTTGCCCTCCTTTACCGGTACATTAAGATCGGCGCGAATAAAAACCCGTTTGCCCTTGAGATCGAGGTCGGTGACTTTTATAACGGACACTGATGACTCCAGATTTGGGATGACATAAGGATGACGACGGGCGTTCCTATGCCTTATCGAAGGAAGAGAGCTCTGAGAAGGGGTTGGTTAGAAGCTACCTCAACCCCTGCCTTTCATCTCGAACGAATTATTTAGCTGCGACGACACGGACCATTTCCAAAATCTTGCTGGAATAGCCCCACTCGTTATCGTACCAGGACACGACTTTAACAAAACTGTCGTCCAGGGCCATACCGGCCTCTGCATCGAAGATGGAAGTACAGCTGTCGCCGCGGAAATCTGTCGAAACGACCTTCTCATCGGTGTAGCCGAGTATCCCCTTCATCGGCCCTTCCGATGCATTCTTCATGGCTGTGCAGATCTCTTCGTAGCTGGCATCCTTATTCAGCTCAACGGTGAGATCCACTACCGAAACATCGGAAGTCGGAACGCGGAAGGCCATGCCGGTAAGCTTGGTGTTCAGTTCCGGTATCACCTTGCCAACGGCTTTTGCGGCACCGGTGGAAGATGGAATGATATTCTCGAGGATACCCCGTCCTCCCCGCCAGTCCTTGTTCGAGGGGCCATCGACGGTTTTCTGGGTGGCAGTCGCCGCATGGACAGTTGTCATCAGCCCCCGCTTGATGCCGAAGGCATCATTGAGCACCTTGGCGATGGGAGCCAGGCAGTTTGTGGTGCAGGAAGCGTTGGAGATAATGGGTTCTCCATCATACGTCTTATCGTTTACGCCATACACAAACATGGGCGTGTCGTCTTTCGAAGGGGCTGACATGATTACTTTTTTTGCCCCGGCAGCGACGTGCTTCTGGCAGGTTTCCTTGGTAAGAAAAAGCCCGGTGGATTCAATAACGACCTCGGCGCCGACCTCTCCCCATTTCAGTTCAGCAGGATCCTTGATTGCGGTCAGGCGGATCTTCTTTCCATTGACGACCAGCGTCTCTCCCTCCACCGAGACGTCGCCCTTGAAACGGCCGTGTACGGAATCATGCTGCAGCATGTACGCCAGGTAGTCGGGCTCGAGCAGATCATTGATGGCGACGACTTCAATGTCCGGAAAATTTTGTATTGCCGCACGGAATACCATTCTTCCGATGCGGCCAAAACCATTGATACCGACTTTGGTTGTCATTTTTTAGACTCCTTGGATAAAAAAAAGAAACTCAGGCGCAGGAATAGCTCGATGGGGTTAACACTGGCCGGATTTAAAGCACGCTATTTACAGCTTTCACCACGTTTTCAACAGTGAAGCCGAAGTGCTTGAAAAGTTCGCCTGCCGGCGCTGACTCGCCGAATGTGTCCATGCCGACAACCGCCCCATCAAGTCCCACATATTTACGCCAGTAATCGGTGACACCTGCCTCCACCGCTACGCGTCCTATGCCCTTTGGCAAAACGCTATCCTTATAGTCCCGATCCTGCCGGTCGAACACATTCGTACAGGGCATGGACACAACACGGACTTGAACGCCAGTTTCAGCCAGCGCTTTTTGCGCCATCACAGCCAACCCGACTTCAGACCCGGTCGCGATAATGACGGCCTGCGGTTTCCCATCAGCCGCTTCCGACAGGATGTAGCCACCCTTGTCGATCTGTTTGATCAGGGCTCCGTCCCGTTTCTGAAACGGAAGGTTTTGGCGACTGAAAATCAGAATCGAGGGCCCGTCCCTGCGTTCCAGCGCGCGTGCCCAGGCAACGGTCGATTCGACTGTATCGCAGGGGCGCCACACATCCATGTTCGGAATGTACCGCAACGTCGCAGTCTGCTCTACGGGTTGGTGCGTGGGGCCATCTTCGCCCAAACCGATCGAATCATGGGTGTATACAAAAAGACAGCGAATCTTCATTAGCGCCGCCATACGCAGGGCATTGCGGGCGTATTCGGAGAACATTAGAAAGGTCGCGCCGTAGGGGATAATGCCGCCGTGTAACGAAAGTCCATTCATTATCGCGCTCATGCCGAATTCACGCACGCCATAGTATATGTAGTTGCCGCCATTTTTCTGGGTGATGCCTTTGGAGCCTGACCAGAGGGTAAGATTCGATCCCGCCAGATCTGCGGAGCCGCCAACTAGTTCGGGCAATGCCGGGGCAAGGCCTTCAATGGCGTTTTGCGAGGCCTTGCGGCTGGCAATGGTTTCTTCCTTTGCATTTACACGGCCGATCAGCCCTTCCACGTGGTCGCTCCAGCCATCCGGCAGGTCGCCCGCCATGCGGCGGGTAAACTCGGCGGCCTCGGCGGGATATTTTTCCGAATACTCAGCAAACGTGCGGTTCCACTCATCCTCCAGCCGTTGGCCCTTGGGACGGGCGTCCCACGTTGCATAAACCTCACCCGGAATTTCGAACGGCAGATGATGCCACCCGATATGCGGCCGGGTGGCGGCAATTTCCACGTCTCCAAGCGCCGCTCCATGAACCTCATGAGTATCGGCCTTATTGGGCGAGCCCATGCCGATCACGGTTTTGCAACAGATCATGGAGGGTTTTCCGCCGGCCTGCTTGGCTGCTTCGATTGCCGCCTCGATCGCTACCGGGTCGTGGCCGTTGACGTTCGGTACCACATGCCACCCATAGGCTTCAAAGCGCTTGGGTGTGTCGTCGGTAAACCATCCCTCCACATGGCCATCTATAGAGATGCCATTGTCGTCGTAGAAGCAGATCAGCTTGCCCAATCCGAGCGTACCCGCAAGGGAGCACGCCTCATGGGAAATTCCTTCCATGAGGCAGCCGTCGCCCAGGAATACGTACGTATAATGATTGACGATATCGAAGCCGGGACGGTTAAACTCCGAGGCAAGAATTTTTTCCGCCAGCGCCATCCCCACCGCATTGGTAATACCCTGCCCCAAAGGTCCGGTAGTGGTTTCAACGCCAGGCGTATATCCATATTCCGGATGGCCAGGAGTTTTGGAATGAAGTTGCCGGAAGCGCTTGATCTCTTCCATCGGCAAATCGTAGCCGGTGAGGTGCAGCAAGGCATAGATCAACATCGAGCCATGCCCGTTCGACAGAACGAAACGGTCGCGGTCAGCCCACTTTGGATTTGCGGGATTATGGCGTAAGTGATGAATCCACAACACCTCAGCTATTTCTGCCATACCCATGGGCATGCCGGGGTGACCCGAATTGGCTTTTTGCACAGCATCCATGGCCAGTGCGCGAATAGCGCTGGTAAGGTTTTTGAATACCGGTGCGTTGAAATCTCTAAATGTTCCCATGAACACGTACTCCCTTGTTCTACAGATATGGCACATAAAAACACCGCTCCCTAACCCGGGTAGCGGTGCGGGTCGGCAAAGTAACTATTATCGCTTAAGATACGATGTCAGACAATATGACAAACTAAGGTGGGCTGGATCGGGAATCGCTCAACTATTCACGGCCGAGCGATAACCTTATCAATCCTTTAGTGATTTCGCAATTTGATGCCTAAAAGCTTGAGTTTGCGGTAAAGATGCGTGCGTTCCAAACCCGCCCGTTCCGCAACCTTGGTCATGTTGCCGTTTTCCTGATCGATGAGTTGTTCAAAGTAGGCTTTTTCGAACATATCTCGCGCCTCGCGTAAAGGAACGTTGAGGGGGATGCCTCCTACTGCCTGTGGCGGGGATGAAGATGCCAGTATCTGCTTTACATCATCGGCGGATATTTCATCGCTTGCGCAGGTTAATGCAAGCGAGTGCACCACGCCGGTGAGTTGCGCGAGGTTGCCGGGCCAGTCGTGATTGCGCAAGCAATTAAGCGCAGCGGTGCTGAATTGACGCAGCGGCGCTTCCCCTGACTCGATATAACGGGAAAGTATCTGGGTCGCGAGCTCAGGAATATCCTCCCGGTGCTCTCTCAACGCGGGAACATTAATACAAAGCCCGCTTAAGGTTTCATAAAGCTTCGGGTCGTAGACCCCCTGCGCGGCAAGCTCCGCAAGCGGAGTCGAGGTGACGCACACCAGACGCACATTATACTTTTCCAGTTTGCCCAGCAGCAGCAGTAATCCCTTTTGCGCCAACCGGTTGAGGTCGCCGATTTCCTTGAGGAAAAGCAGCCCGCCTTTAGCCTGCTCAAGCAAGTCAAACGGGGCGTTGGCCAGCGCGGCGAGCGTGTCCGGCTCCACCCAGGGTGTGTTGGGGCGGTGCAGAAAACGTGCGCAAACGTCCACTCCCGTTCCTGGTTCACTGCTGAGCAGCAGGGGAGTTCTAAGGTTGACTACCTGTTCCAGTCTTTTTTTCAGGTCGACGATGACGGGTCCCTTGCCCAGACTGGCGAGAGGGAGCGTCATGCGAGGGTTCACCTGTCCTCCTCGCAGCGCGCGCCCTACGGTACTCAACAGCTTCTGCAATGGTACCGGCTTCTCCAGATAGCCCGATGCGCCCATTCGGGTCGCCTCAACCGCGGTGTCGATGGTGCCATGGCCGGACATCATTACTACCGGCATCGTGAGCAGCCCGCTGCTTGCCCATTCCTTGAGGAGGGTAATGCCATCCGTATCAGGCATCCAGATATCCAGCAGGACAAGGTCAGGGCGCGCCTGTTTCCGCCAGCTCCGCGCTTGTCCGGCATTTTCCGCAAGTGCTACCCGATAACCTTCATCGCGCAGGATTTCGGAAAGCAGTTCGCGTATGCCGATTTCATCATCAACAACCAGGATGGTATTGTTACTCATATATGGGGAGTCAAGTCTCGATAACTAACGATTCATAATCTTTTACATGATTCCGCGGACCGGGAACTCACACGGCTTCCCGATAAGCAGTCAAGGTGTCATTCCTCGCAACGGGGAGGGTGATTGTGATGCGGGCGCCGCGGGGTTGGATATTTTCAATTTTTATCTTGCCGCTATGTTCTTCAACTATTTTCTTTACGATAGGCAGACCCAGCCCAGTGCCTTTCGATTTCGTGGTTACGTAGGGTTCGAACACTCGCGCTTTGAGTTGTTCCGGGAAGCCTCCTCCATTGTCACTTACGCTAAACTGTAGCCCCTTTGGTACGATCTCCGTTCGTACCGTAATGGCGGGATCCGGCGCCCCTGCCAGCGTGTCCTGTGCATTCTGCAGAAGATTGTGGATAACTTGCCGCAAACGCGCGGAATCTCCTCGTACCAGGGGCAAATCTGCAGCCAGTACCAGGTGAATGTGCGGTTGCGAAACACCGGACCTTTCTGCGCCGGAAGCTTCGTATAGCGCAAGCACTTCCCGCACTAACGCGTTAAGATCCAGCAAGTGAAATTCCAGTTCGGGTGCGCGCGCGTACTCGCTAAATTCGTTCACCATCTTTTTGAGAGCTTCAACCTGGTTTACGATTGTATCGGTAGACCGCTTCAGGACTTGAGCGTCCTCCTTACTAAGCCTCTCAGCCAACTTGTGCTGTACGCGCTCCGCTGAAAGCTGTATTGGCGTCAGAGGATTTTTGATTTCATGCGCCAGTCGCCGCGCTACCTCCCCCCACGCAGCAATGCGTTGAGCTTGCAGCAGGTTGGTGATATCGTCAAAGACAACGACGCCGCCTCCACCCGAAATACTTGGCAGACGGGTCCCGCGCAACAGCAAGACCTGGTGAACGCCATCCCGTGAACGTTCTGCCTGGCATTGCCATTCCTCCTGACCATCCGAGCGAAACCCTTCGATAATCTCATTTATGAAGGAGACCAGCCGCGGCTCCCGCGCCCCGCATTCGGCAATAGTCAGCCCTTCCAGACCAGACAGAGGGACATTCAGGATTTGCTCGGCGCTTACGTTGGCGGTGCGCATACGCAGGCCTTCGTCAAATACCAGTACCCCCGAAGAAAGGTTGGCCAGTATATTTTCGAGGTAAGCTCTGGCGCTTTCCACTTCTTGTTGATTGCGTTGCGCAGTCATGCGGGCTTCTTCCAGCTGCTGAGTCATTAGATTGAACGATTCTGTCAACACGCCCAATTCATCCCGGCTTTGTACCGGATGGCGCCTGCTAAAGTCACCCTGGGCAACGGCGCGGGTGCCTTCGGCCAGCATTCCGAGGGGGGCGCTCAGGCGTTCGCTGATAAGAAAAGCTGCAGCCAGAGCGGAGAAGAGCGAGAGCAGCAGCGCGAGTGTGAGGGTCACTCCATAGAGGCTTTTCAAGCCTTCCCGTGACAACAGCAACTCCTGGTAATCCCGATATGCAGCCTGCACAATTTCGGCATCTTCAGCCAGTGGTTCAGGTACTTGTTGCAGAAGTTGCAGGACGTACGCATTTTCCGCCCTGCTCCCCGGATCGATCAATGCGAGAACCCGTAAGTACAATCCCTTGTTCGGGATGGATTCAACCGAGCTGCGCAACTTTTCCCTCTGAACTTCGCGCATGAGATCCATGGTCAGTGCATCCGGGGACCGCCCCGAACCATCATCATCCGCGGAAGCCAGTACGCTCCCATCCTTGCTGAACAGTGTGGCTTCCTGTGCCTGTGACTGTTCCAGGATCTGATGGAGCGTCTGTGCCAGCGGTTCGGCTTCGGACAGCGTCACTGCTACGTCCCGGGCTGTGTGACGAAGTTCCTCCAATCGGTTGTCCAGGATTTTACGTCCCAGATTCAGACCACCTTCGAGTGCCCGGTCGACCTTGACATCGAACCATGATTCGATGCTTTTTCCTAGAAATTGAACCGATACGCCATACACCAGCGCGCCGGGAAGAACAGCCATTAGCGAAAAGATCAGCAACAGGCGCAGCGCCAGCCTGGAACCGAACACGCCCGCGTTCAACCTGCGTCTGAGCCGCCAGAGCAGATACCCTACCACCCCCATCAGAAACAACACGAAGCCGACATTAAGCCGGATCAGAAGGCGGTATTTACGTTCGAACAGATCGGTGTCAGCTCCGGCCGTCGCCAGCAGAAAAAGCATGACGGCGCCCAGGCCAGCGCTGATGATAATGACGTACTTCACGGCTTGGTGCAGTCTGTAACCATGCGGAAGCGCTGAAAAAGTGCCTGGACGTGGCGCAGTTTCGCCCAGCGGGATTCGCGCGAGGCGACAAGCGCCTGGTTCCTGGCCCCAGGCGTGAAAAAAAACCACTCAGCCGCGAGCCCCGCTTGCCGAAGACCACAGGAAAACGGGGCGGTCACGGGGCCGCGCTCCCTGGTACCGCACTCAGGCTGGGCGCCGGAACCGAGACCTTCGTGGTGTACCGTGTGGACGTGCCAATTTTGTCGGTACCGCTCTCCACAGCCGATTTCTGTGATTCCTTGGACGATGGCAGTCTTTTGTTCCACCGTAGCATGCCGGTGCTTAAGTCCCAGTCTCTTGATCCCAGCGTTTCCACTTGAAAGGGTTTGGGCAACGCCGCTATATCCAGACGCATACGCACTTCCACCGCGTATTCCATATCTGGCCTGAGCTCGGTGCTGGGAATGATCGGACGGTCCCGTACGCGACTTAGTGCTTGCAGAGCCTCCTTGAGGGTACCGAAGTTCTGTGAAAATGTTCCTCGGCTCAATCGATACTGGCGAGTAAGGGCATAATAGCTCAGTCCTTCCCGTACCCTGCTTTGAGCCACTCGCTCGTCCAGCCAATACCAGCGCGAGCTTACGAGATTGAGCTCAGTCACGAAATACAGCACGATGCCCTTCTCGAGCGCATGTTCCAGCTTATGGTTGAGCGTGATCTCGAAATCGGCGTCAAACTGGTATCCTTCCTCGGTTGCTTCCACCACTACCGACTTCACCTGAATGCCACCTTCGGCATGGGCTGAAGTCGCCGGCAGGAGGATCATCGCCAGCAGCGCGACTAACGTCAGGCGCAGTCGGCAGAAGACATGAGAGGCATCAGACTTTAAGCACGAGAGCATAAAAGAAGCCGTCATGATGGGAATCGGGCATTAATTGCCCGTCAACTATTTCAGCTCCGGAAAGGGGCAGCGGACGGGCATCCGGGTGACGGCGCAAAAACTCCTCCATTTGCAACCTGTTTTCCTCGGCAAAAACGGAACAGGTGACGTAGAGTAATTTACCACCGCTGCTCAGTATCGGCCACAGCGCATCGAGGATTTCTCGCTGCTTGGCGGCAAACTGCAAAAGATCGCTTTCACGTCTTAGCCACTTGATATCAGGGTGGCGGCGGGTCACCCCAGAAGCGGAGCAAGGGACATCGGCCAGAATGCGGTCGAACGGATTCCCGTCCCACCACAGCGCGGGCCGTGAAGCGTCGCCATGGATTAGCCGATGGGCTTCCAACCCCAATCGAGAAAAATTGCGCGACACCCGAGTCAATCTATTGCTGTCGCTATCGAGCACCGTTAATTCGACTTTTGCCAGTTCCAGCAAATGCGCGCTTTTGCCGCCGGGAGCGGCGCAAGCGTCCAGAACGCGCATGCTATCCGATACGTCCAACAGTTTGGCCGCGAGTTGCGCACCCGTATCCTGAACCGACACTAACCCCTGGGCAAAGCCAGGCAGTTTTTCCACCGCCACAGGCTGCTCCAGTTCGAGCGCCTCATCACTTGCGGGCCGCGCACTCATTCCAAGCTGGCTGAGGCGATCTAGATATTCTTTGACCGTAGTCCTGCGCTGGTTGATTCTGAGTGTCATAGGCGGGCGCAGGTTGCTTGCCTCCAATGCCGCCTCATAACGTTGCGGATATTGAATGCGAAGCTTATCTATCCACCATTGCGGATGAGAATAGCGTCCCACCTCACTTTCGGTGGATTGCTGCAAGAGCGTCGCATGTTGGCGGATAAAATTGCGTAGTACCGCGTTAACCAATCCCTGAAGACCTCGGCTGCCGTTCACCCCTAGGGAAGCGGACACTGCGTTGTCGACTACCGCATGCGGCGCGGCCCGGCTGTATTCCAGTTGGTATAAGGCCACCAGTAATAAGTAACTTATTTCCTTGTTCTTAAGTGGTTTTTTCAACAATAAGCCGAGTATTGCGTCAAGTTGCCCGTAAAAGCGCAGCACGCCGTAGCTAAGATCTTGAATGGCCCCTCGTTGCTGTTCGGACAGATCTGGATGGTTGTGCCAAGTGTCCTGCAATACCGTCGTCAGGCTGGCCCCAGCCAATACTTTACTCACCGCAGCGGTAGCAAGACGTTGAGTTTTGATCATTTATGGCATTCAAAGCGGTCGCCCGGGCGTAGGGGATGTCCCAAGAGAAACTCCGTAGCACGCATTTTTTTCCCGCCCGCTTTTTGCAAGACCTCTAATACCAATGCGCCCTCGCCGCACGCGACCACTATTCCATCATGGCCAGTCGCAATAATTTCTCCCGGCGCACCGCCGCTATCTGCCCCGACTCTCGCTTGCCATATCTTCAAGGGGAGCCCGGACATATGCGCGCGTGCACCGGGACGAGGGTTAAATGCCCGCACGGCCCGGTCGACCGCTTGTGCGCCAAGGCGCCAGCTTATTTCAGCTTCCTCTTTTTCCAGCTTCGGCGCATACGTGGCCGCATCCTCATTCTGAGGGAAGGCTGTCAATGTTCCCAGCCGCAAATACGTTAATGCCTCGACAATACACTGAGCACCTAACGGCGCAAGTTTGTCATGCAGAGTTTGGGCAGTATCATTGTCCGCAATTGAAACACTTCGCTGCAACAAGATCGCCCCGGTATCGAGACCCTTGTCCATTTGCATTATTGTTATTCCAGTTTCCTGATCTCCCGCCAATATAGCCCGCTGGATAGGTGCAGCACCTCGCCACCTTGGTAGTAGTGAGGCATGAATGTTGAGGCAGCCCCGTTTCGGGATGCGCAGGACGGGGGTGGGCAGGATGAGCCCATAAGCCGCCACAACCATGACCTCCGCGCCGAAGGCTTCGAGTTGAGCATGGAACTCGGGTTGCTTGAGCGTGGTTGGCTGCAGCAGGGGAAGCCCATGTTGTAACGCCAGCAATTTGACCGGGCTCGACACGGGTTTCATACCTCGCCCGGCAGGCCGGTCGGGTTGGGTCAGCACCAACGTGATCTGATATCCCGCACCTATCAGGGCCTCGAGCGCAACAGCGGCGAAGGGTGGCGTGCCGGCGAAAATGATCTTCATGGGGAAGTATAACGGGATACGACGTGTAATGCCGCAACTGCTTTCTTGATCAACCGCTCTTGAGTAGCCCGGGTTTGCCGGAAACCAAACCGGTATTACATCACGTTTCGCCGCTGCTTCCTGAATTTAGCCTGAATTCGCGTTTGCTTTAACCGCGACCAGTACTCAACAAATACCTTCCCCAGCAAATGGTCCATTTCGTGCTGGATACATACAGCAAGTAAGCCCTCAGCCTCAAGCGTGAAAGTGACCCCATGTTCGTCAAGCGCCTCAACCGTGATTTGCTCCGAGCGCGGGACTTTGCCATATACGCCAGGTACTGATAGGCAACCTTCTTCATAGTCGGACTCACCACTGCGTGCAATGATCTTGGGATTGATCAGCACCAGCAATTGGTCATGCGTTTCGGAACTATCGATGACGATAACACGACGATGCACGTCGACCTGAGTCGCCGCGAGGCCAATGCCGGGTGCGGCATACATTGTTTCAGCCATATCGTGCACCAGCGCACGAACTTCATTCGTTACCTCGGGGACTTGATCGGCTACAGTATGCAGACGCTCATCCGGATATTGCAATATTTTTAGGAGAGCCATAAAAAAGGCTTGAATACTAAATGATCTAAATGCAGAATTTAAACCACTGCGAGATTGACCCTAAATACTGTATGGATGATGGGACGTTTTCAAAGTTCAAGCTGAAGCCAATTATATCCTGATTTAAGGAGGAAGCTCGTTTTTAAGCCTCGGCGGAACCGAAGCTTAACTTTGAGACCTTGTGTGTTAACCGATTTGGTTCTCCGGGCAGAATCCCTGCCGTATTTCCACCGTTCCGGCCAACGGCATCTGGGCGTGCCATCCCCAGCCAGAAAGCAGGAAGCGTCGTGGCTGGCATTTCATGAGTCATACTGCCTCGCCCATGCGCGAGCCATACGCGGCGCCCATCGCTCACGGTACACGCCTTGCCGGGGTCATCTGTTTTTATTCCGTGAAGCCCGTCGCGCCAAGCGGGAATTTATTCGAGGTTTCCTTAAATGAAGCTGCAGCAGGATATCGAATCCTGGATCGCCCTTTGCCTGATTGATGGCCTGGGTGATGAGTCAATACGTCGGTTACTCGTTGCATTTGGAAGTCCCGCCGAAATCTTTACCGCCAGCACCCCTGCGCTGGAGCGATTGGTGAATAAGAAGGTCGCGCATAGCATTGTCAAGGGGGCCGATCGAAATAAAGTCGCTGCCACGCTCAAATGGCTGGAGGACTCCGAAAATTCGATTATTACCCTTGCTGATCCGGATTTTCCACCCCTGTTGCTCAACATCCCAGATCCTCCGCCGCTTCTCTACTTCAAGGGAAAACGCCAACTGTTGAATTTGCCGATGCTCGCCATCGTCGGGAGTCGTAATGCGACACCGCAAGGTCTTGTTAACGCTGAAGCCTTTGCCAAAGCCACGAGTGACACCGGGCTTTGCATTGTAAGCGGCATGGCGCTCGGCGTTGACACGGCGGCTCATCGGGGCGGTTTGCGAGGCAGCGCTTCAAGCATCGCCGTGGTAGGAACGGGGCTCGATCTTGTCTATCCAGCAAGTAATCGGAAACTTGCTCATGATTTAGCTCAACAGGGAGGACTTATTTCCGAATTCCCATTGGGCACGCCGGCTATAGCGAGCAATTTTCCGCGCCGCAACCGCATCATCAGCGGCATGAGCCGAGGCTGTCTCGTGGTCGAGGCTGCGCTGCAGAGCGGGTCTCTCATTACCGCAAGGCAGGCTCTGGAACAGGGACGGGAGGTATTTGCCGTCCCGGGTTCCATCCATTCTCCTCTTGCGAAGGGCTGTCACTCGCTCATCAAGCAGGGAGCGAAACTCGTCGAAAGCGCGGAGGATATTTTGGATGAATTAGGCTACCGGGCCCCGATACCCGAGGGCATTGATAATACCGGCGAACCGGAAAGAGAAAAACCGGAGAGAGAAAAATCTCTGCTGTTGACACACCTCGGTCATGAAATCATCGATATCGACACGCTCTCCGTCCGTAGTGGCTTGACGGTGGAAACGGTATCAGCGATGCTATTGACGTTCGAATTGGACGGCCTAGTGGCAAGCCTCCCGGGTGGTGGCTACCAAAGGCTTGCGTAGATCCTATCGATGAACGTCCCATGGGGTCTGACGTCGCAAGGCAAATGATAGGGTATTCGCGACCGATTGCCATGCAGGTTGACAGACATTCACTGTCAGCGAGACTACAATCCCCCGACCAACTTGCCGGCCATCCAATAATTTTCTTGTCATGGTACTGATAATGATCAGTCATTTACACCCGTTATTTAACCCGCTGCCGCCAACCCGCGGACATTCATGGAAGCTTCATGGGTAAAACCTTAATTATCGCCGAGAAGCCTTCCGTCGCCACCGACATTGCGCGGGTCCTTGGCGGGTTCACCAAGCATGCCGATTATTTTGAAAGCGATCAGTATGTGCTGTCTTCGGCTGTCGGCCATTTGCTCGAGCTTGTTGTGCCGGAACAATACGAAGTCAAACGGGGGAAATGGAGCTTTGCCAACTTACCTATTATTCCGCCGCACTTCGACCTCAATCCCATCGAGAAAACCGAGGCTCGACTGAAGCTTTTAACCAAACTTATCAAGCGCAAGGACGTTGATTCCCTTATCAATGCTTGCGACGCCGGGCGGGAAGGTGAATTGATTTTTCGTTACATCATCCGTCATGTGGGGACGAACAAGCCGGTAAGACGCCTTTGGTTGCAATCGATGACGCCGGCTTCGATTAGAGAGGGTTTCAACAAGCTGCTCGATGACGATGCTGTGCAGCCTCTGGCAGAGGCGGCGGTAAGCCGTTCGGAGGCGGACTGGTTGGTGGGAATAAACGGCACCCGTGCCATGACCGCATTTAATTCTCAGGAAGGGGGATTTCATAAAACGCCGGTGGGCCGGGTGCAGACCCCGACACTGACGATTCTGACTGAGCGAGAAGACGCTATAAAGAAGTTCGTTCCCCGCGATTACTGGGAGGTGCATGGCGAGTTTGCCGCCAGTAATGGAAAATACAACGGCCGCTGGTTTGACGAGAAATTTGCAAAAAACAAAGCTGATGGGGAGCAAAAGGCGGAAAGATTGTGGGATCAAAAAGAAGCCGAGGCCATCCGCATCAAATGCCAGGGTAAGAGAGGTGCGGTCAATGAAGAAAGCAAGCCGGCTACTGAAATCTGCCCGCTGCTATACGATCTTACCAGCTTGCAGCGTGACGCCAACGGGCGCTTTGGTTTTTCCGCAAAGATGACACTTGGGTTGGCCCAGGCGTTGTATGAAAAGCATAAGGTGCTGACGTATCCGCGTACTGACTCCCGCGCCCTCCCTGAAGATTACCTTGGGACTGTCAAGGAGACCTTGAGTTCTCTGACAAAAAGCCGTTACGGTATTTTCGCCAAGCAGGTGCTCAAGGAAGACTGGGTTAAACCAAACAAGCGCATATTCAACAATGCGAAAATTTCCGACCATTTCGCCATCATCCCGACTTCACTAGAGCCCAAGGTCCTGAGCGAAGTCGAAGCGAAGCTTTACGATCTCGTGACTAAGCGTTTCCTGGCTATCTTTTTTCCCGCTGCCGAATTTCTTGTGACTACCCGCATCACTCGCGTCGAGAACGAGCCGTTTAAAACCGAAGGCAAGGTGATGATCAATCCCGGTTGGCAGGTGGTTTATGGTCGGGAGGTACAAGCGCGAGGCGCAGAGGATGAATCCGCGTTGATCAAGTTAAACCCGGGGGAAGGGGTCTTAGCTGAAGAAATCAAGGTTATTTCCAGTCAGACCCGCCCTCCAGCCCGATTCAATGAGGCCACGCTTCTGTCCGCGATGGAAAGCGCGGGCAAATTAGTGGAGGATGAAGATCTACGGGAAGCGATGAGTGCAAAAGGACTGGGCACCCCCGCGACGCGGGCGTCGATCATCGAAGGATTGGTTGCGGAAAACTACCTCCAGCGCGAAGGGCGGGAATTGCGACCTACTGCCAAGGCATTTTCGCTGATGACCTTATTGCGCGGCCTGAAGGTGCCTGAACTCACCTCGCCAGAACTGACAGGCGATTGGGAGTTCAAGCTGCGCCAGATTGAGCAGGGAAAGCTCAAGCGCAACAAATTCATGGAAGAAATCGCCGGCATGACGGGACACATCGTGGAGCAGGCAAAAACGCATCGAGGCGAAACAATCAGCGGTGACTTTTCCACGCTAAAGTCTCCTTGCCCCAAATGTGGAGGAGTGGTCCAGGAAACCTATAAGAAATACCAGTGCCAGAAATGCGATTTCGCCCTGTGGAAAATCCTTGCGGGTCGGCAATTTGAAACAGAAGAAATGGAGCAACTGATCACAGAGCGCGAAGTTGGCCCGTTACAAGGTTTCCGTAGCAAAATGGGTCGGCTGTTTAATGCTAATGTCAAGCTTACCGACGAATTCGAAATGAAATTTGATTTTGGCGCCGATAGCGACGAGGAGGCCGGCGGCGGGATTGACTTTTCGGGACAGGAACCGTTGGGCAAATGCCCGCGTTGTGGCGGTCGAGTGTTCGATCATGGAATGAGCTATGCCTGCGAGAAGGCCATAGGCTCCGTCCGTACGTGTGACTTTAAAATTGGGAAGATTATTCTTGCGCGTCCTCTCGAACGTGAGCAGGCGGCTAAGCTGTTACGCACTGGAAAAACCGATTTGCTGCAAAAATTTATTTCAAAAAAGGGCAGACCATTTTCCGCCTATCTGGTGATAGGGAAGGACGGCAAAGTAGGTTTTGAGTTTGAGCCTAGAGATTCAAAGACGAAACCGGCACCGACAGCTGCTCAGAACAAGTCGGTAAAACCGAAAGCAAAGAGCGTTTCGCCGAAAAAGATTGCGTCTGGTAAAACGAAATAGAATAAAATAAAAAAGGTGGATTTGTTGGGCTTGTGTTTATTATGTACCCTCTTGATCGGACGCCATTCCTGAGGCGTCGGGTCCTTTATGGGGCTCGGGTGACTGGTGTTTTTCGATGTAGGCAATAATATCCCCCACGGTGGTAAAGCTTTTAGCTTCTTCACTATCGAAATTGATACCAAAGTTATCTTCTGCGTCAAACAAAAGCTGAATCGTATCCATCGAATCAAGTCCGAGTTCGTCAAATTTCGACGCCCTGCTTATTGTGGAAATATCCAGATTTTCAACTTTTGTAGCGATGAACTGTATGACCTTCGCTTCAATGTCCGCTGTGTCCATATATAATCTCTTCCTTCAATCGAGCGTTGTGAAAACGATACTTGCATTATTGCCTCCAAACCCGAAAGCATTACATAAGGCAGCGCGCGGGTTTTTTTGCTGCGCCTGATTTGGCGTGTAATCAAGGTCGCACTCTGGGTCGGCCTCATCCAGATTAATGGTGGGGTGTACTATGCCAGTATGAAGAGCCATGATGGTGGCGATACTGCCGATCGCTGCTGATGCGCCGATGGAATGTCCTACCAAGGATTTAGTCGCGCTAATCGCAATATCCTTCGCGCCTTCCCCGAACAGCGTTTTGATCGCACGGGTTTCGACAACGTCACCTAAGGGGGTGGAAGTGGCATGGGCATTGATATGTTCCACCGCGTTTTTCGCGATGCCCGCATCCGCGATTGCGGCTTCCATGGCGGCTACCTGTCCGCTCAGGTCCGGCATGACGATATGTGCCGCGTCGCATGCCTGTCCATAGCCAGCGAGGCGGGCATATATCTTCGCCCCTCGACGCTTGGCATGCCCTTCCTCCTCCAGTATCAGTATGCCCGCGCCTTCCGACATGACGAACCCATCCCGACCTTTGGCAAATGGCCGTGATGCTCGCGCAGGATCCGTGTTAAAGCCGGTGGTTAAGGCGTGCAATATCTCGAAGCCATTCATCGTTAGTGGCAGCACGCACGCCTCCGCACCACCTGCAACAACCGCATCCGCTCGACCCGCCCGCAAGAGATCGAGGGCCCCGCCAATGGCATTTGCCCCGGAAGAGCACGCCGTGCTGCAAGTGAGATTCATCCCTTTTAGCCCATGTCTGATTGCGATCCAGGCAGCAGCTGAATTCGCCATGGTTCGAGGCACTGTAAACGGGGGTACGGGTTGATTTCGAAACTTGCGGAGCGCAGAAGACTCAAAGGTAGCAAAACCGCCCATTCCCGAACCTATGCTTACGGCTACACGTGGCGGAGAATATGCGTCAAGCCCACCCGCATCCTCAACCGCGAGTTTGGCGGCCAGCAGCGCGAGTTGGGTGAATCTGTCCGTTTGCTCGATATATTTCGCTGACAGGAACGTTTTTGGATCGAATCCGGGCACTTCTCCCGCAACTTGCGAGCGCTGACTGGAGGCATCGAAGCTGCTTACCCGCCGGATACCGCTGACACCGTTGATTGCCGCTGTCCAAAACTGGTCAGTGCCGATGCCAATAGGGGAGACCACCCCCATCCCCGTGACGACTATGCGCATATACAACTGTAGTCAATCATATAGGTAGAAAAAGCTTCTCCATGCGGAAAATGGTAAAAATTTTACAGTATCCTGCAAATCCCGAGAGAGTTCGACGCAGCAATTCCGATCTGTGGGCGGGTGGGACGGATGGAAAAAGAAAATCCATGCTATCGGGTTAACGTCGGTAATGGAAGTTGGTGCCACGATATGTCTGTTCCATATTATCCCAACTGCCGTATTGACCTGTTTGCCAACAGAAGCAGCTGTGGTCGCCTTTTCATAACTCGTACTCGATAAGTTCGACCTTTATGTACCTATTACTTTGCGTTAAAAATCATTGGGAAAAGGTACCTCAGAATACCTCCCATGATCCATATAATCAGTATTAAGCTGGAGACGACGGCCACTCCTTCCAGAATTGCCGAGAAGAGCGTCGAGCCCAGACTATCGAATTCCTGATGCCCCTCATCAGTACGCCGGCGTTTGCGGCGGTTTCTCACCCATATCTGCAGCCCAACGACCGCTGGGATGAGGGCGAGAGAAATTAGAAGATTGTATTCGGAAGTTTCCATTGATTAATCAACCTTTGCGTAATGACGATTGCTGCTCCAGTGAGGCCGCTTCAGCCCGGAGTGAAACAAGTAAATGACTATTCATGAAATCGGTAAACTACGGCAGCGTCGAGTTTTACTCATGGAGCCAACAAATTGCTGAATTGTTGCTCGGTGCCAGAAAGCGGCGATTATAATATCACACGCCGCATGCATGTCATCCAGTTAACGCGTCTTCACCCATCCTGAATCTCATCCCACTTGTGCAGCTCCGGAGGGCGAGAAGCACGGCTGCAGCTGTTTACGTGGGGCGATGCCGTTTTTCCCTGTGTTTGGCGACGTACGAACAAAGCGTCGTATTGAGAATCCTCGCATCCTTTCGACTGTTCGAGGTTTTATGAAGCGGATGTTGCGCTGGTGTGTCGAAAACTTTTGAAAATCCATTTTATGGCCCATCCGTTTCGTTATGAATGACCAATCTGTCCTGTCTGCGCCGCGCGAAATTACGGTGCAGCCAGTCACAAATCGACGCGAGATGGGTGTCTTTATAGATATACCCTGGCGCATCTATGCTGACGACCCAATGTGGGTACCGCCCTTACGCCTGGAGCGGCGCCTGCATTTTTCAAAATTCAATCCATTTTTTAAGCACGGCGAATGGCAGGCATGGGTCGCATACCGGAATAATGAACCAGTGGGACGGATCAGTGCCCAAATTGATCAAATGCACCGACAGCGCTATGGTGGGGACACCGGTCATTTCGGCTTACTGGAGTGCATAGACGACGTAGAAGTATTCGCCGCACTGATGCATACCGCCGAGGCGTGGTTGACTGCGCGGGGCACCCGCCATATTAGCGGCCCCTTCAATTTGTCTATAAATCAGGAGTGCGGCGTTCTGGTGGAGGGTTTCGATACCCCCCCGATGGTAATGATGCCTCATTCACGCAGGTGGTATGCGGCGTTACTGGAAGGGCTCGAGTATCGCCCATTGAAGGATATGCTTGCCTATTGGGTGGCGGTAGATTTTAAGGTCCCCCGATTGATGACTTCACTGATCGAGAAATTTGCGGATCATGTGCGCTTGAGGCCATTGCGCCGCGACAAGTTCAGCGAAGAAATGGAAGTACTGCGTGATATATTCAACGACGCATGGTCGGAGAACTGGGGCTTTGTCCCTTTTACCAAAGAAGAGTTCGCTGAGCTTGGCGCCAGTCTGCGTTTTCTGGTTCCAGACGATTGTATCCAAATTGCCGAGGTGGACGGCGTTCCATCGGCATTTATGGTGGCACTACCGAACCTTAACGAAATTTTTGCCGAGCTTAACGGAAGTCTGTTTCCATTTGGCTGGGTCAGGCTGCTCAGGATTAAATCCAGCGGAGGGGTACGTACTGGCCGAATACCCCTGATGGGGGTACGCAAGCAGTTTCATAATACTCCGCTAGGGATGGCGCTGGCCTTTATGGTAATCGACGCTCCCAGGGAGCTAGGACGTGCCATGGGGGTCGAGGCGGTAGAGTTGTCCTGGATACTTGAGGATAACAAACCCATGCGTGCCATTCTGGCTAGCCTGGGCTGCAGGGAATATAAGCGTTACCGGATTTACGGAAAAACGCTGTGATCAACCGAGAGATTCACGCTAGGAGCCAACTTTAGCCAATGAGCACAAGGGGTGAGTTTATCGCTGTGGTGCTGGCGGCTGACCGCACAGCCAACGATCCAATCGCGCGTAAGACGGGTTCGGCCTGCAAGGCAATTGCACCCGTGGGTGGGATGCCCATGATCATTCGTGTACTGGATGCGTTGGAAGCGAGTGGAATGGTAAAGACAATCGTTGTTTGCGGTCCGCCCGCAGCGATAATCGCTGAGTGTCCGGAACTGGAAGACCGCATTCGCTCCGGGCGAGCGATCTGGCTGCCGAACCTGGATTCGCCCAGCCGGAGCGCCAATAGCGCGCTCGCACAGATTGATCAGCAGGCTCCTGTATTGCTGACGACAGCCGACCATGCCTTATTGACGCCTGCGATCGTGCAGTATTTTCTGACCAAATCTCGGGCGGCCGGCAGCGATGCTGCTGTGGGCGTCGTCAGGTACGAAGATGTGGCAGCGGCGTTTCCCAATTCGAAGCGAACAGTAATAAAGTTGCGGGATGGGGGCCTTTGCGGTTGCAACCTTTATGCGTTTCTTAATCCTCGGGGCCGCGGGTTGGTCTCATTCTGGCAGCGGGCGGAAGATCTCCGAAAACGCCCCTGGCAACTGATCGCGCAGACGTTTGGCCCCGTCGCTGTTATCTTGTATTTGCTGGGACTGTTGTCGATCAATAAGGGGCTTGCGACCGTCACGGCCAGAACGGGCATCAAAGTGCAGCCTGTGTTTTTGCCTTATCCGCAAGCTGGCGTGGATGTCGATAAGGTTGAGGATTTGCTGCTCGCGGAATCCGTGTTGGTCGAAGCACGCTCCGCTACGCGGGGGTAAACGATTCACCACTCCTATTACCGATCCCGAAGGCGATCCCATCAAGCCTTGGCGGGGGATAATCTTTGAAAATAATAGACCGATATATCACCCGCGAATTGCTGATACCGTTCACCGTGGTGGCGGTTATTCTCGCGACACTGTTTTCAAGTTTCAGTAGCGCCCGTTTTTTGGCAAGCGCGGCGTCCGAATCGCTTGGCCTTGCCGCCATGCTCAAGTTCATACTGTTAAAAACAGCGATCGCTCTCGAAGTACTGATGCCGATCGCGCTATACGTCGCGGTAGTCATGGGGCTGGGCAGGTTATACAGAGACCAGGAGATCAGTGTGCTGCGCTCGGCCGGGGTTAGCGAGAACCGCGCGCTCTTTGCAGTCCTCATTGTTGCCATTCCGGTTGGGATCGCAAGTGGCGTGCTTTCCATTTTCGTCCGGCCGTGGGCATATGAAGAAAGCTACATGCTGAATGCGCAGGCAGAGGCGGAGTTAAATATAGATCGATTTCAGGCCGGGCGCTTTTATGGCAACGAGGGCAAGGGCAGAGTCGTTTTTGTGCAAGCCAAGGACGATTCCGGGAAACAGATGCAAAATGTATTTCATTACATCCATAAGAGCGGCAGCAGCGAGATCATTCTTGCAAAACAGGCTCACCAGCAAGAGCTCAGACCCGGCGAGCGCCCACAAATACATTTAGGAGAAGGGTTTATTTACAAGCTCATGCATTCGGGGGCGAAGGACACGGTGGTCCAATTTGAAAAATTGGTTTATTACACTGACAGCGGGAATGTGTTGGACTATAAACGCAAGGCAGCTCCTACCTCGGCGTTGATGAAATCCGATCAGCCGCGAGATATTGCCGAATTCCAATGGCGGCTGTCGCGTCCCATTGCTACGATCCTGCTGGCGCTTATTGCCGTCGCATTCAGTCGCGTGCCACCCCGACAGGAAAAAGGGGAAAAAAATTACTATGCCGCAGCTGTCGTTTTTGCGATCTACTATATCTTGAATGGATTGGCCCAGACCTGGGTGGAGCAAGGCACGATCGGAAAAATGCCCGGTGTGTGGTGGCTTTACGTTTTAATGTCCCTGGCTGCTTTTGCTCTGCTCGCGCCGGGTTTCCGTCAGAAAGTGTTTGTGCGACGATGAATGTAATAAACCGGTACCTGGCCGTGCAAGTCCTGATGGGTCTGGGGATCGCGACGGTAGTACTACTGCCGCTGTTCGGTTTTCTCGATTTGCTGGATCAGCTTGACGATGTCGGCAGAGGGACTTACCGGGTTCAGGATGCGTTCCTGAACACAGCCTTGCTTCTGCCACGCAGGTTTATCCAGTTGGCGCCCTTTATCGCGTTGCTGGGTAATGTCATCGCCCTGGGGCGGCTCGCGGTTGGGTCAGAGCTGACAGCGCTACGTGTTGCCGGAGTATCGCCCATTGGTATCAGTCGGGCCCCGCTCGCGGTCGGACTGCTCCTTCTGGTATCCATTGCTGTGCTGGATCAGTTCGTTGCCCCGCAACTTCAACAAAAGGCTATATCATCCAGGGCTGTCGCGCTTGAGAAGAGCGCCGCCCTGGGGAAAAACCTGGGTATATGGACGCGCGATGAACGTAATATATTGCGTATAGGGGAGATGTTGCACTCCGGAAGGGCGGCAGATATCGAGATCATGCATTTTGACGACAACGGGTTTCTGCTGACTTACACCCACGCACAATATGCCGACTTCAACGGTGGTGATTTGTGGGATCTGCAGGACGTCACCACGAAGACATTTACTGGAAACCGGATTGAATCGGTCAATGAGCAATCGACGAAGTGGAGATCATTCCTGAATCCGGACGATATCTCCACACTGACCAAATCGCCTGAGAGTCTTTCACCAGTCGAGCTGTTTTTGCATGTTCGTTTCCTCCGGGCCACGGGTCAAGAGGCGGACGCTTATGCACTTGCGTTGTGGCGAAAAGCGGGCGGAGGGCTGACGACAATCGCGATGCTACTGTTTTCGATTCCCTTTGTTTTTGGATCGGTAAGGGCCGGTCTTGGCAGCAGACTCGTGCTTGCGACCATGCTTGGGATCGGTGTGTATTTGTTCGATCAGATCGTCTCGAATGCTGGCCTCGTACTTCGTTTGAACCCGGCACTAACTGCACTTTCACCGGGGTTAATGTTAGCGACTATTGCTGTTTTATGGCTACGGCGTATTTTTTAGCCGCTTGTCTTGAATTGCCGATGACGAACCGTGCATCTGTTGCCAAACGGCCAGCCGCCAGCTACTTTAGGCGTTTATATCGATCATGTCGCCATCTGTGTGATTCCCACCATCGTTTACCGTTGAAGGTGACATGACCCTGTTACCGGAACGAGATCAACATAAAGATTTGCATATGCCAGCAGTGATCTACGTGCACATCGTCGGCGATAGCCAGACGACCATTTGGGGTTTGACCGGGCGCGAGCGCCTGCAGCGGATGCTGCGGCCTTTTAAGCAAGTTAGCCTAGTCGCCAACCCCGACCAGATCCCGGCGCATGCGTTAGCCTTATTCCTGCGGGGCGATCATCTGTTTGATTCCAGAGTATTGGCTTCGTTGATCAGTGCGCAGACAGACCTGGTATTTTGGACGGATAAAGGTCAGTCCGTTGGGGTGCGGATAGCCGGTGGGGAAGCGCATAGCGTGCTGGATGATTTCTTGTCCGGCGGAGGAGGACCGGTCATCTCTGGTCTGCCTCGTTGTACGCTAAAGGACCTGAATCTGCTGGACCTTCGGCAAAGGCTCAAGAAAAGGGATCCGCCTTACGTGTTACCCATCAGAACCGATAACCGTCAAACGCTTGAGGCTGAACTGTTTACCCGCTCCTATAAGGGCGTGACCGATCTGGTGACAAAATGGCTCTGGCCGCTCCCCGCATTCTGGGTTGTACGTTTTTGCGTCCGCTTCGGTTTGAAGCCAAATCAGGTCACGGTCCTTAGCCTTGTGTTTGCGGTCGCGGCCGGAATTGCGTTCTGGCATAGCTACTACGGCCCGGGTCTGCTGCTGGGATGGTTGATGACCTTTCTGGACACCGTCGATGGAAAGCTGGCACGAGTGACTGTCACTTCAAGCCAATTTGGAGATGTGCTCGATCACGGTCTGGATATCATTCACCCGCCGCTTTGGTATATCGCCTGGGGTGTGGGGCTGACCGCAACGTCAGCTGCCGCGGTGGACTTGCCGCTATTGTGCTGGCTGATACTTATCGGGTATGTTGGTGGCCGGATATGTGAAGGCGCATTTCAATTTTGGATCGCATCATTTGATATTTTCATCTGGCGCCCACTCGACTCATTTAACCGGCTCATCACTGCCCGGCGCAATCCTAACCTGATCTTGTTAACTGTCAGCTGGTTTGTGGACAGACCAGACCTTGGTCTCTTTTCGGTGATTGCCTGGCATCTACTCTCGACGGTCTTTCTTTCTGTAAGAGTAATGATGGGCTGGCAGGCTCGGCGGTCCCACGGCCATTTACAATCCTGGTTTGAGGAAATTGTCCCTGGGCAAGATGACGGGAAATTGGCTATTCGTATTTTTGCTCCTTTAACGGTTAAGGTAGATGATAGAAAAGTCACGAGTGGATAGACTGGGTTCTGGAACAGCCACCATTGGCTTGATTTTTAATCCCTTAAGCGGACGTATTCGTAAACGCAAGGATGCAATAAGACGCGCGCTTACCGAGATCCCAGGCGCAACCTGCAGGGAAGTGACGAACGCACATGAGATTAATGCATCCGTCGGGGCTTTTATCGATGCTGGTGTTGATTTGCTTGTAATTGTCGGCGGGGACGGGACGCTTCAGGGCGTGCTGTGTCATTTATTTGCAACGCAGCCACGCTCAAGCTGGCCCATTTTGGCAGTGGTACCGGGCGGCACCACTAATATGACCGCGCTTGATCTTGGTATCTTGGGCGACCCGGAGTCGGTTCTGCAAAAGTTGAGAAACTCCTTACTGAAGCAGGCACCTCCTGTATTACGCCAACGTCACGTGCTATGCATTGAGCAGACCGGGGTGGCGAAGATTTACGGGATGTTCTTTGGCGTAGGACTTATCGCGCGGGCAGTGATATTTTCGCAAAGCAGGATAAAAAAGTTGGGCATTACCGGGGAGATTTATGCCGCGATTATTACACTGGGCTATCTTGCCGGCGTACTTTTAGGATTCCGCAAAGGCTCGTGGGCACCCGTCAAGATGTCGATTATTGAAGGGAATGCTGAGCTGCACAGGGGAGCCTTCGCGTTTCTTTTTGCCAGCACGCTGGATCGCTTGTTGTTTGGAATGCGGCCGTATTGGGGGCAGGAGCAGGAACCCCTGCATGTCACATTCATCCAGCAACAGCGAAAGCATCCCCTGCGCTCATTACTGCAATTACTTTCAGGACACGGCGATGCCCTCAAAGAGAAAAACGGTTATTACAGCCGAAATACCCAAGCGCTAGAGTTGCTGGTAGATGACGTTTACGTTGTAGATGGCGAATCTTACCGGGCAGCTGGCGGAGATGGACCCCTTCGTATTACGGCAGCCGGTCCGGTCAGTTTTCTGGCGCCGGAGGGCGTAAAGGAGAAACTATAACCATGGCAGAACCTGAATCAGCCGTGGGTCAGCACGTTCCGGATGAACTGGAGGCGGAAATGGCCTCGTTGAGCTCAAAGGCTGTCTCGCCAGATTTTCTTGTCTTCGTTGAAGCATTGAAAGCGCGGTTTGCGTCATCGCTCGATGCCGTGCTTCTTTACGGATCCTGCTTGCGCGCACACGAAATTGGTGAGGGTGTCGCGGATTTCTATATCGTCGTAGACAGTTACGATAAAGCCTATCCTGAACGTTATCTGAGGCAGATTAATGCGTGGTTGCCACCCAATGTATTTTATCTTGAGGTATCCCGGCGGGAGCAGAAATTCCGCGCCAAGTATGCGGTGGTCTCGATGGCAGATTTTGAGCGGGGAACACGACAGTGGTTTCACCCATATCTGTGGGCTCGATTTGCTCAACCTTCACGATTGTTATATGCGCGTGACGAATTCGTCGGCAAGCGTATTCATCGTGCGCTCGCTTATTCTGTAATCACATTTCTGGAATCAACTCTTCCAGCGCTGGGCTCGGGCGTGGTGAACGCCGAAGCGATCTGGATCAACGGCCTGAGCCGAACCTATGCGGCGGAGTTGCGGCCTGAGCGAGAAACACGCGCTCGGCAGTTGGTCCAGTTAAATCTGGACGAATATTCCCGATTAACGGCGTGTGCCGCTCCAGCATTGGCTGAAATGCTGAAGGTGTTGCACAATGGAAATTATCAATGCGTGATAGATGCGGCAGCCCACAGAGGTTCTCTATGGGGTTGGCGGTTGCGCCGCTGGCAGGGAAAAGTCCTGTCTGTGCTGCGACTCTCAAAGGCGGCATTTACCTTTCACGACAGCATTAGTTATGCCGCGTGGAAGATCGAACGGCATACCGGCGTTCGTGTCGAAGTAACGCCCATGTTGCGGCGGCATCCCGTACTGTGGGGTCTGAAGGTGTCCTGGCAGCTATTGCGGCGCGGTGTAATGCGGTAATGGTCGTGTAAAACCGCTAAAGTGGCTGTGCCGTGCTTGCCTTGAGAATAAAATCGTAAGCTTCCCAGTCTGCGCCATTTCCGCCAGCGTGTTTACCAACGTGATGGGATTGTTGCAACACTCCTGGCATTCTGGCTTTTACCTTTCTTCTACGAAGCTGGTATCTAACGCTTAAGTCGTATCGTCTTTCCGTCTTCCGAGCGGCGCGGTGTGGTTTGTTTTTTCCCGTTTGAACAAGGCGCTTGGGCTTGTTTTGGCCAAATATAACGTATTGCTAGTTCGTGTAGGTGGGGTTCGAGTGACGATCGTGCACACGCCAATAGCCATCTTGCGTAGTGCGTATTCATCAACTTCTACCGATGCTATGGAACATAGACGGGCGGTGCCGTTCCGGGGCAGGATGTTGGAAGTGCTCAGGTGGCTGGCGCTAGGGCGATCCGTTGCTCAGTGCTTACATGTTATCCCCGGTTAAGCGGTCGATCCACATAGTACCGACCAATGGAGTTCAAGTTCATCTTTCTGCGAATTCCTGGTGAGTGAAACTGTGCGGCGGGTTCGCAGTGTCAGGTCTAGCTCAATCTAGTCCTGACCAGCAAAGCTAGGCAGGAGTTTGGCTGCAGTTTTGCCTGACGGCCATTTCGCCGAAGAGTTCTTCCGCTATCGCCAGATCTGCGGCAATATCTATTTCACACCAGCGGTTCCTGGACACGGGACATACATTAACCATTTGTTTTCCGGCCAGTGCATCAATAATGGTGAAATACCATGATCTGAACTCTGACTGATTTCGCAGCGCATTCTCGACCGCGTCACAAAACATCTGAGGGCCGTTCTGTCGGAAAAAGACGAGGCCAATGGATTCAGCGTCTATTCGGTCCACGGGTAAGGTTTTGCTTACATTCTTCACCCATCCTCTCTTATCCAGCTGAACTTTCATGTCGTCCATGTCATACACAGATTTTTGGCTCACGCAAAGAGTAATTGGGGCGGGCTCTGAGTTCATCACTTCAACCAGTACGGACCCATCAAAAACTGTATCCCGTTGACCAACAGGAAGTCGTGATGCATTGCAAAACGCGCAACCCAGCAACTCACAAGGTTATCTGTAATCTCGAAAAAAGGATTAAAAATCGTATTGACTCGCGCACGATTGTTGTAGCGTTGCTGCAACACAGTCTCAACAAGTTCGGACTTAAAACCGGTGACGACGGTAATATCATCAATTCCATAAGCCAGGAGAGCGTCGATTTGCCACTCAATGATCGGTTTGCCCGAAATCGGGATCAGGCATTTCGGAATATCTTTTGTTAAAGACAGCAGTCGCCGTCCCTGCCCGGCGCTAAGGATTACTGTTTTAACTGGACGATAACTTGCTTTAATGCCGCTCATTGCAACCAGTTTTAAAATTCAATTCTTATCTCCAATTTATGCCCTGCATCCTTTTACCGCAATTCATGCGGAAATTCCTCCCATCATGCACGATTCCCGAATCTGATGGAATGCCGACTGAAGCCGCACAGTCCCACACGAGGAAACTCAGGTGAGCAAGGAGTTCAAATCAGGTATTACGTCAACGTGGAGCGAAAAAGGGTTCTCATCCCCTGGGAAACTCAGGTGAGCAAGGAGTTCAAATCAGGTATTACGTCAACGTGGAGCGGAAAAGGGTTCTCATCCCCTGGGCGCACACGTCCCACAAATGCGACCTTGTTGACGTGCGCGCTTTGGTAATCGATCAAAGCGTCGCCGATCATCAACACGCGCTCGGGAAGGAGAGCGTGGGCTGACAAAATATCCGCGATCAGCTGCTGTTTCGGCGTGGGGGAACCCCGCACAGCGGTAAAATAGGACGCCAGGCCGCGGCGACTTACTATTGTATTCAGTTCCACTTCAGGTGTACCGGAGGCGACGAACAAGGGTATTTTGCCGGCTTCCCTGCGTATCAGTTCTGCCGCTCCCGGTACCGGATCGCTTGCGATCACGGCTTCAAGCACGAGTTCGGAAAAACGCTGGTCGAGATGCCGCTCTTCCTCTGGTGTGAGCGGGGGCTTTTCCAGCAGCGTTTCCTGGAAATAACGAAATTTCTGGTAACGCGACATCCCCCCGTGCAAGACATGATATCTTGCCACTTCGCTCATTACCGTCTCCCCATAGCTCCGATAGAGATTGGCGAAGGCTTGGGTTTTAATTTCTCCCGATTCGACCACCACACCGTCAAAGTCGAAAATAATGGCGTGCCAGGCTAGGGTCTTCATGCTCTGTTGTCGGACGCGGATGGCGTCGCCTCGTCGTCTTCACCAGAGTGGTGCATGCTTTGGTGAATATCCTGCAGGCAGTCGAGAATACCTTGGCCCAGATCGACGTGCTCATTGAGCACCAGTTTGTGGCCAATGCGAGGCTGGAAGGCATACGGCGTAACCTCGTAATGATGCCCCGCCCTGGCCTGGTCAAAATGCAAATCAATTTTCCAGGGCATGATTTCCGAGATCATCGTCATGACATCTTTGATGCGTAATCGCTCCTGTCCAGTCAGGATCAGATGGCGGTTGGCAAACTCCGGCGCCAGCACTTGCACGCTCATGCGTGCTGCGTCCTCCACGTGGATATACTCACGGATCGCCTCGCCACTACCATGGTATGTAATGGAATGCCGTTCCAATGCTTCATGCAACATGCGGTAGATACCGTTACGCGCGTCTGCACGCCTGCCATACAGAGATCCGTAGCGTAAAATACTATAGTCCAGGCCGTAGCGCTCATGGTAGGTTTCGATAAAGCGCTCGGCGGCCTGCTTGCTTGCGCGGTAAAAAGACCCCGACTCCGAATAGACATAAATGGTGCTGGCGAAGACGAATCGACGGGCGCCAACGATACGCGCCGCTTCCAGCGCGTGCATATTTCCCAGGACGTTAATTGTAGCCGTAGCAAGCGGCTTATCGGTCGCTTCATCAATATCGGCGATGGCGGCGAAATTATAGACCACATCGGCGCCCTTGGCCGCTTCCGTCACCTGATCCAGATTCATGATATCGCCGATGATCATTTCCTGATCATGAGTCAGGTAGCGCGAGGGTGTGCGGTCAAACAAGCGTACCCGGTAACCGGCAGCGGACAATGCGTCCGCCACATGGCTACCCAGAAAACCACTGGCACCGTACACGATTGCAATTTCGTTGGACATTACCGTTTACCCATTCTCCATCGCGCGTGCTTCAATCAGGCCACGTAGTAGATTATCCGCTGCTTCCCATTCCATGCGTTGGCGCGACTCCCTCGCGAGCGAGCCGATGTGTGACGTCAGAATAGCAGTTTCGCATTTTAGCAGGGGCCCACGGTACGGTTCCTCCTCGAAAACGTCGAGAGCCGCCGCCCCCAGTTGTCCAGAGTTTAATGCTTCAGCCAGGGCTGTTTCGTCAATAAGCCCACCCCGCGCTGTGTTTATGATGACAGCCCCCCGTTTTACTCGCGCCAGGTTTTCTTTGTTAAGCAGATGGTGAGTGGCAGCATCGTAGGTGAGGTGAAGGCTGATGACATCCGCTTCTGCCAACAGTTTTTCCAAGGTCACCAGTTCTACCCCTTCCGGTGACTCACGCACATATGTGTCATGCGCCATCACTGTGGATTCGAATGCCTGGCACAAGCGTGCCACACGCCTGCCTACCCGACCCAAGCCGATGACGCCCACCCGCTGGGCAGCGAGTAAACGTCCTTGTGTTCGGGGCCATTGCCCCATGCGGACCAGCTTGTCAGTAGTGGGCACCTGTCGCAGAGCGGCCAGCATGAGGGCCATTGTGAGTTCCGCGACCGCCTGTGCCGGAGCTTCCGGCGTATTCAGAACGGTAATGCCATGCCGTTTTGCCGCGGCAAGATCCACACTGTCCAGGCCGCTTCCGCACCGGGAAACGACTTTAAGGCTTCTAGCCGAGGCAAAAACGCGCTCTGTCAAAGGTTCTATGCCGGCCACCATTCCGACAGTATCATCACCCAGCAATGCGATGACTTCGTCTTCAGTTAGTTTGCGTCCGTAACTGTTGCTGGCGATGCCCAAGCCCTTTTTCGTCAAATCCTGAATATGAGGATTGTTATCGGTATCAAACGAAGAGGTGGAGATAACGACTTTGCTCATAGTGCTTCCCTTATTTGATGCATATGTCCCCGGCAAAGTGTGTCGAGGATACGAATGTCCAGGCCATAGCCAAGAAAGTTAAAGCCGGCTTTAATGTTCTGCACCAATTGGTCCGGGTCGGGTTCGACCACATGGATGCCCCCCGGTTTGCCAATACGGCGCCCCGCCTCTTTTACCCGTTCTATCGCAGACTGAACCTCGGGATAATCCAGTTCGCCGGGACGCCCCATGGAGCCGGACAAATCGTAAGGTCCGATGATGTAGGCGTCGATTCCGTCCACCGAAAGGATAGAGTCAATCGCGTTGACCGAATCGATATGTTCAATCATCGCTACCACCACGGCGTTATCTTCCAGCCACCGCCGGTATTGTTGAAATCTCGCCCCATAACCTTGAGCGCGAGCCAACCCTACCCCTCGCTGGCCGCGGGGCGGATAGTATACGGCCTGAACGGCAGCCGCGGCGTCTGCCGCGGTTCTGACCATGGGAACCATTACACCCGTCGCGCCCGCGTCCATCACGCGCTTGATCTGATCAGGATGATTCGACGTGAGCCGCACAATCGCCGGGCAGCGTTGTCCATCCAATACCTGGATCAGCTTCTGGACGTCGCTCAGTTCCAGGACACTATGCTCGGTATCCAACACGAGCCAGTCGAACCCTGCTGCAGCCATGATCTCAGCAATCGACGGATGGCCCAGCGTGATCCATGAACCAATGGTTAAAGCATTTCGCGCTAGTTTTGCTTTAAGTTGCATGAGTTATTCCTTCAAAGAGCCGTTCGAGCGGCTCGATTGACTAAACCGATTCCATGTACAAGGCGAGCAATGGATCGGTCTTCATGAGGATAGCAACACGCTCCAGATCGGCCGGGGTATCGACTGCCTGCGTGTTGAACGCGGTTCTCACCATCTTTACCTTGTATCCATGCTCCAGCAACCGCAGCATATCGACTGATTCCAGCTTTTCCAACGGCGTGGAAGGCAATCGCGCAAAATCGAGCAATACCTGGCGCCGGAACGGGATAATGCATACCTGCTTGAAGGCTAAAGCCATTGGAAAAGGAAAATTCGCTTGAGATGAGGATGATATAGTCGGTATCGGTTGCCGCGACATGTAAAGGGCATTGCCGCACTGATCCATGACCACCTTGATGGTGTTAAAATCGCTAAAGTCCGCCTGGTTGTCGATAGGACGCACCAGGTTTACGCAGCCCAGCTCGGGATCATGCCGAAAAGGTTCGATCGCAGCATCAACCATCTCTGGGTGTGTCATCGGTTCATCGCCTTGCACCATGACGATAAGTTCAGCGTCAGTTTCAGCTACCGCCTCTGCAACACGATCACTTGCCCTCTCATGGGTATCAGCCGTCATTATCACCGGCGCGCCAAAATCCTCCGCCGCACGGCGAATTTCCTCATCGCATGTGGCGATATACGTGGTGTCGAGCGACCGGCTTAGGGCGACACGTTTATAGACGTGCTCCAGCATGGTGCGATCTAGTAGTTTTGCCACCGGTTTCCCCGGGAAACGCGTTGAACCCATGCGTGCCGGTATTACAGCAATCGTTTTCATTAGTATTTAATATTTCCTTGCATTTATGGTCAAAGCGATGTGTCCCGTTACTGACTGTCCTAGCCGACTGTCCTAGCCGGCTTATGTGCGGGTGTCGCGAGCCAATATAGAGAACAGAGGGAGCAGTGGGTTTGGGAGTCATAATCTACAACTCGAAAATTTTTACTCCTGGTGACTGGAACACATCGCTATATTTTAGCAAACTGTGGTGATGTTAAAACAACGGCTGTGCTAGTAAAGCAATACACGCAAGTGTACAATCAAAAATTTTTCGCATCAAAATCGATCTGATGCACGGTTAAACAATGGAAATCTACTGCTTGTTGTTCACATCCAAAGGATGAATATCGCGGTATGAAAGCCCTTTTTTTCCTGCGCCATTATAACGACATCGATCATATTACGCCGGTCATTTCGAAATGGATCGATTCTGGTCATACATGCGACATAGTTTTGATAGGTAACTCACGATTCAAGAATGATTATCGCATCAACTTCCTGAAGGGACTCAAAGGCGCGCGCATGGCCTACATCGCCGACGTGTTGCCACCCGTCGAGTTTGTGAGATGGTTTTTTCAAACCCTCATACTGATCCGAAGTTTGCGCCGGCCTTTCATCGGACCGATCATGAAGGCGTTGGAAGAATTTTATGACGCAAAGCGGCGCCAGCCGATCTGGCAGAGTACCGCCAGACGGTTGCTGTCGAGGACCTTCAAGGATAATGAAGGGGGCGTTGTTGTATTTGATTGGATTGAGCGAAATTCATCTATTTGCGTAGAATGGGTCAAGGTGGTGCTATCCACGGCGCGTTCCATGGGCCTTGGAACAGTATCGCTCCCGCATGGGGATAGCCCGCATGCCAGCCAACTGATTCGGCGCCGTGAGCTGCGTTTGGAGCCTGACACTACATTTGCAAATGCCGGCATTTTCGATAAGGTTGTGGTTCCAAACGAGTTATGCTCGGTGCGCTTTCGCCCGTTTATGGACAACCAGAAGCTCGCGGTGCTCGGTTCGCCCCGATACTGCGATGAATGGTTGGCAAAATTAGCGACGCTTATGCCGCCTTCGCCGCTCACTCGCTCGGATAGCCGGCTGAAAATCGTTATGTTTCTCAGGAAGAGCAACTTCTCGACGTTTTGGGAAGAAGTGGGAGAGGTGGTTCGTATCGTGGCTGGTTTTCCCGGGGTGGAGTTGGTCATCAAGCCGCACACCCGCGGGGGATGGCAGCAGTCCCTGACAAAGGATGTTTCGCTGCGCCGACTGCCGAATGTGACCGTGGCGGGCGATATTCATTCCATTTATCTCATGAATTGGGCTGACGTCATAATCGATTTGGCCACGTCAGTTGTATTTGAAGCGGTAAAGGCCAACAAGCCGGTATTGGCGGCCGATTACCTGCATGCGGGCCGCTCCGCTTTGGCTGAGTACATGCCCGAGGCTGAACTGCGCTGCAGGGATGATGTATATAAGCACATGGAAAAGTTTCTCTCACACGGATGCGGCTCGTTTTATATAGAAGAACATCGCCAGCGCTTTTTGAACGAAATGATCAATGTTGGCGATCCTGATGTATTGTCGCGTTACGTAGCGTTGCTGGAGGGGCAGATACAGCCGAAGCCCAATCAACGTCAAATCCATCCGAGCACCGCTGATCTTGCGGTTGCATGAGTAGCGCTGCCTGGATCGATATCTCAGAGAGAATACGGGCGGAATGATATCACTGCCATCAATAGATGTGGTCATTCCCGTCTACAATGCGCCAGAGTTGACATTGCGCTGTATTGATTCCGTCGTCACCTGCCTTGGCAATACCATAGGCCATGTCTATATCCAGGATGACGCATCGGGCGATAAGACGCGTCGGATGCTGGATCAATTGCCGTATCAGAAGATACATGTTCACCATGCCGAGCAAAATCAAGGCTTCGGTTTATCGGTAAATGCGGCGATAAAACGCTCGGATGCGTCTTATGTGCTGGTGCTCAATTCAGACACCGTCGTAAGCGAGAATTTTCTGCCCATGCTGTGCGCCTCGTTGGAAGCAGATCCGCTGTTAGCAGTCGTGATTCCAAATGGAAACGACTATGCGCGGCACGATTCGGAGCAGTACCAGCGTGGGCCGGGCGGATACATCGAAACACATCGTCTCCAGGGCCATGCCTTCCTCATCCGCCGCGATGTTTTCGAGGAAGTGGGCGGTTTTGACCCTGCGTTTGGGCGTGGCTATTATGAGGACGTCGATCTTGGCCGCCGCCTTAATCACCGCGGTTGGCGGCTTGGCGTCCATCCTGACGCAAGCATTCAACACAAGGGAGGCGGGTCTTTTGGACGCGGACGCTCCTTCCGAGAGCTGGTGCGGCGCAACCGCAGCCTTTACTTTTCGCGCTACCCCGCCGCATGCCGTAATGTATTGCTTCTTTCCGGCAACTGGACCTTGACGCAGTTTCCGTCAAGTCTTCGGGAGATGCTTGAGAGCGTGCTTAAAAAAGGCGGCTATGTCCACTGGCTAACGCCGGACCCCTCGCAACCGCTTCCATGCCTGCAGATGCGCAGTAACTCCGTGGGGGTCGGGGCCGCGTTTAGTCTTCTGCTGCGCGGTTTGCGGGCCGATAAGCGCATTTCCGAGGTATGGGTGCTGCCTGGCGTTTCACGGTTGCTCCGCGCGTCACTTATTTTCTGGGCGGGTATTCGTGGGCTAAAAGTGCTTTCCTGGGAAAGGGCAGCGACAATACCGGACTGCACACCAAAGCTGCTTCGACCTTGAATGCGCTTCTAAACGGAAGAGGTTTGCCTGACGAGTTGATGCGCGGTGTAGTGAACTACTTCGGGGGGAATTCCAGGTAGCAGTGAACTTGTGCAGGAGCGGGAGCACCGGCGGGCATTTAAATATAGTTAACAAAAACGGTGCCGCGTTTCTCGATGTACAGAGGTATGAGCCTGATCGCTACGCAGTTTTTTTGTTACAACCACTTTTTCCAGCGGAATAAAAGAAGCATGATTCCCGTGGTTACCGCCATTGTTCCAAGCACCGCGAAAAATCCCCAGTGCCAGTCTAGGCCGGGGAGGTACTGGAAGTTCATGCCATAGATTCCGCTGATCAAGGTTAACGGCATGAATATGGTCGTGATGACAGTGAGAACTTTCATTATTATACCTAGGCGGTAGCTCACGCTGGACACATAGATATCCAGCATCCCGGCGGTCAGGTCGCGCAGGGATTCTACCGATTCAATGATATGAATGGTGTGATCGTAGACGTCTCGCAAATAAAGCAGCGTATTGCGGGTGAAGAGCGGGGAGTCACCCCGCTGCAATGAATTGATCACTTCGCGCAGGGGCCACAATGATCTGCGCAGGAAAACATTCTCGCGCTTGAGAGAGTATATTGAATGCAGGGTTCCGGGTTGAGGACGGGTGACCAATTCCGCTTCCAGTCCTTCTGTTTTTTCGTCAAAACGTTCAAGAAAAAGGAAGTAACCGTCCACGATAGCGTCGATCAAGCTGTACATCAAAAAATCGGCCCCCAATTTTCTTAATTGGCCTTTTCCAGAATGTAAACGTTCACGCACCACCGCAAACTGATCCCCATCCGTTTCGAGGAATGACAGCACGAAATTTTTTCCCAGTACGAGGCTGACCTGTTCGGAACTTATTCTCTCTTCTCCGCCCCTCTTTTCGCAGTCGAAGGTTTTCAGGACCACATACAGATAGTCGCCGTAATCCTCCAGCTTGGGGCGCTGGTCGGTATTGATGATATCTTCCAGCACCAGCGGGTGAAGGTTAAAACAGGTACCGATCTGCTCTATCGCACTAATATCGCTCAAGCCGTGGAGGTTGACCCATTTTATCCCATGCGCATGCTTGAGCTTGTCGCTCAGCTCGGCAGCCATTACCCGTGATTCGCGCACGCCGTTAGCGTCATAATCCAGCAGGGTGATATGAGCTGTCGCGGTTTTCTTGGCGCCGATGTGCACCAATGTGCCGGGCGGGAGCCCTGCTTTCGTGGATCGCCTTTTTACATGGGATGACATATAGTGTCACGCGGTTATTTGCTTATAGAATTTTTCTTGTTTTGTCTGCCTCACCGTCGGCGTTTTCCCCTTGCGTATCGATTTGAAAATCGAACCCGAGGGGGAGCCATTGTTCAATTTCGGCAGACAGCGCCGTATCCGTCAAGGGATTGCGATCGAGCCAGACTCGGTCCATCCGCAGTTCGAATGCTTTATCGCTCAAACTCACTTCCAACCGTGGTAATTTGATGTCACTGCGACTTCGATGAAAAACTACTGCCAGGCGAAGTGAAAAAATCAGCGCGAAGTCCAACCGTTCGGTAACGGAATCCCGCACTTTTACAGCCCCGCCCCGGTGAGCGAGAGCAAGCATGCTGAGGCGATCTTGCTCTCTCCGTGAGAAACCGGGCATATCGGCATTGCCGAGAATATATGCGGAATGCTTATGGTAGCCGGAATGCGCTACTGAAATGCCGACTTCGTGAAGTCTGGCGGCCCACGAAAGAACCTGAAGCAACTCTTCCAAATCATCTGGAAAATCCCTCAACAATTGCCTCCCCAGCAATAACGCCAGCGATTCAACCCGTGTCGCTTGGGCGGCGTCCACCCGATAGCGTTGCATAAACTGCTTTACGGTTGTTTCCCGCATGTCGTGGTTGTGGAAGCGTCCCAGCAGATCGTAGAGCACGCCTTGCCGTAACGCGCCTACCGCTTGAGACATGCGGCGGATCCCGAGCTCGGAAAATGCTGCGGACATGATTGCGAAGCCTCCGGCAATAACCGCCGCGCGGTCGGGACGTAGTCCGGTTAATTCCAGCTTCTTTACGTCACCGACCTTAAGCAAGTACTCACGAAAATTTTCCAGCCCCTCGAGTGTTATGTCTCCCTCGCGGCCGGCGCTATCGAAGCTGTTCAAATGGATAATGTCCCCGAGTGCCCGCGCGGTGCCGGATGAGCCAAATGCCTCCTCCCAGTGGGAACTCGTAAACTCCGCGGCGATCGTTTGAATTTCGTTGCGCGCCATCAGGTCGGCGCGCTTCATGGCGCTCTTTGTGATCTTCCCGTCAGGAAAGCAGCGCAGACTATAGCTGACGCAACCCATGTACAGGCTTTCCATCCTGACGGGTCTTAGACGCTTGCCAATAATAAATTCGGTAGAGCCGCCACCAATGTCCATTACAAGACGGGGGCCCGTTGAAATGGGAAGGCTGTGGGCTACGCCCAAATAGATAAGCCGCGCTTCCTCATGACCGGAGATTACCTCGATCGGAAAACCGACAGCGGCTTCAGCTTTTCTAAGGAAGGCGGGCGCGTTTTTTGCTACTCTTAGCGTGTTCGTAGCCACTGCACGAACCGAATGCGCAGGGAAGCCGCGTAGCCTTTCCCCAAAACGTTTGAGGCAATCCAGGGCGCGTGCCTGAGCATCCTCATCCAGGCGTTTGTCGGCAGTAAGCCCGGCGGCAAGCCGAACCATTTCACCCAAACTGTCCAGCGGATAAAGCTGTTTTCCGACGACTCGCGCGACTTGCAAACGGAAGCTGTTGGAGCCGAGGTCGACCGCCGCGAGGGTGGAATATTCGCGCATAATTTGCCCGAGATTGCCAAAGGGCCTATTTGCTTACTTCGCGTTCGATTTCTTCAACCGTAACGTGCCGCACATCCCTGCCTTTGACCATGTATATCACATACTCCGCCATGTTTTTGGCATGGTCGCCGATGCGCTCGATCGCTTTCGCTATAAACAAAATCTCAAGTGCAGTTGAAATATTACGCGGATCTTCCATCATAAAAGTGATGAGCTGCCGCATGATGGAACGGAATTCTTCGTCAACCAGCTCATCCTGCCGCACTACTTGAGCCGCCGCAGTCAAGTCCAGACGAGCAAACGCGTCCAGAGATTTGCGCAACATTTCCATCGCGATGTGGGCGACATGCCGGATTTCCACGAAGCGGGGCATATGCATGCGGTCGTTCTCGTAGATCAGTTTGGCCATGCGTGCTATTTTTTCCGCTTCATCGCCGATACGCTCCAGATCGGTTATGGTCTTTATAACCGTCATGATCATGCGTAAGTCACCTGCGGCCGGCTGGCGGCGCGCAATAATCTGGCTGCAGATTTCGTCTATCGACACCTCCATGGCATTGACGCGGTGATCATCCGCGATAATGTTTTCGATCAGGGATTCATTTCCACTGATGAGTGCGTCAATGGCTTTCTCGATCTGTTCTTCTACAAATCCGCCCATATGTAACACGCGCGTACGCACGGCTTCAAGATCAGCGTCGAATTGCTTGGAGATATGTTCGCTGCTTGCCATCGCTTACCTCGTAGATCGGAAAAGAATAAAGAGTGGAAAGGATACTTCCTGGTTATGACTTTATCGCTGCGGTAATCAGAAATTAATCGTCCGGATGCCGTTTTCGCTGCTGAGCAGCAATATATCGGCGCCCCGCCGCGCAAATAGTCCGTTCATGACTACGCCTGTAATCTGGTTAAGCGCTGACTCGAGCTCAACCGGGTCCAGAATCTGCAGGCCATGTATGTCGAGAATCACATTGCCGTTATCCGTGGTGAATCCTTGCCGAAGCGCGGGCTGGCCGCCTAACCGCGTTATCTCGCGCGCCACGTACCCGCGGGCCATCGGAATCACTTCGACCGGGAGAGGAAATTTGCCCAGTATCGGCACGAGCTTGCTTTGGTCGGCAATACAAATGAACTTCCTTGCCACCGCGGCGACAATTTTCTCCCTTGTCAGGGCGCCGCCGCCGCCCTTTATCATGTGCAGATGTTCCGTGATTTCGTCCGCACCATCCACATACACGGGAAGTTCATCAACACTGTTCAAATCGAGCACCTCTATCCCGCGGTCTCTCAGTCGACGTGCAGTCGTCTCTGAGCTTGCGACCGCGCCTTCGAGGTTTTGTTTGATGCCTGCCAGCTCGTCTATGAAGTAGTTTGCGGTAGAACCGGTCCCCACGCCAATAATGCAGCCTGCGGGAACGTATTGAATAGCCGCTTTTGCGGCCGCGCGTTTTTGTTCATCTTGCGTCATATGTGATGTGGGAAGATAAAAATTAAAAATTATTTAGCAGGATAATCCTATCTATCGATTTTAACAATTAAGCCGGGCGTTCAGGTGTTTCCGGCGTGTTAAAATTCTCGTCCCCACACCCGAAAAAAGCTGATTTCATGCAAAACAACTATCTCGAACGAATCCTCACCGCCCGAGTTTACGACGTCGCCGTGGAGACTCCGCTGGAGCTTGCACCCAACTTGTCCGCGCGGCTCAACAATCAGTTATTTCTGAAGCGCGAGGATATGCAGGAGGTATTTTCATTCAAAGTGCGTGGCGCCTACAATAAAATGGTCAAGCTTTCCCCAGCGGTGCTGAAACGTGGAGTAGTCGCTGCCTCAGCGGGCAATCACGGGCAGGGCGTGGCGCTGGCGGCACAAAGGCTTAATTGCCGCGCAACAATTGTGATGCCCATCACGACTCCGCAAATAAAAATGCAGGCGGTCGAGGCGCGTGGCGCGACGGTAGTGACGCATGGCGATTCCTACGACGAGGCTTATGCCTATGCGGTGAAACTTGGCAAGGGCGAGCGCATGACTTTCGTACATCCGTATGACGACCCCGACGTCATTGCGGGCCAAGGAACCATCGGGATGGAGATCCTACGTCAGCACACGGGTCCGATCCACGCCATTTTCGTGCCCATAGGCGGAGGCGGGCTTATTTCCGGTATTGCCTCATATGTAAAACGGCTGTATCCGGAAATCAAGATGATTGGAGTTGAGCCGGTCGATGCCAACTCCATGTATGAATCCCTGAAGCAGCAACGAGTGGTTCGACTCCCTCAAGTAGGCTTGTTCGCGGACGGAGTTGCGGTAAAGCAGGTAGGGGCGGAAACCCTGCGCTTGTGCCAGGAACTGGTCGATGAAATTGTTCTGGTTGACACCGACTCCATATGCGCCGCCATCAAGGATGTGTTCGAGGATACGCGCGCAATTCTGGAACCATCGGGAGCCCTTTCCATCGCTGGGGCAAAAGCTTACGTTAAGCGTGAGGGATTCCGAAACAAACATTTGGTTGCGGTCTGCTCCGGCGCTAACATGAATTTCGATCGGTTGCGTCATGTTTCCGAGCGCGCGGAGCTGGGTGAGCAGCGCGAGGCGGTCATGGCTGTGACGATTCCGGAGGAACCCGGGAGTTTCAAAAAATTTTGCGCGCTGCTGGGAACGAAAAGCATTACCGAATTTAACTATCGTTACGCCGATCCAAAGGAAGCGCATGTGTTTGTTGCCGTGTCCGTGCGCGACCGCGCGGAAGCAGCAAAACTGATCAAGAGTCTGGAGAAAAGCGGGTTGCACACGGTGGATCTCACCGACAACGAAATGGCGAAATTGCATGTGCGCCACTTGGTCGGCGGCCGCGCCCGAGAAATTAAACATGAGCTTATATACCGGTTCGAATTCCCTGATCGTCCGGGTGCGCTGATGAAGTTTTTGAACAGTATGAGCCATCATTGGAATATCAGCTTGTTCCACTACCGTAACCATGGCGCTGACTATGGCCGCGTACTGGTGGGAATACAAGTTCCGCCCGAAGAGAAAGACCAGTTCAAAACCTTTCTCGATCAACTTGACAATCACTATTGGGATGAAAGCAGGAATCCGGCTTATAAATTGTTCCTGGGTTAGATCCGGCGCATGAAGAGTACCTGAAATATTGTGATCCGACCCGGGCGGTGCTTTGACAGGGCATCGGACGCGTCTTTTCACCATACGGATACTTTCCGCGAGGAAAAACAAGCGAGTGAGTTCCACAAGGACTATTACCTTATCAGTACGACCGCTGACGATATGCCATCGTCCTGGGAATGAACTGGAAGCCGGTAGAGAGACTTGAGATCGATTTGAAACACATGCAGGAACTGAATATCCGATTGAATATTAGTTACGACCGAACGGATGGGATTAGTGTCGCGTTCTCATCCTTCCAGGGCAAGAAGGATCAGTTCCTGTTCTCGCTGGATACAGCAATTCATTTTTGAATCGGCCCCCAATGAATGGAATGCAGCTGCACTTATGCTGACAAGATTGGTGCCGCTTCTTTTCCCAAGAATGAGCCGCGTCCTTCATCCGGTTCTCGTCTGAAAAGACCTGCCCCACCCAGGTTGCGGTAAAATCGGAACCCTCCCATGGGGCGCCCTTTACCTAAAATGCGTCTGGTGCGTCTGCACGGCCATGAGCCGACCATTCAGGTTCGACGGCAACACTGCGGGCTTATTCAAGGTTTAAGGGAAATGTATAAATGAATTGCTTGCCCCGGTGCAAGGGTCGAATCCTGTTAGGCATGCTAGGCAGCTTATTCGCGCTTGTCTTAAGTCCAGGCGATGGACAGGCAGGTGATCTGGTCAATCTGTTCAAGGAAAGCGGCATCAAGATCGGGGGTTGGGTCAATGCCGGCGCGACGTATAATCCCAACTACCCGGCTAATGGATACAACGGCACTGTTACCTTCGCCGACAGGGCCAATCGGTTCCAGTTAAACCAGTTCAATGTGTTTCTACAACGAACGGTCGTTACAGAGGGAAATGTATTCGACTTCGGCGGTCGATTCGATTTTCTATTTGGAACCGACGCGATCTATACCCAAGCCTTCGGGATCCCTCCGTTCGACGTGAATTCCGGTCAGCCGCTGGATAGAGGAAATTGGGATCTCGACATATGTTGCTCCTCTACTCGTACTTACGGCATTGCGCTTCCTCAGGCATATCTTGAAGCTTATGTTCCTGTGGGCAGGGGTTTGAATATCAAGGCTGGGCACTTTTATTCACCTACGGGGTACGAAACGGTTCCTGCGCCTGACAATTTCTTCTATACCCATGCGTATACTTTTACAAACGGCGAACCGTTTACCCACACCGGACTGCTGGGTAACTACGGCCTGAATTCGAATTGGTCGATCATGGGCGGGGCCACAACGGGCAGTGCCACTGGCGGATGGGATGGCACTTTCGACAAACAGCTGGGTAACTGGGGGGGATTGGGCGGAGTTACCTGGACCAGCGATGATTCCAGGACCTCGGCGAACATCACGGGTACGTATAGCGAGACGTCCACGCGCAGCAATAAGCCCTGGGGCATGTACAGTATTGTTTTGCAGCATCGGATTACCTCGAAAACCCATCTGGTCCTACACCACGCCCACGGGTATGCCGCCGGGGTTTTGCTGAATGGGGAACACAAAAATGCTGAGTGGTATGGCATTAATACGCACTTGTATTATGACCTGCTGAATGACCTCACCATCGGCATTCGGGGCGAATGGTTTCGCGACCGGGACGGTTTTCGTGTTTTTTCCCCGTTTCGCGTGATGGCGGCGACCGATAACACCGGATTCAGCTTTGCGGGTAGTTCTTTTACCAGCGCACCCGCTGATTATTACGCGGTTACGCTGGGCATGAACTGGAGGCCTGCCAAACGGTTGAAGGTGGACTCGAAGCTGATACAAAAGCTGAACATCAGGCCAAATATCCGTTATGACAGGGCGGATGGTATCGATCAAGCGTACAGGCCATTTGATAGCAGAAAAGATCAGTTCTTGTTTTCCCTCGACGCCACAATCCCCTTCTGATACCGAAGCGTCAGTTGCTTTCCTGCCCCGCCTTGCGGGCAGTGGCGGAGCGAACGGTCCATCCGTCACGGGCGACCTTGTCACGCCGGGTCTGTTCCAAAGCCAGTTGACGGTGAGCGGCAGCCTCTCTTATGTTTTCTGCCATGACTTCATTATATTTGCGGACCAGAGCAGCAGCATGCGATTTTAAATCCTGAGCTTGCCTACCGTAGAGATAGCTTTTTTTGTCATAATGCTTAAGTAATTTTTTCTGTTCCTCCGCCTTGTTCCCCATTTCTCTGGCCGTATTTTCATAGTGCCGGGTCAAGGCAAGATGATCACTTGGCATTCTCGCATTCTGTGCAATTGCAGGGACAGACTCAGTCTGAGGAGCTTCCGAGAGGGTCATCTGAGCGCAAGACGCCATCAGGCCAAGGGAAAAAGCCGCAAACAGCATCCTTGCTTTCATCATGGCATCCCCCGTAACGGGCCAAGAAAATAGCCAACGCGGACCGAAGCAGTTCACGAATACTATAGTAATCTAAATACACTTTGTCAAGTATATAGTGTTATAAGCTGTTTTATAAGCTATTCTCTTGTTATCTATGCTGTAATCGTGTATTAATGGTGATAATAAATTTGTCATAGGGCGCGGAAACGGCCCGGCTCGGATATATGGGTGAGCGGCAGAAACAATTGCTACAACTGCTGCGCGGGAGTAAGCCTGGTCTAAGCGTGGACGAGCTTTCCAAAGGGCTTGAGATTACCCGCAACGCGGTACGACGGCATCTCGCGTCTCTTGAGGTCGCGGGCTTTGTGACGGCTGGCGTAACTCGCCCTTCTGGGGGAGGCCGGCCGCAGCAACTCCACATCCTCACCGAGCTTGGCAAGGAAACCGCTCCTCGTCAATATTCGTGGCTTGCGCAACTGGTCGTGGCATCGGTTCGGCGCGAGGAGGGCATCGACATGGCTAAGCGCATGACCGAAATCGGCGCGAATGTAGCGCAGCAGATCCGCAGTCAATATCCCGGTCTCAGCACGCATAAAGAGAAGGTCGAGAAGCTGACCGAAGTGATGGACCAGCTTGGCTACAGTGCGAGAAATGCAAGCCTGCCTGGCGGTGAGTCAATTATCGAGGCGGATAACTGCGTTTTTCATGCAATGGCAAAAAAGGATTCGGCCATCTGCCATCTGGGCAGGGGGCTGATGGAAACCTTTACCGACAGTAACGTTGAGCACCACGAGTGTATGGCGTGGGGTGGAAGTATCTGTCGATTCAAACTCAAATCGAAAGAAGAATAGATGTCCCGGATCAGCTTCTTGTCGATTCCAAAAGCTGAAGTAAAACATATCAACGCTGTCGCCGCGAAATATTGACGGACGAATTATCCCAGCTCGCATCATGCTTCCATTTCCTCTGTAAATGGCTGTCCCCCTATCAGTCCCGCAGGCAGACGTGTTCGGACGCTGGTGCTGTTTACTGTGCCAGTTGGGATGGACAATTCATTGAGGCAGTACCTCATGCCGATCCAGAACCTTAACGCGAAACCTCACATTTTCTTCACAATTCCATCACAATTATTTTACATATGCCGTGTTAATTTCGGGTGAAAATAACAACTCTATCGATAGTGTTTTAGGAGGGGAGCCACAATATGTCGCGCATACCTAGAATAAGAAGTCGAATCATATTCGCCTCCGTGGTTGGCATGTTAGCAACCTTTGTTAACGTAACGACCGCGAATGCTGACACCTATGCCAACGCAAACGCAAGTTCCAATGGTAATAATCGCAGCAATGGCGCGGGCATGGGCAACACTGCGTTGAATGCTGCGGTGGAATGGTACAAGGATAGCGGTATCAGAATCGGTGGCTGGATTAATGGTGGCGCGACTTTCAACCCCAGCCAGCTGAACGGTTTCAACGGTCCGGTCACCTTTACCGACCAATCGAATCGAGCGCAATTGAATCAATTCTATGTTTATTTACAGCGCCCGGTGGTGGCAGAAGGTAGCAGCTGGGACTTCGGGTTTCGCGCCGATTTCATGTTCGGTAGCGACGCCATTTTTACCCAGGCGTATGGTGTTCCCGCGTTTGATGTCACTACCGGCCAGCCCTTGAGCAGAAGCAACTGGGATCTCGACTTATGCTGCGCCTCTACCAAGTATTACGGCGTCGCGTTTCCCCAGGCCTTTGCAGAGGTGTACGTGCCGGTCGGTAACGGACTCAATGTCAAGGTTGGCCATTTTTATACACCCATTGGGTATGAATCCGTACCCGCGCCGGACAATTTCTTTTATTCTCACGCTTATACAATGCAATACGGGGAGCCGTTCACTCATACCGGTGGTCTGGGAAATTACAACATAAACAAGAACTGGATGTTCATGGGCGGAGTTACCACGGGCAGCGCGACCGGCGGATGGGATGGAGGCTTCGATAAGCAACTGGGTAACTGGGGCGGGCTGGCGGGCATCACCTGGACCAGCGACGATATGGGCAGTTCGGCCAATCTCAGTGGCAGCTATAGCGCGACCTCTACCCGGAGCAGCGAGCCATGGATGCTATATAGCTTGGTACTGAAGCATAAATTTACCCCTAAAACCCATTTTGTCTTTCAACACGACCATGGTTTCGCTGGTGGAGTTTTATTGAACGGGGTAATTCAAGATGCTGAATGGTACGGCATTAACACGCACTTTTACTATGACCTGATGCCGGAACTATCCGTGGGTGTTCGTGCGGAATGGTTCCGCGATCGCGATGGGTTTCGTGTCTTTTCCCCTGGCCGGGTGGCTGCCGCGACGAATAACCGGGGGTTCAGTTATGCACTTGGCCAGAATCAGCTTAACAATAGCGTTGCCGCCCCAGCCGACTATTACGCGGTGACTGTAGGTATGAACTGGAAGGCTGCGAAGACTCTCAAGCTTGATTGGAAGGCGATGCAGCAGTTCAATGTGCGGCCGAATGTCCGCTACGATGCGGCGGACGGATTGCATGGCTTCGACTACCGTCCTTTTGGGGGTCATAAAGACCAGGTTGTGTTATCCCTCGATTTCATGGTGCCATTCTAATTTTAGGCTGGACGATTTGATCAGCCGGCAAACGGTAAACCCGTAACAGGCGCAAACTACGTGAATTCTTTGCGGGAGCTGATCCCCAGCATAGCTTAATTATCCAGTCTTCCCTTCAGCTTGGCCACCATTTTTACATGGGGGATGCCGGCGTCGATGAATGCTTCTCCCGTCGCTTCGAAACTGAACTTGCGGTAGAAGTCCGTCACATATGCTTGCGCGTTCAAGGTGACCTGCGGAATTTGACGATATCTGGCCTCACCGAGCAATCGCTCCATGAGTGCACTACCGACACCGCGGCGCCGCCATTCCTTAAGCACCGCCATGCGTCCAATTGTACCGTCGGATAGCATCCTCGCCGTTGCGATAGGATGAAGCATGGCGTCCGACGCTAGCACATGTATGCAGCCGGGATCGAGTCCATCCCATTCCAGTTCGACGGATATGCCCTGCTCGTGGATAAAAACTGCTTCTCGTACCCGCTTGAGCGCCCAGCTGTCTTCCTGCCAGCTTGCCAGACGCAACGTATACTCGGCCATATGATAATTTATCGGCTGACAGTCCAATAGCAATGGCGGATTATATAGAGCGTGAGCGGTATATAGCCAGACAAACCCACCACCGCAGGACCGAAGATCACTTGAAGGGATGACGCAGTACGATCGTTTCCTGCCGGTCCGGTCCCGTCGATATCATATCGATCGGCACTTCGCAAACTTCCTCCACGCGTTTAAGATATGCTTGCGCGGGGATCGGTAATTTTTCGAAATCCTTGATCCCCACCGTACTTTCAGCCCATCCTGGCATTTCTTCATAAATTGGTTCGCAGCACGCGAGCTCGTCCGCACCCACTGGCAGGATACTCCTGAATTCATCCCCGTCACGCCCGCTCAGTTTATAGCCCACACCCAGGCGCAACGTTTCCACGCCATCCAACACGTCGAGCTTAGTAACACACAATCCCGAAACACCGTTGATCTGAATAGAGCGCTTTAAGGCGGCGGCATCAAACCATCCACACCGTCGAGGACGTCCGGTGGTTGCGCCAAACTCGTTACCCCGCTTGGCGAGATGCCGGCCAACGTCGTTATCCAGTTCTGTCGGAAAGGGACCGGAACCAACCCGGGTGGAGTAGGCCTTGGTGATGCCCAGTACGTAATGCAACATTTGCGGCCCGATACCGCTTCCGGTGGTCGCCGCACCGGCGATACAGTTGCTGGATGTGACGAATGGATAGGTGCCGTGATCGATATCAAGCAAGGTTCCTTGTGCACCCTCAAATAACAGGTTGTGACCGGCTCGATCCGCCTCGAACAAAAGCCGCGGAACGTCCGCCATCATGGGCTTGATGCGATCGGCCAGAGCGAGTGTGTCATCCATGGTCTGCTGAAAATCCACCACAGCGGCCTGGAAATAATTTTTCAGCACGAAGTTGTGATAATCCAGCATTTCACCCAATTTGGCGGCAAACCTGTCACGGTGGAAAAGGTCCTGCAGCCGAACGGCACGACGTGCTACTTTGTCCTCGTACGCCGGACCAATGCCCCGTCCGGTGGTGCCGATTTTTTCCAGCCCCTTGGCTGTCTCCCTGGCGTTGTCCAGCGCGATATGACAGGGAAGGATAAGAGGGCAGGCTTCACTAATACGGAGCCTCCCGCGTACATCGACCCCCGCATGTTCCAGCATGTCCACCTCATCCAACAGTGCCTGGGGAGATATCACCACGCCATTGCCAATGTAGCAGGCTACATTCGCCCGCAAGATCCCTGACGGGATCAGATGCAACACCGTTTGCTTGCCACCAATGACCAGCGTGTGCCCAGCGTTGTGCCCCCCCTGGAAGCGGACTACTCCCTGGGCATGGTCCGTAAGCCAGTCCACAATTTTACCCTTGCCTTCGTCACCCCATTGGGTGCCGATGACAACCACATTTTTGTTCATGTTCGCCAATCTGTAGGATTAATACATCGTTGAGCCTGGAGAGCGAAGAAAGAACCTCTCCGAAAATGTTTCGCCGTATCGACAGCAGCGGCTTCTAGTTAAATATCCACAACCGACCAGACTTCTTGGATCAGTGTTAATTTACGGTCGCAATTGGGCATATCCTGACCATTCTCATGCCCGGGCAAATTGACCACCACTACCTGCCCTTCACTACGGAGCTGCCCGATCTTTTCTTCAAGTTTCTTATCCCCCTTCACGTAAGGCGCGCGAATCCCTCGCGGAGAAGGGTCCATCTGTACCAGACTGGAGAGTTCGCGTATGTCCATGCTGAAGCCCGTGGCGGGACGAGCTCTGCCGAACGCCTTGCCAACCTCGTCATATCGTCCTCCCAAAGCAATCGCGTTCGGACTGCCACTCGTATAAGCTGCAAATACCATGCCGCTGTGATAGTGGTAGCCGCGCAAATCAGCCAGGTCGAACGCGAGCGTATCTACCAATGGGCGTAGCTCGGCACCTGCGATCCTTAGTTCATCCAGGGCCGTCCGGATTTCCGGATAGTCCGGAAGGTATTTGCGTGCCGCCGCCAATACATTTTCGTCGCCGTACAGCTCAGGCAACATTAATAATGCCTGGCGAACCCGCGCCTCCACATTTTTTTCCAGCTTCCCGCACAGTTGCTTTAGCGCGTACGTATCTTTTGCCTGTAGCACCCCAAATAACTCTTTTTCCAATTCAGCTTGAATGCCCGCACCTCTGACGAGGCCACGAAACACGGCAACATGTCCCAAGTCAATGTGAATTCTTTCCATCCCTGCGATTGCCAGGGATCGGAGCATAAGCTGCTGAACTTCCAGATCGCTTTCCAGTCCAGCATGACCATATAATTCGGCGCCTATCTGGAGTGGCTCGCGAGTACGCGTCAGGCCCGACGGCACGGCGTGTAGTACGCTGCCCGCATAACAAAGACGCGCTACGCCCTTACGGTTCAATAAGTGGGCGTCGATTCGTGCAACCTGCGGTGTCATGTCCGCTCGAAGTCCCATCATACGCCCGCTTAACTGATCGACCACCTTGAACATTCGCAAATTTGTGTCGCCACCACTGCCCGTGAGTAATGATTCCACATATTCCAACAACGGCGGTCCAACCAGTTCGTATCCGTGCGCCAGCAGCAAGTCTATGACTCGCCGTCGCATCAATTCTATGCGAAGTGCCTCTGCAGGAAGCAGGTCTTCAATATATTCGGGAAGAATCCACGCGGGCATGATGAGATATCGGGGTATGGAGAAGCTCGCAGAGCTGACCTATTTCACAAGGTAAAGCAGAAGCAGCCCCGCCAGCATCGAGGTCAGGCCGATAAAACGTATCTGGTTGTCGCCGATTACAGTCAGCTTCTGAAAAGTTTCACGCCAAAAGCCAGGTACCAAAAATGGCAGCAGTCCCTCTAGTACCAGCATCAGGGCAAACGCCATTAGTATAGTGTCCAACATGCCGCTACAGGGCCTTCAGGGTGCATGTGCAATTTTTCGAAGAGAATCGCGACGAATTGCTAAAAGTCACGAAATACCGGGCCGCCGCTTACCGGGCCAGCTGATAGTCTGGCCGCCAGCATGCTGTAATGACGCGCACCGAAGTGTCTTCAACCTGCAGGCAAGGATCTCTATTTAGGAGCGGCCCGTCCGGAGTTTTTTATGTACTTGAAAAACTCCGAGGTAGGTTCGAGGACCAGCATGTCGCCCTTATTCTTGAAACTCTGCTTGTAGGCATCCATGCTCCGATAGAAGGCATAGAATTCGGGATTGGCCTGAAAGGCGCCAGCGTAAATTGCCGAGGCTTTGGCATCGCCTTCACCTTTTACCTCCTGAGCCTTGCGGTACGCTTCCGCGAGGATGACTTCGCGTTGACGATCGGCGTCCGCACGAATTTTTTCTGACTCCGCCGAACCCGTGGAACGCAGCTCATTTGCTACCCGCTTCCGCTCCGCTTCCATGCGCCGATATACCGATTCGCTTACTTCCTGTGGCAAATCCACCCGCTTCAGGCGAACGTCCACTACCTCCACGCCAATCTTGCGCGCATCGGCGTCGGCTTTCTGACGCATGATCTCCATGATTTTGTCGCGCTCTCCGGACACCACATCATGTACCGTACGATTCCCAAATTCGTCGCGAAGACTAGAATTTACCGTTTGCGCAAGGCGGGTCTGTGCCAGCATTTCATCCCCGCGCACACTGACGTAATACTGCTTGACATCAACGATGCGCCATTTCACGAAAAGATCGACCAGAACATTCTTTTTTTCCGAAGTGATGAATCGCTCCGGCTCAGCTGTATCCATGGTTAGAATGCGCGAATCGAAGTAGCGTACATTCTGGGCAAGAGGAATCTTGAAATATAGTCCCGGCGCTGTCTTGACATCCACCACCTCTCCAAGCTGAAACAGTATCGCTTGCTGACGCTGGTCCACAATGTACAGCGAGGAACTGGCTAGGAGCAACAGTGCGACGAGAACACCTAATAGCGTCGACGTATAGTTTTTCACTTATCTTGTCTCCCGCTCACGACCACGAAACGCCTCGCGTGTCCGAGCTGCACTGTCAGGCACGGCTTCCTGCATGGAAGCGGGCGGTAATTCCGTCACGGGACCGGGTGGGGTTGATGGTCCACTCGTCTGAATCAATTTATCCAGCGGCAGATACAACAAATTGTTGCCCCCTTTCTGGTCCACCATAATTTTGCTCGTGTTAGTAAGTACCTGTTGCATCATGTCTATATAAAGCCGGTCGCGAGTAACGCCTGGGGCCTTGCTATATTCGACGAGCACCTGCTTGAAGCGGCTCGCCTCACCCTCGGAGCTGGCGATGACCCGTTGCTTATATCCTTCGGCCTCTTCGAGCAAACGGGCTGCGTTACCCTTTGCCTTTGGGATCACATCGTTAGCGTAAGCCTGACCTTCGTTTTTTTGCCGCTCCCTGTCCTGGCCCGCTTTAACCGCGTCATCGAATGCTGCCTGTACCTGCTCCGGAGGTTGCGCGTTTTGCATCGTTACCTTGCTGATGGCAATCCCTATCTTGTATCGGTCGAGAATTCCCTGCATCAGTTCAGTTGCTTTTGCTGCCACCTGCTCACGTCCTTCGTAGAGCACGAAATCCATTTTGCTTTTCCCGATGATCTCCCTGATAGCCGTTTCTGCGGCCTGCAACACCGCGTTTTCCGGTTCGCGGTTGTTGAACAGGAACTCCTCGGGATTCTTAAGAATGTATTGCACGGCAAATTGAATATCGATGATATTTTCATCATCCGTCAACATCAGCGATTCCTTGAGAACCTTGCTCCTTACATTATTCCGGTAACCAATCTCTACCGTGCGCACTTGGCTCACGTTCACCGATTCCACCACTTCGATCGGATACGGCAGATGCCAGCGCAGGCCCGCCTGGGTACTCTCCACGTATTTACCGAACCTAAGGACGATGCCGCGCTGGCCTTCGTTCACGATATAAAATCCACTGCCTATCCACAACAACAGGAGTAGTCCGACAAGTAGTCCGATACTTCCACCATAGCGCCTGGGGCCTCCGCCGCCGGATTCGCCACCGCCGGGCCCATTGCCGCCGCCGCCCTTGCGTTTGAATAGGTTGTTGAGTTTCTTATTGAAGTTGCGCCACAGTTGATCCAGATCAGGTGGACCGGAATTGCCTTTTTTTCTCCCCCACTGAGGATCGTTTAATCCCATGATGATTCCTATATTTCTGCTTAATGTAGATAGCATTAAACGGCATGTGGAAAACCGGAACCGAGCTTATCCTACGTGGCGTCGCCTATGTACTGCTGCGTCATACCTGCTTGTCCGCTAATGAATTTTCCTGTCCCGCGTGCTCATGCCCCTGCAAAGCGCGCTCCACAACCGCTTCGGAGAGCGCGAGCTTGATTAACTCCAGCCCTTCGCCAGTTTTTGCACTCAGCCGCACGTGTGCGATTCTACCATACTCATCACGCCCATATCCCGCTGCGCCCGCTGATAAATCGATGACATCTATCTTGTTCAGTACCAGTATTTGCGGGATGGAATCGGCGCCGATTTCCTTTAGTACCTTGTTTACTTCGTCGATCTGCTCAGCCCGGTTGGGGCTGCCTGCATCGACAACATGAAGTAACAAGTCCGCCTGAACGGTTTCCTCTAGCGTGGCACGAAAAGCGGCGACAAGCGTGTGAGGCAGGTCGCGGATGAACCCAACAGTGTCCGAGATGACGACGGAACCTTGCTCGGGTATGAACAGCTTTCGTGTCGTTGCATCCAGAGTCGCGAATAACTGATCTGCAACATAAGCATGTGCACGGGTTAGTCTATTAAAAAGAGTGGATTTGCCGGCGTTGGTATAACCGACAATGGAAACCGATAACACTTGTCCACGTTGTCTGGAACGGCGCTGTAACGAACGTTGACATTGGAATTTTGCGAGTTTTTCCTTGAGGAGTTTAACGCGCTTGCCGAGCAGGCGCCGGTCGGTCTCCAGCTGTGTCTCACCCGGGCCGCGCAGGCCAATGCCGCCTTTTTGACGCTCCAGATGGGTCCACCCGCGCACCAGACGGGTAGCAAGATGCTCAAGTTGAGCCAGCTCTACCTGCAATTTACCCTCGTGGCTTTTCGCGCGCTGCGCAAAGATATCCAGGATGAGACTGGTGCGATCAATGACGCGCCGCCCCAGACGCTGCTCCAGATTACGTTGCTGGGCAGGGGAGAGGTCATGATTGAAAACAACCAGGGATGCGCCGGTCTGCGCGACCGCGGCCGTAATTTCGTCGACTTTGCCGCTACCCGCGAATGTCGCTGGATCAGGCCGGGCCCGTCTGCCTTTGACGATCGCCGAGATTTCAAGCTGATCGCTTGCCGCCAGCAGGCGCAATTCTTCTAGGCTTTCAGCTGAATATCCGCCGCCAAAATCGAAACTGACCAATACAGCGGCATTTACCGAGGTGTGAGTGTTAAGCGTTTGCCCAGCGGGTTGGTCAAGCATCAGGTGTAGCGGGAGCCTCGAATGGAATATTTACGGCCCTCGCGGGAACGACGGTGGAGATGGCGTGCTTGTACACCATCTGCGTAACCGTATTTTTCAGCAGTACCACATACTGATCAAAGGAGTCGATATGCCCTTGCAACTTGATTCCGTTTACCAGATAAATCGATACGGGTATATGCTCTTTCCGTAACGTATTAAGGAACGGGTCTTGTAATAATTGCCCCTTAGCGCTCATTGATGACTCCGTGTTTTGATTATTCAAGAGATAACTCTACTTGATTTTCTAGACTAAATCCATATTCCTTGAAGGGGAGGATTTAGAACTGTCTTGTGAATGCGATCAGCTTGACAATTAGCCGCCGCCAACGGCATTGCTGGAAAATCGAGCTGATGGAAATCACACGGACATATAAGAAAAATAGCAGAAAAATAAGAGAAAACGGCGGCAATGTTTAGATAATTTTGTAGCCAGGGTAGTTTTCGGAAGATAGGTAGAGCTATGCGCTCGCCATTGCCGAGCGCATTTTCCGACCATGTGACCCTAGGGACTCGCGTTTCGGAACCTACTGCTTCCGGAGCAATATTAATTAAAGCAGCCAGTCTTACTCAAGACAAAGGCGATGGACGGCTTTGCGGGGGGGCGATTGTGTCATAACGCGCCGCCCGTCACCATCAATAACCGCGTGAGCGCGTGTAGGCGACTACTATTTCTATATCTGACAGGCACGCCCAAGCTGGGGCGCAGCTTGCGCGTGCCTGAAGATGTGCAGTTGAAGGCGTCGCGTTAGCCAAACTAGCCAAACGGTTTGGGCCTAGGCGTTTCCTTGGTTGAGGGCGGCAAAATGGGCAGTTTGAATTCCGGTTGCTTCCCAGTGAGCGTCTTCAGGAACGCTACAACCTTGGCATTTTCATCCTTCGTGAATTTGCGCCCCAATTGCAACCGTCCCATGATATCCACTGCTTCTTCCAGAGTTGCAGCGGCGCCGTCATGAAAATACGGGTAGGTCAACTCCACATTTCGCAATGTGGGCACCTTGAACATGAAGCGGTCCGCGTCTTTGCCGGTTACTGCAAAACGGCCTTCGGCCTTGCTCTTCGTTTGATACGGTTCATGGATTCCAAACTTCTGGAATGATGCGCCGCCTACTGCTGGTCCGTTGTGACAGCTGGTGCACCCGCTTTCCTTGAATATCTTGTAACCCTCCAGTTCGGTTTGGTTAATGGCGCTCTTGTCACCCTTGAGCCATTTGTCGAAACGGGAATCGGGTGTTACCAGCGTTTCCTCAAATGCCGCAATCGCGTCAGTTACCGAATCGATGGTTATCTTATCTGAGCCAAATATTTGCTTAAAACGAGTCCGGTACTCGGGAATGGACCGTAGCACATCCGTTGCCAGTTCATGGGAGAACGCCATCTCCCCCGGATTTGCGATGGGGCCTCCGGCTTGTTCCTTCAAATCCTTGGCGCGGCCATCCCAGAATTGCGCAAGGCTCATACTCGAGTTCAACACTGTTGGGGAATTGATTGGACCCTCATGCCAGTTGTGCCCGATGGAAGTCTGCAGGTTATCCGTTCCTCCCATGCTCAGGTTATGGCACGAATTACAGGAAATGAACCCAGATTTGGACAACCGAGGGTCAAAAAACAACATCTTACCCAATTCCACCATGTTTTCATTTTTTGGCTTGGCGGCCGAAATCGGCTGGATGGGCTCATCAGCAGCAGATGCGCCCAGCGGGACGGCAATGGTTCCAATAGATAGCAGCGATATGATCAATGCGCGCTTTATCATCGGTAATCTCCCTAAAAACGCGGCTGTAAATGGCGCAGCCGATTACGCCTCACAAATTTTACCCTCTGGGTAATTGTAAACTTGAAAAATGTGTCTTTGGCGGCGAATGGCACCCGACTGAACTCGTCGAGTCGCACGCCTGATCCTTGCCGAGATATGCTTTCGTGAAACGGCGCGATGTGCGACAAGATAGAGAACGTGATAATCATCGCCGCGAGCGCCCATATCTGAATTCAGAGCTCTCCGTAATGCCTTGACAACCATATTGCCGCTCGACAAAAACGGGGTCTGTCGCATCATTCGCTTCGCTTGGCAGGCCGGGTCGCGAGCTGTTCCTGAGCGCCATAGCCCGACCAGCCATAATCGCTGCCGCCACGCGGAAGGGGGGGGCGATTTAGCAGACGCGCGAGCTCGGTTAAGGCCTGCCGATAAACCTGGCGCTTGAATTCGACCACGGACTCCAGTTCCACCCAATATTGATTCCACCGCCACGCGTCAAATTCGGGGCGGACACTGGCGCGCAGCGACACGTCACAATCACGTCCAAGCAGGCGCAGCAAATACCAGATCTGCTTCTGGCCTTTATAGTTGCCGCGCCAGTCGCGCCTTATCCACTGGTCGGGTACTTCGTAGCGCAACCAGTCACGAGTACGGCCGATAATCTCGACATGCCATGGATGCAAACCCACCTCTTCGGTCAACTCGCGATACATCGCCTGCTCCGGGCTTTCTCCCGGCTTGATACCTCCCTGAGGAAATTGCCAGGAATCCTGTTTAACGCGCTTGCCCCAAAATACCTCGTTTTTCGAGTTCAGCAGAACGATACCGACATTGGAGCGGTACCCGTTACGGTCGATCATGCGATTCACCCGTCTGGTCCATCACAATAAAAGATTTTTCCACATTTTATCGCAGATTGAAAGCTGTTATGGGCAAATCCGCGGACCTTGGACGCCGGCGTAATGAACGGCCGTATTGCGATTTGCCCCGTCGATGACTGGAAGAGCCGACCCTGTGCCAGCAGGGGGGCATGGTTCCGCTACAGCATTAACCAAAACAGTATTGCTTTCGAGTAGAATCGTGACCGCTGAAATCGTACATCGGGAAGCGTATGCGTGTATCCAATTTTTTTATTTCCACTCTTAAGGAAGCGCCGGCGGAAGCGGAATTGGCCAGCCACAAGCTGATGTTGCGTGCCGGCCTTATTAAACGGCTCGGTAGCGGCCTTTATACATGGATGCCGCTTGGCTTGAAAGTCCTGCGCAAGGTAGAAAATATCGTACGAGAGGAGATGGACGCAAACGATGCGATAGAACTTCTGATGCCCGCGATACAACCGGCCGAATTATGGCGGGAAACCGGCCGCTGGGACGTTTTCGGTCCTCAGATGTTGAAAATCCAGGACAGGCACCAACGCGATTTCTGCTTCGGTCCCACGCACGAGGAAGTAATTACCGACATTGTTCGACGTGAAGTCAAGAGTTATCGCCAATTGCCTCTGACCTTTTATCAGGTCCAAACCAAATTTCGCGACGAGATCCGGCCCCGCTTCGGTGTAATGCGGGCACGCGAATTTGTGATGAAAGACGCTTATTCCTTCCATACCGACATTGGCAGCCTGGAGCAAACGTATCGTGTCATGCATGATGCGTATTGCCGCATATTCGACCGTCTGGGGTTGAGATTTCGCGCAGTAACTGCCGATACCGGAGCGATTGGAGGCGGCAGTTCACACGAGTTTCACGTTCTCGCCGACTCCGGCGAGGACGCGATCGCCTTTTGTCCAGATTCGGATTATGCGGCAAACGTCGAAATGGCCGAGGCGTTATTACCTGAAGCGCCACCGCGCGCAGCCGACGGGATGATGCAAAAGGTAGCGACGCCGGCGAAAAAAACCTGCGATGAGGTGGCCGCGTTTCTGAACCTTCCCGTCGAGCAGACTGTAAAGACCATCGCGGTTATTGCCCAAGGAAGGATGCATCTGCTGCTCTTGCGTGGCGACCATCACCTGAATGAGACCAAAATTCGCAAGATCCCCTTTCTGGCGGATTTCAGGCTGGCGAGGGAAGAAGAAATCCGGATAGAAATTGGATGCGTTCCAGGATATATCGGACCTGTCGGTCTTCAGCTTCCTGTGGTTGCGGATCGCATGGTAGCGGTAATGAGCAACTTCGTTTGCGGCGCGAATGAGGAAGGTTGTCATCTCATCAATGTCAACTTTGACCGGGATGTGAGAGAACCCGACCACATTCTCGACATTCGAACCGTGGTAGCCGGAGATCCGTCACCCGATGGTCTTGGGCGACTGGAAATATGCCGCGGCATCGAGGTGGGCCATATTTTCAAGCTGCATACCAAGTATTCCGAAGCAATGAATGCCAGTTACCTGGATGAGTCTGGGCAGCCACGATTCATGGAAATGGGCTGCTACGGAATCGGGGTATCGCGAATCGTGGCGGCGGCAATCGAGCAGAATCACGACGGGCGCGGCATCATTTTCTCCGGGGCAATGGCGCCGTTCCAGGTTGTCATTATTCCCATCGGACTACGCAAGAATGCACAGGTGAAGGCTGAAGCGGAAAAACTATACGAGGAGCTGTGCGCTGCGGGCATCGAGGTTTTGCTTGATGACCGCGACGACCGTCCAGGCGTGATGTTTGCCGACATGGAACTGATTGGTATTCCTCATCGTGTCGTCTTGGGCGAAAGAAGCTTGAAGACACAGCATCTCGAGTACCAGGGGCGTCAGGATGAAGAGCCTCAGGCTGTGCCGTTGCCCTCCCGAAACATCATTGAGTTGTTGAAAGTGCGCATAGGTACGGGTAAAAGCGCGTGAGTCAAACTTGACCAGGGGAAATGCCGCACCTGCGAACATATTTCATGTTCTGATGGGCGCTAGTTTTCTTTGCGCTTGATTGCCGGCCCACGGTCCTTATTTTGCGGTTTTGGTGGCGAATAGTCACGCATGTATTCTTCCAGGCTTTCGCGCGAAATCAGCCCCACCTTGTAGACGGCCGGGTTGCCTGCGGGATCGAACACATAGGTGGTGGGCAGCATCGAAATCGGGCCGATCTGGGAAGCGATCTTTCTATCGCCTAGCACAATTGGATAGGAGATGGCCATGGATTTGACGTATTTCAGCACTGTCTTGGGATCGCTATAATCCATGGCTATACCGATCACCATCACGTCGTTGCGGCTTTCATATAGTGATATCAAGTCAGGAATTTCCTTCAAGCAAGGTGGACACCAGGTCGCCCAGAAATTTATAAGGACCCATTTGCCCTTGTAATCCGATAACGTAAGCTTCTTGCCCATATGATCGGTAAAATTAAAACCTTTGGCTTCAGCGCTGGTGGATAGCGACAGCAACAGGCAAAGCAGGGTAGCGAGGTAGCGCATCATTTTGTCAGGTAGACGTAATGCCAGGTACTGCATTACCGATAGAAGATGGATTAAAAAGTTGCGTCAGCGGTAGATTCATTTTATCGTTCATGCCAGCCGTAATTTCGTCAAGCAGCTGCTCCAGCCTCGAATTGCCCGCTGTGGCCGCGCGGGCGGCTTCGGGGCGAAATGTAAAGAGGCGATAGATGTCAGCGACCGTGATTTTTGCGGGATCCAGTATCAGCACCCACCCTCCTCCTTTTACCTGCCGCACGAGATCGGCATCCCCCATGAGTTCGAGTATCGGCTCCATCTCTTCTAGACTGAGCTTAAGTCGTTCGCGGAGACTGGAGTATGTTTCAACTTTACCGCTGCTAAATCCCTCTGCAAGCACTTGCAGCAGGCGTAGCGCGTCGACAAACTGCTTGCCCTGAGCTGTTGCGTCGCGCCGCCATTCGCCAAAGCGCCAGCTTGAAAGCGACGCGGCGATCACTGCTCCCAACAGCACCATGAGCCATGATAGATAAACCCACATTAAAAAAATAGGGATGGCGGCGAATGCGCCATAAACCGCCTGATATGTGGGGAAATGAGTGACATAGGACGCAAACCCCTGTTTCATTATTTCGAATCCCACGGCCGCCGCCACGCCACCGGCGACGGCATGGCGCCATGAAACCAGCCGGTTGGGCACGATGAGATACGCGGCGGAAAAAGCAATGCTCGTCAGTATGATCGGCGCAAGTTGCAGAAGTGCGACGCTGATGCCTGGAACGTCCTGGGCCAGACCCATTGAGACGCCGATCAGCCAGGAGGTCAGCGACAGGCTCGCACCAATCAATAACGGCCCGATGCTCAGCGTCGCCCAGTAAATCAACAGACGGTGCAAGAGCGGGCGGAGTCGCGGCACACGCCAGATTCCATTCAGCGCCTTATCGATGGTGAGCATGAGCGCGAGCGCGGTCGCGCCAAGAAAAGCGGTACCGATCGCTGTCAATCGCACCGCATTGTCGGCAAATTGCTGCATATATACCGCGATAGCCTTGTTTGCAGCCTCGGGTACCATGGTTGTAAGAAGAAATATCTTTATTTGGCTGGAAAACTCGGCAAAGGCGGGAAACGCCGCAACGATCGATAGTGCGATGGCGATGAGCGGTACCAGTGAGAGCAAAGTTGTAAAAGTGAGGCTGCCGGCCACCTGCGTACAGTTGTGTTGCACGAAGCGGGCGAGAACGTAGGTGGCGAAATCCAGAAACCGAGAGGATTTCATGAGTTGTCGGGCTGCCTAATAGGATTGAGAAAGGAACTCAACGCGCCCTTGTCCAGACAACACTCTCCCCCTCGCGACAACGAGAATTGTGTTCCGCCCGGCAAGGCCTTGCCTACACTTGCGGGTGGGCGCGCTCCAGCTTGCTGTGAAGCTTGTTGAGGGCGCTGAGATAGGCTTTCGCTGAGGCGACCACAATGTCGGTATCGGCCCCGTTACCGTTGACGATTCGCCCTGATTTTTGCAATCGTACCGTCACCTCGCCTTGCGAATCGGTACCGCTGGTGATCGCGTTAACCGAAAACAGCTGTAACTCGGCGCCGCTGTTCAGTATTTTTTCTATCGCGCGGAAAGTGGCATCCACCGGACCGCTGCCCTCGGACTCGGCGCGGGATTCCCTCCCTTCTTCCGCGATCACGATGCTTGCGTGTGGCATTTCCCCAGTTTCGCTATGAGCTGTAAGCGATAATAGCTTGTAGTGCTCATGCAAGGTCATGGCGTCGTCTGAAATCAGCGCATACAGGTCCTCATCGAAAATGTCATGCTTCTTGTCCGCCAGTTCCTTGAAACGCATGAATGTGGTGTTAAGCACCTCCTCTGATCCAAACTCGATCCCCAGCTCCGCTAGACGGCTGCGAAAGGCGTTGCGCCCGGAATGCTTCCCCAGCAACAACTTATTCGCTCCCCAGCCAACATCCTCCGCACGCATGATTTCATATGTTTCACGATGCTTGAGCACGCCATCCTGATGTATGCCTGATTCATGAGCGAACGCGTTGGCGCCAACGATCGCTTTGTTAGGCTGCACCGGAAAACCGGTTATGCCCGATACCAGTTTGCTGGTCGGTACGATGTGTACCGTATCAATTCGGGTATCGCACTCGAAGTAATCCTGTCGAGTGCGAACTGCCATCACAATCTCCTCCAGCGAGGCATTGCCTGCACGTTCGCCCAGGCCATTCACCGTGCATTCCACCTGCCGCGCGCCGTGAGACACCGCGGATAAGGAATTTGCTACCGCTAGTCCGAGGTCGTTATGACAGTGCACCGAGAACACAACCTTGTCGGAACCCGGGATACGCTCGCGTAACGTCTGTATCAGGCTTCCAAATTGTTCCGGCATGGTGTAACCCACGGTATCGGGAATATTCAGGGTCCTGGCGCCGGCATTAATGACCGCTTCAAGTACTCGGCAGAGGAAAGTTATATCGGAGCGGCCGGCATCTTCGGGCGAGAATTCTACATCATCCGTATATTGACGCGCCCACTTTACCGCTTTCACCGCTTGTTCCACCACCTGGTCTGGAGACATGCGCAGTTTCTTCTCCATATGGATCGGCGAAGTGGCTATAAACGTATGAATACGCGCCGAACGGGCCCCCTGCAAAGCTTCGCCGGCGCGTTTGATATCCGCTTCTATTGCCCGGGCAAGGCCACATACGGTGCTGTCCCTGATCGAGTCAGCCACAGCCTTAACCGCCTCGAAGTCGCCATTCGAAGCGGCGGGGAAACCCGCTTCAATTATGTCCACGCGCATGCGTTCCAGCTGTCGTGCAATACGCACTTTCTCCTCTTTTGTCATTGAGGCGCCGGGGCTCTGCTCGCCATCGCGGAGCGTGGTGTCAAAAATAATCAAATGCTCTTTCAAGGGCTTTCTCCGTTTCCGAAAGAATACTCGAACTATGAAACAGAATCCAGGGACAGATTCCGAGGGGTGAAAAAGTTAGAGCGGGGAGGGGAAGTTAGCGCGCGGGGCGCAGCAGCGGTCTTGCCAGTTGCGGCAGGTACCACTGGAAAGTGGCAGGAGAAAAGCAGCTGTGATGGTCCATGGAAGAAATATAAAGGCTTTCCCATGTTCACGCAATAGTCCCTAATGAATAGGGTAACTTAGATGATTCCCGGCAGGAGAAGTCCCAGTAGTGACGGCTCCACGATCAGCAGAGGATAGAGCAACGGGAGCGGGACCGCGCATGAATCTAACGAGCACTTGCGCAGGCCGGCTCCCTGTTTCCGATGCTGATTACCCTCCTCCAAAGACGGCTACTTGGGTAAAAACTAATGCTAGAAGGCTGTCTGGTATTGCAAAACGAACTGACCGCGATTAGCGATTTTGCTTCCCGCGGTATTGAATACCGTCGGTTTTGATAATCAAACGTAACTTTACTATTGTGTCCTTTTATGAGCCAGTTACTCCCACGTTGAACACATTCATTTGATCGCGCAGGCGCTGGAAATTTGTGCTTGTGAACGAAAAATATGGCATCAGCTGTCCATTGTTACTGCCTAGCAAATCCTTGGCCATTAAATAACCTATTTGTCCGTACCATATATCGCCCGTCCCCGTTGGGCGGAACTGTTCAGCTGAGGGGCAGGCGTGGGCGAATGGGCGATAACATGTCCGGCGATGGAGACGCCTGCATGCAGGACGCCTACGAGGCCTAGCAATATAATTTGGGCAAGTATCCTGATACACGTTGCCGGTTTTCCCAAAATAAACCCTTTCTGTTCATCCTGCGTTTTGCGGATAAGCGACTCAATTTGTCGCCCAGGAAAAAATCAATCGCCGGCACCTCCTGCGGAGATGTTTTCGTCCACGTCCCTGTTCGGGCCAGACGGGGTCGATCCAAACAAAATTCTTCCGAGCGTGCAGAGAAAATCCTCCTGATCTGGCGCGGAGTGCCGGCATGAGGCATAACCTCGGCTTGGTGGTAACCAGCCCGACGAAGAGCTTGACTCGGCAGATACTTCTTGTCCCGCGCTGGAAGCACTCTTTTCTCCCGGCATGCGCTCCGGGGTTTTGGCCTCATCTTTTCTACGCGCGTCTGCTGGCGGGGGTTCTGAGGTTTTGGCGTCATCTTTTCCACCCGGCAATGGCTTGGCAGTTTTATCAAGCAGTCATGGTGCGGAATCGCTCCGCTGTTCCGCTATGATGATCTGAGCAGAAGTGACACCGCCCATCATGAAAATAATTATTCCCAGTATGACGTATAGCGTCATCGACCTCCCTGGACATGCGTGCTTCATTATCTTGTCCCCCTGCGACTAGCGGAAGCAACGGAGAAAATACGCGTTCTCCGGGAACTGCTTCCGAATAAAAGAATGAAGAACAGAATTGGCTACGTGAAGCTGATCAACTCATCGGATACCATCCTGCAAGCCGCCATGCCTTCATACAACTATAAACGTCACCTTCTATCCCCTTTCCTCGCTGGACACGCTGTCCTATTTGACAGGCGCGCGTTTTTCCATCTCTGCCGCTTCTATCTCCCTACCCGACTTTCTATACAGTTCCGCCAGCTTATTGAGACTTTTGATCACCTGCGGATGGCTGGGACTTAGCCTCCTTTGCAGAATCTCCAGGGATTGGGTGAAAAGTGGCTCTGCTTCCGCATGATGTGCCATCGCCTCATGGAGAGCGGCAAGATTATTCAGACTCAAGGCGACATGGGGTGCTCCGGCCCGAGCACTTTCTGCCAAATCCCGAGCGAGCGCTCGAGCAACCGCTTAGCCAGCATGTATTGGTCCTCGATATAATAGAGATTCCCGAGATTATTTAAAGTTGACGCCACATCCGGATCACTGGCACCCCACTCATGCGGCGCGACCTCAAGAGCATCGTTTAACAGGTCTGTTGCCCGCTCATATTGCCGCCCCTGATAAAGTAATTTTGCGGCGTCATTTAAATTGATCCATTCCTGTTCTCCAGCATGAATAGACGCCTGAAAGGCTAGTAAAAGCAGAAGAAGGAGTAACTAGATGATGGGGACCGGTTTCATTTCATCACCCGGTAGTCAGGATGACTCATGGATGGGAGGGGTAAACTAAATGGGTAGTTCCATTTTCCGCCAAGACATGCAATAGCGGAAAATGGATTAGAGTGAAGCTATGGGGCAGCGGACCGAAAAGCTCAGGCGATAGAAACCAAGGCGGCTGGCATAATCGAACGCATGCTATGTTGACGCCGCGTAGCAAGTATTATGAGGCCAAGCCCGGCTAGCAACATGGCATACGTTTCCGGTTCGGGAACGGCAGTGGCGAACCCAGGTACATCGGTCTGTACAAACCGTCCATGAACATCCTGAACCTCACGCGCATTTCCTTCCGGAAAAAGCGCGCGGAATGCGTCGATCTGGCCTTTGGATAGATCCAGCGGTTGCGCCAAATTAATCCAGCTTACATTTTCAGAGAATGGGGGTGTCGTCAGTGAACCTGGGTAGCGGAAAGACTCCAGATTGGCTGGCAGGAGTGTATTCAGATTGAAGTGATCGATATTGAGCGTGTCTGAAGTGGTTTGGGGCAAATGGGAAAAAATCGGATCGAGGGCGGTGTTAGCGCTATTGCTCTCGTTAATCCAACGCCCGACCACCAGCAGGTTACTGCTGGATGGGTCGCTGAACACAAGGTGCATTTCCATCGGAGCAACAACGCCGTTCAGCAAATGTTCCGCCGGGGTATGAAAGTGAAACTGCGCCAGGTCCCACTCATGACCCGAAACCATCAGCTTGCCAGCACCGGAACTGACATTGGCCCTGAGGGATTTTTCCGGATCAGGCGAACCGGTATTGACGACGTTCAAGGCGGTGTCGGAATTAAAATTGAATTGCAACGGGGGCAATGCGCTGAAAACCGAATTTTCCGGGCGAATGTCGATGGGGCTCTGGCCCTCCCCCGCCGCCTGTGCCACAGGCGGTGCCAGCAAGGGAACGATCAAAGCAAGGGGCGCTAGCCGTAACAGTCCCAAAAATGATTTTTTCATAAAGTGCACCTCGTGAAGGAAAAAAAACGAATGACGCCAAAGATGAAACGAACCACGTTGCTGGGCTTAAGGTAGCATGGGCGGTGTGAGCAAAGCGTCGCGGAAACGTCAAAAAATCGTCAAGCTAGGGTTCGACGCTGGAGTTACGACGGAATCATCCTGCTTGAAATGGGGCCACCCCAGATATGTTTCTGGTCAGACTTTCGAGTCAGGATTGTGCCAGCAGCCATCCCGGGCGATCAATTCTTCGGCGACAGGAGGTCCCCAACTGCCCCGTTCATATATTACCGCCGGATGATGTTCGGCCAGCACGGGATCGATCACGGCCCACGCTGCATCTACCGCGTCTTCTCGTGTAAAAAGACTTCCATCGCCAACCATGGCATCATGCAGCAGCCGTTCATAAGGAGATTCACGTCCAAAATGCTCTTCTACCAGGCAGAGTTCGCGCTGATCGCCGATAAACGCCTTGCCTGGGAGTTTGACACGGGCTGCAATGGCAACGGCAGAGATGGGAGACAGCCGGAAGCGTAAATAATTAGCTTCGCATGCCTCTGACACCGAGTCGGCAAACAGCCGTTGCGGAGGCGGCTTTAGCTGGACAACCACCTCAGCGGCGGTTTCCGCGAGAAACTTACCCGAGCGCAAATACCAGGGCACGCCTTCCCAGCGCCAGGAATCGATGAAAAGCCGCAAGGCGCAGAAAGTCTCAACATCTGAATCTTTGGCTACCCCCGCTTCATCGCGATATCCGTCATACTGACCGCGCACCAGATCATCGGCTGCGACGGGCCGCATGACACGAAAGATATTCACTCTTTCGGCTTGAACGGTACCCAGGCCGGCATAGGGGGGTGGCTCCATGGCGAGCAAGGCGACAATCTGGAATAGATGGTTCTGAATCACGTCGCGAAGGCAGCCGACGGATTCGTAAAACGCACCCCTTCCTTCTACGCCGAAATGCTCTGCGAGTGTTATCTGAACACTGGCGACATAGTGTCGGTTCCAGATCGGCTCAAGGAACGAGTTGGCAAACCTGAAATACAAAATATTCATGATGGCCTCTTTCCCGAGAAAATGATCGATGCGAAAAATCGATTCTTCCGGGAATACAGACCGCGCGATGCGGTTGAGCTCACGTGCCGAAGCCAAGTCGCGTCCAAACGGTTTTTCAACAATAACTCGAGCATCGCTTGCCAAGTCCATAGCGTGTAGCCCTCTTATCACGTTCTCAAAGAGGGATGGCGGGATGGCAAGATAATGCACGGGCCGCTTGGCGTCCCCGAGAACCTGCTTGAGCTCCTTGAACGTATCGAGGTGATTGTAATCGCCGCGCACGTATCGAAACAGAGAAAGCAGGTGGTCGAGCGCGTTCTGGTCGTCAACCTTTCCGGAGGGGCTTACGGCCTGGGCTATCCTCTCGCGAACCTGCTCGAGACTCCACGGCGAGAATGCGACCCCGACCACCGGAACGTTGAGGAAGCCTTGTTTTACCAATGCATAAAGCGCTGGAAAAATTTTCTTGTAGGCCAGATCGCCGGTTGCGCCGAACAGCACCAAGGCGTCCGACGGCGCGGTGCCTTTGTTGATCTCCTGCATTTTAGCCTCCTCCTCGTTCTCTATATCCGGATCTCTACAGCGTATCTCGCTACGCGTGGGCCGGTTGGGTATCCCGCTGTTACTGCGGATGCGCCACACGAGGGTCGCTATCCGCATATTCTCATATATCTGTGACCCTAGAGTCAGACGCCAGCGCATGCGCTGGCCTGGTATTCCGCGAACCGTCAGGAGAATTCGCGCTTCGAGGAAGAGGACAGCGCATCGCCAACGATAGACTGGGCTTCCTCAATGATGCGATTCAGGTGATCCGTTCCCAGATAGCTTTCGGCGTAGATCTTGTAAATATTCTCGGTGCCGGATGGGCGAGCCGCAAACCACCCGTTTTTCGCGATTACCTTCACGCCGCCAATGGCAGCGTCATTGCCAGGCGCCCGCGTAAGCACCGTCTGAATCTTTTCTCCAACCAAGGCGCCGCCCGTAATTTGCGTGGGCGACAACCTGGACAGAATCTCTTTTTGCGCCGGCGTTGCTGCGGCATCGACGCGTGCAAAAACGGTCTTGCCAAGCTCGTGCTCGAGTCTCTGGTATATCTCGCCCGGATCCTGGGCGGTGCAGGCCGTGATCTCGGCGGACAGCAATGCCGCGATGATCCCATCCTTGTCGGTCGTCCAGGCGCTGCCATCACGGCGCAGGAATGAGGCCCCCGCGCTTTCCTCACCGCAAAATCCGAGCGAGCCCGCGCCCAGCCCGTCCACAAACCATTTGAACCCAACCGGCGCTTCGTAGAGCCTCCGGTTGAGCTTGGCGGCTACCCGATCGATCATGCTGCTGCTGACTACCGTCTTGCCTACTGCAACTCCCGCATCCCATTCCGGGCGGTTCTGAAAGAGGTAGTGCACAGCAACAGAAAGATAATGATCTGCCGGTAGCAAACCTGAGCTCCGGGTTACGATGCCATGCCTGTCGTGATCCGTGTCACAAGCGAAGGCAATGTCAAAACGGTCCTTCAGATCGATCAAGCCTCGCATGGCGTAGGGGGAAGATGGGTCCATGCGAATTTTGCCATCCCAGTCAACAGTCATGAAACGGAAGGTTGGATCGACCATTTCGTTTTCCACAACAAGATTCAGCCCGAAACGGTCTGCTATTGCCGGCCAGTAATGAACTCCGGCGCCGCCAAGCGGGTCGACCCCGATGCGAATGTTCGCGTTCCGTATCGCATTCACATCAATCACATTGGGCAGATCATTCACGTAATTGTTGAGGAAGTCGTGCTGATGCGTTGTCGGCGCGCGCAATGCGTTTTCGAAACGGATCCGTTTCACACCCGCGAGTTTGTTCTTGAGTAAGTCATTGGATCGGGCTTCGATCCAGCCGGTTATATCAACGCCCGCGGGGCCGCCGTGTGGCGGGTTGTATTTATAGCCACCACTGTCGGGCGGGTTATGAGAGGGTGTAATCACGATGCCGTCGGATTGTCCGCGCGGTTTGCTGCGGTTGAAACTCAGTATGGCGTGGGAAACCGCAGGGGTGGGAGTGTACTCCCCATTTTTTGCTACCATTACGTCAACCTCGTTAGCCGCCAGTACTTCGAGGGCACTGGCATATGCGGGCTCGGAAAGTGCATGGGTATCGATGCCAACAAATAGCGGTCCGCTGATATTTTCTTTTGCGCGATATTCACAAACTGCTTGAGTGATGGCGAGGACATGCCATTCATTGAAGCTGTGTTCCATCGAAGAACCGCGGTGACCGGAAGTACCGAATCTGACCCTTTGCCCCGGCTCGGATTCGTCGGGAATCCGCGTGTAATAGGCAGTAACCGCCGCGGGTACGTTCAGCAGCAGGGATGCGGGAGCGGGTTTTCCCGCGAGAGGACTGGTCGCCATAATTATTTTTCCGTAACGTATTGCGATTCTGCGAGGCTCAATTTGAGTGCCGGTGCCGGACATTAAGCCACATCATGACTATCCCTGGGCGTGCCGGGCGATTTGTTCCTTTGCTGCGACAACGACATGTCCGGGGGTAAATCCGAAGTGATCGGCGACAATTTTCCCGGGGCCGGACAAGCCGAAACAGCGCATGCCGAGAATCGCTCCCGAAGTTCCAGCATAGCGTTCCCATCCGAAGATCGATGCCTCTTCCACGGCGACGCGGGCGATGATCTTGGGGGGCAGAACGCTGTCGCGGTATTCCTGGTTCTGGTGTTCAAACAACTCCCAGGAAGGCATGCTGATAACACGGGCATTGATTCCTTCCGACTTTAGCTGTTCATATGCGAACACACAGAGAGAAACCTCGCTCCCGGTACCCAGCAGCAGCACGTCTGGTTTTCCGTCGGGTGCATCGGCGAGGACATATGCGCCGCAGGAAACCCCACTTTCTGACGCGTACCGGCTGCGATCGAGCGTTGTCACGGCCTGCCGAGACAGGATCAGGCAGACCGGGCGCTCAGTTTGTCGCATGATCACGCGCCATGCTTCAACCACCTCATTCGCGTCCGCTGGCCGCAGCACAATCATGCCGGGCGTTGCACGCAAGGACGCCAGGTGAGCAATTGGCTGGTGCGTTGGCCCATCCTCCCCGAGGCTGATTGAATCGTGCGTCCATATATAGATGATTGGAATTTCCATCATCGCGCTAAGTCTGAGCGCGGCGCGGCAGTAGTCCGTAAAGACAAGAAAACTTGACGCATAGGGACGAAGTTTCGATAAGCTCATCCCGTTGGAAATGGCGCACATCGCATGTTCACGCAAGCCGAAATGCAAGTTGCGTCCGCGATAGCTTCGCTCGTGATCGGTGGGAAGTGCCGGAGCCTGAAAGTCACCGGATAACGCGCCCTTCAATTCCGTCTTCGTCGAGGGTGCGAGGTCTGCGGCGCCACCAAGGATCCAAGGTACCTTCGAGGCAATGGCGTTCAGCACGGTACCCGAAGATTCGCGCGTGGCGAGGTCCTTCGCGTCCGGAGGGAAGGCTGGCAGATCGGCGTCCCAGTCGGGCGGCAGGCGACGGTCCTGCATATATTCGATCTGTTCGGCCAGATCTGGGTACTGCGAACGGTAAGTGGTCAGCAATTGTTTCCAGGCCATATGGGCTGCTTTGCCGCGTTCTCCAAAATGGGCATTAAAATGTTCCTTGACGCCATCCGGGATGTGAAATTGCGCGTCCGGGTCGCAACCGTAAAACTCCTTGGCCCGCCGCGCTTCCTCAGGACCCAGTGGTTCCCCATGCGCTTCGCGCGTGTCCTGCTTGTGCGGCGCTCCATAACCGATGTGGCTGCGCACGATGATGAGTGTGGGACGGTCCTGCAAGGTGCGAAACTTCTCGTACGCGCGCGTCAACTGCGTTAGATCGTTCGCGTCGTCAACATGCTCCACCTTCCATCGATAGGCGGTGAACCGCGCGGCCACGTCTTCGGTAAAGGTGAGGTCAGTCGACCCCTCGATCGTGACGCGGTTATCATCGTAGATCCAGCAAAGATTGGCGAGTTGAAGATGCCCAGCCAGGGATGCGGCTTCAGCACTGATTCCTTCCATGATATCGCCATCGCTGCAAAGGGCATAAACATGGTGGTTGAACAGGTCGAAGCCGGGGCGGTTATACGTGGCCGCGAGCCAGCGACCGGCTATCGCCATCCCAACGCTGACACCCGCTCCCTGGCCGAGCGGCCCGGTTGTCGTTTCCACACCGGACGTCCAACGATACTCGGGATGGCCTGTGCAACGACTGCCCGCCTGCCGGAAACGCTTCAGATCGTCGAGGGTTACGGCCTCCCTGTTGCTTTCATCATAGCGGGGACCCATCGCTCTTACACTAGTAAGATGAAGCAGGCTGTAAAGCAACGCCGATGCGTGGCCCGCCGAAAGTACAAACCGGTCCCGGTTCGGCCACTCCGGGTCATCGGGATCATAGCGGAGAAAGTACTGCCACAGGCAGTATGCTGTCGCTGCCGCGCCCATTGGCGTGCCGGGATGGCCGGAATGTGCATTTTCGACCGCATCGATGGATAAGCTGCGGAGCGTAGCGATACAGATCCGGTCAATTTGTGTTTGATCGGTCATGGAAGTGTCCGGTTACATAGGTTCGCTGTGCCAAGCAGCAGATAATTTCTAAAGACTAGACTTTCGTTCCTCTAATACGTAAGCGCCTCGGCTCGCGGGAGACGGATTCACGTAGCTTATGTAGTATAGATATAACGGCGCCGTTTTCAACCAGCGCGCGTTTTGGATTCAGGCGGCCGCGTTTTTTAAACGTAGATAGCGCCGCATCAGTGCGCTCGTTGAGCTATCGTGCCTGAAAGGGGTTTCATCAGGATTATCGAGTTCTGTGATAATGCGGCGAGCCAGCGCCTTGCCCAGTTCAACTCCCCATTGATCAAACGAATCGATCTCCCAGATTGTCCCTTGCGTGAAAACACTGTGCTCGTAAAGGGCGATCATCGCGCCAAGGCTGTAGGGTGTGAGGCGCTCGAGGAGGAGCGTATTTGTCGGGCGGTTACCTTCGAAACTGCGGTGCGCGCACAACCAGTCGGGCGTTCCTTCGGCTTTCACTTCATCCTCGGTTTTTCCGAAAGCCAACGCTTCAGTCTGGGCAAAAAGATTCGCCATCAGTACGTCGTGATGGTTTCCAAGCGGATTCAAGGTTTGACAGAAGCCAATAAAATCACATGGGATCAGGCGTGTACCCTGATGGATGAGCTGATAAAAAGAGTGTTGACCGTTCGTTCCAGGTTCCCCCCAAATGATGGGCGACGTCTGGTAGTCCACATGAACACCGCCGACCGTGACGTGCTTGCCGTTGCTTTCCATAGTCAATTGCTGCAAATATGCCGGGAAGCGCTTGAGGTATTGCTCATAAGGCAGCACGGCAATCGAGGCTGCGTCAAAGAAATTGTTGTACCAAACAGCCAGCAAACCCATAAGAACCGGGAGGTTGCGATCGAACGGAGATGTCAGGAAGTGCTGGTCCATCGAGTGACACCCTTCCAGCATTGCCCTGAAATTGTCGGGTCCGACGGCCACCATGGTCGAGAGCCCGATGGCAGAATCCAGCGAGTATCGTCCGCCTACCCAATCCCAGAAGCCGAACATGTTGGCCGTGTCGATGCCAAATTTGGATACTTCTTCCGTATTGGTCGAGACGGCAACGAAGTGCCGGCTCACCGCCAGGCTATCCTTGAGTTTGGCAAGAAGCCATTGACGAGCCGCATGCGCGTTTTCCAAGGTTTCGGTTGTGGTGAAAGTCTTCGAGCAGACGATGAAGAGGGTCTCTTCAGGCGCGATCGCGCGCGTCGCCTCGGCGAAGTCGGTGCCGTCGACATTGGATATGAAGCGGAAATTCATGTCGCGAAGCGAGTAATGGCGAAGCGCTTCATATGCCATGACCGGGCCGAGGTCCGAGCCACCGATGCCAATATTGACAATATTGCGAATCCGTTGGCCGGTGTATCCCCGCCATTGCCCATCCCGCAGTTTGCTGGCGAAGTCAGCCATACGGTCGAGGACCGCATGTACTTCCGGCACGACGTCAATGCCCTCAACGACAATTTTCTCCGACCTGGGCGCTCGTAAGGCAATATGCAGGGCCGGACGCTGCTCCGTAGAATTGATCGGTTCGCCCTTGAACATCGCGGTTATATGTTCCCTCAGCTGGCACTCATCCGCCAGACGCAACAGCAGCCGCAGCGTTTCGCGGGTGATCCGATTCTTTGAGTAGTCGAGGTAGATGCCGGCTGCTTCCGCTACAAAGCGCTCACCGCGTTGGGGATCCTCGGCGAAGAGCTGCCGCAGATGCACATCCTTCATGGACTGGTAGTGATCTTCGAGCGCATGCCATGCGGGGCGCTTTGTCAGGGAATTGGAAATGGAGGGAGTCATGGTGGTGGGCTCTCGCTACTCGTTCTCTTCTTCCTGATCCATCGCCACGCCCGCAACACATAGCCGGAGAGCGCATAGAGGAAGAAAAGGCAGAACAGTACAACAGGTGGATGGCTGGGAATCAGCACGAAGAAAAAGAGTGCCAGCAGCAGAACGGTGATGAAGGGCACACTTTTGCGCAAATTGATTTCCTTGCCGCTGTAATAAGGGATGTTACTTACCATTGTCAAGCCCGCGAACAGCGTGATGCTCCACGCAAGCCAGCGGACGTCCGTGCCGGCTATTTCAAAGTCGAGCATTACCCAGACCAAACCGGCAATCAGTGCTGCCGCGGCAGGACTCGGGAGGCCTTGAAAGAAACGCTTATCCACGACCCCGATGTTGGTATTGAAGCGGGCTAGACGTAGCGCGGCGCAGACGCAATAGATGAAAGCGGCGATCCAGCCAAGCTTGCCCATACCCTTGAGCGCCCATTCGTATATAACCAGCGCAGGCGCTGCGCCAAACGAAACCATGTCTGATAGGCTATCGTATTCCGCGCCGAATTCACTCTGCGTGTGGGTCAAACGGGCCACGCGCCCATCCAGTCCATCCAGTACCATGGCGATGAAGATGGAAACGGCCGAGTGTTCAAACCGGCCGTTCATCGCCTGCACAATGGCATAGAATCCGGCGAACAGCGCGGCAGTGGTGAAAAGGTTGGGCAGCAGATATATGCCGCGCCGGCGGAGATTGGATTTGAGAAGGCGTGGATGAGGATCATGCATCGTTCATGCAATACCGGAGGAGACCGAAAGATGTTAACCCGTTATTGGCCGACGGTAAACAGAAGTCCAGCGTGCAAGGTCCTCCCACATCCGGAAACATGAGAGCTGCGTGTTCGCATCTGTTACCCCATGCAATAAATCACGCTTCGACTATTCGGACGAAGCTGCGAACCGAATCAGCCCGACTGGCGGACCGAAGAATACCGGCCGCAGCATTTGCGATTCGCCACGAACATACCGTGGAAAAGGAAGGCTGGAGAACGAGGAAATATGGATGAAAGCGCCGGATGACGCGGGGAGGGGTGCGGAAACCCCTCGCGCCGTCCCGGTCTATTTTAATTTTTTGCCTGATCGACCAGCTTATTTTTTTTGATCCAGGGCATCATGTCCCGCAGCTGGGTGCCGACAGTTTCAATCTGATGAGCTGAAGCAAGGCGGCGGCTGGCTTTAAGCATCGGCGCTCCCGCCCGGTTCTCCAGAATGAATTCCCGCGCATATTCCCCGATCTGAATTTCATGCAGGATCTTGCGCATTTCGGCCCGGGTGGCCTCGGTGACAATGCGCGGACCACGCGATATGTCCCCGTATTCGGCGTTATTGGAGATGGAGTAGCGCATGTTCGCTATCCCACCTTCATAGATCAGATCGACAATCAGCTTCACTTCGTGAAGACACTCGAAATAGGCCATTTCCGGCGCGTATCCCGCTTCGACCAATGTTTCAAAGCCAGCCTGAATCAGGGCGGTCAGCCCACCGCACAGGACCACCTGTTCGCCAAAGAGATCAGTCTCGGTTTCTTCCCGAAAATTGGTTTCAATCACGCCCCCGCGCGTGCCGCCGTTGGCAGCTGCATAGGAAAGCGCCAGGTCTCGCGCCTTGCCGGATTTGTCCTGATGCACGGCGATGAGCGAGGGCACGCCACCCCCCTGCACGTAGGTCGAGCGCACCAAATGCCCGGGCCCCTTTGGCGCGATCATGATGACGTCGAGATCCTCGCGTGGCGCTACCTGCCCGTAATGCACGTTGAAGCCATGAGCAAACGCCAGCGTGGCACCATTTTTCAGGTTGGGCTCGATCTCGGAGGCATAAACAGCGGCGATCTGTTCATCCGGGAGCAGCACCATTACTACATCGGCACCGCTCACGGCTTCTGCCACTTCCTTGACGTTCAGGCCGGCCTTCTCCGCTTTGCCCCAGGAAGCACCATCCTTGCGCAGCCCAACAGTGACCGTTACACCCGAGTCGTGCAAATTATTGGCGTGAGCGTGACCCTGCGAGCCATAACCAACAATGGTAACTTTCTTGTCTCTGATGAGGGACAGATCCGCGTCTTTATCATAATAAATATTCATGTTTTCCTTATGCTTAAAAGAAGTAGAAAGAGAAAGCGCGCATGCAAGCGCCGGGGAACGGGTTTTTACCCATCATGCAGGACCGTACTAGACCTTTAGTATCCGCTCGCCGCGGCCGATGCCGGAGGCGCCGGTCCGTACTGTCTCCAGGATGGAGCTGCGTTCGACGGCCTCAAGAAATGCGTCGAGCTTGGAGCCGGTACCGGTCAGTTCGATGGTGTAGGATTTATCGGTGACATCAATAATGCGGCCACGAAAGATATCGGCCATCCGCTTGATTTCCTCGCGATCCTTGCCGAGCGCGCGCACCTTTATCAGCATCAGCTCGCGCTCAATGTGTTCTCCATCGCTCAAATCGACCACCTTGACTACGTCGATGAGCTTGTTTAATTGTTTGGTAATTTGCTCAATCACATCGTCTGAACCGGCGGTAACGAGCGTCATGCGGGACAAAGTGGGATCTTCGGTGGCTGCGACGGTAAGAGATTCGATATTATAACCGCGGGAGGAGAAGAGTCCGGCGACGCGAGACAACGCGCCCGCCTCGTTTTCCATTAATAAAGAAATGATATGGCGCATTTGTTATACCAGAATCATTTCAGAAAGACCCTTCCCGCCGGGCACCATAGGGAATACGTTCTCCGTCTGGTCGGTAATAAAATCCATAAATACCAATCGCTCTTTGAGCTGGAATGCCTCCTTCAGGGCGCCTTCCACATCTTCCGGGCGTTCAATTTTCATGCCGACGTGGCCATAACTCTCCGCCAATTTGACAAAATTCGGCAGCGCATCCATATAAGATTCAGCATAACGATTGCCGTGAAAGAATTCCTGCCACTGTCTTACCATGCCCATATAACGGTTATTCAAATTAATGATTTTGAGTGGCAGATTATATTGTTTGCACGTAGACAGCTCCTGGATGCACATCTGAATGCTGGCTTCGCCGGTAATGCACGCGACCACGTTCTCGCGGTTCGCAAACTGGACCCCCATGGCCGCCGGCAGACCGAATCCCATCGTTCCCAGTCCCCCCGAATTGATCCAGCGGCGGGGAAGGTCAAACTTGTAAAACTGCGCAGCCCACATCTGGTGCTGGCCCACGTCGGAGGTAATGAACGCATTCCCCTCCGTCACCTCATAAAGCTTTTCAATCACCCATTGCGGCTTGGTGACTGTGCTGGAGCGGTCGTATTTGAGGCAATTACGTGCCCGCCACGCATCGATCTGAGTCCACCACGCGTCAAGCGCGGTCTGCTCGGGCTTTTCCTTGCGCGCCTTGAGCTGTTTTATCAATTCATCCAGTACGTCAGTAACATTGCCCACAATCGGAACATCGACCTTGACACGCTTGGATATGGATGAAGGGTCGATGTCGATGTGTATGATCTTGCGATCTTCATTGAAGAAATGCTTGGGATTGCCAATGACTCGATCATCGAATCGAGCCCCCACGGCGATGAGCACGTCACAGTGTTGCATGGCCATGTTGGCTTCATAGGTGCCATGCATGCCCAGCATCCCGACAAACTGCTTGTCCGTGGCAGGATACCCCCCCAAACCCATCAATGTATTTGTGCAGGGAAAGCCCAGCATTTGTACCAGCTCGGTGAGCCGTTCCGCCGCATCGCTCAGTATGACCCCGCCCCCGGTGTAGATCATCGGCCGTTTGGCTTCAAGTATCAGCTGCACCGCTTTTCTGATCTGTCCCGCATGCCCCCTGGTAACCGGATTATAAGAACGCATCGTGACGCTGTTCGGATAGATAAATTCTGCTTTTTGCTGACTCACATCCTTGGGTATATCTACGAGCACGGGCCCGGGGCGGCCCGTAGAAGCAATGTAGAATGCTTTCTTGATGGTCGCCGCCAGCTCATCGATGTTCTTCACCAGAAAGTTATGTTTGACGCAGGGGCGCGTTATACCCACTGTATCAACTTCCTGAAACGCATCCAGGCCAATGGCATGGGTGGGGACCTGCCCGCTGATGATGACCAGGGGAATGGAATCCATGTAGGCGGTTGCGATCCCCGTGACGGCGTTGGTGACGCCGGGCCCCGACGTGACCAGGGCCACGCCAATCTTGTTACTGGAGCGGGCGTAGCCATCCGCTGCGTGCACCGCCGCTTGCTCGTGCCGCACTAGTACGTGCTTGACCTTATCCTGTTTGAATAACTCGTCGTAAATAAACAGCACGGCGCCGCCTGGATAGCCGAAAATATAATCCACGCCTTCCTTCTGCAAACAACGCACCGTAATTTCAGCGCCCGTCAATTCCGTGCTCATGCTTTCTTCGTTTCCAATGTTGGGTGCGGCAAAATATTAAGTAAAACACTGAACAGTAACGGTTAGGCGGTGATTGGTCAACCCCTTGACAGGAGAGTTGCGGAATAAGCGACCACGCGTGCGGCCGCGCTAGTCAAATATTTCTGGCTAAACATGACAAGGGCGCAACGACAAGTGAAGAGCTGGGGTGGGAGTTGTCGACCTGACGCTAAAGAGAGAACAGAAAATTTTTGAGTACAATGACAGATTCAGCATCCAGTACCCGACCTCTGCGATTTGCACCGTTATCCAGCTTTTTACCCAGTTATGGTGGTTAATGACTCACACCCGCGCGAATACCGGCACACATAGCGTAGAGTCTCAACTTTTCGCGTTATCCGCGCCTTCTTTTCGATACGGGCAAGCCGGCTTAATGCAGTCTGCGTAAAGCGAAAGCGAATGCTCGTGTAAGGCAAACCCCCGATCCTTGGCGATTTTTATTTGACGTTTCTCGATCTCGGCGTCATAAAATTCCTCGACCCTGCCGCACTGCAGGCAGACCAGGTGATCGTGGTGGGTGCTGCTGGAGAGTTCAAACACAGCTTTGCCGCCTTCAAAATGGTGGCGCTCGAGCAATCCGGCTTGCTCGAACTGGGTGAGCACCCGATAGACAGTGGCAAGACCAATGTCCTCGCCCTCACTGATCAGTGTTCGGTAAACATCCTCCGCTGAGAGATGTCGAACGGGGCTGCTCTCGAACAAGCTCAGAATTCTGAGTCGCGGTAATGTGGCCTTCAAGCCCATGGTTTTGAGATTGTTTGGCTTGCTCATAGCGATGTCATCCAATAGGTTATTTGCTGTATCATATAACGTTGGGTTTGCTTTGGAAACACTACGCTGCCGCATGCGCGCAATACTACTCACGCTGGTCGTTTCGATATTGCTCGCCGGATGTTCGTCTGTTCCATCTCTGCTCTATAAAATAGAAATCCAGCAGGGAAACATTATTACCCAGGAAATGGTCGATAAGCTGAAGCCAGGCATGACGCGGTCTCAGGTGCGTTTTGCCCTGGGTTCGCCGATGATCAGCGACCCTTTCCACAATAACCGCTGGGATTATGTGTATCGCCTGGAACAGGAAGGAAGACTGGTTGAGCAAAGACAGCTGACCGTGTTTTTCGAAGATGACAAGCTGATGCGCATCGATGGCAGTTTCAAGACGGCGGCGGCCTTTATCCCGCCGCCGGTGGTCGAGCACGCCACGCCGATTGAGTCCGAGACGCCTCTGGTTAAAGAAGACCGCAAAGAGCCGGACAGGGTTCCGATCTTAGCGGAAACGCCGGCTCAGCAAAATCCCGCTCCCGGCAGTATGACGAGTTCAAGTGGCATCCCTCCGGCAAGCGATACATCGAATTCGCCCGTGCCGGAAAAACGGATACCCAGGCAAGCGCCCTCCCAAGCGACGGACAGGGGCGCGAGTGAAGCGGACCAACTAAAGGAGTAGGACGTCGTCTTGAAAATAATGTTGTTTGAAACAAGATGAGGACATTGAATATTGCTGTTGCCGGAAGTTCCGGGCGCATGGGGCGTGCGTTGCTGGAAGCCATCGCGGGAGCCGCGGATCTTCGATTAACCGCTGCGCTGGAGCGTGCCGGTAGCCCTTACCTTAAGAAGGACGCGGGCGAGTTGATCGGCGCTCCATGCAACGTTCAAATTACCGATAATTTGGGCGTGGCGCTCAAAGGAAGCGATGTGCTGATCGATTTTACGCGCCCTGAAGGAACGCTGGCGCATCTCGCCGTCTGTCGTGGAAAAAGTGTCAAAATGGTCATCGGAACCACAGGCTTTTCGCCCGCGCAAAAAGAAGAACTTGAGGCTGCGTCCAAGGACACCGCCATCGTATTCGCTCCCAACATGAGCGTGGGCGTGAATGTCACCCTCAAGTTGCTGGAAATGGCGGCCAAGGTTCTGAATGAGGGTTATGATGTTGAAATCATCGAAGCTCACCATCGGCATAAGGTGGACGCCCCGTCCGGTACGGCGCTGCGGATGGGCGAGGTGGTGGCAACAGCGCTTGGTAGAGATCTCGCGAAGGTTGCCGTTTTTGGACGCGAGGGCCATACCGGCGAGCGCGCGCCTGCCGCGATTGGTTTTGCCACTGTGCGTGGGGGAGACATCGTCGGGGACCATACGGTGATGTTTGCGGGCACGGGCGAGCGCATCGAGATTTCCCACAAGGCGAGTAGTCGTGCGACTTTTGCCGAAGGCGCCATGCGGGCCGCGCGTTTTCTAGCCGACAAGCCGAACGGCCTGTTCGATATGCAGGACGTGCTCGGGCTAGGTTAAGAAATAAATTGTCACAGCCGCCGTTCCGATAGTCCCAGACGGTTTAATGCTTGTTCTTTTCTTGACTATCAATCTGCTGGGGCCATTATTCCATCGATTCTCCGTCCCAATTGATTCCCTTCCGCCCTGGTCGAGCCATCCCGCTCATCGCGGGGCCCACCCGTTTTATTGAAGTAGACTTGGTTTGAACGTATAATTATTGCTTCAAGAACGGAACAAGTGCGCTTGTGCCGTTTCAGTCCGTGTCCGCATTCCCCAGGAGCTTTTCGTGTCGCAACCCACGCACGCCGTTCTCGCGCTCGCCGACGGCACAGTCTTTCGTGGCTTATCCATTGGCGCTGAAGGCATTAGTACGGGAGAGGTGGTGTTTAACACCTCCATGACCGGGTATCAGGAAATTCTCACCGATCCGTCTTATTGCCGCCAGCTAGTCACATTGACTTACCCTCACATTGGAAATACGGGCACCAATCCAGAGGATGTGGAATCCGGCAATATCGAGAGAGTTCACGCGGCGGGATTGGTCATCCGCAACCTCCCCCCTGTCTCCAGCAGTTGGCGCCAGACTCGGACTCTGCCTGAATATCTTAAACAACAGGGCGTTGTGGCGATTGCGGATATCGATACGCGCAAGCTCACACGTATCTTGCGTGAAAAGGGCGCGCAAGCCGGATGTATCATGACCGGGTCGCCCGACGAGACGGAGGCGCTGAAGCAGGCCAGGGCATTTCCCGGCTTGGTCGGGATGGACCTCGCCAAAGTAGTGAGTTGTGCCGAACGTTATGAGTGGAATGAAGGCGAATGGAAGCTGGGCCATGGATACCAGACTCGGGAGAACCCCCGCTTTCATGTCGTTGCGCTCGATTTTGGAATCAAGCGCAATATGCTTCGGAAGTTGGCGCAGCGCAATTGCAGAGTTACTGTTTTTCCTGCACAGACAGGCGCGGATGAGATTCTGGCTTTACAGCCCGATGGTGTCTTCCTTTCCAACGGACCGGGCGATCCGGAACCGTGTGATTACGCTATCGCCGCGACCAGGAAGTTGCTCGACGCAGCGCTGCCGATTTTTGGTGTCTGCATGGGACACCAGTTGCTGGGATTGGCCAGTGGTGCGCGTACTATAAAGATGAAATTGGGTCATCACGGCGCAAACCACCCAGTGCAGGATCTGGACAGTGGAAAAATATTCATCACCAGCCAGAATCACGGTTTTGCGGTCGATAGCAGCACATTACCAAAGAATGCACGTATTACCCATTTGTCATTATTTGACGGCAGTTTGCAGGGATTTGAGCTGGTCGGCCAGCCCGTCTTCTGTTTTCAGGGCCATCCCGAAGCCAGTCCGGGACCTCACGATCTCGACTATCTGTTCGACAAATTTATCGGATTGATGGAGCAGAAACGGACAAGAGAAAATATCGGGAGCGCAACCTCCAAGTAAATCTTAAGACTGGACTTTCGGCTGCCGCTAGTATGCTACAGGCAGGTAGTTTCACTTGCATGTGTTTCAAGACATCTCGCGCTTTTTTCGCCTAACCACTTCCTGCAGTTCTATGCCTAAACGTAACGATATCAAATCCATTCTCATCATCGGCGCGGGTCCTATCGTCATTGGGCAGGCGTGCGAGTTTGACTATTCTGGAGCTCAGGCATGCAAGGCCTTGCGGGAAGAAGGCTATCGAATCGTTTTGGTGAATTCGAATCCCGCTACCATCATGACCGATCCCGAAATGGCCGACGTGACCTATATCGAGCCCATTATCTGGCCCATGCTGGAAAAAATCATCGCTATCGAACGCCCCGATGCGTTGCTGCCGACGATGGGCGGTCAAACAGCGTTGAACTGTGCCCTTGATCTGGCAAAGAATGGCGTGCTGAACAAATATGACGTCGAGTTGATCGGCGCGTCTCGCGAGGCAATCGACAAGGCCGAGGATCGTGAAAAGTTCAAGCAGGCCATGACCCGTATCGGATTGGGCTCGGCCCGTTCCGCCATCGCCCACAGTCTGGAAGAGGCGCTGCAGGTACAGGCGATGGTTGGCTATCCCGCAATTATACGGCCGTCATTCACCATGGGCGGCAGCGGGGGCGGCATTGCTTATAATCGGGAGGAGTTTCTGGAAATATGCGAGCGCGGACTGGAAGCCTCGCCCACCAAGGAGTTGCTGATCGAGGAATCCGTCATCGGCTGGAAGGAATTCGAGACGGAGGTGATACGCGACAAGAAAGACAACTGCATCATCGTCTGTGTTATCGAGAACCTCGACCCCATGGGAGTCCACACTGGCGATTCCATCACCGTCGCGCCCGCGCAAACATTGACCGACAAGGAATACCAGATCATGCGCGACGCATCGATCGCGGTATTGCGTGAAATCGGCGTGGAGACGGGCGGTTCAAACGTTCAGTTCGCCATCAATCCCCGCGACGGACGCATGCTTGTCATAGAAATGAATCCGCGCGTGTCGCGCTCCTCGGCCCTTGCGTCGAAAGCAACCGGATTTCCCATTGCAAAGGTGGCCGCCAAGCTGGCGGTCGGCTATACGCTGGATGAACTCAAGAACGACATCACCGGCGGGGCGATGCCTGCATCTTTCGAGCCAACCATAGATTATGTCGTTACCAAAGTGCCGCGTTTTGCTTTTGAGAAGTTTCCGCAGGCGAACGATCGCCTTACAACCCAGATGAAGTCAGTGGGGGAGGTGATGGCCATCGGGCGCACTTTCCAGGAATCCTTGCAGAAAGCCCTGCGCGGACTGGAAATCGGCGTCGACGGATTGGACGAAAAAACGTCGGATATTGAAACCATTGCCGCCGAGCTGAGTGATCCCGGTCCGGATCGGATCTGGTATGTTGCGGACGCAATACGTTGCGGGATGCCGCTGGACGAACTACACCGACATACCCACATCGATCACTGGTTTCTTGCCCAGATCGAGGACCTGGTCAAACAGGAGCAGGCGCTCGCCGGGAAAGTGTTGGATGGGATTGATGCAGCCGAGTTGCGCAGGCTCAAACGCAGCGGGTTTTCCGACCGACGTTTGGCAAAACTGATGAATACGACCCAGGTGGCCGTTCGCGCCCGACGCCATCAGTTTAATGTGAGGCCGGTATACAAGCGCGTGGATACTTGCGCAGCCGAGTTTGCCACTCGCACAGCTTACATGTACTCCACATATGAAGAGGAGTGTGAAGCGTTACCCAGCGGAAGAAAAAAAATAATGGTGCTGGGCGGCGGGCCCAATCGCATCGGCCAAGGCATAGAGTTTGACTACTGTTGTGTCCATGCGGCGTTGGTGTTACGCGACGATGGTTTCGAAACGATCATGGTCAATTGCAACCCGGAAACCGTTTCCACCGATTATGATACGTCGGATCGTCTTTATTTCGAGCCGCTCACGCTCGAGGATGTGCTCGAGATCGTGGCAGTAGAGAAACCCGTCGGCGTCATCGTGCAGTATGGCGGCCAGACACCGCTGAAACTCGCACGTGACCTTGAGACCGCAGGGGTGCCAATCATTGGTACCAGCCCGGACATGATCGATTGCGCCGAGGATCGGGAGCGTTTTCAGAAAATGCTGCACCAGCTCGGCTTGAAACAACCCCCCAACCGTACTGTTCGCGACGCAGCCGCGGCGATCGCCGCGGCTGCTGAAATCGGGTATCCGCTAGTCGTACGCCCCAGCTATGTATTGGGCGGCAGAGCCATGGAAATTATCCACGAGCAGGTGAACCTGGAACGTTATATGCGCGAGGCAGTCAAGGTCTCGCATGACGCCCCGGTTCTGCTCGATCACTTTCTGAATGATGCCGTTGAAGTGGATGTGGATGCAGTCTCAGACGGCGAGGCACTGCTGATAGGCGGCATCATGGAACACATTGAACAGGCGGGCGTTCATTCCGGTGATTCTGCATGCTCGCTGCCACCTTTCAGCTTGTCGCCTGAAATGCAGGACGAATTGCGTCGCCAGACTTCGGCGATGGCGCGTGCGCTAAAGGTTGTGGGGTTGATGAATGTGCAGTTTGCCATCCAGGGCGATACGGTATTTGTCCTGGAAGTAAATCCGCGTGCCTCGCGAACCGTGCCTTTTGTCTCCAAGGCTACGGGACTGCAACTGGCGAAAATCGCTGCGCGTTGCATGACGGGTATGACGCTCGCGCGGCAGGGTATTGTCAAAGAAGTAGTTCCTTTCTATTATTCAGTCAAGGAAGCGGTCTTTCCTTTCATAAAATTTCCCGGCGTGGACACGATACTCGGACCGGAAATGAAATCCACCGGTGAGGTTATGGGCGTGGGGCAAAGCTTTGCCGAGGCCTTTGTCAAGTCGCAACTTGCCGCTGGCGTCAAGCTGCCTCTCGCGGGCAAGGTTTTTATAAGCGTCCGGCATGTCGATAAACCGCGTGTGGTGGAAATCGCGCACAACCTTGCGCAGTTAGGTTTTACGCTCTATGCTACGCGCGGTACCGCCGCGGTGCTGAATGCGGCGGGGCTGACCGTGACACCGGTAAACAAGATGGCCGAAGGGCGTCCGCACATAGTAGACATGATCAAAAATGGCGAGATGGATTTGATCATTAATACAGTGGAAGACAAGCGGAGCGCGATTCACGATTCCTATTCGATACGTCATGCCGTATTGCAGGCACGCGCAACGTATTACACTACCCTAGCGGGCGCTCGTGCGGCTTGTATCGGCATGGCAAATATGCGCGAGCTGGAAGCCTACAGTTTGCAGAAGCTTCATGCATGGCGCATGGGGTCACAGGAAAAGGGATTTTACACCGGCGACCATGATTCCGTTGTGCTGACCAGGGATGCATCATGAGCGGTGGGAGCCGATATAACGAATCGATCTTAAAACGAATGGTAAAAGGACTAGGGTAAGAGGACTATGGGCACAATTCCGTTAACAGTAACCGGTGCGGGGAAACTGCGCGCCGAGTTGCACGAAATGAAAACCGTGCAGCGGCCGGCTGTAATCGCAGCAATTGCCGAGGCCCGTGCTCACGGTGATCTTTCGGAAAATGCCGAATATGAAGCGGCCAAGGAGCGGCAAGGTTTTATCGAGGGACGTATCGCCGAATTGGAAAGTAAGCTTTCCAATGCCCAGATTATTGACCCGGCATTGCTGGACGCGGGCGGCGCTTGTGTATTCGGGGCAACTATCGATCTTGAAGACATCGCCAGCGCGACCACAGTCACCTACCAGATCGTCGGAGATGATGAAGCCGACATCAAAGAGGGAAAGATCTCGATCAGTTCCCCTATGTCACGTGCCCTGATAGGTAAATATCCCGGCGATGTGGCGGAGGTTCTTGCACCCGGCGGCGTACGAGAGTATGAGATCCTGGACGTGAAATATGTTTAGTTCCAGCGTACGGGTTTTCTGGCAAGCAGTCAGCTCCGGTTGCTACGCGCGAGTCGGCGGCGCTTGATATCGCTGCCGCCTGGTTTACGGTCCTTGCGAACGGTTTTAGGTTCAGCTGTGACTATTTGTTCCGGTTGAGGACGGTAGATCACCAGTATCTTTCCAATGTGCTGTACCGGCCTCGCACCGAGGCGTTCGCAGATTTCGTTCAAAAAAGCCGTTCTGGTGTGCCGTTCGTCGCTGGCAACCTTGACTTTGATCAGCTCGTGGCTTCTGAGCCCTTGATCAAGTTCATGCATAACATTTTCGGATAACCCTGCCGAGCCTATCCATACAACCGGCTTCAGCGCGTGAGCACGGGCCTTAAGGTCAGGCCGAGGCACGAGCGCAAGTTCTTCTGACATAACATTTCCCAAAAATCCCATTTTACGTTATGAAGCGCTCCAAAACCAGTAAAGCCTGGATGAGAGAGCATGTGACCGATTTTTTTGTCAAGCAGGCAAAGAAAGAAGGCTATCGCTCGCGTGCCGCCTATAAACTGATCGAAATCGCGGAGCGTGATCATCTGCTTGCCCCGGGTATGACGATAGTTGACCTTGGTGCTGCCCCGGGGGGATGGTCGCAAGCGGCCAGCGAAAGGCTGGGATCAAACGGCAGAATCATCGCTGTGGATTTCAGGGAAATGCTGCCGCTGCCCGGAGTCACATTTATCCAGGGCGATTTCACCGAAGCGTCGGTTCTAGCGCAACTGGAAGAAACTCTGGGAAAATGTCCTGTTGACCTTGTAATTTCTGATATGTCCCCTAATATAAGCGGCATAGGAATGGTTGACCAGGCGCGAGGCATGCATTTGGCCGAGCTTGCCTTGGAATTCAGCATGACACGATTGAACTCTGGCGGCAATTTTCTCGTCAAAGTGTTTCAGGGTTCCGGTTTTGATGAGTTTTTAGGCAACATGCGTGCCTCATTCAATCGGGTGGTGACACGTAAACCGGGAGCATCGCGTGGGCGCAGCTCGGAACTCTATCTCCTAGGGTTGGGGAAGCAAGACTGAATCTTAACCGAAAACAACAAGATGACGGCCTTTGACGGCCTTTGACGGCCTTTGACGGCACAAGCGGCACGGCGGGCATATCGCTATTATAAATCTCCAAATGGGTTTAGAATGAAACCTTCAAGGATTTTGACGGCGCAAGCCAAGGAGCTATCTTGAACAATCTCATTAAGAACATGGCCATCTGGCTGGTGATCGCCCTCGTATTGATGACGGTGTTCAACCAGTTCAGTACGCGGCAGTCGGCACAGGCGCCGATGGAATATTCACAGTTCATCGACGAAGTGAAGCAGGGCAGGATCGCCAAAGTTACCATCGAGGGTCGCACGTTGAAGGGCACCAAGTCTGATGGCAGGCGTTTCGTCACCTATACGCCGTCCGATCCGTGGATGGTGAGCGATCTCCTGAAGGCGGGCGTCATTATCGATGCCAAGCCCGAGGAGGAACCGTCGTTGTTGATGAACATCTTTGTTTCCTGGTTCCCCATGCTGTTGCTGATCGGGGTATGGATTTTCTTCATGCGCCAAATGCAGGGGGGCGGCCGCAGCGGCGGCGCTTTCTCCTTTGGAAAAAGCAAGGCGCGCATGATGGATGAGTCCACCAATCAAGTCACGTTTGCTGATGTGGCGGGTTGCGAGGAAGCCAAAGAAGAGGTTTCCGAATTGGTCGAATTCCTTCGCGACCCCAGTAAATTCCAGAAACTGGGGGGACGCATTCCCCGTGGTGTTTTAATGGTGGGAAATCCCGGTACCGGGAAGACGCTTTTGGCACGTGCAATTGCAGGCGAAGCCAAGGTTCCATTCTTCAGTATTTCCGGCTCTGATTTCGTGGAAATGTTCGTTGGCGTGGGTGCCGCGCGGGTGCGCGACATGTTCGAGCAAGCCAAGAAGCACGCGCCTTGCATAATTTTTATCGATGAAATCGACGCGGTTGGTCGTCAACGGGGCGCGGGGCTTGGTGGTGGCAACGATGAGCGTGAACAGACACTGAATCAGTTGCTGGTCGAAATGGATGGTTTCGAAGGGACGGCAGGCGTCATTGTAATAGCCGCTACCAACCGGCCGGACGTGCTTGATCCCGCGCTGTTGCGTCCCGGCCGTTTCGACCGTCAGGTGACCGTTCCGCTGCCGGATATACGGGGCCGAGAGCAGATCCTGCATGTTCACATGCGCAAGGTGCCCATCGCCCCCGATGTCCATGCGGAAATTCTCGCCAGGGGCACACCCGGAATGTCAGGCGCGGATCTTGCCAACCTAGTGAATGAGGCCGCGCTGTTCGCGGCACGCAGCAACAAGCGTCTGGTTGACATGGAGGACTTCGAACGGGCCAAGGACAAGATTTTCATGGGTGCTGAACGTAAGTCCGTTGTGATGCCGGAACGCGAACGGCGCAATACCGCATACCATGAATCGGGACATGCGGTTGTAGCCCAACTGCTGCCTAAAACCGACCCGGTGCATAAAGTCTCGATCATTCCACGAGGACGCGCGCTTGGGGTGACGATGCAGCTGCCCACCGAAGATCGCTTCAGCATGGATCGCGAGGAAATCCTACAGAATATCGCCGTTCTTTTTGGAGGACGAATCGCCGAGGAAGTATTCATGGGTCAAATGACCACCGGCGCATCGAACGACTTTGAGCGCGCGACGGAAATGGCAAGGCGCATGGTTACGCAGTGGGGGATGTCTGACTCGCTGGGCCCGATGGTATATGGCGAGAACGAGGGCGAAGTCTTTCTGGGCCGCTCGGTTACAACGCACAAGAACGTCAGCGAAGCCACCATGCAGAAGGTAGATATTGAAATTCGCCGTATCATTGACGCGCAGTACGGTCTGGCGCGCAGGCTGATCGAGGAAAACCGGGACAAGATCGAAGTCATGACCAAAGCCCTGCTGGAATGGGAGACCATAGATTCCGATCAGATCGGCGATATTATGGAAGGTCGTGAGCCGAGGCCGCCGAAGCCTTCCAAACCTGCGTCGACTCCTCCCAAGGATAATACACCGCCCGCGGCGCCGGCCGCGGCAGCGACGCCAGCACAGGAAACTTGATCATTGGGGTTGCCATTTTGTGACAAAGCCTAAAAAGGCGGGGATTATCCCCGCCTTTTTGATTGGCGCACTGATACCGGTATACATCTCATTTGTCGCCACAGCAGAAATTCGTTAGCCCCTCCCATCGCCGTCCGCTGGTGATGGGCATCGTCAATGTCACGCCCGATTCGTTTTCTGATGGGGGTTTGTTCGATTCGTTCGACCAGGCGCTTCAGCACGCGACGCAATTGATCGAACAAGGGGCAGACTGGCTTGATGTCGGCGGTGAGTCGACCCGTCCTGGCAGCATGCCGGTTGACGTGCAAGAAGAACTGCGTCGTGTTATCCCGGTGGTGGAGGCACTCGTTGAAATGAAGTGGCCCGTCTCAGTCGACACCTCCAAGCCGGAAGTGATGCGAGCAGCAATAAGAGCCGGCGCGACCATGATCAACGATGTCAATGCGCTACGTGCCCCGGGTGCGCTCGAGGCGGTGGCAGCGGGAGGCGCGGCAGCGTGTCTCATGCACATGCAAGGTGAGCCACGAAGCATGCAGCTCAATCCCGAGTATCATGATGTAGTGAGTCAGGTAAGAGAATTTTTATCGCAACGCCTGCATGCCGCGCTGGAATCTGGGATTTCGCATGAGCAATTGATAATAGATCCTGGTTTCGGTTTTGGCAAAACTCAGACCCAGAACATCCAAATGTTGCGCCAGCTCGGTCGCTTCTGCGACTTGGGCGTACCGGTAATGGTCGGCATGTCACGTAAATCCATGCTGGGTAAGATCACAGGCGCCGAGGTAAATGACCGACTCCATGCAAGTGTTGCGGCAGCGTTGATGGCGATAGGCAAAGGTGCGCGGATCGTCAGGGTGCACGACGTTAAAGCCACCAAGGAGGCATTGGCGGTTTATAATGCGGTGAACGGTTAATGTGACTCCCTTAGTTTGTCCCGGCTGCATTGTTCTAGGGTTAAACTAAATCTGCGGAACTTTCAGTTTTACCTGACGCGGTCCAGATATTTCAACGGTCGCAGCAGTTGCCAGTGGCCCTGGATGTAAGAGTGTTTTCATGTGCTGGATCAGTTGTTGCCACGGGTAGCGGGCAGTCGCAACGTTCGTTCAAACCTTCATAACTTCTTGTGACTAATTTTCTGGGTTTTTTAAAGTGACAAAAAAATATTTTGGCACGGATGGAATACGCGGGCATGTAGGTGAAACGCCGATAACACCTGAGTTTGTAATGCATCTTGGTTATTCAGCCGGTAAAGTGCTGGCGGCGGCCGACTGGCATCTAGCCAAGGGAGAGCGCCCGGCGGTGCTGATCGGGAAGGATACTCGGATATCCGGGTATATGCTTGAGTCGGCCCTTCAGGCGGGGCTTTCCGCCGCCGGGGTGGACGTGCTGTTATCGGGGCCGACTCCAACCCCGGCGGTCGCGTACCTGACGCGCGCCTTGCGGCTGCAGGCAGGTATCGTTATTTCGGCTTCGCATAACCCGTTTGAAGATAACGGTATCAAGTTCTTTTCCGCATCGGGCACCAAGCTACCGGACGCTGTCGAGCATGAAATAGAGTCGGGACTGAATGCGCCTATCCGCTCGATGCCGTCAGCTCAGCTTGGCAAAGCACGACGGGTCAATGACGCCCGGGGACGATACATCGAATTCTGCAAAAGCACGTTTCCGAATCACCTTGATCTCCGCGGCTGGCGGATAGTGGCTGATTCTGCTCATGGCGCCACCTATCAGATTGTAGGTCCCGTGCTGCATGAGCTGGGTGCCGACGTGGTCGCGATTGGGGCTCAACCTGACGGACTTAACATCAATCACGAATGTGGCGCAACGCACAGCGCCTCAATTCAGGAAGCAGTCATCCGGCACCAGGCTGACATCGGCATCGCGCTCGATGGCGATGGTGATCGAGTGGTCATGACGGATAAAAAAGGCATTCTATATGATGGCGACAGGCTGATCTATATTATCGCTAGACACCGCCAGCAAAAGGGAGTTCTCAAGGGCGGGGTAGTTGGCACGCTCATGACCAATCTGGCGGTTGAAAATGGCCTGAAGAAAGGAAATATTCCATTTGCTCGCGCCAACGTCGGTGACCGATATGTATTGGAGTTGCTACAAAAAAATGACTGGCAGCTGGGCGGCGAAGGCTCAGGCCATATTATTTGTCTCGACAAGCACACCACGGGTGACGGAATTATTTCCGCGTTACAAGTTCTGTATGCGATGCGCGACTCCGGCAAGAGCCTAGCCGAACTCGCCCACAGCGTCACTCTTTATCCCCAGCAGCTCATTAATGTCAAAGTTCCGAAAGGATTCGACTGGCGCACTGACGCAATGATCGAGGCGGCACAGGTGGAAGCGGAGCGCGACCTTGATAATAGTGGCAGGGTCCTTCTCCGTGCCTCGGGTACCGAGCCCCTTGTGCGTGTGATGGTTGAGGGCGAATCGGGGCAGAAAGTGAAATTTTGGGCAGAAAAAATCGCCGATGTGGTACGCCATGCCGCAGTCGGCGATGAGTCGCGCGCACTATAACCCAGGATCAGAAGCGTGTTCCAAATTGGAACATACCCCGATGCTGCTTTCAGTCACTCAAGCAGGACCGTTAAATTTCCGGATCAGGTTTGCAACGGCGAGCGGTTCTAGTTGGCGATGCCTCGCACCGTTACGCGTATCACGAAATGGTAATATTTGTGAGATAGGATGACTAGCGGCGAAGAAGAATATCTGATCAAAAAGGGGATTTAAATGTTGAAATTGCCGAGCAGTAAACAGGTTGGCCTGTCAGCTGTATTCATCACGCTGCTAACCTCCCTCAACGTAGCGAGTGCGGATATCGTAAAAATCGATGGCTCCAGCACTGTGTTTCCGATCACGGAAGCGGTGGCGGAAGATTTTCAAAAAGAAAAAAGGGGCGCTGTTAGGGTCACTGTCGGCATTTCGGGCACGGGTGGAGGTTTCAAGAAGTTCTGCCGTGGCGAAATCGATATAGTAGATGCGTCGCGGCCCATACTGAAAAACGAAATGGACGCCTGTAAAGCGGCGGGCGTGCAGTATGTTGAGATGCCAGTCGCATTCGATGCGCTAACGGTGGTGGTAAATCCCAAAAACGATTGGAGCAAGACGATTACTGTCGCAGAGTTGAAGAAAATGTGGGAGCCAGCGGCGCAGGAGAAAATTACCAGATGGAACCAGGTAAATCCGGCCTGGCCTGATGAAGCGCTCAAGCTCTACGGCGCCGGAGCGGACTCGGGCACCTTTGATTACTTTACCGAAGCGATTGTCGGTAAGGCAAAATCGAGTCGGGGCGATTTTACCGCGTCCGAGGACGACAACGTATTGGTGCAAGGGGTCGCGAGCGACAAGAGCGGGCTCGGGTTTTTTGGTTTCGCTTACTATATCGAAAATCAGAAAAAGGTAAAAGCGATTGCCGTCGACGGCGGTAACGGGCCTGTACTGCCGTCCGCGAAGACGGTTGAGGATGGAACCTACCAGCCATTGTCCCGCCCTATTTTCATTTACGTGAACATCAAATCGGCGGAGAAGCCCGAGATCAGGCAATTTGTTGAGTTCTATATGAAAAACGCCCCGGCGCTGGTTAAAGAAGTAAAATTCTTCCCTCTACCGACGCAAGCCTATGCGATGAATCTGGAGCATCTTAATAAAAAGAAACTGGGAACCGTGTTCGGTGGCAAGTCCGAAATAGGGCTACGAATCGAGGAACTACTAAAACGCGAGGCCAATTTGTAACCTGAATTGCAGCGTCAACAATTGAACTCGGCAGTACACTTGGGGAAACGATTCGTGGGGGGAATGGCTAAGTTGGGCGCTTAGTCTTTCCCCACAGTCTTCCCCCCTAGTCCTTCCCCACAATGCTTTCCCACAGTGCTTTCCCACAGCGCTTTCCTTCCCTTATCCTCGCAACCTTATACCGTGACCTCCGTTGCCATTTGTCCCCAGGCTTGGCAAGCAGATTCACCGACCGTGCCGCTTCACCCGATCACTTGACTGTTCGCTATAGCTGCGTCAATGTATAGATTGAGGCCAGATTTGGTTTGAGGCTGATGACCCGACGGATCGGTTTGGGGATGCCGGTGGCTATACTTGCCCCGACTCTGTAAACTCGTAAAATTCGCTAGGACTTGATTTACTTTTATCACAAGGAAGATCTGTGACTGTCATTCGTTTGCCGGATGGTTCGGAGCGCAAGTATGAGCACCCAGTGACCGTGGGTGAAGTCGCTGCATCGGTTGGGGCCGGCCTGGCTCGTGCCGCGCTGGCCGGAAAAGTGAATGGTAAGTTGGTGGATATCTCAAGCCGCATCGAGACAGACAGCGATGTCAGTATTGTTACCGAAAAAGATGCGGAAGGGCTGGAAGTAATCCGCCATTCCACCGCGCACCTGCTTGCACATGCCGTGAAGGAATTGTTTCCGGAAGCGCAGGTCACCATCGGCCCGGTTATCGAGGATGGTTTTTACTACGATTTTTCGTATAAACGGCCGTTTACACCGGAAGATTTGGCTGCAATCGAGAAACGCATGGCCGAAATCAGCTCGCGCAACCTCAACGTGGAACGCAAGATTTGGGATCGCTCCGACGCAATCAATTTTTTTAAAAACCAGGGCGAGCACTATAAGGCTCAGATTATTGAGGCCATACCTGGCGACGAGGATGTTTCTCTTTATTCGCAGGGAAATTTTACCGATTTATGCCGGGGACCCCATGTTCCCACCACCGCCAGACTCAAGGTGTTCAAGTTGATGAAGCTGGCAGGCGCCTACTGGCGGGGCGACTCGCACAACGAGATGCTGCAGCGGATTTATGGTACCGCCTGGACAAGAAAAGAAGACCAGGACGCCTATCTGCGCCGCCTTGAAGAAGCCGAGAAACGTGATCATCGCAAGCTCGGCAAGCAACTCGAGCTGTTCCATATGCAGGAAGAGGCGCCGGGCATGGTGTTCTGGCATCCGAAAGGCTGGGTTATCTGGCAGCAAGTCGAACAGTATATGCGCGAGATATTCCGCAATAACGGTTATCTGGAGATACGCACCCCGTCCGTGCTTGACAAAAGCCTTTGGGAACGGTCTGGCCACTGGGAGAATTTTCGCGACAATATGTTTATTACGCAGTCTGAAGAGCGCGAATTTGCCGTTAAGCCCATGAACTGTCCGGGTCATGTTCAAGTGTTCAAGCAGGGATTGAAGAGCTACCGCGAATTGCCCCTGCGGTTGGCGGAGTTTGGATCGTGTCATCGCAATGAGCCATCCGGCGCGCTGCATGGGATCATGCGGGTGCGAGCGTTCACGCAGGATGATGCGCATATTTTCTGCGCCGAATCACAGGTCCAGGAAGAGGCGGTGAAATTCATCGAACTGTTGCAGAAGGTCTATACCGACTTCGGTTTCCAAGAGGTGCTGGTGAAGCTTTCCACCCGTCCGGATAAGCGTGTAGGTTCGGAAGAGCAATGGGACAAGGCTGAGGCGGCGCTGCAATCAGCCTTGGAGAAAAAGAATCTGCCCTGGGAGGTGCAACCCGGGGAGGGGGCTTTCTATGGACCCAAAATCGAGTTTTCGCTGAAGGACAGCATTGGACGCGTGTGGCAATGCGGCACTCTCCAACTTGATTTCTCCATGCCGGAGCGGCTGGGGGCCGAATATGTAGCCGAGGACAATTCCCGTCGGGTTCCGGTAATGCTTCATCGAGCGATTCTCGGATCGGTTGAACGGTTCATCGGGATTATTATCGAACATTACGCGGGAGTCCTACCCGTATGGCTCTCTCCCGATCAGGCAGCAGTACTGAACATATCGGAGGCGCAAGCAGATTATGCCGGGAAAGTGGCCGAGGAATTGCGTAGACACGGAATTCGGGCGTTCTCAGACTTGAGAAATGAGAAGATAACCTATAAAATACGAGAGCATAGCCTGAAGAAATTGCCCTACCAGATTATCGTGGGTGATAAAGAAGTTGCCGCACAAACGGTTGCCGTTCGAGCGCGAAATGGGGTCGATCTTGGCCAGATGACCTTGCCGGAGTTGACCGAAAAGCTTAAGACAGAAATTTCCATGAGAACTGGTGCAATTTGATTATTAACCGAACCGGGGAGTTACTATAGTTCAAGAAAAAGCAGCCCGCATCAACCATGAGATTAATGCGCCCGAAGTGCGCTTGATTGGTGCAAATGGAGAACAGATCGGCATAGTCTCCTTGGCGGTCGCCAACACATTGGCGGAGGAAGCCGAGGTGGATCTGGTTGAAATCGCGCCTACAGCTCAGCCGCCGGTGTGCCGCCTGATGGATTATGGCAAGTTTCGCTATCAGGAAAGCAAGAAAAAGCACGAGGCGAAGCTGAAGCAGAAGCAAATCCAGATCAAGGAAGTCAAGTTCCGTCCTAATACGGACGACGGTGACTACAACATAAAGTTACGCAACCTGATCATTTTCCTGGAAGAGGGAGATAAGGCCAAAATTACGTTAAGGTTTCGCGGACGTGAAATGGCGCACCAGGAATTTGGCGTGCGGCTGTTGGAGCGACTGCGGGGAGATCTGGAATCCTACGCAATAGTGGAACAGTTTCCACGGATGGAAGGGCGCCAGATGGTCATGGTGCTATCTCCGCGTAAGAAAGAAGTGAAGTTGGTGAAGCCGAAAGCAGCAAAGCCGGAGGCGACAGATAATAGTTCAGCGCCCGCCAGTAATGGGAACTCCGCACAACCGGAGGGTCAATAGGCTGAGAAGCATTGCGATAGAGTAATGCAGCACAGGTGTAAAGCCATCCATGGTAGAGGGATGGCGTTGGCACCTCAAAAACAAGTGATTCCGGGTTTAAAGGTTCCGTTCGGGAAACACCTAGGCATCATGTTAAACAGGAGTAATAAATGCCAAAGATGAAAACAAAGAGTGGCGCGGCCAAGCGCTTTGTAGTGCGCGCGGGTGGGAGCGTCAAACGTTCCCAAGCATTCAAGCGCCATATCCTTACCAAGAAAACGACGAAGAGCAAGCGTCAGTTGCGGGGAACCGTGGGTGTTCATTGCAGTGACGTGGCCTCGGTGCGTGCCATGCTGCCTTACGCATAAGGAGCGATCACTATGCCAAGAGTAAAGCGTGGTGTAACGGCTCATGCGCGCCACAAGAAGGTGTTGGATCTGGCGAAGGGTTATCGCGGACGCCGCAAGAATGTTTATCGTGTAGCCAAGGAAGCGGTGATGAAAGCGGGGCAATATGCCTACCGTGATCGCCGTCAAAAGAAGCGGCAGTTTAGGGCGCTGTGGATTGCTCGAATCAATGCCGCCGCCCGCGAATGTGGTTTGTCCTATAGTGTGTTCATGAATGGCTTGAGAAAAGCGTCGATCGAGGTAGACCGCAAGGTTCTGGCCGATATCGCAATATTTGACAAGCCGGCCTTTGGAAAGCTAGTTGAACAGGCCAAAGCCAGTCTGGCAGTCTAGACCATAACTGCAAGAAAGCGATGAGGAGGCCGAAGGGCAGAGACGCCTGGCCTCCTTTTTTCTTGTGCACCGCTTGGAGCTCTCCTGACTCAAGGTTTTTATGATTAATTTGGACGACCTGCTCCATGAAGCCCTCACGCTGTTCAGTAGTATCGACGATGCTGTTGAACTGGAGCAGGCAAAGGCGCGCTATCTCGGCCGGCAAGGCAAACTCACCGAATTACTGAAGGGATTGGGCAAGCTGCCAGCGGCAGATCGCCCAGGGATGGGCAATCGCATCAATCAAGTAAAAGAGCAGCTGGAAGCGGCGCTTCACCAACGGCGCGATGCGATACGCGAAAAAAAACTCGGGGAGCAGCTGATCGGCGAAGCGCTCGATGTGACTCTACCGGGCCGCGGCCTGGGAATGGGCGGTCTGCATCCGGTCACGCGTACGCTGGAGCGCATCCAATCGCTGTTTCACTCAGTTGGATTCACGGTGGCGGCTGGCCCTGAGGTTGAATCCGATTATTACAATTTTACCGCCCTGAATATTCCTGAAAATCACCCCGCAAGGGCAATGCATGACACCTTCTACACCGATGTCTGCAACGGAAATTTGCTGCGTACGCATACGTCGCCAGTCCAAATCCGCTATATGCAAACCAATCCGCCGCCCTTAAAAGTGATCGCGCCGGGCAGAGTCTACCGACGTGACTCTGATTTGACTCATACGCCTATGTTTCATCAAGTGGAAGGGTTGTGGGTTGACAAAGACGTCAACTTTTCTGCGCTAAAGGGCGTGCTTTCCGATTTCATGAAACATTTTTTTGAGCGCGACGACCTGCGGGTGCGCTTCCGAGCGTCTTTCTTTCCTTTTACCGAACCCTCCGCCGAGATGGACATCGGTTGCGTAATGTGCAGCAACGGCTGTCGTGTGTGCGGCCATACCGGCTGGCTCGAGGTGCTGGGTTGCGGCATGGTGCATCCAAATGTTTTCAAGCACGTCAATATCGATCGTGAAAAATATACTGGTTTTGCGTTCGGCCTCGGGGTGGAACGGCTCGCGATGCTTCGGTATGGCGTAAACGATCTACGATTATTTTTCGAGAATGATTTGAGGTTTCTGAGGCAGTTTAACTAAGTCACTACCAGGCGTGCGCTCTTTCGAGTGACAAATGGCCTTTCTTTGCACAACATTAACTGATGAAATTCTCGGAAAACTGGCTACGCACTTTCGTTGATCCCCCCCTATCCGCGCATGATCTCGGACATGTGCTGACCATGGCGGGGATCGAAGTGGAATCCATTGAGCCCGCCGCCGCCTCCTTCAATAAGGTCGTGGTGGCGGAAGTGCTATCGGTGCGCAAACACCCCAACGCGGATCTTCTTCGTGTCTGTGAAGTAAACGCAGGAGCCGCTGCCGGGGCACCACTGCAAATTGTCTGTGGCGCGGCGAATGTTCGCGAGGGGGTAAAAGTGCCCTGTGCGTTGCCTGGCGCGCAGTTGCCGGGCATCACCATCAGTCATGCCGCCATACGAGGCGTGGAATCTGCCGGAATGCTATGTTCAGCAAGGGAGCTGGGCCTGAGCGACGTGGCGCCGGGTCTCCTCCTGCTTCCCGGTGACGCCCCGGTCGGTTTGGATTTTCGCCGTTACTACGAGCTTGAGGATAACATTTTTACGCTGAAGCTGACGCCCAATCGCGGTGATTGCCTGGGCATGACAGGCGTCGCCCGGGAAGTGGCGGCAATTACCTCCGCAAAACTTGAGCCATTGGAGATCATACCGGTAGAGGTGCAGATCGGCGAAGGCCTGGCGATAAATGTGGATGCGCCCGGGGCGTGCCCGCTCTATTGCGGCAGAGTAGTGCGCGACGTAAATCTCGACGCGACTACACCGGATTGGCTGATCCGCCGGCTGGGGCGCAGCGGATTACGTGGCGTCAACGTGGTGGTGGACATTACCAACTATGTGATGCTGGAGACCGGCCAGCCACTGCATGCATTTGATCTCGACAAGATCGCGGGCGCGCTATCGGGTTCCATTCATGTCCGCTATTCCAAGGCGGGAGAAGCGCTTAAGCTGCTCAATGGCGAAAATCTTGCGCTGCAGCCCGACATGCTGGTCATCGCGGATCAGGTCAAGCCGCTGGCGCTGGCAGGTATCATGGGAGGAGATGAAAGCGGCGTTGGCGCCGGAACCAAGGATTTGTTTCTGGAGAGCGCTTTTTTCAGTCCCGATGTTATCGCCGGCAAGTCATTCTCGCTTGGCTTCAGTTCCGACTCGGCCTACCGCTTTGAGCGTGGCGTGGATTTTTCGCAGACTAGAAACGCGTTGGAACGCGCCACCCGCCTGATAACGAATATCTGCGGCGGTCGAAGTGGGGCGATCAGGGAGTTTAAAGGCCGCTTGCCCGGACACGATCCGATTTGCCTGCGATTGAGTCGGGCGCAGAGGGTTCTGGGTATCGATCTTGAAGAAAGGACGGCAGCCCAGCTATTGCAGCGCCTGCAATTAAGTTTCACGGGCACAGAAGGTGTTTTCAACGTAAAACCTCCTCCTTACCGCTTCGACCTGGCCATAGAAGAAGATCTGATCGAGGAATTGGCACGGGTATACGGCTATGACAACATTCCCGCCGCCGTGCCTCGTGCCCGGCTCAGCATGCTGCCTGAACCTGAAACCGGACGAACGCTGCCACAGTTGCGGCAAATTCTAGTCGGACGAGATTATCAGGAGGTTATCAATTATTCGTTCGTGGACCCTGCATGGGAGCATGAGCTGGCGGGCAACAACAAGCCGGTAGCGTTGAAGAATCCGCTGTCAAGCCAGATGGCCGTCATGCGCAGCAGCCTGTTCGGCAGCCTCATAGCGAACCTCGGGTTCAATTTGAACCGCAAGCAAACCCGGGTGCGCTTATTCGAAATTGGTTGCTGTTTCGAGGGACTGGGCGACGCTGTGGCGCAACAGGAAAAGCTTGGCGGGTTATGCTACGGCGACGTGCTGGCGGAACAGTGGGGAGCGCCCGCGCGCGACGTCGATTTTTACGATGTGAAAGCAGATATAGAGGCGCTATTTTGGCCCAGGGCGGTCCGAGTGGTCTCCGCTTCTCACCCCGCTTTGCATCCAGGGAAGTCCGCTCAGATCTGCCTGGGTGATAGAATCGCCGGATATCTGGGGGAACTCCACCCCCGTTGGCGTCAAAAACTTGGCTTGCCCAAGTCTGCGGTTCTTTTCGAGCTCGAGATCGATATGTTGACGGACCGCCCCTTGCCGAAGGCTGCGGAGATTTCAAAGTATCCGCCCATCCGACGGGATATTGCCGTGGTGGTGCCAGAGAATGTGGCAGTTCAGACAACACTGGACCGTATGCGTGGTGAAAAAATACCCTTGATTTCCGAAATTCATTTATTCGATGTGTATCGTGGAGCAGGGGTGGAAGCGGGCAAAAAAAGTCTTGCATTCCGCATGTTATTGCAAGATACTGAAAAAACATTAACTGATGCAGAAGCAGATCGGACCGTTGCGAAACTGTTGAGCGTTCTCGAAAGCGAGTTTGGGGCAACGCTACGCAACCATTGAAATTGCAGGTCCGAAAGCCATGAACAGGGGTAGAGAGACAATGACCTTAACAAAGGCCGAGTTGGCGGATTTGCTGTTTGAAAAAGTAGGATTTAATAAGCGCGAAGCCAAGGATATGGTGGAGTCCTTCTACGAGGAGGTTCGCATTGCGCTTCAAAATGGCGATGGCGTCAAGCTTTCTGGCTTTGGCAACTTTCACCTGCGGGACAAGCCACAACGTCCGGGACGTAATCCCAAGACTGGGGAGGAAATTCCTATTACCGCACGGCGCGTCGTGACTTTTCATGCGAGCCAAAAATTGAAGGCAATGGTTGAAAAAAGCCAGCATGGAAAACACAAAGGCTAGCAACGCTCCGATTCCGGCAAAGCGTTATTTCACGATCGGCGAAGTAAGCGAGCTATGCGGGGTTAAGCCGCACGTATTGCGTTACTGGGAGCAGGAATTCACGCAATTGAAGCCTGTCAAGCGTCGAGGTAACCGGCGCTATTATCAGCATCACGAAGTGCTGCTGATTCGTCGTATCCGTGAACTGCTCTATGAGCAAGGTTTCACCATCCAAGGGGCTCGCGCCCGCTTGGGTCAGGGGAAGGGGGATACAGGTTACACTCCCGGCTCAGCTGTGCCGGTCTCCTCAATGGTCGATCTGGCGTCATTGCGGAGTGAAATTAAAAGCGTGGTCTTGTTGCTCCGCTCTTGAAGTAGTTACGATGCGATGTCAGCGGGGCGAGAACGATCGCCTGGATGCCTGAAAGTGGAACGCGGATGCCGTTTTGACGGTTTTCTCCCAAAGCTTCGCTTCAGAAGCATCGATAGCAATACCTATGCGTCTGGCTTGTTTGCTATAATTCGGACCTCGGGGCGTAGCGCAGCCTGGTAGCGTACTTGCATGGGGTGCAAGTGGTCGGAGGTTCAAATCCTCTCGCCCCGACCAATAAGACCGCACGTAATTCGTTCTTTTCCGCCTTGCGGTCCGATAATTGCGGATGTCTGAGTATAATATTCCCCGATAAGCTAAAAAATCACCTGGGGCACTATCCGGATGCGCATATTGCTCAGCAACGATGACGGATATTTTGCGCCAGGCCTTGCCTGTCTTGCGGAAGCGCTAGCCGTTATTGCCGATATCGTCGTAGTGGCTCCGGAACGTGATCGAAGCGGTGCCAGTAACTCTCTTACGCTCGATCGGCCCCTCAGCTTACACAAATCCCACAACGGATTTTTCTACGTCAACGGTACTCCCACTGATTGCGTGCATCTGGCCGTGACCGGTATGCTCGACGCGCTTCCCGACATGGTGGTGTCTGGCATCAACGTTGGCGCCAACATGGGCGACGATACCATTTATTCCGGCACGGTGGCAGCTGCCACAGAAGGTTTTCTACTCGGAATCCCTTCGCTCGCCGTATCACTCGCCGGCTTTTCGGCGGGGAATTATCCCACCGCCGCGCGCATTGCCACCGAAATAGTACAACGCTTCCAGTACAACGCATTAATTGGCCCGGTACTGCTTAATATCAACGTGCCCGACGTTCCATATGAGGAGTTGCAGGGCATCGAGGTGACCCGGTTGGGCCGTCGGCACAAGGCTGAGCCGGTGGTTAAATCGCACACCCCGCGGGGTGACACGGTCTACTGGGTGGGCGCGGCAGGGCCTGCGCAAGATGCGGGTGAAGGCACGGACTTCCTGGCTATTAAGCACAACCGCGTCTCGGTGACGCCGCTGCAGATCGACTTGACCCGCTACGGGCAACTGGATGCAGTAAAAGAGTGGTTGAAATAGCACCAAAACATTTTTCGGTTTCGTGTGCAGGTGCACGACTGTCCAAGGTACTACGCGTTTGAACACCCACCACTCCGGGATTGGCATGACATCACAGCGCACCCGCGCGCGTATGGTCCAGCGGCTGCGCAATCAAGGTATCGCGGACGAAGTGGTTCTTGCGGCAATGAGCGCAATTCCCCGCCATATTTTTGTGGAGGAAGTGCTTGCGACACGTGCCTACGATGACGTCGCACTGCCAATAAATTTCGGCCAGACGATTTCAAGCCCGTATATCGTGGCGCGCATGAGTGAATTGCTGCGCGCGGGATCCCAACTGGGGAAGGTACTTGAGATCGGGTCCGGCTGTGGGTATCAGACGGCCATATTGGCGCAATTTGCCGCCGAGGTTTACTCGATTGAACGGGTCGGACCGCTGCTCACCCGCGCCCGAGCCCGGCTACGCGAACTGCGGCTCAGCAATGTCCGCCTGAGGCATGCCGATGGATTGATAGGATTGCCCGAAGCGGCGCCCTTCGACGCCATTATCCTCACGGCCGCCACGCCTAATGTCCCCACCTTGCTGCTGGACCAGCTCGCCATCGGTGGGCGCATGATTTTTCCGAAAGGGACTCAGCAACAATTTCTGTGCGTTATCGAACGCAATTCGCTTGGCTACACTGAGATAATGCTTGAAGAGGTCAGGTTCGTTCCGATACTGCCCGGCATCTTAAAGCGCTGAGGATATGGGCAAAGGCGAGATGGAGAGTAAAACAATTACTCATAGAAATCCAAATATTGGAGGGGTGCCCCGGAGCCCAGGCCCAGGTTCGACTCCGAACGCGTCGTACGCCAGGCATATCCTTGGGGGGACTGGCGCACTTCTTGTTCTCTGTGGTCTACTGGCGGCGGGCTGCGCGTCTACTCCTTATCCAGCGCCAGTCCAGGACGCCACGGTGGGCGCAGCGCCAACCGGAGCCCAAGCTGGCACTGAGCAACCGGGCGTCTACATCGTACAGAAAGGCGATACGCTCTACAGCATTGCGCTCAACCATGGTCTTGATCGAAAGGAGTTGGCGGAGTGGAACAATGTTCCGGACACCGGCACAATTCATATTGGCCAACAGCTTTCCCTCTCTCCGCCCTCGCCGCAAGCGGGGCCATCGCTGTTCTCGCTCCCTGAATCTTCTCCGCCATCTGCGCCCGGGGTAACGCCGGGCCCAGCCGTTCCATCGGAAGCAAAGGTGCCGGCAAACACCGAGCGATTTAAAACCGAACCTAAGGCTTTCAAATTACCGTATTCGGAGCCGGCTGTCGCGCAGTTGAAGGGCGTCGTCGATGCGCCTCGTAGTGTATTGGCAAAAGTCGACCCGATGGTTGAGAAACAAACCGGTACCATACTGCCGCCGGCAGAGTCACCTTCAGAGGTGATTTCCGACCCCGATCGGCTCGACTGGATCTGGCCTGCGAAAGGCAGGCTACTTGAGGCATTTTCGGAAGCAAACAAGGGAATCGATATCGTTGGCAAAGCGGGGGAACCGGTGACCGCTTCCGCCGCCGGGAAAGTTGTATACAGCGGCGCAGGCTTGCGTGGCTACGGCAAGCTGATCATTATCAAACATAACAATACCTACCTCAGCGCCTATGCCCACAACAACAAGATATTGGTGAAGGAGGGGCAAACAGTAGCGAAAGGACAGAAAATTGGTGAGATGGGAAGTACGGATACGGATCTAGTTAAGCTTCATTTCGAAATTCGCAAGAACGGGCGACCGGTGGACCCGCTCAAACATCTGCCGGGCATTTCAGGGTGAGCCAATGATTACTATAATTACTCACGAGGACGAAGAGTCTTACGATAAGACGGAGCCGCTGGATCCGGATGATGCGCTCGATGTGGTAGAAGCACCCGCCAGCGTCAGCACCGAGCCTGCGGGCGATTTCCTGCTGACAGACGTAACCCAGCTTTATTTCAACGAAATCGGCAACAATGCTCTCTTGACTCCCAAGGAAGAGGCGGAGTTAACTCGCCGGGTGAAGCAGGACGATTTTGCTGCACGGCAGAAGATGATTGAATGCAATCTGCGCCTCGTGGTCAATATAGCCAAGCATTACACTAATCACGGCGTAGCGCTACTGGATCTGATTGAGGAAGGAAATATGGGAATGATGCACGCGCTGGAAAAATTCGATCCCGAGCGGGGCTTCCGGTTTTCGACCTATGCAACATGGTGGATACGTCAGAACATCGAGCGCTGCATCATGAATCAATCGCGTACCATCCGTCTGCCAGTACATGTCATCAAGGACCTGAACATTATTCTGCAAGCGGCACGTCACCTCGAAGCCCATACCGGCAAAGACCCCAGGCCGGAGGATGTTGCTCATCTGCTGGGACGACCGGTTAAGGACGTGCAGAGGATGTTTTCTTTAAACATGAGCATGATGTCCTTAGACGCACCACTTGATGTCGATCCGCTGCTTTCCATCGGCGATGCCATTGCCGATGATCGCAGTCCCGGCCCGGACCTGATGATGGAACAGACCGAGATCAAAGATCGCGTGCACGACTGGTTGAACCGGTTGAATGAAAAACAACGCTATATCATTGAAAAGCGCTACGGGCTCAATGGATACGAGATTCAGACGCTGGAACAATTGGCCGCAAGTCTCGATTTAACCCGTGAGCGCGTCCGCCAAATTCAACTGGAAGCTTTGCAAACGCTACGGGCGATATTAAGATGTGAAGGTGTGTCGCGAGAGGGCGTATTTTAAGCAGTTATTGCTTGACTCCGCCCTCCTCGTCTTCGGTATGAGCGATCATTTTTTGAAGCCCAGTTGTGGGGACCTCTATTAAATCGCGCGAACTGCGTGGCTGGTTCATAGGGATTATTAAGACATCATTCAACGGCCTTGTGCGTTGATGAAACTCCTCCCGCTCGCCTCTTTACATAATCCACCTTATCACATAAAATACTGTGCAAAGTTCGGATGGTATGCAGTCTGCACATCCGTATCTTCCCATTCCCGAGAGATTGAAACCGGGACCGCAGGTTGCGGTTTGACGTTACTACTTGACCACTTATCGCTATGTCATCACAACTAGAGTTTACAGCCCCCGACCCCAGTCTTTGCACTGAGGACGAAATTTCGCAGCTTGTTCACACTTTTTACGCCAGGGCCAGGCGTGATCCCGCCCTGGGTCCGATCTTTGAGGCACACGTCGAAGATTGGGACGCGCACTTCATCCAGATGATCAATTTTTGGTCAATGAAGCTGCGTGGAACAAACCGCTTCCGCGGAATGCCGATGCCTAAGCATGTAGCCCTACCGGGACTCAGCGCTGAGCTGTTCGAAACGTGGCTACGCCTTTTTCGTCAAACTACCGGCGAAATGAACAATCCGGCGTTGCAATTCAATGCCGACATGCTCGCGTTCCACATCGGGACCCGGCTGTGGCAACGATATCAGCTGGAGCGCTATCCCGACAGGCAGATAGTGGAACTCTGCGAAACCTAGTCTTTTCCGTTTGGTCGCAAGGGGGAGAGTGTTCTTGGGGCCGCAGCCCCATCGTTTTCCTCGTTTTCGGTTAAGCCCAGGCTCTTTAATTCCAGCCCTTCGATCTCCTGCAAGGATCTGCCCGCGATTCCTTGCAGGTCACCATACATACCGACTGTCGCGCTCATGACGCGGATGATCTGTTCCTCACGTTTGGCCCATTGTTTCATTATCACCCTGCGTTCCTTGTCCAGATCATCCTGCATCGTTGTGAATGCTTCTACAATCGCCTCCACTCGCTGACGAAAACGCGGGCCCGTAAGGTACTGGTAGATCATTTCCGTTTTGGTTTGCAGGCCCTCGGACGATTGGCGCGCAAGCGCGAGTTCCAGTAACGAGTGACGAAGGATGAGCGCGACTGGCAGGGCCGCGCTGGCGTGGGTTACCCACACCCCGTCGAGCATTTCGAAGGTCTCCACGCCCTTCGGCAATGTCTGAGTTACGATCACCGCAATTTCGGCTTTTGCCGCTCTTTGGTCCTCGCGCAACTTGATTAGCCAGGCATCGCTCCAGTTTCTGGTACGCTTCGTCTCCCATAGAATCGTTCCGCCAGTGTGTCCGCCACTCCCGATAACCCGGTGCAGCACATCTCCGCCAAATTCGCCTTTAGGTACCGGCTGAATCTCATCGATCGGAAACCTGGAGCGTAGCAGGTGTTCAAGCGCAAGTTCCTGGACCTCTCCCTGCAACTGCTGCGATCCCTGCTCGGCCTTGCGCATCAGTTCCTCTATCTTTTGTTGCATGGAGGCGATGGTCTGGTCCTTTTCCATTACCTTGAGCTTGAGCCCGTCTTCTGCTTCCTGTTTAGCCCGAACTCGGACTTCACTTAGCGCCTCATGAACGCGTTGCTCTATCGTGAGCTCCAGCTCGCGTCTGGCATCATCGAGTTCTCGCTGTTTCCGGATAAGCTCTGCCTGAATTTTTTGCGCCGCAGCAAGTTTTTCGTCACGACTTCTAAGAATTTCCTGTAGATCGGTAATCTCACGAATTTTGTTATCTAACTCGGTGGAATTGAGAAGCTTTGCTTTCCTGGATTCCTCGGCAGTGATGCGGGCTCGTTCCGTTGTCAGCCGTGCCGCTACCTGATTCGCTATTCGATCTTCCAGCGTGCGCCTGGTCTCCACAATCTCTTTTTCCTGTTCCCGGATACCCTGTTCCCGACGGGCGATCTCGTCGTCTTTCTGCAAAAGCTGCTGCTCGAACTGTTGGCGCGTGGCGGCTAACAATGGTGCGGCCAGGGACTCGGTGAGGCGGATTGAAGTCTTGCAATGGGGGCACGTAATGATGGGTTCGGTCATATTCTGTTCCAGCCTTGTGAATCAAAGGTTATGAATGGTTGCAAGCGTAGAGCAGCGCGCTGTTGGGCCCAACTGTTTTCCAACCGCTAAGCGGCCTCAACTGCCGTCGCGCGTCCGTACATCGAAGCAGATGTTTTCGGATATACTTGTTTGACGACACCGATTCAATGCGCAGTCAAATCAGAATTATCGTTCATTGGCTATCTTTTATCAGCGCATGTAACTTTACAGTTATTACACTGCGTACATCGTGGTTTGCGAGCTGAAACCGGGTTTTGCCTAACAATCAAACATGCCATATCCCTCATCCCCTATCCGATCATTCTTTTTTCTTCCTGCCGATGAATAAATGAACGGACCGAATTTTTTGTTACCACACAGGAGCGAAACGATGAGCAATCAAAAGACTGGAAGTCATACTCTGCCACCTCTGCCCTATGCAGATAATGCGCTGGATCCTGTTATTTCGGCAAACACCTTGGGATTTCATTATGGAAAGCATCACAAGACATATGTGGACAACCTCAACAAGCTGATAGCAGGCACGGATCTGGCGGACCTGTCCCTGGAGGAGGTAATCAAGTCAACAGCTGGACAGGCGGACAAAGCCGGAATCTTCAATAATGCTGCGCAGGTCTGGAACCATACGTTCTATTGGAACAGCCTCTCGCCGAAGGGCGGTGGCGAGCCTCCGACGGCACTGAAGCAAAAGATCGAGGCGTCGTTCGGCAGCGTTGAGGCATGCAAGAAAGAGCTGGCGACCGCCGCGACGACGCAATTCGGCAGCGGCTGGGCATGGCTGGTGAAAGATGGGGACAAGCTGCAGGTTACCAAGACCGGCAATGCCGATCTGCCGTTGACGAAAGGGATGAAGCCGCTGCTGACCATCGACGTGTGGGAACATGCCTATTACCTCGATTACCAGAATCGCAGGGTAGATTATGTGAACGCCGTTCTGGAGAAGCTGATTAACTGGAGTTTTGCGGCAGACAATGACCGGTAGTATCCGCGACTTTACCCCGTGAAGCCCATTACAGAACAGCTGGATATAATCAGGCGCGGTTGCGGCGAGCTTCTGCTGGAAGACGAGTTGGAGCAGAAGCTGGCTCTGGGCCGGCCGCTCAGAATCAAGGCTGGATTTGATCCCACCGCCCCCGACTTGCATCTAGGTCACACGGTTCTGCTGAATAAGATGCGCCACTTCCAGGATCTGGGGCATCATGCCCTGTTCCTGATCGGCGATTTTACCGGCATGATCGGTGATCCCAGCGGGAAAAACACTACCCGCCCGCCGCTTTCGCGGGAGCAGGTAATCGAGAATGCGAGATCCTACGAGAACCAGGTCTTCCGCATCCTGAAGCCGGAGCAGACCGAGGTGGTGTTCAATTCCGCCTGGATGGACAAGCTGGGGGCTGGCGATCTGGTCAGGCTGGCGGCAACGCACACCGTCGCGCGGATGCTGGAGCGAGACGATTTCGGCAAGCGCTATCGGAGCAATAAGCCTATCGCCATTCACGAATTTCTATATCCATTGATTCAGGGCTATGATTCGGTTGCGCTGAAAGCGGATGTGGAACTCGGGGGTACCGACCAGAAATTCAATTTGCTCATGGGCAGAGAATTACAGAAGCATTTCGGGCAGCCGGAGCAATGTGTTCTCACCATGCCTTTGCTTGAGGGCCTCGACGGCGTCAACAAGATGTCGAAGTCTGCCGGTAACTATATCGGAATCACAGAGAATCCTTCCGACATGTTTGGCAAGCTGATGTCCATATCTGACGAACTGATGTGGCGGTACATCGAGTTGCTTTCGTTTGAGCCGATGGACGCCGTCAACACACTGCGGGAGGAGGTGAACCAGGGCCGCAACCCTCGGGACGTCAAGGTGGGGTTCGCGCAAGAGATTGTCGCGCGTTTTCACAGTAAACGGGACGCGGAAGCTGCGTCGCTGGATTTCGAGGCGCGTTTCAGGCGGGGCGCGATACCCGATGAAATGCTGGAAAAAATATTGCACGCCGAGAAAGATGGGTTACCAATTGCCCAGTTGCTCAAACAGGCCGGGCTCACTGCAAGTACGACGGAAGCGCTACGCCTGATCGAACAAGGCGGCATAAAATTGAATGGTGAAAAGGTAAGTGACAAAACCATCAAGCTAAATCGTGGTCAAACTGCTATTGTACAAGTAGGCAAGCGAAAATTTGCGAAGGTGACGATCTCGTGATGAGCCGGTAAAATGAACAGAGGTCGTCCATCAAAGTGTTACAGCAGTGGACGAAAGAACTACGCTTGACTGCAAGGTAGTGTAGAATACGAATTGTGGAAGGCTGGTGACTGCCGATCAAACCATCAGATTAGGTCGTAGTCGAAGCAGTAACAGTGGTAGGTAGGCGAGCGAAAATTCCCGGGGGCGACGGTCACCTTACAGGGAATAAAAAAATTACAAAAACTCTTGACCGCCCTCCTAGTATCTGTATAATGCCGCCTTTCCCGTTGCTTGGCGCAAGTTGTTAGCCAGCACTGCTCTTTAAAAATTTACAGCCGATAGGTGTGGGCACTTGACCGGGACAGCCGGGTAGATTCGTCTTTAGGGGCGAAACTAACCGGTAATCAAAAGTCGATGTGCTCGCACAATGTAACAAGGTTCTGGTTTTATCCCGATCAGTCGGGGTAAGCGCTGGAATTGAATACGTCATGCGAGAGTTTTACCAGTATTAAACTGAAGAGTTTGATCCTGGCTCAGATTGAACGCTGGCGGCATGCTTTACACATGCAAGTCGAACGGCAGCACGGGGGCAACCCTGGTGGCGAGTGGCGAACGGGTGAGTAATGCATCGGAACGTGTCCTTAAGTGGGGGATAACGCACCGAAAGGTGTGCTAATACCGCATAATCTCTACGGAGAAAAGCAGGGGATCGCAAGACCTTGCGCTTTTGGAGCGGCCGATGTCTGATTAGCTAGTTGGTGAGGTAAAGGCTTACCAAGGCGTCGATCAGTAGCTGGTCTGAGAGGACGACCAGCCACACTGGGACTGAGACACGGCCCAGACTCCTACGGGAGGCAGCAGTGGGGAATTTTGGACAATGGGGGAAACCCTGATCCAGCCATGCCGCGTGAGTGAAGAAGGCCTTCGGGTTGTAAAGCTCTTTCAGCCGGAACGAAACGGTCACAGCTAATACCTGTGACTACTGACGGTACCGGAAGAAGAAGCACCGGCTAACTACGTGCCAGCAGCCGCGGTAATACGTAGGGTGCGAGCGTTAATCGGAATTACTGGGCGTAAAGCGTGCGCAGGCGGTTTTGTAAGTCAGATGTGAAATCCCCGGGCTTAACCTGGGAACTGCGTTTGAAACTACAAGGCTAGAGTGTGGCAGAGGGGGGTGGAATTCCACGTGTAGCAGTGAAATGCGTAGAGATGTGGAGGAACACCGATGGCGAAGGCAGCCCCCTGGGTTAACACTGACGCTCAGGCACGAAAGCGTGGGGAGCAAACAGGATTAGATACCCTGGTAGTCCACGCCCTAAACGATGTCAACTAGTTGTCGGGTCTTAACGGACTTGGTAACGCAGCTAACGCGTGAAGTTGACCGCCTGGGGAGTACGGTCGCAAGATTAAAACTCAAAGGAATTGACGGGGACCCGCACAAGCGGTGGATTATGTGGATTAATTCGATGCAACGCGAAAAACCTTACCTACCCTTGACATGTACCGAAGCCCGCTGAGAGGTGGGTGTGCCCGAAAGGGAGCGGTAACACAGGTGCTGCATGGCTGTCGTCAGCTCGTGTCGTGAGATGTTGGGTTAAGTCCCGCAACGAGCGCAACCCTTGTCATTAATTGCCATCATTCAGTTGGGCACTTTAATGAAACTGCCGGTGACAAACCGGAGGAAGGTGGGGATGACGTCAAGTCCTCATGGCCCTTATGGGTAGGGCTTCACACGTAATACAATGGCGCGTACAGAGGGTTGCCAACCCGCGAGGGGGAGCTAATCTCAGAAAGCGCGTCGTAGTCCGGATCGGAGTCTGCAACTCGACTCCGTGAAGTCGGAATCGCTAGTAATCGCGGATCAGCATGTCGCGGTGAATACGTTCCCGGGTCTTGTACACACCGCCCGTCACACCATGGGAGTGGGTTCCACCAGAAGCAGGTAGTCTAACCGCAAGGAGGGCGCCTGCCACGGTGAGATTCATGACTGGGGTGAAGTCGTAACAAGGTAGCCGTAGGGGAACCTGCGGCTGGATCACCTCCTTTCAAGAGAAATTCCCGTCAAGCGCCCACAACCTATCGGTTGTTTATAAAGCAAGGCTAGGGGCTGAGGAATAGAGGCTGGAGAAGCATAGAAGCCTATCCGCCGCGTCTAAGCTCTGTTCCGGGTCTGTAGCTCAGTTGGTTAGAGCACACGCTTGATAAGCGTGGGGTCGGTGGTTCAAGTCCACCCAGACCCACCAGCTAACGGGGGTGTAGCTCAGATGGGAGAGCACCTGCTTTGCAAGCAGGGGGTCATCGGTTCGATCCCGTTCACCTCCACCAATTTAGAAAACGATAGTTCACAGATTTATCTAGAAAGTAGAAGTAAACGTAAAGCGTTTACTTCTGGTTTTTAACCAGCGGCTGTATTTCGGAAACCGATGGAAAGTTTAAGGGTCTTATTAGACTCTGGTTTTTTCACTGGCGACCGACGTTCTTTAACAATTTGGAAGAAGTAAAGTATTCCGTTCTCGACGGGGTGCGCAGCGCTCTTTTGCGCGGGTCGCATCTTTCGCAACGGAATACCGGGTTAGATTGTATCGATGCATCGCATTTTTAGTCGGATGCGATGCAAGCAAACACCTGTAACACCGGTTTGGATGATGAAACGCATCATGTTTCTGAACCCGAGCCCTTAAGGTTATAGGATCAAGCGAATAAGTGCATGTGGTGGATGCCTTGGCGATTACAGGCGATGAAGGGCGTGGTAGCCTGCGAAAAGCTCCGGGGAGCTGGCAAACAAGCTTTGATCCGGAGATGTCCGAATGGGGAAACCCGGCCCGCAAGGGTCAACCTTGACTGAATACATAGGTCAAGCGTGGCGAACCTGGTGAACTGAAACATCTAAGTAGCCAGAGGAAAAGAAATCAACCGAGATTCCCAGAGTAGTGGCGAGCGAAATGGGATCAGCCTCCAATTTTTAGCACTCGAACCAGCCGAGCCGTCTGGAAAGTCGGGCCATAGTGGGTGATAGCCCCGTAGGCGAAAGTTTGAGTGTGGAACTAGGGTTGGAACAAGTAGGGCGGGACACGTGAAATCCTGTCTGAATATGGGGGGACCATCCTCCAAGGCTAAATACTCGTAATCGACCGATAGTGAACCAGTACCGTGAGGGAAAGGCGAAAAGAACCCCGGGAGGGGAGTGAAATAGACCCTGAAACCGCATGCATACAAACAGTGGGAGCGGACTTGTTCCGTGACTGCGTACCTTTTGTATAATGGGTCAGCGACTTACATTCAGTAGCAAGCTTAACCGAATAGGGGAAGCGCAGCGAAAGCGAGTCTTAATAGGGCGTTTAGTTGCTGGGTGTAGACCCGAAACCAGATGATCTACTCATGGCCAGGATGAAGCGGGGGTAACACCTCGTGGAGGTCCGAACCCACTAATGTTGAAAAATTAGGGGATGAGCTGTGGGTAGGGGTGAAAGGCTAAACAAATCTGGAAATAGCTGGTTCTCTCCGAAAACTATTTAGGTAGTGCCTCACGTATCACCTTCGGGGGTAGAGCACTGTTATGGCTAGGGGGCCGTTTAGGCCTACCAAACCATGGCAAACTCCGAATACCGAAGAGTGCGAGCGTGGGAGACAGACATCGGGTGCTAACGTCCGGTGTCGAAAGGGAAACAACCCAGACCCTCAGCTAAGGTCCCAAAGACACAGTTAAGTGGTAAACGAAGTGGGAAGGCTAAAACAGTCAGGAGGTTGGCTTAGAAGCAGCCATCCTTTAAAGAAAGCGTAATAGCTCACTGATCGAGTCGTCCTGCGCGGAAGATGTAACGGGGCTCAAACTGTGCACCGAAGCTAGGGATTTACACGCAAGTGTAGATGGTAGGAGAGCGTTCCGTAGGCCTGCGAAGGTGGCTTGAGAAGGCTGCTGGAGGTATCGGAAGTGCGAATGCTGACATGAGTAGCGATAAAGGGAGTGAAAGGCTCCCTCGCCGTAAGCCCAAGGTTTCCTGCGCAACGTTCATCGGCGCAGGGTGAGTCGGCCCCTAAGGTGAGGCAGAAATGCGTAGCTGATGGGAAACTGGTTAATATTCCAGTACCTTTGTCCAATGCGATGTGGGGACGGAGAAGGTTAGCTCGGCCGGGTGTTGGATGTCCCGGTTGAAGCGTGTAGACGTGCCGCCTAGGCAAATCCGGGCGGCTTAGTTGAGGCGTGATAACGAAACGCCCTTCGGGGCGCCAAGTGAGTGATACCCTGCTTCCAGGAAAAGCCACTAAGCTTCAGTTGGATGAGGACCGTACCGCAAACCGACACAGGTGGGCGGGATGAAAATTCCAAGGCGCTTGAGAGAACTCAGGAGAAGGAACTCGGCAAATTGACACCGTAACTTCGGGATAAGGTGTGCCCCCGGTATGTGTAGCACCTCGCGTGTGAAGCGGATGGGGGTTGCAAAGAAATGGTGGCTGCGACTGTTTAATAAAAACACAGCACTCTGCAAACACGAAAGTGGACGTATAGAGTGTGACGCCTGCCCGGTGCCGGAAGGTTAAGTGATGGGGTGCAAGCTCTTGATCGAAGCCCCGGTAAACGGCGGCCGTAACTATAACGGTCCTAAGGTAGCGAAATTCCTTGTCGGGTAAGTTCCGACCTGCACGAATGGCGTAACGATGGCCACACTGTCTCCTCCTGAGACTCAGCGAAGTTGAAATGTTTGTGAAGATGCAATCTCCCCGCGGCTAGACGGAAAGACCCCGTGCACCTTTACTGTAGCTTTACATTGGACTTTGACAATGTCTGTGTAGGATAGGTGGGAGGCGTTGAAGTGGGCTCGCCAGAGCTCATGGAGCCGACGTTGAAATACCACCCTGATGTTGTTGAGGTTCTAACCTAGGTCCATTATCTGGATCGGGGACCGTGTATGGTAGGCAGTTTGACTGGGGCGGTCTCCTCCCAAAGTGTAACGGAGGAGTACGAAGGTACGCTAGGTACGGTCGGAAATCGTGCTGATAGTGCAATGGCAAAAGCGTGCTTGACTGCGAGACTGACAAGTCGAGCAGATGCGAAAGCAGGTCATAGTGATCCGGTGGTTCTGTATGGAAGGGCCATCGCTCAACGGATAAAAGGTACGCCGGGGATAACAGGCTGATTCCTCCCAAGAGTTCATATCGACGGGGGAGTTTGGCACCTCGATGTCGGCTCATCACATCCTGGGGCTGTAGCCGGTCCCAAGGGTATGGCTGTTCGCCATTTAAAGTGGTACGTGAGCTGGGTTTAAAACGTCGTGAGACAGTTTGGTCCCTATCTGCCGTGGGCGTTGGAAGTTTGAGAGGACCTGCTCCTAGTACGAGAGGACCGGAGTGGACGCACCTCTGGTGTACCGGTTATGACGCCAGTCGTATCGCCGGGTAGCTAAGTGCGGAAGAGATAACCGCTGAAAGCATCTAAGCGGGAAACTCGCCTCAAGATGAGACTTCCCCGGGGGTTTAACCCCCCTAAAGGTTCGTCGAAGACCACGACGTTGATAGGTCGGGTGTGGAAGCGCAGTAATGCGTTAAGCTAACCGATACTAATTGACCGTGCGGCTTGATCCTATAACCTTAAGAAATAGTGTTTGCCGATATAATCAACCCAATTTACTTCTTCCAGATCGTTGCTTGCGATTCGAGAATCAGACCATGGTCGCTTTTCGGTCGTGGCGCGATAAAAGTTACGCTTGGCGGTCATAGCGCTTTGGACCCACCCCTTCCCATCCCGAACAGGGCCGTGAAACGAAGTCGCGCCGATGATAGTATGCATTCGTATGCGAAAGTAGGTCACTGCCAGGCACCCCATAAGAAAAAGCCCCGCTCGTTAGAGTCGGGGCTTTTTTATTGGAGTCGAATGAGCCATCCTTTCACGTACCTCACCTATCGGTTGGCTCAAGCGTATGAGCCCGGCCGGCGGCGACTCGGCAAGCTATCCTGATGACGAGACGAATTCTCGCTCACCAAGCGAAGCGCCGAGGAACCCTAGTGGATCTGGCGTGGAAAAAGATCGAAGCGTGAGGGTTTAATTAAAACCTCGTCGCCCCGCGCCAAATTCAATTCCCTGAACCGTTCCTTGCTGATTTCAACCTCTATCAGCTCCTGGTGTTCTTTATCCTTATCGCCGTTACGTATCAGTTCAAGGCGCACAACGGGGCCGATTGCGAGCACATGACTTACCTGCGCGACGAGGCTCGTACCGCTATCCCCGTCTCCGTTCAACCCGCTAACGGCGGGAATACGCTCGATTTCGATATCATGAGGCCTTACGTACGCCACTGCCGGCAGTTCCTCGGCTTCGGGATGCTCGGGCGCATCGATCTCTATTCCTCCAACCCAGGCGCGGCCGCGGTGAAGCCGGCCATGGAACAGATTGACCTTGCCTAAAAACTCGTAGACAAAAGGACTTGCCGGGCGTTCATACACTTCGTCTGGCGTTCCGATCTGTTCGATACGCCCTTCATTCATGACAACCACCCTGTCCGCAACCTCCAACGCTTCTTCCTGATCATGGGTGACGAACACGCTGGTGATGTGCATGTCATCATGTAGTCGTCGCAACCATGCCCGCAGCTCCTTGCGTACCCTTGCGTCCAGCGCGCCGAAGGGCTCATCCAGAAGTAAAACATTCGGCTCCACTGCCAGGGCCCGAGCCAGCGCGATGCGTTGACGTTGCCCCCCCGAAAGCTGATGCGGGTAGCGGTCAGCAAGCCAGTCCAGCTGCACCAGTTTCAGCAATTCATGCACGCGCCGACGAATTTCTTCATCGGAGGGACGGAATTTCTTCGGACGTACACGCAATCCGAAAGCAACGTTTTCCAGTATGCTCATATTTCTGAATAACGCATAGTGCTGAAATACGAAACCCACCTGCCGCTCGCGCACATGCTGGTTAGTTGCATCCTCGCCGTGAAACAGCACCTGTCCGGTATCCGCCGTTTCCAGTCCGGCGATAACGCGGAGTAAAGTGGTTTTTCCGGACCCCGACGGCCCTAGCAGTGCAAGCAATTCCCCTGGACGGACTTCAAGGCTGACGTCGCGAAGCGCCGAGAAACTGCCAAAGCGTTTGGAAAGATTGCGTACTTCAATGCTCACCGACATTCTCCTCTTGTTGCTTGGCGCGCGTTTCCACCAGCATCTTCAACCCCAGCGTCACCAGCGCAAGCAAGGCCAGTAGTGAGGCTACTGCAAATGCTGCCGCGAAGTTGTACTCGTTATATAAAATCTCCACATGCAACGGCAACGTGTTTGTACTGCCGCGAATATGTCCAGATACGACGGATACCGCTCCGAATTCACCCATCGCTCGTGCATTGCAGAGAATGGTGCCATACAGTACACCCCATTTTACATTTGGTAGCGTGACGCGGAAAAAAGTCTGCCAGCCGCTTGCACCCAGAATTACCGCCGCCTCCTCCTCCTCGGTTCCCTGCGCTTGCATCAGTGGAATCAACTCACGAGCGATAAACGGAACGGTTACAAAAATGGTCGCAAGCACAATTCCGGGCACAGCAAAAATGATCTTGATGTCATTCTCTGCAAGCCAGGGTCCAAGCCAGCCCTGCAAGCCGAACATGAGCACATAGATCAACCCGGCTACCACTGGAGATACCGAAAAAGGTAGATCTATCAGGGTGGTAAGAACGCTCTTTCCCCGAAATTCAAACTTGGCAATCGCCCAGGCCGCCGCGAGGCCGAATATCACATTAAGGGGTACAGCAATTGCAGCGGCGGTAAGCGTCAGTTTGATGGCAGATACCGCTTCTGGCTCAGTTGCTGCCGCGACATAGACGTCCAGACCCTTCTTCAATGCCTCATAAAATACTGAAATTAAGGGGACAAAGAGAAAAAGAGTCAGAAATGCAAGCGCGATTGAGATCAAGCTCCTCCGTATCCACGCGGATTCGGTTGTGGCTCGCGCGTTACGGTTGCGGCCGGGCGAGGAAATCGCGATGGCGCTCATTGCAATGTCCTCATGCTAAAGCGCTCCGATGCCGGGTCCACCATTGCAGTAAATTAATGACCAGAAGCATAATGAACGAAATCACCAGCATCACAACCGCGAGCGCGGTTGCTCCTGCGTAATCATATTGCTCAAGCTTCGTGATGATAAGAAGGGGCGTGATCTCCGAAACCATCGGCATGTTGCCCGCGATAAAAATAACTGATCCATACTCCCCAATGGCACGCGCGAACGCAAGTGCGAAACCTGTCATCAACGCGGGCATCACGGTCGGAAAGATTACTCGCGAGAAGGTCTGAAAGCGGGTGGCGCCGAGCGTCGCCGCCGCTTCCTCCAGCTCTGCTTCGATGTCCTCGAGGACCGGCTGGACTGTCCGCACCACGAAGGGGAGGCCGATGAAGGTCAAGGCCACAAAGATACCAATAGGCGTGAATGCAATCTTGATACCAAGCGGCTCAAAGAACTGCCCGATCCAGCCATTGCCAGCGTAGAGCGCCGTCAGCGCAATTCCGGCCACAGCCGTTGGCAACGCAAACGGAAGATCAACCAGTGCATCCACCAGCTTTTTGCCGGGGAAACGGTAACGTACCAATACCCAAGCGACCAATAGCCCAAACACCGCATTGACGAGCGCCGCTGCGAAAGATGCGCCAAATGTCAACCGGTAGGAAGCCAACACCCTCGGGGTGGTTACTATGCTCCAGAATTCCGGCCAACTGAGAGCTGATGCGCGGATAAACGTGGCGGAAAGAGGAATCAGTACGATCAGGCTGAGATAAAGCAGCGTAAATCCCAGTGCCAGGTTAAATCCTGGCAGGACACTGTGTTGTTTGAATTTGTTCAATCAGGGCTTCCCCTAAACGATCTCTGACGATAATTTTCCGACGGCGCCGGGTAATGATTACCCGCAGGTACTGGTACCGAAGGCTCAACCGCGCGCACCGGCACACCCAAGGCTCGGCCCTGCAATAAATCCGCCCCTTCCTGGAGGGCCGCCGCCTTATGCTGTGATGTTTCGATCTCGCACACCAGCACTGATGCGCCAAACTGGTGTATCGAATCGACGAGCGTCCGCGCACCGAACCGGCCCATTAGCGCCGAAGCCTCCAGCCTGACAATATCGGGATACAGACTCCCCAATTCGGCCATCCAGTTCTCACCTGTACCGCTGTGATTAGCTGCGATGCGGTAGCCGTGCGAGCGATAGTTACCGATCACATGCCCGAGCAGTTTCCAGTTGCGATTTACTTCCGCAGGGATCTCAATGACCACGCGAGACGTAGATATGCCAATGAGATCAAGCACTTTTGCGAACGCGTGACCATGATCATCCTTGACACTCTCAAGCAGACGGGGCTGGACGTTGACAAAGAGATTGCCCGGTCCGGAACCGGCGTGGAAATAATTGAGCGCATGCACTGTGCGGCACAGGCGATCCAGCTTAACCAGCATTGAGTCCTCCGTCCCCAGCGAAAAAATTTCCCAAGGCGAAACGAAGTTTTTACTGTCAGGATCGCATTGAATGTAGGCGCCATGTCCAATAACCTGTAGTGCATTCGCGGCAACGATCGGTTGAAACACGCTTGCCAGCCGATTATTAGCGAAATGCCCAACTATCCAGTTATCTTCCAGACGCTGCAGCAGGTAATCGGTGGTTGCCTGAACCTGGAACAAGTTGTCCCGCGCATTTGTCGCTTTCATATCTATGCTCTTTCCCCTGTTCAGCCGTGAATGTAGTTTCAGTTGCCCGAAAAGCCCAATGTCCAATGAAATCTTTTAGATGACTGATTATGTCGCAGCAGCGACAGGGGGTGGGGCTGAGCGCCAAGCTTTCCAGTTTACCGCGCAATTCATGGGTCGAGTTGCGGCAAAAGACTAATGGGATGCCACTTTTGTTAGCCTGCTGTTTAAGCGCATTCGAGACACTATGGCTGACATAATCGTACAGTATCACCACGAGCCTTGCATTCCCCGGAATTGTGCGTTTGGTAAACCTGGACCCGCGTCCATCCCAGTGCTCCACGCGAGTCAAGCCGTGGGCGATAAGTTCTCGTTTGAGTGTTTCTATATAGTCACCGCCTACGAGCAATGCAGTCATCGTACCTCCGGATTATCGGGTTTGGTGTTATATCCAAGCCTGCTACTTCTGATAAATCTGGTCAAAGGTCCCGCCGTCGGCAAAATGAATTTTGTGAGCTTTTTTCCAACCGCCAAATGCGTCGTCGATCTTGAACAGCTTGATAACCGGGAACTGTTTTGCATACTTCTCGGCAATAGCGGAATTGCTGGGACGGTAGAAATTTTTTGCCGCTATTTCCTGCCCTTCATCCGAATACAGATACTGGAGATACGCTTCGGCAACCGCTCGTGTGCCCTTCTTATCAACCACCTTGTCTACCACTGCAACCGGAGGTTCCGCAAGAATGCTGAGTGACGGCACGACAATTTCGAATTTCCCGGGGCCCAGTTCCTTGATCGCCAGAAAAGCCTCGTTTTCCCAGGAGATGAACACATCCCCGACACCGCGCTCTACAAAGGTCGTGGTCGAGCCGCGCGCGCCGGAATCGAGTACAGGAACGTTTTTATAGATGTCCGCGACAAATTCCTTTGCTTTGGCGTCGCCAAAATGCCGCTTGCCGAATTCCCAGGCCGCGAGGTAGTTCCATTGTGCTCCTCCGGAAGTCTTCGGATTCGGCGTGATCACCGCGACCCCGGGGCGGGCTAGATCGTTCCAGTCCTTAATTCCTTTTGGGTTCCCCTTTCGCACCAGGAAAACAATCGTCGAGGTATACGGGGTGCTATTCTGCGGCAATCGTTTCTGCCAATCTTCCGGCAGCAGTTTTGCTTTCTCGGCGATCGCGTTAATATCGTTTGCCAGTGCAAGCGTCACAACATCGCCCTCCAGGCCATCAATGATCGATCGGGCCTGCTTGCCCGACCCGCCGTGGGATTGCTTGATTGAGACCTTCTCCCCGGTTTTGGACTCCCAGTACTTCGCGAAAGCGGCGTTGAATTCCTGGTAAAGCTCCCGGGTCGGATCATAGGAGACGTTTAGCAGGTTTTTCTCCGCAAACGCACTGACGGAAAAAAAACTCGCTGCCAGCAGAGCCGTCGAAAGGAATGTTTTCAATTTCATTTTATTTGTCCTTTAATAAATAAGTCTTCAACTACTTTTAGTAACCGATTGAGAAACAGGAAACGCTTCATTTAGAACGCGCTGATTACGACCTCCGCGTAGAAAAAATCTGAACTTCCCGGACTCCGACCAAGTGCGGCCACCTGACGGTTACGGGTGAAGTTGCCGCTGACAAAATGCGAGTAGCCAATCGTGGTATCGATGCGTTCAGTAAGCTTGTAGCGTGCGCGTATGTCAAAGTTGTGGCCAATAAAATCACCACTTCTGCCGGTTGCGTCACGATTGAATCCGGGGTTAGGGCGTGCGCTGGTATTGCCATCGAGAAGGTTATTAAAGCGGTCTGTGCTGCTTGCAAGCCAATACCAGCTGTAGCCGCCATCTATACGCAGGTCCTTGGCTGGTTGAAGCTCCAGCTTTATCTTTGGCGCCTTGACATTCTCGAATACGATGTAGTCGTCCGCCGACCAGGGCCGCGCAAAACCAAAGAAGCGTTCAAAGCGGTTGTTTACGTTGTCATTCGGATTCCGGTCTCCGGTTGCGTAGCCATAAAACGCGCTGATCCGTGGTTTCCACTCGTGCTTGAAGGTATATCCGGCTTCAAGGGTATAGCCATGGGCATCATGCCGATCCGCGCCATTTCTTCCAAATTGGTAGATCAGGTTGAAGTCATAGTCAAGGTTCGTGCTGCCTATCTTCCCGTAGCCGCGCAAGCCAGGCGAGTGAATTTCACGGTCTATCTGGCCTGGAACTTTACTGCCATCCTGCATCAGCCCCATGTAATACGGCTGGAGTGTAATGATGTCCGACCATTTCCGCCAATGGGTGATGGCACCGTAAAACCATTGGTTTTCCACGCGCTGGTCAAAATCGGTCAACAGGCGTTTGACGGGTTGGTATGCCCACAGATCTACTTCCCAGTCATTGGCCTCCTGGCCGAGATTCAGGCGGAACCCCTCAAACGTATTGGTAGTATTGCGCCACTCGTTGCGGCCGATGAAACGCCGGTCAAGCGCTTCATAGGCCATCCGGCCCGCTCGGAATCGTAACGGTCGTTGCTGCTTCCTGTCGTCTTCCCCTAGCGCGCCTTTGAAATAAAGTTCGCCATAGGCTTGGATCAATTCGTAGTAATTGAAGTCGCGATCGTCATGGGGAAACTTACCGTTATAACGCCGCGAGTCCTGAAACTCGACCGCGCCCCTTAATGGATCAAGAATCTCCTTAATGCCCAGATAAGCCCGCGAACGGAGCAGGAACGGCTGATCGAGGGTGAGATCAGTCCGCCTTATGTCGTTACTGCGGAATTCGTAACGTGTCCGGTGATCCAGTCCTACATCCAGCCACGTGATGTCCTTGAAAGCCTCGATACCGGTTTTGCTCAGATTACGCACATATCTCGGTGGATCAGATTCCGGTTGGGTACTATAGCTGCTTGCAGGTCTGTAGTAGCTTGTAGATTTTTTGCTGGCTTCCGGTTTTGCCGCAGATTTGTCTGATGGGACAGGATTCGCCGCTGACGGGATAGCCCACTTATCACTGCTATCCAATGATGGGATTGTCCATTTGTATTTACGGTCTGAAGCATTTAAAGACGATTTATCAAGATCCGTTACTCCATTCCGAACATTCTTTTGTTCTACCCCCTGGCTAAGCAGCAGGTTCTTCGACAGCCTGGTGGTTTCCTCCGCCTGGCTAGTGCTGGTGAATAATAAGCCGATCGCGGGTGCAAGCGCGATTCGCCAAAAATGTTTCATTGTTTTCTCCAAATAAACTCGGTGGCCGGATCAGGCGCGGCGTTGTTGTTTCGACCGCATCCAGTCATGGGATCTGCACCTCGTTATTACTAGTTGTTGCTGTTTGCTAAGCCAATATGAACTTGGGGAGAACGTTATCAGCCCATCCTTATGACGGCAACTAATAAGTATTGATTTGTTTATCGCTTTTTCTGATATAGAACGCCGACTATCGATAAGGCAGGTCCCCTTGGATGTGGTGGTCAAATCATTTCAGACACCGTGATAGGTGGTATTGCTACCATTTTCCGTTCATAGACGACGGGCGACAGGTAGCCCAGTTTCGAGTG
>NZ_FOPV01000011.1 GCF_900113575.1 Nitrosospira sp. Nsp14
CTACGCTCAATCCCTGGTCTTTCACCATGCGCACCACTTCCAATTTGAAGCCGGCGTCAAACTCCCTCCGTGCTCTGCGTGCAACCATCATAAACTCCTCCATAAGTGAATAATCCACTTATCAAGGTGTCCGTGCAAATTGAACCACTACATAGAGCCTCTTTTTCAATATAGACAGTTTCAAGAAGACTGCTGTCGGATTCATCTGTCGCTAAATTGTACAGGCCGGCTCTAAGATCCTTTGAAAGGAGTCGTTCTACAAGCGGATGGCTCCGGCATCGTTCGCGTCGCCATTTCTCAAACTCTTAAGAGCTTTGCCCTTGGCGATGCCTTCAACGTCTAGGATGTGAACGTTATACGCCTTGCCTTTGTCGCGACGCTGTTGGGCGTGAACGGCAGTGAGCTCAAGCAACCGCTTGCCATCGAGCTACTGGCCCTGCTCGAGAGGCTGGAACAGTTGTTACCTATTTTCATAAGTGATACCGGTCCCGTTTCCCCTACTCCGAGGCGGGCCATCAGCTCCTCGTCGATTTTTTTGGCGACCCCAATGTTCAGTGTCCGGGAGGCGGTGGAACCGGCATATATACTGGGCCGCTACTAGCGTAACCTTCAGTGTACCAAGTCTTGCCACAGTTGTAGTAGGGCACACCGCTGACCTCGATTGGGGCGACGTCGCACGGAGGGGGGACATATGCCGGAGTGGGCGCGGGCGCAGGCTCATTGGTGACGTAGGTTGTGGATGGGTAGTAGGTTGTGGATGGGTAGGTTGGCGTAGTCGCGGCGACCATCGTACCGCCCACAATTGCGCCTCCTACGAATGCCGCGCCGTTATCCCAATCATCGTCATCATGGTAGTGCTCATGCATATCTGAAGCTGCGGCCTGCCGATCGCTCTGAGCTGCCTGGGCTGCGGCCTGCCGGTCAGCTTGGTTTTGGCTGGCGGTAGCTTGACGCTGACTCTGGTTCTGACTCACGCTCTCCTGCCGCTGCGCCTGCCTAGCCGCAGCCTCCTCTCCGCGCTGTCCGGCGCTGCGCTCTCCGCCGCTGGGCTGTGCGGCGCTGCGCTGTCCGCCCGCGCGCTGTCCGCCGCCCGAGGAAAACCCACCCGCCGATGCGGGCCCGACATTGGAGAAACCGCCACCGCCGTGGCCGCCGCCGCCGCGACCGCCGCCACCCCCTCCGCCGCGACCGCCGCCTCTCGCATCCGCATCATCGATCTGGCCCACGGTGAATACTGCTGCACACACCGCTGCGGCAGCGACGAAACTCCATGATGTAGTCTTTTTCATCACTTGGCTCCTTTACCCGGTGATGTCTTGCGCGGCGCGGGCGACGTACTTGGAAGTTGCGCCGCAAAGGCAATTTTTCGCAGGCCGTCAACCTGCAGCAAAAAAGTGGAATCGTTGATCGCCGGTGCCATATCCCAGTCGGAGAAGTGCGCCCAGAACTGGGGCTGGCCCGCGGCCTTCTTGTAAGTAATCACCACGCGCTGCGGCAACGGCTTGTCGCCATCGGCCACCCAGACCTGGAAGTCGACCGTGTCGGAACGCGCGGCAAGGTGGTGGCACGGGACACCGTCGATGCTCGTCTTCTCGACGTAATCCACCGAACGTACCTGGTCTTCGAACTCTGCGGGCAGTCGGCTTACCAGCATCCGCGCGAGCGGAAAACGAATACCGAGATCCCTTACAAAATGTACGACCGTATCGTCCACGCCGCCAGGCTGCGGCGCCGTTGCATAGACGTTGCGGGTGGCATCGACCAAGACGATTTCCTTGCCGTTGAAGACGACCTGCGTCTTTGTGCCGTCGCTGCGTTCGCCTTCAGCGCGCAATTGGTCGGGTCGGCTCAGAATAACTTTGCGCTTGTCGCCAAACTCAATCTTCTGACCGGATTTCTGTACAACGTCGTATCCGTCGCGAATGTTGACGCTGAAGCTCTGCGCTCCTCCAAGGAACTGGGCCATGCGCATTAGAATGGCACGGGACTGGGTTTGCAATTCCGTAACCTGCGGGGCTGCCAGTGCCTTCTTTGCCGGGTCTACCGGTTGTGCATATGCTTGGCCAGTGACCGCCAGAACAAGTGCCGATACGCTCACCGCGCTGGCTGTGACGCGCCACACCTCAAGACCTGCTTTCATGAATTACCTCCGTTTTCCTGATGTGCTGCAACACGATGTCCGTGGTCTCCATTTGGCCATAGTTCACCGCACTTCCGCCCGGCCATGGCGGCCGCACTGCGATTCGATCCTGCCGGAGAGCCATCGTGGTTCTCCAGCATATTGTTCGTCGAGCAGTCTGTTTTACTCGCGATAAGCGAATACGGGGGCGGCGGCGGTCACGCTGACTGATGTCGTCGGGCCAGTGACGCTGGCGCCATCTTTGGGAGACCGGCTGGCGTCTCGGTGGAAGGCGCGGGTGAAGGCACTGGTGCTGGTAGGCGAGCATCAGGCCAGTTTGGCGTCGCCGAGACCCCTATTGCCCTTGCGCAGTTGTGGGGCCATCTCGAATCGAAATTCACTGAGCAGATCGCTATAGGTAAACGACACCCACCTATGATTTATAGGTTAGGCAGAAAACAAGTTCAAGTGAATATTATTAAATATTAGTAGAATCTTTTATATGCAATCGGAATGCTGCTCATGCGTTATTTATTTGACGGGCGGACGATTGGGATGGATGTCGAGCGCCCACCTTGGCCGATTGCGGCGTGAGAACGTCCGCAAGGCCTTCCACCGATTTCATCGGAACAGCCTCGACCAATTTATTCCATGTTTGGCAGTGGGCACTGCCCCTGCCATTTCAATGGCTGGCCGCCGCATTCAAAGCAGAAATAGGTGGATTTGGATTTAGCCATCCTCCCCCACTTTACTGGCCTTTATGAAATCGGCGAAGCCATTGATAAATTGCTGGAGCTGCGAACGCAGATGCTGATCGACTATCTCTCCCTTCTCATCGAATATATTATTTGCCCGGGACACCATCATTCGCGCGCCAAACCAGGGGCGAGTGCCCAACGTGCGTAAAACAGGCAGCCAGGCATTTTGTGAAAGGATTGTCCCGAAACCGCCGGGCGAAGCGCCCATCACCGCAACCGGTCGGCCACCGAAAACCCGGGCAATGTCACTAGGTGGCCTTGAGAGCCAGTCAATACCATTTTTGAATACGCCTGGGATAGAATTGTTGTACTCAGGGGTAACCAGCAATAATCCGTGGGCATCTGCTATGCGGTCTTTCAATGCCGTCACCACCGGGGGAACGCCGTCAGCGGCTTCGAGGTCCCCGTCATATAGCGGAATGCCTTTGAGCGTTTCGACCTCCAGCACCGTACCCGCCGGCACAAGCTGAGTATTCGCGCGTAACAGCGCAGTATGGAATGAGCCGCTACGGAGGCTACCCGAAATCCCGATGATTCTTGTCATAATACCTCCCATTTCTCTCAGATTCTTTGCTGTATCGGATTAAGATCACCGCCTCCTTCGCAGCCTCTACATCAATGGAAGGGGGAAACGGCCGGACAACGCTGGAACACCGACCTAAGGTAATGGGGGGACGCAAATCCCGTTCTCGTTGGGCTTTTTATTTTTTATCTCTACTCTTCTCCCATTCCAACGCACTCTTTCTTTGCCGAAGATCGGTTCTCTGGCGGCCAAATTTTACCCCGATTAAACCCCCCACCACGAAAGCTAACGCCGCCATTAGCAACCATTCCATAGTTCCTCCAGGGCTGTTGAGTTTTGATCATGGTCGTTGCAAATATCGAATTGCAATCTTTAAATATTTCAAACTGAACCACTATACCAGCATCTCAGAAACCGGGGCTGCAGAAAGAATCGGGTTACTCAAGGTCAGTATTGCTACCGACAAGACAGACAAAACTCTTGTTTAATATCCATTTGTCGCTGTCCCTCTATTTAGCGAACATTGAACATGAGGCACCATGTCCGCTCCATTTGGTCGCTACTCTTAATCGCTACTTTTGGTCGCTACTTTTGGTCGCTACTTTTGGTCGCTACTTTTGGTCGCTACTTCAAATTTCTTCAAATCATCACAGATGAGTGCGGAATCGCACAGAACGGACTATTACTCGATGAGATTATTGCTCCTCATACAAGCGGTATTTCTTTAATGAGTGGCGAAAGGACGGAAAGTGAGCAAAGCGAATTTGTTAGATATGTTCGGATTAAGCGGTGACCCGGCGACCGATGATGAATTAGGTGCGTTGCTTTTTAGTTTGGAGTCGGAGACTCCAAACTTATCCGATAAGGACTCGATAGCAGCCATGTTCCCTTCGATGGCGTGCTTGTATTTTGACATCTAGGCAGTAAACAAAAAACCACCTTGGCGTCCATAGCAGAAGGAGTTCGTTTTTCGTTATGTCCTTTAGCAAATAGCCCTCATCTGGGATTAACACCGAAATCAATCTTAAATTTAATAATACTAAGATCGTGCCTACCTCCATCTATTGCTACCACTGCCATAAGCCTCATCCTCGGGAAGAAATGCGACTGTTCGTGACAAGAAATGGTAAACGATGGCGATGCGCGCTCAGCATCAAGGGAGCGCTAGCGGACAAGGAAACTCGCGACGCCTTCGGGCGTCAAGCATCAGCGACAAATAAGGCTGAAGCTCAGGCGAGAATAAGAATGGCGGCAAAGACTGAACAGTAACGTCCCGGCGGGCGGAATTCGATGATGACGGAATCTGCTCGCACCCAATAATCGAGAATTTCCTGCCTCCTGGTAGAACGCTCGACCCTAACCATCGCCATTACGCCGATCGCCCCTCTGGCATTGATTTTTCTACGAAGATCCCTACAGCCATATTGACATTGCAACTTTTTCCAAACATGAGTAGTCTTATGCAGTGTATAGTTGTTCGTCAACCTGGGAGACATCATGCAACCTGAACTTCGTTATTCTAGCCCGACTGCGCAAACCGGACTGGCGGTAGCCCGCAACAAGGTCTTGCGCAACACCTACATGATGCTTGGCTTGACCATGATTCCGACGGTTATCGGTGCCATGATCGGGATGAGCACCAATTTTGCATTCCTGGCACAAGCGCCAATCATGGGGCCGCTGGTAATGTTCGCCGTCATGATGGGTCTCTTATTTGGCGTAAGCGCGACCCGCAACAGCGTGATGGGAATCGTATTGCTGTTTGCATTTACTTTCGTTGCCGGATGGTGGCTGGGTCCGATACTACAATACGCGCTTCACTTCAAGAACGGCGGCCAAGTCATCGCGACCGCTGCTGCTGGAACCGGCGCGATATTTTTCACTTTGGCAGGAATCGCAACCGTGACGAAGAAGGATTTCGGCTTCATGGGAAATTTCCTGTTCGTGGGACTGATACTGCTAATCATCGCTTCTCTTGCCAATCTGTTCTTCGCCGTGCCAGCTGCCTCGCTCGCCATCTCGGCAGTGGCGGTGCTGCTGTTCTCCGGTTTCATCTTGTTTGATGTAAGCCGCATCGTAAATGGTGGCGAAACGAATTACGTGATGGCGACGATGGGTCTTTATCTCAGCATCTATAACCTCTTCACCAGCCTTCTGCACCTGTTGCTGGCTTTCTCTGGAGAGAAAGACTGACGTAGCAGTAGCAGGTTTTCAGCGTAAAAAAGGGGCAGCTGTTTACAGCTGCCCCTTTTTATTTCTGCCGCACTTCTCCTTCAATCGTTCGCTCTCTCAAACAGCGCTATCGACTCCACATGCGTAGTATGGGGAAACATGTTTACCACGCCTGCCGCTCTCAATGAATAGCCGTTACGATGTACCAGCACAGCGGCGTCGCGAGCCAGCGTAGCCGGGTTGCAGGAAACATAGACAATCCGTCGGGGCAAGGTTTTTGCCTTGCCCAAGGAAGTTGCCACAGCGATTGCACCTTCACGTGGCGGATCGATCAGCATTTTGTCGAAGTGACCCTGCTCTTGCAACCACGCCTCATCTACTTCGAACAGGTTGGTCTCGGTAAACTGTGTACGGCTTGCCAGCCGGTTGCGGTCCGCGTTTTCCTCTGCCCGACGAACCAAGGCTGCGCTTCCCTCGTACCCCACTACATGGGCGCCACAGCGGGCAATGGGCAAAGTGAAATTGCCCAGTCCGCAAAATAGATCGGCTATGCGTTCTCCCGGCCGGGGATCAAGGAGATTCAGAGCGCGCCGCACCAGCACCCTGTTCATGGAGGGGTTCACCTGCGTGAATTCGGTCGGATGAAACGGCATGAGGATATCGAATTCCGGGAGGGTGTAATTCAATTCGGGGGCATCCTGCGGGTAGAACCGATAAGCCGTTTTCGGCCCGCCGGGTTGCAGGAAGAACTGAATGCGATGCTGATCGGCAAAAACCTTGAGCATAGCCTCGTCTTGCGTATTGAGTGGTTCCAGGATGCGCAAAACCAGCACGTCCACATCCTCGCCAAGCGATACCTCGATCTGGGGCAATCGCTGCCGGATGGACAGCGCGTCGATCAATTTTCGCAGTGGCATGACAAGCGCGGACATTCGCGCAGGCATTATTTCGCACGTTTGCATGTCAGCGATAAAACTGCTGCGCTTTTCATGAAAGCCCACCAGCACTGCATCCTTTTTCGCGACATACCGCACTGACAAGCGAGCGCGGTATCGATAGCCCCACGCCGCACCATATATAGCAGGCAATATCAGTTCGGGCTCAACCTTGCCGATATGCTTGAGATTATCTTCCAAGACACGCTGCTTCGCCGCGACCTGGGCGCGAGCGTCCAGGTGCTGCATGCTGCACCCCCCGCACGTCCCAAAATACTCGCATCGCGGAACTACGCGGCCGAAAGCCGGCTTGAGTATCTGGGCAACCTGTGCCAGCTCAAAGTTCTGTTTCTTTCGGTAAGGGCTATAGGTAACCAATTCGCCCGGCAAGGCGCCTTCGATGAAGATGGCTTTGCCGTCCACGTGGGCAACGCCACGGCCTTCCTGATCAAGGGATTCAATGATAACGGGAGCAATCATTCTTATGCCGGAGACATTAACCGGCCCGTCGCAAAGTGCGAGGAAACGAAGAAATCTACGCCCAGTGGGCTGTAAACTCCTGCCAGTGAAGTTCGGAGGACTTGCTCAAGGTGAGGCGCACCAGTTCACACTCACGCTGATACTGTTCATTGTCCAAAATGCCGCGCATGAGCTGAAAACGCAGGAACACGAGGTAGGTATTGACCACATCGGTTTCGCAATAGTTGCGTATTGCAACGATCTCGCCTGCCTGGAAGGCACCCCAGACCTGAGAACCATCCATGCCCAGTTTGCCCGGATAGCCCATCAGCTTCGCCAGGTCGTCCAGCGGGGCATTGGCTCGAGGCTGATACAGCGCGAGGATATCCATCAGATCGAGATGCCGCGTATGGTAGCGGCTAAGGTAATTGTTCCATTTGAAATCGCGGTCATCCTCACCCATATCCCAGTAGCGACGCGCCACAATGCCGTGAACGAGGCTGCGATAATGCAGGACCGGCAAATCAAAGCCGCCGCCATTCCACGAGACCAGTTGGGGACTGTATTTCTCTATCCCTTCAAAAAACCGCCGGATAAGTTCCGCTTCGGAATCGGCGGCACTACCGAGAGACCAGACACGAAAATCTTCCTTGTCACGCAACGCGCACGAAATTGCGACAACTTTCTGCAGATGCAGTTGGAGAAAATCACTGCCTATCGCTTGGCGTCGGGACTGAAACGCCATTTCAGCGATATCAGCCGCTGCTAGCTCAGGGCTGAGATTGTGAATTTTGCGCAATCCCTCGGTATCAGGAACAGCCTCGATATCAAAAACCAGTACAGGTGCCACGGTCGAGAGATTTAGCCTTTAGCTTTGTTTGAGAAGGAGCTTTGTTTGAGAAGGAGCTTTGTTTGAGAAGGATAAAAGCCCTATTTTCTTACCCAGGAGCCGCTGGCACTCTGGTACCACCACCCCGGCCGGGCCAATTCTATCCAACGCTGGGCAAAGGTCGAACGTATGTCCGCCTCCCACTCAGGATGACCATTGGCTCGCGCAATTTCGCGGTAAAGGGCATTCCTGTCCTGATTTTCGGCTGCAATCAGTGCATTGACGGACTGCCGCGCGGACAGTGGCAGCTCGTTAGCATCCCGCATCGCGATCAGCCCGTCGCGCGTTAGGCCTACCGCACCCCTGGCATAGTAGGTATTAAGCTGGTTGTGCCGCTGCTGCATGCGCTGCTCGAGACTAATAATCGCCGGGGTATCGATTTCGATATTGGCTTGCGTATGACCTGCAAGCGGCATCAATGCTAAAAGCATTAACAGGATATAACGGGAGAGCGCTAGCGGGTTAACCATGGTGTCCACATCTACTGTTGAGGTTGCGTTGATTGTTGCGGCGGTGCCACAGGTTGGGTCGTGGGTTCAGGTGTCGCAGGTCGATCGGAACCCTGCCCTTCTTGCGCTCCCGGTTTTCCTTGCGTCCCCTGTCCTTCTTCTCCCGGTTTTTTTAACTGCCACACTTCTTCGATAATCTTGTCCGCCGCTTCCTCGGCTGCAGCCGCAGGAAAATAAATATTGATGGTGACGCATCCCGGCAGAGCTATCCCCGTCAATGCGCACAAGCCCGCGCCCAAAAGTTTTTTCATGTTCTCTTTAATGAAAGACGGGTTTAATCTCTCTCGCTTGCGTTATCCGCTGCAAACGGCTCACCAGCTCATCCCAATCCACGTTGCGATTATAGCCGATCACTGTGATCGCCGGGATTCCACCGCCTTTAACGATAAGATAGCCATGCGGAAGCGATTCAGACTCTATCCCGCCCATGCGGCAGATGCCATTGCGCAGTGAACAGCTCCAGCCGATCTCCAGATAGCCAAACTGTTCGAAAAAATGCAGGAAGCTGCGCTGAATTGCGGCAGCCGCTCCAGAACCTCCAAGGGACGAAATATTCTGGACTGCGGCCTGGCTGATACGTCGCGGATAATCTCCCTCGCTGCTCCTGAGACTGGCATCGAACTTGACCGGCTTCCAGTCAAAAAGCTCAAGACCCTTTACGCTCGCATCAATGCGTCCTTGCATGCTGCCGAACGAAAACGTGCCGGTAAGCTGGTTGAGATCCAGATTGCGCATATCCAGGTCCGCCATAAGAGAAGGCGCAGCGCCGAGCGGATCAAGCACTTTGAGATTGTCCAGTTTCACCGTGCCGTCGAATACCCGGAAAAGCAGAGCGCCATCAACCTCAATGGTTGAACCGTTGTAACTCACCCCTGGTATCTCACCCGACAACGTGCCCTGCATCGACTGCGTGCCCAAGGCTTCAGTCAGTTTTTGCATCGATATTGGCGAAAGCGCGCCGTTGAATTGCCATTGCCAACCCTTGAGCCCCCCTTGCACTTGCGGTGACGCATTGAAATCTTCCAGCGTAAGCTTCCCGTCGAGTACCGGCACTACCATTCGTGCAATGCTGAAATTCGGTCCGTCAATTTGCAGCGGAACATGAACCTCGCCAATTGGCAGCTTTCCGAACTGGCCGCTCCGGACACTGATGCTCGCCTGCGTCAACCCCTGAACCTGCCATGGAATGTGGGCGTTAATGCCGCGAAATGCAAAGCTGCCGCGCCCATCGTCGAGAGCGGCCTCGTGCAGATGCAGATTAATCGACTGATGGGCGCCGTTACGAAATCGCCATTGGATTCCGGCACGTCCTTCGGCCGCAAGCTCCGCAAAAGGTGTGTTCACCAGAAAAGGTTTCAGCACTTGGCTGAATACACCCGCCAGTTCAAGGTTATCTCCGCTCAAGTCGACGTCATGCAGAGCAGCTGTCGATCGGTCTATCGCCCCTGCGAAATCCATCTCACCGATATCCTTTAGGGAAAGTTTTCCCTTGTTCACGCGTATGAGGTTGTCGTCCAGATCACCCTCTGTACTAAAACGATAGCCCTCGCCGACAACGTAGAGCGGCTGCCAGAAGACTTCGCCCCGCAGCCAGTTTGCGTCGGCCTGCCACTCCCACCGCCTATCCTTTCGTCTACCCACCTGCATCGCGTTCGCATTAACCTCGATGCCGATATTCTCGCCCGCGTGCAACCCGCTTGCATCGCTGAATGCCAATTCATTCACCACCACATTCGCCGTAATTTCCGCCATGCCATCCGCAGTGCCGCTCAGCTTGAACTTGCCATTGACTTTACCTCTGGTAGAAGATGGGACAGCCTCGCCCCCTTTAGTCGGCAGAAGCCCCTCGAGGTGCCCTAGCTGACCTTCCGCGACCGTCAACTGGCCCTCCCAACCCGCACCCCCCCAGCGCGCTGATAGTCTCCAGCCTGCGCTTGCCTCATTGGGGGTAGGTTTAATCTGTGCGTCCAGTGTTTTGTCGGTAGCAGAAAATTTGAACGCTACGGGTAGCGGTGTTGAGGCGGATACCGTCAGCGTGCCCCCCTCACACTGGACCACACCTCCCGCAACCTGAAAATCGCCGCAGGAAAATCGCAGATTGCGCCAGCTTGTTCCCTGTACCACGATTTCTCCCAACTTGATCTCCAGCACGGAGGCGCGTGGCCCGGTCAGGCTGACGTGTATGTCTTTCGAATTTAAAGCCGGACTCCCAATACTCTGGAAATCATCGATGGAAAGCGTAATGCGGGGTTCCGCGTACGCGGAAGAGATCGCGATGAAGAATGAGGGCAATATTTTGACGAGCTTTCTCATTACGACCAGTCAACCCCTTGCGCCGCCAGCACGCCAGCACGCCAGCACCCGGGGGCTACAAAACAACGCGAGGAATTAAACGAGGCTCATCACTAAGCCGGGAAAACACCGGTGGAAAGATAACGATCGCCTCGGTCGCATACGATCGACACAATGGTAGCGTTTTCTGTCGCGGCGGATATTTTGAGCGCAGCGGCGAGCGCGCCTCCGGACGAAATACCGGCGAAAATCCCCTCCTCGCGCGCCAATTGCCGGGTCGTTTCCTCCGCCTCGGTCTGGGACACGAGCATGATCTGGTCCACACGCCGGGCATCGTAGATTTTCGGTAAATAAGCTTCCGGCCATTTGCGGATTCCCGGTATTTGCGCGCCCTCTTCCGGTTGGACCCCAATGATCCTGATTCCGGGATTCCTCTCCTTGAAATACCTGGAGCAACCCATGATGGTGCCGGTGGTGCCCATGCTGCTAACCAGATGAGTAATCTTGCCCCCGGTGTCGCGCCAGATCTCGGGAGCCGTGCCCTCGTAATGCGCGCGCGGGTTATCCGGGCTGGCGAACTGATCCAGTATGATTCCGCGGCCCTCGTCGCACATGCGCTCGGCCACATCCCGTGCTTCCTCCATACCCCCTTCCTTCGACGTAAGGACGATCTCCGCACCATAAGCTTTCATGGACTGGCGCCGCTCTATGCTGAGATGCTCCGGCATCACCAGCAGCATGCGATAACCCATCATTGCCGCTGCCATCGCCAGGGCAATGCCGGTATTGCCGCTGGTCGCCTCTATCAACGCATCGCCGGGCTTGATCTCCCCTCGTTCCTGCGCGCGCGTAAGCATGGACAGTGCCGGACGATCTTTCACTGAACCGGCAGGGTTATTACCCTCGAGCTTGACGAGAACAACATTGCCGGTGTTCCCGGGGAGGCGCTTGAGTTTCACCAGCGGCGTGGTGCCGACGAAGTTTTCCAGGGTCTTGTACATGAATAGAAATTTGAGAAAGACGATGCCCGATTATGGCATACGCCCAGCAAAAAGCAGAGTCGAAGACGGGGGGTGGGACTCATCGCCGGACGGGCGAAGGGCAAAGGCGTGCTTGCTTACCTTCCGCCATCCAGCCGATCATTTTTACTTTGCGGAAGCTTTGGCTTCCTTCTTGACCGCAGAGGTCGTCCCGACCGTGACATCCTTGCGTAACCGCTTCATGGTCACGGGACCGATGCCGCTCACATTCTGCAAATCATCTATCGATTTGAAAGAACCATTCTTCTTGCGGTGATCGACAATCGCCTTGGCTTTGGCAGGCCCGATTCCCTGCAGCGTTTCCAGTTCCGCTTGGGTAGCAGTATTGATGTTGACTCCCGCGAATGCTGTGCCCATGAGTGCGAATAGCGTGACGATAATCAGAAACAGTTTTTTCATGGACTTTTCCTCTCATTATTCCTAGGCGGATGGTTACTGGAAGGGTTGGAAGAATTTCTGATGGAACAAGCGTATCTTCTTAAAAGCCAGAACTTCGCAGCACCGCCTTCAAACAGTAAGGGAGCGGGCAGCTGGCGCGTCATCGTGAGGCACTTATTTTTTTTTGAGACCTGTCTGATTAGATTACGACCGGCCGGAACGAAAACTAATAGGGTTGCCTCTGATCGTTATGAATTTTTCTCCATATTTATTTGTGTTCCTTCTACATGAAGTCGGACTTGAACTCATGCATTGAGTTCACCCCCAGCTTGCGCTAGCCTTGTCAGCGATTATGAATAATTTGATTGTCTGCAAGGTAAAATGCATCCTTTGCAAGAGTGAAGTTCTGTTTGGTATGGCTCTTGACCGGAATTAAATAAGTCCCGGCGGGAGCCCATCGAATGACATGGTCCCCAATATGACTCGGCCTTTCAAAAATAAGAAGAAACAGGAACAAACGCTTTCCCCAAATAGCAGTAACGACCTACTGTCGCTACTTACAGATAAGCCTACCGATGAGAAGGCTGGAGTCAACGCCACCCTTGGATTCTCCTATCAACATTGGTGGGCTACTCTCAAGGCCACGGAGCTTTATGCACAAGGAAACGATTTCGCCATCGGCATGGAGATTAAGGAAGATGTCGCGGTCCTTGACTCGCCGACGGTGCCAACTACTGTTCAGTTTTATCAGGTAAAGAAACACGAACGAGAGGGGGTCTGGAGTTGGTCAAATCTATTGAGGTCCACCTCGAAAACAGGCACCTGTGAACTCTCCCCGCTTGCGAAGCTTTATTCACGCCGGCACACGTTCAAGTCCCACCCCACCAAGTTGTGCTTCATCTCCAACCTCGCTTTTAAGGTGCCGCTTGAGGAAGGGACAAGCCTTCAACATTCAGACGGGTGCGGACTACACGAGTTTATAGCTAGCAAGTCTGAGGAGGTTAAACAGAAGTTAGCCTCGCAACTTGGAATTTCCTCTGATAAGGTCGACCTGACCGATTTCACGCTTGAGCGGACAAACCTCCCCCTGGGCGAGCAAGATACATTCATTACTGGCAAACTCAGTACCCTAAGCGATACAGGGAAACTTCCTTTCGAAATATCTCGACCTCATATATCGGCACGCATGCTCGCGGCAGAGTTCCAGCAGAAAGGGACAAATACGGACTACGCGAACACGTTCCACAAGCTTCGGGCTCGATGTCTGTCTCGTGATGAGATTACGCAAGTGTTGCAAAGTATTGAGTCAGCCGGTCCCCCCGTTCAAGTAGCCTTGGAGGAAGCACTTACGCGCCTTGACCACGAGCAGTATCACTATGGGAAGCGCGATCAAATTCGACGAGAAAAAATCGCGTTGTGCGCCCACCTTTCCGACCGGACCAACATACAAGTTGCGCGGTTATATCGCTTGTTCGTTTATACGCGAAACAAGGTCCAAACCGAGTTGGAAGAAATTGCAAAGCTTGGAGAAATAATGGAGTATCTTGTCGCGGAAGCAACGGAAGAACAGCCCCTCGAAGTGGCGGGACTTCCAAAAGGATATCTTAATGGTCTCGCTCTTTTGGTGATTAAGAATGCAATCAATGTCCACCTATTCTCTTCTGCGGCTCATCCGAAACCTGAGGAACAAGAATGACGCAGCAAGTCACTTTCAAGAGGCTTTGGCTCGTATCCGAGAGAGACGGAGCGGCGAGAAAAATTTTTCTAGACAGTCAGAAAATTCTGTTGCTGGGAACGAACGGGACGGGGAAATCCCGGGTCAGTAAGAATATATTTTGGGCTCTAGGGTGTGAGCCTCCGAAAAGGAACGCCGGCGCATGGGACCCGGATGCAATAGCGGCGCTCGAGTTTTCCTTAGGTCAGCGTACTCTTGTGGCAATTCGAGCGGGACGAGCACAAGGTTTGTTTGATTCCGAGGGAAGAATGCTCTTTGGTTCTTCCAATCATGCCGCATGGTCAAACTTTGCGAGCCAGCTTTTTGGATATCGACTAAAACTCCAGCGGCCAAGCGGGACAGCTTACCACTTGGCAGGCCTAGATTATCTAACCGTTCCCTTCTACATTGACCAAGATGGGAGTTGGGGAGCATCCTGGGCCACATTTACCAACTTGGGTCAGTTTTCGAGCTGGAAGAACCCTGTGTTCGCATCTTTTACTGGCCAGCGTCCGAATGCTTATCTTGAGGCAAAGCAGCGCCGTAATGAGGCGATTGGACGCCTTACTACATCTAAGAAAGAATTAGACGCTCAGCGAAAGGCATTTCGCCGTGTGAGAGAAACGCTGCCAAAAAATCTCCCCTCACTTGATCTGACAACATTTCGAGCTGAACTAGTAAAACTGGCATCCAGTGCAAAAAGAGTTCAACAGCAACAGGTCAGGGTTAGAGCCGCACTTCTCGCGTTGGTAAACGGACGCCAGCAGGTTCAGGCTGAGCTGAAGTTAGCTGTGGGTTCGCACCAAGAATTAGAAAAAGACTTAACTTACCTGTCCAATATTCCCGACAGTACGGACATTGAGTGTCCAACTTGTGGAACCTTTCATCGAACCTCATTCCATGCGCGACTTGCATTAATCACTGATGCGGATTCAATGGCAGCCCTTGTAGCAGAGTTGAATAAGCAACTAGATGGCGCACGCAAGCGCGAAGTAGAAATTCGGCAGGAGCTCAGAGAAATAGAAAAGGAGGTTCTAAACTTTGAAAAGCTGTCTCAGGAAAAAAAGGCACGATTGAAGCTGGATGAGGTTCTCGCTTCCCATAGCAAGCGAACGTTGGACCGGGCGTTTCGTGAGGTTTCTCAAACACTCACTCATAAGGTCGATGAACTCCAAGAGGAGGTCGAGGAACTGAACGAAATTGTGAAAACATTTGAAGATAAAACGAGGCTGAAAGAAGTGTCTTACTATTACGCCGCCAAGCTTCGACACCTGTCTGAAGCATTAAAAATTCCAGAAGATGAGAGAGTGGACGAAACTAAGCTAGGTTCACGGCCCGCGTCCGGAGGAAGTTCGGGGCCGCGCGCGACGCTAGCTGTTCACCTGGCGTTGCTCGCAACCAACGTCCAATACGGCGACTCGGTACGTTTGCCTTTCGTAGTCGATACACCGCAGCAGTCCGGACAAGATGAAAATAACCTAAGGCGAATGATTGATGTTATGCAACAGCACGCGAGCGAGAATCATCAACTTCTGCTCGCCATTGAGCGCCTGCCTGCGCAAACGGATATATCAAGTTTTCACGTTATCCCTTTTCCAAAGGGTGAACGGCTACTTCGGAAAACTGAATTCGGCGATGCGGTTGGTGCTCTTCGGGATATGTTACGGATTCTCAAAGCAAAGGTATTGGAAGTCGACTCCGAAGCGCAAACGACAGAGAGTCCAAGCGCTGAGACTGATTCCAGTAGAGAACACTAATCCAAGCACTCTTGCTTGCGAGAACGATACGAGACGAATACAGCGCGTGTTAGGCCGAACAGAAGATGTTCAAAATAGAGCAGCATCACGAAATTGACGACCTAGCGGCCGGAATTCGCCCTCGGACACGTTCACAGGACGTGCCGATCCGCCTCTTTTACTTTTAAAAAAAAGTCGTCGCTTCCCAAAATATCGCATACGCTCAAAAAGTTGAAATACGAAAAAGGTCTGCAATCTCTCGATTACGGCGGATGTTTACGAATTAACGAAAGCGCCATTAAAACGGAATATCGTCATCCATATCATCGAAGCCGGTACCGCTCCGCGCCGGCGCCTTGTTACCTGACGGGCTGGGGGCATAACTACTCTCTTCCCTCTCTCCGCCTTCGTAGCTGCCGCTGCCGGGTTTGCTGCCGAGCATTTTCATGTCGCTGGCAATGACGTCCGTGGTGTAGCGTTCGACACCTGCCTTGTCAGTCCATTTGCGTGTTTCCAGCCGTCCTTCGACATAGACGGGACGACCCTTCTTGAGGTATTCGCCTGCGATTTCCGCCAGCTTGCGGTAAAAGGTAACCCGGTGCCACTCGGTTTTTTCCTGCTTTTCGCCGTTTTTATCCTTCCAGGTTTCAGTTGTCGCCAGGGTGATATTGGTCACGGCGTCTCCATTCGGCATATAGCGCGTCTCGGGATCTTTGCCGAGATTTCCGATGAGGATGACCTTGTTAACTGATGCCATTATGCTTTTCCCCCTAATAGTTGTACAACACCTTGTTCGTCGAAGCCTCTCATATCCACTTTAAGGTAAGCCACGCCTTCGCTTGCAAGCACGAGCGCCTCGTGTACGCCCGGTAACGCGGCCAATTGACGCGACAAGCCGCTCGCTTCGCCTGTATCCATTTCCTGCACGTGGTACATGCGGGTGCGCACCGCGGCGGGCGCCTTCATGGTGGCCGCAAACATCAGCCATAACGCAAGAAGACTGCCGCAGAATGCAAATAAAGCGGAACTGCCGAAATGCTGATACAGGTAGCCCCCCACCGTGGCACCGATGAAAGTTCCCAGAAATTGCACGCTGCTATAGACGCCGATAGCAGTGCCTTTCGCTCCGACCGGCGCGATCTTTGAAATGAGCGAAGGCAAAGTCGCCTCCAGCAGGTTGAAGGCAGCGAAGAACACCAGCAGCGCTACTGCCGTGCCCCACAATGAATTGAATGCGTACGCCAGCAAAACCTGACTTACCAGCAGCAGGGCCACAGAAATGACGAATACCTGTTTGAGCTTGGCCTTCTTCTCGCCATAAATGATTGCCGGGATAATCATTGCCATGGAGAGGACCAATACCGGGAAATAGACTTGCCAGTGAGAGTCCGCCGCAAGTCCTGCATTGCGCAGCGACAGTGGCACGACCAGCCAGAGCGCCATCAATACTGCATGCAGCGCGAAAACGCCGAAATCCAGGCGCAGCAACTCGGGATCATGCAATACATTATTGAAGCGGCCGGGAACTGCCTCAGTATCGGAATGGAAGCGGCTGACGACCGGATCGGGAACGATTCTGGAAACCACCACCATGGCCAGCAGGGCAAGCACGCCGGTCATGACAAAAATTCCCGGCACCCCAATCAACCGGTTTAACGCCGGTGCAATAATCAGTGACAACGCGAAGGTGACGCCAATGGTCATGCCTATGGCAGCCATCGCCTTCGTGCGATGCTCTTCGCGGGTAAGATCGGCGGCCAGCGCCATCACTGCTGCGGAGATCGCGCCCGAGCCCTGTATGATGCGGCCGAAAATGACCCAGTAAATATCGGTGGCGCTAGCGGCAACAAAACTACCAATGGCGAACAGGATCAAGCCGACGTAAATAACGGGCTTGCGGCCGAAGCGGTCGGATAACCAGCCAAACGGAACCTGCAGTATTGCCTGGGTCAGCCCGTATGCCCCCAGCGCGATGCCAATCAACGCATAGTTGTCCCCGCCGGGCAGGTGTTCGGCATAGAACGCAAACACGGGCAGGATGATGAACATGCCCAACATTCGCAACCCGTAGATACTGGCCAGACCGGCGGTGGCGCGCAACTCTATCGGCGACAATTTCTCGGGAGGTAATGAGGAGGACATGAATCAGATTGGGAAAACGCGGAAACTTGCGTATATTAACAGGTTTGCCCCGTACTCAGGTAGGACACCACGTAGTACTTCATAGCCCGGCCCCGGTAAGGAGGATGTATAAAAAATCGCCGGGGAACGCGGAAAATGAGGACGGTGAGAGGGTCGAGAGCCATGGGGCGCCAAATGGAAGCGGTGAATGGAACTGATTAGAATTCGCGGTGCACGCACACACAATCTTAAAAACATCAATCTCGATTTACCCCGAAATAAGCTGGTAGTAATCACGGGCTTGTCGGGATCAGGCAAATCCTCGCTCGCATTCGATACGCTTTATGCCGAAGGCCAGCGGCGCTACGTGGAATCGCTCTCGGCTTATGCCCGGCAATTCCTGCAACTGATGGAAAAGCCCGATGTTGATCTGATCGAGGGGCTATCCCCCGCCATTGCAATCGAGCAAAAAGCCACTTCGCATAATCCGCGCTCGACCGTCGGCACGGTCACCGAAATACACGATTACATGCGTTTGCTGTTTGCGCGTGTGGGAGATCCCCAATGCCCTGACCACGGCATCACGCTTACAGCACAAAGCGTATCGCAAATGGTCGATCACGTCCTGCAGCTGCCACCGGATACCCGGCTGATGATACTCGCGCCGCTCGTGGTGGGCCGCAAAGGCGAGCAGATGGATTTAATTGATGAACTGCGGGCACAGGGATTCGTGCGTCTAAGAATAGACGGTGAAGTGCATGACATCGATTCGTTGCCGAAACTGCAAAAAAACAAAAAACACACAGTGGAAGTAGTGGTAGACCGCCTCAAAATCTCGCCGGAGTCAAAGCAGCGGCTGGCGGAATCATTTGAAACCGCGCTGCGCCATGCCGATGGCCGTGCGTTGGCGGTTGAAATGGATTCGGGCCAGGAGCACCTTTTTTCGGCCAAGTTTAGTTGCCCCGTATGCAGCTATTCGCTACCTGAACTTGAGCCGCGGCTGTTCTCGTTCAACAACCCGATGGGCGCTTGCCCCAAGTGTGACGGGCTCGGGAAGATTACCTTTTTCGACCCGAAGCGGATCGTCGCCTTCCCGCATCTATCGTTGGCTTCCGGCGCGATCAAGGGCTGGGACCGGCGCAACCAGTTTTATTTCCAGCTACTTGCAAGCCTTGCCAGCCACTACGATTTTGACCTGGAAATTCCCTTTGAACAGCTTCCCGCGAATACCCAGGATATCATCCTCAACGGGTCTGGCAGGGAAAAAATCTCATTCGCATACTTGAATGAAAGTGGGGCACGCACTCATCGCAAGCATACGTTCGAGGGCATCATTCCCAATCTCGAGCGCCGGTATAAGGAAACCGATTCGGTCGCAGTACGCGAAGAATTGGCTAAATACCTCAATTCACAAATCTGCCCCGAATGCTCAGGTACCCGGCTCCGTCGGGAAGCGCGCCACGTGCGGGTAGGTGGACAAGCCATTTATGAGATTAATGCATTGCCTCTGAAAGAAGCAAAAACCTTTTTCGACGAGGTAACCTTGACCGGCCATAAACACGCCATCGCCGAAAAAATCATCAAGGAGATTTGCAGCCGTATCTTGTTCCTCAACAATGTCGGGCTGGATTACCTTTCGCTGGATCGCTCCGCTGACACGCTCTCCGGTGGAGAGTCCCAGCGTATCCGGCTTGCCAGCCAGATTGGATCAGGTCTGACCGGGGTGATGTACGTGCTGGATGAGCCGTCCATTGGACTTCACCAACGGGATAACGGCCGCTTGCTGCAAACGCTAAAGAACCTTCGCGATCTGGGAAATAGCGTCATTGTGGTGGAACATGACCAGGACGCTATCCTGACCGCCGATCATGTGGTGGATATGGGACCGGGGGCAGGCGAGCATGGCGGATCTGTTATTGCGGAGGGAACACCGCAGGCAATTCAAAAGAATGGTGGCTCCCTGACCGGAAAGTATCTTTCAGGCGAGCTGGCCATTGCTGTGCCCCAAGTCCGCACACAGCCAAATAGCGATCGATGGCTTAAAATCGAAGGCGCTTCCGGCAATAATCTGAAGAACGTCAACCTCGACCTCCCCGTAGGCCTGTTCGTGTGCGTCACAGGCGTGTCCGGTTCGGGGAAATCCACCCTCATCAATGAAACGCTCTACCTGGCTACTGCACGCCATCTCTACGGTAGCGCCGCCGAGCCGGCGCCATACCACAACCTGGATGGATTGGCCTTTTTCGACAAGGTCATCAACATGGACCAGAGCCCTATCGGCCGCACGCCGCGTTCGAATCCGGCCACTTATACCGGCTTATTCACACCGATCCGCGAGTTGTTTTCAGGCGTGCCCCAGGCACGCGAGCGCGGCTACGGACCGGGCCGGTTTTCCTTCAACGTCAAGGGCGGACGCTGCGAGGCTTGTCAAGGAGACGGGGTAATCAAGGTCGAAATGCATTTTCTTCCGGATATCTACGTGTCATGCGATGTTTGCCATGGCAAGCGCTATAACCGTGAAACCCTGGAGATCCAGTACAAGGGGAAAAACATCAACGAAATTCTCCAGATGACGGTGGAGCAGGCGCATGAATTTTTCAGCGCTGTACCGGTGGTTGCGCGCAAACTCCAGACGCTGCTGGATGTAGGCCTGGGCTATATCACGCTCGGCCAATCCGCCACTACGCTCTCGGGCGGCGAAGCCCAACGGGTAAAGCTGTCCCTGGAACTATCGAAACGTGATACCGGACGCACGCTCTATATTCTGGATGAGCCCACTACTGGCCTTCATTTTCAGGATATTGATCTGTTACTGAAAGTGCTGCACCGGTTGCGCGACCACGGAAATACGGTAGTCGTGATCGAACATAACCTGGATGTGATCAAAACCGCTGACTGGATCATCGACCTTGGTCCGGAAGGTGGCGAAGGCGGCGGCGAAATTATTGCCCAGGGCACGCCAGAGGAAATAGCGGCCAACGAGAAGAGTTTCACCGGTCATTATCTGCGGGCTACGCTTGATTTCCAGCGAGAACTGTAACCGCTGCGGCGAGAAGTATCCGGAATATGACCCAGTATGACCCCCGCAAGCTTCTCCTCCACAGCTTCGAGGCTGCGGTCGCCGCAGCCGATCCGCTCCGGATCGTTCCCCCTCACTTGTCCAGCGTTCTGCCCAGGCCGGCAACCGGCCGCACGCTGGTAGTAGGCGCCGGTAAGGCGGCTGCGGCCATGGCCCTGGCGGTGGAGCGCCACTGGCCTGCGACGGTGGCGCTGGACGGGCTCGTCCTTACACGTTATGGCCATGGTCTGCCCGTTGAACGCATCAAGGTCATCGAAGCCGGTCATCCATTGCCCGATAAGCACGGCGAACAAGGCGCTCGGGCCATTCTGGCGGAAGTAAAAAAACTTGAGGCGGACGATCTGCTCCTATGTCTGCTCAGCGGCGGCGGCTCAAGCCTGCTGTCGTTGCCAGTGGAAGGCGTAACGTTGAACGACCTTAGCCGCATTACGGCTGCATTGCTCCGCTGCGGCGCGCCGATCCAGGAAATAAATGCCGTGCGCAAACATCTCTCCGCCATCCAGGGCGGCCGGCTTGCAGCAGCCTGCCGCGCACCTGTTCTGGCGCTGGTCATCTCCGATGTCACCGGGGATGACCCTACCGATATCGCCTCCGGCCCATGCGCGCCTGATCCCACAACGTATTCTGATGCGATCGCAATTATCGGGCGCTACGATATTGACGCACCCGCAGCCGTAATGACGACACTGCGGGCAGGGGCGAGAGGAGAACGAGACGAAACCCTCAAACCAGGCAATAAGCTTCTAAAGCACGTCGAAAACCGCGTGATCGCGACTGCGTACGATGCGCTGCAAGCGGCGGCGGAGTATCTGCGCACCGCAGGAATTAACCCTGTCATCCTGAGTGACTCCATCACTGGGGAGGCGCGCGAGGTCGCAAAAGTTTTCGCAGCGTTGGTGAAACAGATCCGCCAGTACCAGCATCCCTGGAAAACACCGGTCGCGCTGATCTCGGGCGGCGAAACAACGGTTACAATCCATGAATCAAGCCGCGGCGGACGAGGTGGGCGCAACACGGAATTTTTGCTGGCGCTGGCCATAGAACTGGCGGGGAAGGCTAATATCCATGCCCTCGCCTGCGATACAGATGGCATTGACGGGACTGAAAACAACGCCGGGGCAATTATCGCGCCGCATTCTTTGCAACGCGCAAGCCAACAAGACCTCAACCCGGCAGCGCTGCTCGCCATTCATGACGCCTATGTTTTCTTCCAGCAACTCGACGATCTGATCGTTACCGGCCCCACCCGCACCAATGTCAATGACTACCGAGTGATACTGGTTTTGTAGAAACCAGGGTTGGAAAAACTGGTCATGCGCCGAATATGCCGTCCATGTCACAAAACGGCAATATGGTTTAAATATCATGACAATATACGAAAAGTTACGCATAATCGAAAAAATTCTTACTGAAGGCAAGGATTGATCTGATGGCAGCAAGAATATTGGTTGTGGAAGATGAACCAGCAATACAGGAATTGATTGCATACAGCATGCGGCAGGCGGGACATGCTGTTTCTTCGGCAAGAAGTGCGGAAGAGGCGATGGACATCATCAATGACGCCCTGCCCGATCTGCTGCTCCTTGACTGGATGCTGCCGGGAATGAGCGGGGTGGATTTCGCCCGCATGCTCCGGCGCGCATCTCGTACCAAAACCATCCCCATCATCATGCTTACGGCCCGCGCCGAAGAAAGCGACAAAGTCGCGGGCCTGGAGATTGGGGCTGACGACTACCTCACCAAGCCCTTCTCTCCGCGCGAATTGCTCGCCCGGATTAAAGCGGTGCTCCGGCGGCGTTCGCCCGAAGCAGCAGACGATATCGTTGAGATTGGCGGACTACGCCTCGATTCGGCAAGCCATCGGGTGACCGCCAACGATAATGAAGTGACGCTTGGGCCTACTGAATTTCGGCTTCTGCATTTTCTGATGACTCACTCCGAAAGGGTGCACAGCCGGACGCAGCTGCTTGACCAGGTATGGGGAGATCACGTATTCGTCGAAGACCGAACGGTGGATGTGCACATTCGCCGGCTGCGCAAGGCGCTGGAGGCGGTCAGCAAAGATGGATTGGTGCAAACCGTCAGAGGTTCCGGCTATCGTATGTCGGCAGGATAGCCGACAACATAGGTGAGCAATGATCCAGTTTTACTCTTCCCACTAACTCCGTGGCCGGCTTCTGGGAGCATGTAGCGAACGTTGTCCTGATTTCTGTTGTAACAGGAATGCTCCTCGCGACGCTGGGCACTACCGTCACACTGGCAATCTACGTCGCGGCGCTGCTCGTGCTGCTCGCTCGAGACCGGCGTTATCTTACTATCCTGGACCAGTGGCTTCGGACCGAGGGATCTATATTACCGAATGCTTCGGGTAAATGGGGAGACGTATTCGCGCGTCAGATGCGCCTCGTGCGCGAGCAAAGCCGCAGCTACCAGCACATCAGTTCAGCACTTGAGCGCCTGCAGCGCGCCACCTCCGCCATGCCGGAGGGTGTGGTCATTCTGGATGAGATGGACCACATCGAATGGTGCAATCCCATAGCGGAAAAGCATCTTGGGATAAGCTCCAGCACCGATACAGGGCAGCATATCACCCATCTGGTGCGCCACACTCAATTCGCCGAATATCTCGCGGCCCAGAATTACGCCGAGCCTGTGGTCGTAAAGCAACCTCGACATCAGGGGCTGATCCTTTCCCTGCAATTCGTCCCTTATGGCGATAAGCAGAAACTGCTGCTCAGCCGTGACGTCACACAATTGGAAAGAGTGCAAACCATGCGCCAGGATTTTGTCGCCAACGTTTCGCACGAACTTCGCACCCCCCTGACCGTGATCGGCGGATTTCTGGAAACCCTGGAGGATCAGGGCCAATCCGATCCGGAAACATTCAAGTGGGCACTGGGTCTCATGACAGACCAGACCAAGCGCATGCAGAATCTGGTGCAGGATTTGTTAACGCTCTCGAGGCTGGAGGATACGCAAAACCTTATTCGCGGTGAGCGGGTGGATGTTCCCGCCATGCTTCGCAAACTCTATGATGAAGCGCGCTCCCTTAGCTCGGGTCGGCACCGCATCAGCCTGAGTCTCGATACCGGCACCCAACTGCTCGGCAGCACGGATGAGCTAAGGAGCGCTTTCACCAACCTCATCAGTAACGCGATACGCTATACGCCGGAAAACGGCAATATAAATTTGAACTGGACCATTCGCGATGGACAGGCTGTCTTCTCCGTACAGGACAACGGCATAGGGGTCGAACCCGAACATATCTCGCGTCTCACAGAACGATTTTATCGGGTGGACCGGGGGCGGTCGCGTGAAACCGGCGGCACCGGTCTGGGACTGGCCATCGTCAAGCACGTGCTGAGTTGCCACCAGGCAAAGCTCGAGATCGCCAGCGAGCCCGGCAAGGGAAGCTGCTTCAGCGCCTTGTTTCCCGCCATCCGGCTCGTCACGCCTGAAGGCGATCATGCGTGTACAATATTGACGAATCTTTGAGCAGTCTCTGAGGCGGGGACGTGTTCACCCACATGCGCATCCCTGTAAACCATCGGGACCATCTTAATGCCCAAGCACTCGCTAGACCTCACCGAAACCACTGTCAGCAGCCGCAACGTATATGACGGCGAGCTTCTGCACGTGCGTGCGGACCGTGCCCGTCTACCCGACGGCAAGGTAGCGGTGCGTGAATACATCACGCATCCCGGGGCAGTAGTGATCATACCATTGCTCGACAATGGCGAACTTGTGCTGGAGCGGCAACACCGCTATCCCCTGCATCGGGATTTTTATGAACTGCCGGCGGGGAAAATTGATCGCGGAGAAGATCCGTTGCAGTGCGCGCAACGCGAGTTGCTGGAAGAAACCGGCTATATCGCGAAAAAGTGGCGTTACGTCACAACCCTGCACCCGTGCATCGGTTATTCAGATGAAAAATTGATATATTACCTGGCGGAAGAGCTTACCTTTACGACTGCCAGCCTGGATGACGGCGAGCATCTCGAGGTATTTACCTTGACGTTGGCAGCGGCACTGGATTGGGTAAAGACCGGGAAGATTACGGACAATAAAACGGTTTCGGGTCTATTCTGGGCGGATAAAGTGCTGGGCGGCGAGTGGTAATACATCGGTATTGAAAGGGCCGCCGTGTCGTGCCCAGCGCCCGCTCTCGCGGTACTTTATGCCAGGCATTGTCCCAGCCCGCCTATTCTGACAGATTGCATACGGTCGACTGCGGATAGGATGAGTCCCCCTCCGTCGAAAAAGTTATTCGGCAAAAAATTCCCGCACTTTATCCATCCATGACTTCGCACGCGGATTGTGCCGTGAGCGGTCTTCCTGGTTAAGCGCTTCCAGTTCCTGCAACAAGTCTTTTTGACGCGACGTAAGTTTGACCGGGGTCTCGACTACCACGTGGCATAAGAGGTCGCCTGGAGCGGTACTCCGTACGCCTTTAATTCCCTTGCCGCGCAATCGAAAAATTTTCCCGCTTTGGGTTTCAGCGGGAATTCTGATTTTGGCATGACCTTCAAGGGTAGGTATCTCGATTTCGCCACCCAGCGCGGCGGTAGTAAAACTGATGGGCATTTCACAGTGCAGGTCATTGTGATCCCGCTGAAAGACTTGGTGGGGCGCGAGCTGAATAACCACATAGAGATCTCCCGGCGGACCATTGTTGACTCCCGCCTCCCCTTCTCCAGTCAAACGGATACGGTCTCCCTCATCCACGCCGGCCGGGATCTTCACAGACAGCGTTTTGTGATGCTTGACGCGCCCGGTTCCCCCACAGGTATGGCAAGGACTGGAAATGAACTTGCCACTACCGTGGCATTTGGGGCAAGTTTGCTGAATCGAGAAAAAGCCCTGCTGCATTCTTACCTGGCCATGCCCGTTACAGGTAGGGCAGGTGATGGGTGAAGTCCCAGCCTTGGCACCGTTGCCATGGCACGTGCCGCATACATCCATGGTCGGAATCCGAATCTTGGTCTCGGTTCCCCTTGCGGCGTGTTCCAGCGAAATTTCGAGGTTATAGCGTAAATCTGCCCCGCGATACACATTGCCGTGCCCGCGCCCCCCGAAAAGGTCGCCAAATATATCGCCGAAGGCGTCGGCAAATCCCTGGGCGTTCGCTCCCCCCATGCTTGCATCTACGCCCGCATGTCCGTGCTGGTCGTATGCAGCTCGCTTTTTGGGCTCTGACAGTATCTCGTAAGCTTCCTTGGCCTCCTTGAAGTGTTCTTCCGCTTTAGGATTATCCGGATTACGGTCAGGATGAAACTTCATTGCCAGCTTGCGATAGGCCTTTTTGATCTCATCTTCGCTGCTGTCGCGGTTAACGCCCAGCACATCATAGTAATCGCGTTTACTCATATCGTTTTCTTGTATTCGGCAGGCGCAGCGCAACCTCCGCGCTGACTGCTCCGGGGATTCCAATAAATATCGAAATGCAGGAAGCGGACACGGTGAAACCTCTAAAAAGTCCGGGAAAACTGACCAGAGGTTTCGCTATCGTTTCCGCATCTCTGCACCTCGATGTCTGACGCTTGTTTCTCTTATTTCTTGTTTTTTACTTCCTCAAACTCGGCATCCACGACTTCGCCTTCAACCGGTTTCTCGCCACCGCCGTGAGGGGCGGATTCCGCCCCGGGCTGGCCGTGTGCCTGCTGAGCCTGCTGGGGCTGCTCTTGCGAATACATCTTCTCAGCCAGCTTATGCGAGGCCTCGGCCAGTGCCTGAGTCTTGGCCTCGATGGTATCCTTGTCGCCTGACTTCAGCGCTTCTTCCGCGTCTTTCAGCGCGGCTTCTATCTTGGCTTTTTCATCGCCATCCAGTTTGTCGCCGTGTTCTTTCAATGTTTTTTGAACCGAATGTATCATGGCATCACATTGGTTGCGGGCGGTGACCAGCTCCATCGCCTTGTGATCCTCCTCGGCGTGTGCCTCGGCATCCTTGACCATGCGCTGCACCTCTTCCTCGGACAAACCAGAGCTTGCCTGGATTTTGATCTTGTTCTCCTTACCCGTCGCCTTGTCCTTGGCAGAGACATGCAATATGCCGTTCGAATCTATATCAAATGTAACCTCGATTTGCGGCATGCCACGCGGAGCCGGCGGGATATCGCTCAAATTGAACTGCCCCAGACTCTTGTTGCCCGATGCCATTTCGCGCTCCCCTTGCAGCACATGGATGGTGACGGCGGTCTGGCTGTCGTCGGCGGTGGAAAACACCTGCTGCGCCTTTGTCGGGATGGTGGTGTTTTTCTGAATCAACTTGGTCATGACTCCGCCAAGGGTTTCGATACCCAGAGACAATGGCGTCACATCCAATAACAGCACGTCCTTCACCGCGCCCTGCAATACGCCGCCCTGAATGGCAGCGCCGACCGCCACCGCTTCGTCCGGATTGACATCCCTGCGGGCGTCTTTGCCAAAAATTTCCCTGACTTTATCCAGCACCTTGGGCATGCGCGTCTGGCCACCGACCAGAATGACATCGTCAATATCGGAAATCTTGATCCCGGCATCCTTGATCGCAATGCGGCATGGCTCCGCGGTACGCTCGATCAAATTCTCCACCAGGCTTTCAAGCTTGGCGCGGGTGATTCTCACGGCGAGGTGTTTGGGGCCCGAGGCATCAGCGGTAATATACGGCAGGTTGACTTCGGTCTGCTGGCTTGAGGAAAGCTCGATCTTGGCTTTTTCCGCCGCATCTTTTAGACGTTGGAGCGCGAGCATGTCTTTTTTAAGATCGATGCTGGTTTCCTTTTTGAATTCATCCACAAGATATTCGATGACGCGCGCATCGAAGTCCTCGCCCCCGAGGAATGTGTCCCCATTGGTAGCCAAAACTTCGAACTGGTGTTCGCCTTCGACTTCAGCGATTTCGATAATGGAAATATCGAAGGTGCCGCCACCAAGATCGTATACTGCGATTTTGCGGTCGCCCTCTTTCTTATCCATGCCAAAAGCCAAAGCCGCGGCGGTGGGCTCGTTGATGATACGCTTGACCTCCAGCCCGGCGATGCGTCCCGCATCCTTCGTCGCCTGGCGCTGCGAATCATTGAAATAGGCTGGAACGGTAATAACAGCTTCGGTTACCGTCTCACCCAGGTAATCCTCCGCCGTTTTTTTCATTTTAATGAGCACCTGCGCGGAAACTTCCGGGGGGGCGATTTTCTTACCGCGGACTTCTACCCAGGCATCGTTATTGTCGGCCCGGACGATATTGTAGGGCACCATTTTGATGTCCTTTTGCACCATCTCCTCATCAAAGCGGCGCCCAATCAGGCGCTTTATCGCGAACAGCGTGTTCTTGGGGTTGGTTACAGCCTGGCGTTTGGCGGCGGCGCCGACCAGTATCTCACCATCTTCCGTGTAGGCGACAATGGAAGGGGTTGTACGCGCTCCCTCGGAGTTTTCTATTACCTTGGGCTTGCCATTCTCCATGACAGCCACACAAGAGTTTGTGGTGCCAAGGTCAATACCGATAATTTTTGCCATGATTTATCCTTGTGTAATTAAGTCTGAATATCCGTGTGCGCGAGGTATGTCTGTTGAACAAAGAAATGGGGATCGAGCTCTGAATTTCAAGCTTCTTTAGCCTTCGAAACTGACACCATCGCCGGTCGGATAACGCGGTCGTTCAAAATGTAGCCTTTCTGCATCACCTGGACCACGGTATTGGGGGGAAGATCAGAGTCTACTGTGCACATGGCCTGATGCAGATGCGGGTCGAATTTGGCCCCTAGGGGAGGATTGATCTGCTTGAGATTGAACTTTTCGAAAGCTGAGATGAGTTGCCTAAGCGTGAGATCCATGCCGCTTTTGAAGCTCTCCACGGATGCATTCTCCACGGCCAAGGCCGCTTCCAGACTATCCATGACCGAGAGCAGCTCGGTAGAGAACTTCTCGATAGCATATTTATGGGCGTTTGCGATATCGATCTGGGCGCGTTTCCGGATATTCTCCGCATCTGCTTTTGCGCGCAGCCATGCATCGTGATGCTCTTCCGCGTCGAGCTCGGCTTTTTTCAGCATTTGTTCGAGACTCGGTACTGTTTCCACCGCCTGTTCCCCGGGTTTATTCTCGCTGGCGTTTGCTTCCGGCGCGGCGCCCCCACTCGGGGTTGAGGTCAGTTCGGGTCGATCTGGTTGCGGCTCTTCGTTTGTCATGGTTTTCCTCCTGATTTCTGGTTCCTGCGGAATCTCTGAACAACGTGCTTTCGGGGACATGTGCTGGGGACGACCTTTAGCCCTGATATCAAAATTTAGAGGCGCACGACGTTTGCACGGTGCGCCAGCAAAGCGCGGATCCCCAGGGTGGCGAACTTACCCGTAGACATATTCAGCGATCCGTGCCATATCGGGACGGTTCTTCGGATTTCAAGACTAAAAAATCGCCGGCGCGGAAAACCCTCGCGCAGGTTATGAAATTACTGGCTTTCCGCCCCGAGCTTTCTGCTCAACGCAACCGCCGCACCGAGATAGTTCTGCGGTGTCAGCGCACGCAAGCGGTTTTTTTCTTCTTCGGGAAGATCGAGACGGTCGATGAACTTATGCAGCGTATCTCTCGTAATGCCGTCCCTGCCGCGTGTCAACTCCTTCAATTGCTCATACGAATCTGGGATGCAGTAACGCCGCATAACGGTCTGGATGGGCTCAGCCAGGACTTCCCAGGCATTTTCCAAGTCGCGTTCCAGTCGTTCCCGGTTGAGTTCCAGCTTGGCAAGTCCCCTGCTGCACGATTCGTATGCTAGCAGGGTATGCCCCAGCGCAACCCCCATATTGCGCAGTACGGTCGAATCCGTCAGGTCCCGCTGCCACCGCGACACGGGCAGTTTTTCACTGAAATGCCGCAGCAAGACATTGGCAATACCGAGATTTCCCTCGGAGTTTTCAAAATCGATCGGATTGACCTTGTGCGGCATGGTTGATGAACCAATTTCATCTTTTTGCGTTTTTTGCTTGAAATACGCCAGGGATATATACCCCCAGATATCGCGGTTGAAATCGAGCAAGATGGTATTAATGCGCGCATAGGCGTCGAATAGCTCAGCCATGGCATCGTGCGGCTCGATCTGAGTCGTGTAGGGATTGAACTTCAAGCCGAGTTTTTCGACAAAATCCTGCGCCAACCTTTCCCAATCATATGCCGGATACGCAGCCAGATGAGCATTATAATTTCCGACGGCTCCATTTATTTTTCCAAGAACGGGTACTGCGGCAAGTTTTTCCCGCGCTTGTGATAACCGATAAGCGAAGTTGGCAATTTCTTTACCGGACGTCGTCGGGCTAGCGGGTTGCCCATGAGTACGGGCAAGCATGGGCACGTCGGCCATTTCTTGCGCCATTCGGACAAGTTTGCTGATGATCTTGTCCAGCATTGGCAACATCACCCGGTCGCGGCTGTGCAACAGCATCAATCCGTGGGAAAGATTGTTGATGTCTTCGGAGGTGCAAGCAAAATGAATGAATTGCGCGTTTCGCATGAACTCGGCATTCCGTGCAAAGCGTTCGCGCAACCAGTATTCCACCGCCTTGACGTCATGATTGGTCCGGCCTTCGATGAGTTTGACCTCTTCCGCGTCGGCCTCGGTAAAGTTTGCTGCCATGCTGTCGAGTTCGGTAACAGAAGCAGGAGACAGCGGCTGAATGTCGACAATATGTCTATCTTGGCTCAGCGCTTTAAACCACTCTATTTCTAAATGGACGCGATAGCGGATCAGCGCAAATTCGCTGAAATAGGGCCTCAAGGCCGACACTTTGGCACCGTATCGCCCATCGAGGGGCGAGAGGGCGGTGAGGAAGGACGAATTCATATTTGGCTCTGGTTTGATGGATGACCTTGGCAGTATCCCCAATAAGGCGCGTCCGTGATCAGAAATGCCGCAAGCATCTTTAGATCTGGTATTTTACCATAGCTGCTGGATGCGACGCCTCAACTGAGCCCCTGGAGCAGCGGGGGGCGAGGAAAAGTGTTTGCCAGCGATACATACGCGAGACTTATCCGGATATTCCCGGAAACCGCCGTACTATGCACTGGCATAGGGAAAGCCGATATAATGCCGCCTGACAATTTCTTCAAAGGCTGGCCATGAAGCTTATCGGATCGCTCACGAGCCCTTACGTGCGCAAGGCGCGCATTGTTCTGGCTGAAAAGCATATTGGTTACAATTTTGAACTGGAAATGCCCTGGAACACGGATACGAACGTGCCAGACTACAATCCGCTCGGCAAGGTCCCGGTACTGGTGATGGATGACGGTACCAGTCTGTTCGATTCGAGGGTCATCGTCGAATACCTGGACAATATCAACCCGGTGTCCCGCCTCATTCCCGAATCCAACCGGCGCCGGATCATGGTAAAGCGCTGGGAGGCCTTGTCCGATGGCATCTGCGACGCCGCTGCCGCCATATTCCTTGAACGCAGGCGCCCTGAAACGCAGCAAAGCGAGGAGTGGATTTCGCGCCAGCAAAGTAAAGTGACGGGGGGCCTGGAAGCCGCTGCCCACGAATTGGCTGACAAAAAATGGTGCGACGGGAATGTCTATACGTTGGCTGACATTGCGCTGGGCTGCGCGCTTGGCTACCTGGCCTTTCGATTTCCTGAGATTGAATGGCGCACGAATTTCCCGAATCTTGCCGACCTCTCCGACAGACTGGAAAAACGAACGCCCTTTCTAGAAACCGCTCCCCGAGCCTAAGAACAATAATAGCCAGTTATTAGACGCCGAGTCCGATCACTGAAACAGCTCACCGAGGCAGGGGCGAGCCCATCGATCGCTGGCGAACGAACGTGAACTTGCCGCAGCCCATCGATCGCTGGCGAACGAACGTGAACTTGCCGCAGCCCATCGAATGCGCTAATACTCATCGTTAATCACTCCCCCTCCAAGACACACCTTGCTCTCATAAACCACTACGGATTGCCCCGGCGCCACAGCCCACTGCGGCTGGGCGAATTCGATCCTGCATTTGCTTTGGTCGAGTTGCGTAATGGCGCAAGGTGCATCAGCTTGGCGATAACGAATCTTGGCGGCATAGACCCAGTTGCGATGAGGCGGGCGCCCACTGATCCATGTGATGTCGTTGGCGGTAAGCGAGGGCTTGAATAGATCGGGATGGTCGTGACCCTGTACCACGATCAGTATATTCTGCGCCACATCCTTATCTGTTACGTACCAGGGCTCACCGTCTCCCTCCCTCGTCCCGCCGATGCCCAACCCCTGCCGCTGGCCAATCGTGTAGTACATCAGACCGGCGTGCTTGCCCACCACATTGCCGGCAGGGGTGCGGATGTCCCCTGGCTCATTCGGCAGATAACGGCCGAGAAATTCCCGGAAAGGCCGCTCCCCGATGAAACAGATTCCAGTGCTGTCCTTCTTCGAAAAGTTTGGCAAGCCGTAATCTTTTGCTATCTTGCGAACGTCGCGCTTGTAGAGATGCCCGATGGGAAACAAGGTTCTGGACAGTTGGGTCTGACTCAAACGGTAGAGGAAGTAGCTCTGATCCTTGTTGCCATCCTCGCCCTTCAATAATTCAAAGAGGCCGTTTCTCTGACGCACCTGGGCATAATGTCCGGTGGCGATGTGGTCGGCGCCCAGCCCAGCTGCGTGCTGGAGAAACGCCTTGAACTTGATTTCCGCGTTACAAAGCACATCCGGGTTTGGCGTCCGCCCGGCTTTGTATTCAGAGAGAAACTGGCTGAATACACGCTCCTTGTACTCCGACGAGAAATTCACGGCTTCCAGGGGAATACCAATAATATCCGCCACCGATGCAGCATCGATCAAATCCTGTCGGGATGAGCAATATTCGTCGGTATCGTCATCTTCCCAATTTTTCATGAAAAGACCGACGATATCGTAACCTTCTTGCTTTAACAGCAACGCCGCAACGGATGAATCGACGCCGCCCGACATGCCGACCACCACGCGTCCCTTGCTCATTGGTCAGCTAAAAGATTGTGGTAATTCATGTTGCCCTGATGAAGATGCACGCCGCAACAGGTGGAAAACGAGCCCGGCGCCAGTACTTTTCAATTGTAATGAACCAAAATGTCGAGAGAACAGCGCTTACCGGCTAGATAATCGTCGATACATCTCATCACGAGAGGGCTCCGATGGCAATAAGCCATCTCGCGGATTTCGTCCACGCCGAACCATCCCGTGCGCAATATTCCTATGTCAAGCGGGCGGCCCGGATCATGATCCGTGACTGAACCGGCAAACGCAAATCGGAGAAACGTCGTATTGTCAGCGGCAGAATGCCAGCGATAAATGCCAAGCAGCCATTGCGGGGCGAAAGTGTAACCTGTTTCCTCAAGCGTTTCCCGAACCGCGGCGTCGATGATTGATTCATCCGGCTCCAGATGGCCCGCCGGCTGGTTGAACAGTATGCCGTTGCAGGTTTGTTCCTCGACCAGCAAGTATTTCCCCTCCTGTTCTATCACGGCCGCAACGGTGACGTTGGGTTTCCAAATCATGTTAACTTCAAGTACTCCTCAATTTAGGGTAAGCACACAGAAAGCTCGTCGTGCGCCGCGTTTTCATCGGCCAGCGCAAGCGCCCGCAGCGCCCTTCGGAGTCTGCGGAACGCGCACCGTTCCTGCAAACGCCCGTTAGCGAGCGTCGAATTTTACTTGAAAACCAGCAGGAACATGTGATGAGGGAAGTGCTCGGTTAGTCACGGAATAAGGATGAGCTAGGGACGAGCTGGGTTATTCGCATGGCAACCCTCGTTGAGGAACTCGTGGCTTGCTCATCCTGGCCCTGAAGAAAGGTCAGCATGAGCAGGCACACTATGCATGGCTCATGCAATCACGTCCAGCGCGATGCTGAAGGGTGCGGCGCCGACCAACGCTACTTGAAGATCCCCTCCGCCAATTACATCGGCGGTTAATATGCCGCCAGCAAACGTCAGCTGGGCTGCGCCAAAAGCCTGATTACCGATCAGGAACGCATTTGCATCGATGGTAGAAAGATCGATCTTGTCACCGTCCCCTCCGGCTCCGCTGAAGCCAGTAACAATGTCTCTGAACGCACCAAGGGGGCTCTCGGTAACCAGGTTAAAGTCAATCCTGTCGGCACCATTGCCGCCTTCCATGACATCCATGCCTAAACCCCCGGTGAGCACATCATTGCCATCGTCGCCAAAGATGATATCAGCCCCCGAACCACCGTTGAGCGAGTCCGCGCCATTCCCTCCGATTATGATATCGTTTCCATCTCCGCCGCTTAGGCCGTCGTTTCCGTTTCCGCCATTGAGCGTATCGTTGCCGGCAAGACCACTAACCGTGTCGTTACCATCCCGGCCGGAGAGTATGTTGTTGCCACTGTTGCCAGTGATGACATTGTTGAGGGTGTTGCCAGTCCCGTTTATTGGACTTCCGCCCGTCAGAGTAAGGTTCTCGATGGTCGCGCCGAGCGCATAGCTGATGCTGCTCTGCACCGTGTCGATCCCCCCGCTGAGAAGAACAAGATTGGGATCGTTAACGACATCGCCCACGTCGTCCACTATATACGTGTCGTTGCCTAAGCCGCCATTCATTGTATCCGCGCCGGGGCCGCCATTTAACGTGTCGTTGCCATTTCCACCATTAAGGACATCGTTACCCGCGGAGCCATTGAGAACGTCATTACCGTCCCCACCGTTGAGTGTGTCGTTGCCGAGCCCGCCATTGAGGGTGTCGTTTCCACCCAGACCGGAGAGTACGTTATTGCTGCCGTTGCCATTGATGATATTGTTGAGCGCATTTCCAGTTCCGTTGATGGCGCCGAAACCTGTTAAGGTGAGGTTTTCGATGGTCGAGCCCAGGATATAGCTGATGCTACTTTCCACGGTATCGATCCCACCGCTGATGGGAGGCAGGGGAAACGGCTGCAAAATGTTGGGATCGTTGACGACGTCCGCAGCACTATTGACGACGTATGTATCGTTACCGAGCCCGCCATTCATTGTATCGGACCCAAGACCGCCGTTGAGCCGATCGTTGCCAGTTCCACCATTTAGGGTATCGTTTCCACCATTCCCATTGAGAATGTCGTCTCCCGCGCCTCCATTGAGGGTGTCATTCGTGCCGAGGGCGTTGAGGATATCGTTACCGGCGAGGCCGTTAATTGTATCCGGTTGATCCAGAAAAGGAAAAAAGGGAGAGGGATCTACAACACCTGACAAGGCAGGGCGAAACACGAAGGGGACCCCATTTACCGTATTGTTGTCATTAAAATTGGTGCCATTGATGATAGCCATGATTTAATTCTCCTTAATGGATTGTTTGAGCATAACAAGGGTGAGACGCCAGCTCTTTTTTATTGCCGCTGTCGGACCAGCAAGTCCATCTGCCCCTACATCCCCCTCCGTGGGGCCCGCGGCAAACTTCTTTTTCTATTTTTATGTATAGACGGGTTCGCGTTAAAATCAAGACCATAAAATCGAAATGGTTATAGTAAGAGAAGGATCTTCAAAAGGCTTCTGCGGAGTATGGGTAAGAAAAGCACCTGCACGGCCAGAAAGGACGCAAAGCAAGCCGGCAGACTGCTGCGTAGGCTCATATAGCGTTTATTGAATGGAAGTTCGAACTCGGTGTCTGCAGAGTCTTCAACCGGCAAACGTGAGTATTGGGTGTTGTCCCGCGATAAAGAGTTGGGTGATCTTAAAGAAGAAAGCTCACGCGCCTCAAGCGCCTCAAGGCCGCAAGCTCGATGGCAAATCAACGCTACTAACGCTTCGTATCAAAACACGGATAAAATAAGGGGTTTTGAAACCGCCTTCGCTTATTAAGAAACGGCTGCACTCAATCCTGCCGCTGCATCGTATACGGCGCTCCCGGCACTACCATAATCCTTGGAGACATCATGTATCAGCACATTAGCCCGCCATCGGTAGGCACGAAGATTCGTGTAAACGCAGATTTTTCTTTGAGCGTGCCGGATAACCCCGTTATTCCATACATCGAGGGTGACGGAATCGGCGTGGACATCACTCCGGTGATGACACGCGTTGTTGATGCAGCGATTAGTCGAGCCTATCGAGGAAAGCGCAAGATTTCCTGGATGGAAATATACGCAGGCGAGAAGTCCACCCAGATTTACGGTCAAGATGTATGGCTACCGGATGAGACTCTGCAAGCCGCCAGAGAGTATGTCGTCTCGATCAAGGGTCCACTCACCACGCCGGTGGGTGGCGGTATTCGCTCTATTAACGTTGCGCTGCGGCAGGAACTGGACTTATACGTGTGCCTGCGTCCTGTTCGGTATTTCCAAGGGGTTCCCAGTCCGGTAAAAAACCCTGAGAAAACAAATATGGTAATTTTCCGGGAGAACTCGGAGGACATCTATGCAGGCATTGAGTGGGAAGCCGGGTCCGAGAATGTGAGAAAGGTCATCAATTTTTTAATGACCGACATGGGTGTCACCAAGATTCGCTTCCCGCAAACATCGGGGATAGGAATCAAGCCCGTCTCCCGGGAGGGCACGGAACGCCTGGTGCGCAAGGCGATACAGTACGCTATCGATAATGGTCGCCGTTCCGTAACACTGGTGCACAAAGGCAATATCATGAAATTTACCGAGGGCGCCTTCAAAAACTGGGGGTATGAACTTGCCGCGAGAGAATTCGGCGCCACCCCCCTTGATGGAGGGCCATGGATGAAGTTGCCCGGCGACAAGGGAGGGATAATTATCAAGGACGTGATTGCTGACGCCTTCCTGCAACAGATTTTGTTGCGGCCGGAAGAATATGATGTAATCGCCACACTGAATCTGAACGGTGACTACATTTCAGATGCGTTGGCAGCGCAGGTGGGCGGAATAGGCATTGCCCCCGGAGCAAACTTGAGCGATTCCGTCGCCATGTTCGAGGCCACCCATGGCACAGCGCCTAAATACGCAGGCAAAGATCAGGTCAATCCGGGCTCCATCATTCTCTCCGCCGAGATGATGTTGCGTCACATAGGCTGGACTGAAGCAGCAGATCTGGTTATTGCGGCGATGGAAAAAACAATTCAGGATAAGATTGTTACCTACGATTTCGCGCGCCAAATGGCGGACGCGCGGAAAGTCTCTTGTTCTGCGTTCGGGCAGGCGCTGATCGAGCGGATGTAACCTTTGCACAAGGCTTCATATTCAGGCCAGAGGGTCAATGGCAAGACCGCGACGGAGGTGTTGCTATCGACCAAGATTTAACATCTGACGCGCGCAACGCGGGGGGAGAATCAGGAGAGATTAAAAAAAAGCGGGCGCGGCGGGGATGCAGATAAATCCCCGCGAGAGTTCGAATGATGCGGATCGTTCTACCTTACAGAAGCACTGGTTCTAGAAGCGCTGGTTCTGCGGAAAACTTGCTTATGAGCTGCTACGATCCGTGGGTGAAAAACCCCCTGCCGGACTGACCGGCAAGGAGTCTCGCATTATTCTGTGATTGATTACAAACCGGTTGCGGCTTTGCCACACCAGCATGAAACCATTAAGCAGACTGAATATTTGATGCTTGTTTACCCTTCGGTCCCTGCGTCACTTCAAAGGAAACTTTTTGACCTTCCTTGAGCGTTTTGAACCCGGACATATTGATTGCGGAGAAGTGAGCGAACAGATCTTCGCTGCCATCATCCGGAGTGATAAAACCGAAACCCTTTGAGTCGTTGAACCATTTTACTGTACCAGTTGCCATTTTTGCTTCCTATAAAAAAACGGGCCGGAAACCCGAACACTGTTTGAGTTTCAAGACCGCAAACGGCTGTAACCGGTACTGCAGAGAACTTGAAGCCAAACGCCAAGAGTTGTTTTACGCAAAACCGATGTTCAAGTCAAGTACTCGTTGCACTTTTTTTACGCAACTACGACAGAATAGAATAATTTTCTCAAGGTACTTGAATATTTCGCCGCAATCATCAAATATTAGAAACATACACCAGTAGAGCGCGATTTGTTCCGTTATATTTTCTCACTCGAACTGATGCTTTTTGAGACTAGAAGCATGGCAACCGGAAATCAAGGAGATGTTGTACTGGAGGCGGAAAAGAGTAAACTCAAGCCGCCACCAATGTTTAAGGTAATATTGCTGAACGATGATTACACGCCGATGGATTTCGTGGTGGCTGTGTTGCAAAACTTTTTTTCTAAGAATCGCGAACAGGCAACGCAAATCATGCTCAAAGTCCATATGGATGGGGCGGGGGTGTGTGGAGTATATCCCAACGATGTGGCGTCTACGAAAGTTGCACAAGTGGTCACATTTGCGAGACAGCATCAACATCCGCTAAGGTGCGTGATGGAGGAGACCTGAAAATGATTGCGCAAGAATTAGAAGTCAGCTTACATATGGCGTTCGTAGAATCGCGGCAGAAACGCCACGAATTCATAACGGTAGAGCATCTGTTGCTGGCAATGCTCGACAATCCCACCGCTGCTGAGGTACTTCGCGCCTGCTCCGTAGATATAGAAGATTTACGCCGACTGCTGACCGAACATGTTACCGAGAATACCCCGACCGTGGGCGGCACTGGAGAAGTCGATACCCAGCCCACGTTGGGATTTCAGCGTGTCATTCAGCGTGCGATTCTGCATGTTCAATCTTCCGGTAAGAAAGAGGTTACCGGCGCCAATGTACTGGTTGCCATATTCGGAGAAAAAGATTCCCACGCGGTTTATTTTCTTCATCAGAAGGGCGTAACCCGGCTGGATGTGGTTAATTATATTTCGCACGGCATCAGCAAAGTGCCTCAAGGCAGTACGTCGAAATCGGAAAGCGAGGGCGATACCGAGCAGGAGCTTGGCACGGGTGGCGCGCTGGAAAGTTACGCGGTAAACCTCAATTCGCTGGCAATCGCGGGCAAGATAGACCCGCTGATTGGGCGTGAAAAGGAATTGGAGCGCCTGATACAGACGCTTTGCCGGCGGCGGAAGAATAATCCCCTCCTGGTCGGTGAGGCGGGAGTAGGCAAAACTGCGATAGCCGAAGGGTTGGCACGGCGAATAATTGAAAACGACGTTCCCGATGTTCTCGCGCGCCACCAAGTATACGCCCTCGATATGGGCGCGCTGCTGGCGGGAACGAAATACCGGGGTGATTTCGAGCAACGCCTGAAAGCAGTGCTGAAGCAGCTGCTCGACAGTTCCAACGCAATCCTTTTCATTGATGAGATTCACACCCTCATTGGTGCCGGCGCGGCTTCGGGGGGTACGCTGGATGCATCCAATTTGCTGAAACCAATACTTAATACCGGCCAGCTCAAATGCATCGGCGCAACCACCTATAGCGAATACCGCGGTATCTTTGAAAAGGACCATGCATTATCGCGGCGTTTTCAGAAAATCGATGTGCTTGAGCCAAGTGTAGATGAAACCGTGGCTATATTGCGTGGCCTGAAGGGGCGCTACGAGGCCCATCATGGCGTCAAATATACTGCGATTGCACTTACCACCGCAGCGGAGCTATCGGCACGCTTCATTAATGACCGGCATTTGCCAGACAAGGCGATAGATGTGATCGACGAAGCTGGCGCCGCACAGCGTGTTCTGCCCAAATCAAAGCAGCGCAAGGTCATCAGCAAGCATGAGATCGAGGGCATCATCGCCAAGATCGCGCGCATCCCCGCACAAAATGTCTCCAGTGATGACCGGAATACGTTGAAAACGCTGGACCGTGACTTGAAAGCCGTGGTGTTTGGTCAGGATAAGGCCATCAACGCGCTGACAGCGGCGATCAAGATGGCGCGGAGTGGGTTGGGCAATCCGCAGAAACCCGTCGGGTCGTTCCTTTTCTCGGGCCCCACCGGCGTAGGGAAAACGGAGGTGGCGCGGCAGCTTGCTTATGCATTAGGCATCCATCTCCACCGCTTCGACATGTCCGAATACATGGAGCGGCATGCGGTTTCACGTCTGATTGGCGCCCCGCCGGGATATGTCGGTTTTGACCAGGGCGGCCTGCTCACAGAAGCCATCATAAAACAACCCTATTCGGTGCTGCTGCTGGATGAAATCGAGAAGGCTCATCCTGATATTTACAATATCCTTTTGCAGGTGATGGATCACGGCACATTGACGGACAACAATGGCCGCAAGGCCGACTTCCGCAACGTTGTAATCATCATGACTACCAATGCGGGCGCCGAATCGCTTTCAAAGGCCACCATCGGATTCACGACCTCGGCGCAGGCGGGAGACGAGATGGCCGAAATCAAGCGGATGTTCACCCCCGAATTCAGGAATCGGCTGGACGCGATCATCTCGTTCGCACCCCTGAATACGGACGTGATCCTGCGAGTTGTGGACAAGTTCCTGATGCAACTCGAAGCGCAGTTGCATGACAAGAAAGTGGAGGCGGCCTTTACCGATGCGCTGAGGGAATACCTCGCCCGCAATGGCGTCGATCCTCTCATGGGCGCTCGCCCCATGGCCAGACTCATTCAGGATACCATTCGTAGCGCGCTGGCGGATGAACTGCTGTTTGGCCGTCTCGCCAATGGCGGCAGGGTGACCGTCGACATCGACGCGGAAAACAAAGTCAAGCTTCAGTTTGAAGAAGAGGCGGAGGCTGCTGTATAGCAAGTGTTTGATGACCCAACAAGGTCAGGGGCAAGAAAAAAGGGCGCTATCTGCGCCTTTTTTCTTGCCCAGCCATCCCTATTCCTGATTCTACTTACCGATCCTTGGCTTCGTACTTGAACGACAGGTTAACCCTGGCGCGGTATGCCGCCACCTCGCCATCTTCAATTACCATATCCAGTTTTACTATTTCCGCAACCCGCAGGTCCCTTAGCGTCTCGGATGCCGTTTCGACAGCATTCTTGGCCGCATCTTCCCAGGATGTCTTGCTGGTTCCGATTATTTCCGTAACTCGATAAACGCTATCTCCGGCCATAACTTTCCTCCTTATTCTCAAATAACGAGCATGTCAAAATAAGTAGTCAGCGAGCAATCCGGCTCGTCCCTTAATCCGCCGCCTCTCAGTTTATGGCTAGCTCCGGCAAATTGCAATTATGCGAGAGAATAGGCAGCGATCCCCTGGCTTCGTTCGGGTCAACCGAAGTGCGTGGGAAGCTCCAAAGAGTGATACGGACAAAGACGTTCATAATCGGACGCCCGTAGGATCAGCCCGCGGTTACCCTCTGACGGATATAGCCAAGCGCTGCCTCGACCTGATCGATGAGAATAAGACACAACTCCCCGGCTTTTAAGTTAGCGAAAGCAGCATCGATAGCGACAAACTCACCCCGGATTTCCTTGACGTCGCGCGCTCGTTTGGCCTTTTCCAGGCCCTGCCGCAGCAGGCCAAGCACTTCCCCATCTGCGCGGCCACGCTGGCATTTATCCTGATAAAGCACTACCTCGTCGAAAGCATCGCCAAGGATTTCAGTTTGCTGACGGATGTCCTCGTCGCGACGGTCGCCGGCGCCACTGATCACCACCGAACGCCGCTTCGCCGGTATGCTATCGATGGCGTGAACCAGCGCTCGGATCGCATCCACGTTGTGACCATAGTCGGCAATCAATGTCGCGCCACGATGACTGAAGAGATTGAAGCGTCCCGGTGCGGTTTGCGTATCGCTGACAAAATTCGCCAATCCGGCACGGATAGTTTCCCAATCCAAGCCAAGCCCCCACCCGGCGCCCACTGCCGCCATGGCGTTTTCGATCTGGAATGCTATGGTCCCATTTTGCGTAAGCGGAATGGCTGCGACCGGCACGCGATGTTCAACCCCGTCTTCTGCAGCCACAATCCACTCGCCCTCCAGGTAGATCACGCGCTTGCGTTGCGCGCGATGTTTCATGATCACTGGATTATTGGGATCGCGAGCGAAGAAAGTGACCGAGCCCCGGCAATGTGAGGCCATACCCACTACCAGCGGGTCAGCGGCGTTGAGCACGACGACGCCGACGCCGGGCGTCACATTCTGCACTACAATGCGTTTCACTGCAGTCAGATCTTCTACCGTATTGATGTTCGAAAGACCGAGGTGATCCCCCCTGCCGATATTAGTCACCACGGCGACATGGCAACGGTCGAAACCCAGCCCTTCGCGCAACAGTCCGCCCCGCGCCGTCTCAAACACCGCGGCATCGACATCGGGGTGAAGAAGAACCTTTTTTGCGCTCTTGGGACCGCTGCAATCGCCGATGTCGATGCGCTTGCCCTCGATATAAACACCGTCGGTACTCGTCATGCCGACACGCAACCCCTGGTAGTTGAGGATACTGGCGATAAGGCGAACCGTAGTCGTCTTGCCATTGGTTCCGGTGACCGCCACGACCGGGATTCGACCGTCATCACCGGGTTTGAACACGTTCGAAATAATTGCCTCCCCCACCCCGCGACCTTGCCCGAACGAAGGCTGCAAGTGCATGCGAAGGCCGGGAGCCGCATTAATCTCGATGATGGCCCCGTGCCCCTCGAGTGGGCTCGATACGCTATCGCAGACCACGTCCACGCCGCATATGTCCAGGCCAACGAGTTGCGCAGCCATTTCGACACGGGCGGCCAGCTCGGGATGAACATCATCCGTAACGTCCGTGGCTGTACCACCGGTTGAAAGGTTGGCATTATTACGCAGGGAAACGCGTGCTCCTTTCGCCGGAACGCACTCTGCCGTCAGCCCGTGTGCGGCCAGATGGGAAAGAGCAATCTCGTCGAAGTGCACTTTCGTCAACGCGTGGGAATGTCCCTCTCCGCGCCTGGGATCGCCATTGAGCTGCGCCACCAATTCCCGGATACTGTGCAGGCCGTCGCCAATCACCGTCGGCGGATCGCGTCGCGCAGCGGCAACCAGTTTATTGCCAACTACCAGCATGCGGTAGTCGCCTCCCGGGATATATCGCTCAACCAAAACTTCGCCACTGATCTCCGCCGCCACAGAGTATGCAGCCTCAATTTGTGCACGGCCGGCAAGATTCACGCCCACTCCCCGGCCCTGGTTGCCATCACGCGGCTTCACAACTACCGTCCCGCCTATCTCGCAGGCGGCAGCCCACGCGTCCGCCGCATTTGCCACCGGTCTGCCGGTAGCGACGGGGATACCCGCAGCGCTCAAGAGAGACCTGGTCAACTCCTTGTCCTGCGCAATTGATTCCGCGATAGCGCCGGTAAAGCTGGTTTCGGCGGCCTGGATGCGGCGCTGTTTGCTTCCCCAGCCGAACTGAACCATGCTGCCATCGGTAAGTCGGCGGAATGGAATGCCGCGAACGACGGCAGCATTCACAATCGCGCGCGTACTCGGCCCCAGGCGTATTTCTTCGTTCAGTTCGCGTAACTGTTTCACTGCATCGGCAAGGTCGAAAGGAGTGTCTACTGCTGCCGCATGGCACAGCGCCTGCGCGAATTCAAGGGCAAGCCGACCCACCGCTTCTTCACTATACTCTACAACCACCTGATAGGTGCCGGGCTCCAGCGTCTGGGTCGTCTTACTGAATTCCACCAGGCACCCAGCCTGTATTTGTAAGCCCAGCGTGACGCGCTCCAGCGCGTGCGCCATAGTTACGCGCCCATACTGACCAGCAGCGTGGAACGGATCCAGATCAGGAAAGCGGGTACGCAACCGTATTGCAAAATCGGGAATTTCGCTGGTGAGATACTCCGCATCATTGCAGGATACCATCGCTTCGATCGCCGTCTTGCGACTCCATAAATTGGGGCCGCGCAGTGCGCGAATACGGGATACTTTCATCAATAGTTCTCCTTGTTTCTGGTTCAGCACGGAAGCTCCAGTGCCGGATTTCGCTCATCGGTTTCATCCGCGTCAGCAGCAGCAGGGGCATGTGCGCGGGGCCTATGAAAGTTTTTGATTCCGTCACGGATGAGATCAGGCGCGATGTCAAGCGCCCACGCAGCAGCCACTCCCGCAAGAATATTTTCCACTTGCCTAATCTCATCTCCGCAGTTGGGCAGGGCGATCTCCGCCAGCGTCGCAAGCGCCCTCTCGTTCAAACCGTTGACAAGGAGAATTTCACCGGAGCGAACGATCACCGCCCGTTTCCCGCGCATGGACCCCATGCCACTCGTGCCATGCTCACGGTGCTCCCTGATGACTTGGCCTTCGGAATCCGCACTGAAGTAAATGACTTCGCCATTGCACAAACCCGCCATTTCCACCAGCATCGGTTCATCAGCGTTAAGGACCGCCGCGCCCGTCGGCAAGATAACGTCCACCTGTGTGCGCAGCACATCGAAAACTTGTTCGGGCGTTTGGATATCGTATTTGCCGTAGTGCCGTTCCAGCTCAACATTGGTAACGACGCCAACCTGGCAACCGTCGTAGGCCAGCCCTTCGCACAGAATGCTATCGCTTCCATTTTCCATAACCGCGGCTTCAATCGAGCGATTTGTCAGCAGGTTGCTGGCGGATTTCCATTTGGCATGGTCGCCGCTGAAGACCTGCCTATGGTCGAGGAAAAATCCATCGCTGCAGGCGAGTCCCGTATGCCTTCCCGAAAGCGCGAGCAGATGAGCGACAATGTGCGCTACCATCGTTTTACCGTAAGTCCCGGTAACGCCCACCAGCGGGATGCGTCCATCATCTTGGGTCGGGAAGAGATGCGCGGCAATCGCGGCACCAACGGGCCGGGGGGTGCCGACAGCGGGTTTGATGTGCATCAGCAAACTTGGCCCCGCGTTGACTTCAACGATCGCGCCGCCCTGTTCAGCAAGCGGGCGTGATATATCCTTCGCAACGAGATCGATACCGGCAATATCCAATCCGATAACGCGGGCAGCAAGCGAGGCAGCAGCGGCGATGCTGGGATGCACTTCGTCGGTAACGTCGAAAGCGTGGTTGCCGTTCCGTTGAATCAGAACTTCGAGGCCTGCTGGTGGCACCGAATCAACGCTAAAGCCCTGACGGGCGATCTCCATCCTTGTTACCCCATCCATGCTGATCGGGTTAAGGGGATGATCTTCCGTCTCGCCGCGCCGCGGATCGGAATTGATCTGCTCTCGAATCAGCTCCCGAAAGGTGGACCTTCCATCTCCGGTAACCGACACCGAGTCACCCCTGTTTGCCGCTACCAGGCGGCCACCAACCACCAGCAGGCGGTGCTCCGTACCGGGGACATAGCCTTCCACCAACACGCCGGTGCCCTCTTTCAGCGCCACTTGATAGGCTGACTCAACCTCTTCTCTCTTGTTCAACTCTATGAAGACGCCGCGGCCATGATTGCCATCGCAGGGCTTGATGACGACGGGAAGGCCTATATCTTGGGCAGCTTCCCAGGCATCCTTGGGGCTCAGGACCACGCGGCCCTCGGGAACCGGAACGCCACAGGACCTGAGCAGTTCTTTCGTCAAATCCTTGTCGCGCGATATGCTTTCGGCGATTGCTGGCGTCCGGTCCGTTTCGGCGGTCCAGATACGCTGACTGCGCACTCCATAGCCGAGTTGCACGAGGTTACCTTTGGCCAGCAGGCGAATGGAGGGAATTCCGCGGTTTGTGGCAGCCTCGACAATACATGCGGTGGAGGGGCCCAGCCACAACGAGTCAACCATATCGCGCAGCCGTTCAATGGCAGCCGTTACGTCATACGCATCGCTGCCCTGCTGGCAGCCCATTGCCGAGAGCACCAGTTCCCGCGCCGCCAATAGAGCGCTGCGCGCAATATCCTCATGCCAAGCGCTGACAACCACCTTGTAGACGCCGCGCTGCGAGGTTTCGCGGGCTCTGCCGAAGCCGCCCGGCATTCCTGCCAGGTTCTGCAGTTCAAGCGCAACGTGTTCAAGAATGTGACCCGGCCATGTCCCTTCCTCCAGTCGTCGGAGAAAGCCGCCCCGCTCTCCGTAGCTGCAGCGGTGCTCGATCAGGGAAGGGAGCCACGAAGAAAGGCGTTCGTAAAAACCGGGAATGGTATTGGAAGGGAAATCCTCGAGATCACCTATGTCAACCACTGCCTCCAGCACCGGACGAAGCGTCCAGAGGTTGGGACCGTTCAGATGGCGGATTTCGAGAAACTTGATATCTTTTTTGTCGACGTGCTCGGTATTCGTATTCGCATAGGCCAGCATAGAGTTTTACAGGGAGTGGATCGAAGATAAACTAACGCAATGCGCCGAAAACGGTTTACAGCTGTGCATGATTAAAATTTTTTTGAAGAACGTTGGGGAGAGCGGAATAAGGCATATCGGCAAAGAAGAAAGCACGAGTCGTGCCAACTCTTGTTTACTAGCCGGATCAACCGTTTAATGTCTTACACTGGCAGCAAACACAAGCCGATATGTCGCTGTTTCTGTACAAACATTTGTGAAATTGATGTGAAGCCGTTGACGCGTAATGAATATTTCTGTCGCCACGCAACGACAGGGCGTGCAGAAAGCCAATTCTTGCCCCTCCCTCGAGTGTCGGTGAGTGAGCATAGTCCCGATGGGTCGTTCGGCAGCGTTAGGCTCGAAGGATCAACCCTCTTCCTCGCAGAGCCCAGCCTCGCTAGTTGTATTTATAGAAAGCGGTCCAGAATCTTTCGGCTGTGATGATCGAGGGAAAAACGATCACGAATCAGAAACTGGACGCCCTGACTGTCGGCAATGAGCAGAGATGGCGAAGCAAGGCGCCGGATATCTTCTTCGCCCTTGAGGATGAAAGACGTATCGCCGCGGTTGGTTTCCACCTGCCAGGCGCTGGGCGTAACAAAGCTCGAAACATCACGGATGCGCCGGATTTCAGGAATAAACTCGCGCGTAGCAAGCTCCGCTGCGACAATTGCACGTAACTCGTCTGGAAGATCGCTCAGCTGTTCGATCCAGGCCAGTTCGTGACCCTGCTGGTCGATAAGGGCAATGGCGCGGTCCGGCGCAGTAATGGGAAACGCACGTACCGGGATTACGCCTTCGTGAACCGGACCGTTCGCCTCCGAAAATACAACGCGCCCGAATGCGTTGCGGCTCAATCTGTAAGTTGCCTGATCACTCATTTACGATTGTCCTGGGCTTGGGATCAACACTGTGTCTGCGCAAATTATCCTCGGTGTCGACGTTGCGTGCCTGCGCCTGATAAAGACGGTAGTAATGGCCCTCCCGTACCATCAGCGTATCATGATTGCCGATCTCGACCACGCTGCCGCGGTCGAGCACGACCAGCCGATCCGCATGCTGTAGCGTGGACAGACGATGGGCGATAGCGATCGTCGTACGCCCGCGCACCAGGTTTTCAAGCGCCTTCTGGATTTCCTTCTCCGTGGTTGTATCGACTGACGAGGTAGCCTCGTCCAAAATCAGGATGCGCGGATCGATCAGCAGGGCGCGCGCAATGGAAATGCGTTGGCGCTCTCCACCTGAAAGGGCCTGGCCCCGCTCGCCAACCAGGGAATCGTAGCCGTGAGGCAGGCGCAGGATGAATTCATGGGCATGCGCTGCACGGGCAGCGGTAACGATCTCCTCCCGGCTCGCGTGAGGTTTGCCGTAGGCAATGTTTTCAGCGATGGTTCCGAAAAATAGGAAGGGTTCCTGAAGCACGAGACCGATATGTTTCCGGTATTCCGCTACCTGGAGCGCGCGGATGTCCACCCCATCCAGCAAGATCGCCCCTTCCGTCACATCGTAAAACCGGCAAATGAGATTTACCAGCGTACTTTTTCCTGAGCCACTATGCCCGACGAGGCCGACCATTTCCCCCGGCTCGATGATTAGACTAATGTTCCGGGTCACGCTACGGGTGCCATAACGGAAGCCGACATCGCGCAACTCGATACGACCCGCGACGGCGGGAAGGTGCACGGGCTGCGCGGGCTCGGGAACGCTGGAAACGTGATCGAGAATTTCAAAGATGCGTTTGGTGCCGGCTGCCGCTTTCTGGGTGAAGGAGACAATACGGCTCATTGAATCCAGCCGAAGATAGAACCGGCTGATATAGGTGAGAAAAGCAGTCAGCACCCCCACCGTGATTTCATCCTTCGATACCTGCCAGATGCCAAATATCCATACCACCAGCAGTCCGATCTCAGTGAGCAGTGTAACGGTGGGCGTGAACAACGACCAGACCTTGTTGACCCGGTCGTTGACTTCCAGGTTGCGGTCGTTTGCCGCGCGGAAACGTGTTGCCTCGCGCTTTTCCTGCGCGAATGCCTTGACTACACGTACCCCTGGAATAGTATCGGCCAGCACGCTCGTCACCTCGGCCCAAGCCCGGTCGACCTTTTCGAATCCAGTGCGCAATCTGTCGCGTACTAAATGGATCAGCCATGCAATGATCGGCAGCGGGGCCAGAGTGACCAGTGCGAGCAAAGGATTGATCGAAACCAGGATGATTACCGTCATGCCGATCATCAAAACGTCGGTTGCGAAGTCCAGCAGGTGCAGCGACAGGAAAACGTTGAGGCGATCGGTCTCGGAACCGATACGCGCCATAAGGTCGCCGGTGCGTTTTCCGCCGAAATATGCGTGCGAGAGTTTGAGGAGATGTTCGTAGGTGGCCGTACGCAGGTCGGCTCCAATCCGCTCGGATACGCGTGCCAGCATATAGGTCCGGGTACAGCCCAGCAACCATGCCAATACAGCGGCCCCAAGCAAACCGGTCAGGTAAAATGTGACCAGATCTACATCGATCGGCTTACCGTTCTGATAGGGGATCAGCACATTATCCATTAGCGGCATGGTCATGTAGGGCGGGACCAGCGCGGCCGCTGTGCTGCCTAGAGTGAGCAGAAAACCCGTGAGCAGCCGCCACTTGTACGGCTTTGCAAACCGCCATAGGCGGAACAGCGTCCACGTCGAAGGTGGCGTGGCGCTCTCGCCCCGGCACGTTGCGCATTCCACCTGACCCGGTGGCAATGGGGCATCGAGCACCGCTCCGCAGCGGGGACACATTGCCTCAGTCTCAGTATTTAGCTGGCGCGCCTCCCCAGTGAGCTGGAAATCGAGTTGGTGGTTAAAATGGTCAGCCAGGCGTCTGGCGGCGGTATCGCTTCCTAGAGTGTAGCGCCAACGCACAAGCAGCGAATTCTCATCAAGAAGCTCGAGACTGCCCACACCCGAATGATCGTGGCGCGCCAGCCGCAATGTCGGGCGGTATGCCCAGTCCTGCCAATTAACATCGCTCCCTGTCTTGCCCAATAATCGTTTATTGGTAACCACCACCAGCCCGGACGAGAAATATAACTGGGCATCCAGATTGGTTTCCAGCCAAGCGAGTACCCTCTCTTCATCCAAAAGCTGTGACTCAACCTGGGCAGTCCACGTCAATGGCAAAACCGGGGATGAGATCTCAGAAGAGACACCAGTCGGTAAAGTCACGGATAGATCGGGATCGGTCATTTTGAGCGTGTATATAGAACTGGAACCATCGTGATTGGAAATGGCGCAAGAGCTCAGGCAGGGGCATTATCGCTTCGCTCAGCGCGGGTTATGTTACTTGCACGCATGCGCCGATGGAAGGGGGCCTCCCTGCCGGGCGCCGAGCACGGCGCCCGCGGTTACTGCCGCCAAACCTGCCAACGTAGTGGCCGACAACGGCTCATCCAGGAGCGGCACGGCGGCAAGCGCGGAAAATACCGGCACAAAAGCCATCAGCAGCGCCACTGTTTGGGTTCCGAGGCGGCGCACGCGAACGTATAGAGCAGCATGGCGACGAATACCACCAGCACACCTTGATATAATGCTTGAGTGAGGATTTCGCTTACAGGGGCCTGATCAAATGCACTCGGCAGGAACAACCACCATATCGGCAGGTAAGCCACCGCACTACCCAAAGTGGTCGCCACCGTTGCGGCAAGGAGGGTTACTGCATAACGGCCTAGTAGCAGCGAAAAAACCGCCCACGACAATGAGCCATATAGGAAAAGCAGATCGCCAAAAATCTGCCTGCCGGTGAGTTGGGGCCCGCGGGAAAAAGAGTCGGCGGCAGTCAGAATGATCCCCACCAGGACAACAACCAGCGCCGCCCGGCGGGATGGGGCCGGCTTATGGCCGAGCCACAGCCAGGCAATGATCATCGTCAAAAATGGCAACGCGCCGGGCAGCAGTACAGCCGCATGCGCGGCCGGCGTCATTCGGAAAGCCGCATATACCGCAATTGCATAGCCGATGCCGCCGGAGAGGGAAAACAGCGCGACCACCCGGAGTAATGGCAGCGAGACTCGCGGCAGGAAAAAGACGGCAATTACGGCACCCACGCCAAAACGCAGCGACGCAATGTCCCAACTGGTAAGCGTACCTGTTCCGCCATGACGGGAAACAAGAATGAAGCCCGTCCAGATGCATATGGTAAAAAAAACCGCAATCCAGCCGCTACGGGAATTTGTTGTCGCGCTCATGACGTCGAGGAACCCGTATACAGATCTGTCGTGGAGTGGGAGACCTATATGGAGGTTTCTCTATCGGGAGCCGATCCATGATTTGTCCTATGGCGTGCTTTCCTGATGTTCTCCAGTGCGTTCTTGATGACGCGACGCGGAGCACCGATATTCATGCGCATGAAACCACTGCCCTCATCGCCAAATAGGGTGCCAGGACTCATGCCCACGCCCGCTTCCTCTACAAAGAAGCGCCTGAGCTGTGTGTCATCATCGATTCCCAGCTCGATTTTAAGCAGCCGACAATCCAGCCAGAGCAAATAAGTGCCCTCCGGTTCCACAAGCCGGATCTCCGGCAGATTGGCCGCCAAGTAACCGGCAACGAAATCGCGCGTTTCCTGTATATAAATCAGTAACGCACTCAGCCATGCGTCGCCTTCCTGGTACGCTGCCTCGAAGGCGGCGATACTGAAGGGATTGGATGCGCTGACGTGCATCGTGTCAAAAACACGGGCGAGCGCTTCCCGGCATGCCATATCGGGCACGATAAGCGCGGAAAGATTCAACCCGGGAATATTGAACGTCTTGCTGGGGGCAACAGCGGTTACGATCCGCGTCGAAACTTGTGCCAGATCCGCAACCATGTGGTGCCTGCTACCGTGGTAAACCAGATCGGCATGGATCTCATCCGAAAAAATGACTAAATCGTGTTTTTCGGCAATCTGCAGGATACGCTTCAGTTCGGATTCGCTCCATACCCTACCGACCGGATTATGCGGGGAGCACAGCAACAACAGGCGCGCCGTGGCGGCACATCTTTCCAGTCCATCAAAATCCATCTCATAGCGACCGTTGCTGCGGCGCAAGGGGTTGAGCACCAGCTGCCTGCCGGTATTCGTGACAGCAGAGAAAAAAGGGAAATATACCGGGGGCTGCACGATGACCTGTTCGCCTGGCTCGGCAAACGCCATGATAGCCGCATGTACCGACGGCACCACGCCGGGACACATCATGATCCAGTCACGCCGCACTTCCCAGCCATGACGACGCCATAGCCATTCTACCAGGGATTGATACAGGCTATCCGGATAAAGCGTGTAGCCATAAACAGGGTGGGCGGCGCGCTGCGAGAGTGCGCGACTCACGGCTGGGGGCGCTGCGAAATCCATGTCCGCGACCCATAGGGGGATGACATCCTCCCTGCCGAATATGTTTTGGCGTCCGTCGTATTTCAGGCTGGCCGTGCCGCGGCGATCGATCCCGCTATCGAAGTCATAGCCCGAAACACTTTCCAGGCTCAAGCAGTCCGCTCCCAGATCGTGGCTTCTGAGAGTGTATGCTGGAACTTGCGCCGGGTCTCGCGAATCACGAATGGAACTTCCTGGGGCCCTTGAATCAGCTTGAAATGTGCCCCCAGCATCTCTTTCAACCCGTCAAGGGTGCCGAAGCTTTCGCCATCCCGCTTAAACCCGCCAATCCATGCATCCCGCTTGGTATGCTCCTCCAGCCAGGTATAGGGAGAGGCGATCAGCAATAGCCCACCAAGATTAAGACGCGTGTGTATCGTTCTAAGAAGCTTGGCTGGGTCATAGAGCCGGTCGATCAGATTAGCTGCAAGGATGAGGTCGTACCCGCTGAACAGGGGCTTGAGATTGCAGGCGTCACCCTGATAAAAGGCGACCCGATTCTTGACCTCCTCCAGGCCAAGTCCGGTGAGGGTGCGCTCGCGGTAAAAAACCAGATCGCCCTCATCCGCCAGGGTATAGCGCAGCGCGCCCTGCTGGGCAAGCTGGACACCCTGGCCGATGAAACGGGCGGAGAAATCGATCCCGGTTACGTCCTCAAAATGCCGCGCCAGTTCGAACGTAGCGCGCCCGGATGCACAGCCAAGATCCAGCGCTCTGTGCGCCGGCTTATCTTTCATTGCGGCTATAGCCAGTTCAGCCAACGCTTTGGGGAAATTCGGCACATCAAAATACGTATCACCGTAGTGGAACTCGGCGTATTCGGACAGAAGCTTGTCGGTTTCGTAGTGCGATCCCTGCTGAACAGCAGGCGCAGCTGCAACGATGTAGCGAAACCCCGCATGCTGGAAAAAATGTCGGCGGAATGCATAGCGGGCGCTCTTCAAAGACTCATTTCCACATGAAATCCATGATCCGCCTTTGATCAGATTATGCCGGCCATCGAAGGTTGGCGTCGTGAAATCATCGTAGTGGGGATGAATATCGAAACCCTCGAAGGGATAGATCGGTGTTTCCGTCCACTGCCATACGTTCCCGACTACATCGTAGAACTCACCGTGGGCAAATTCGTTTACCGGACAGCTGGAGGCCCAATGGTCGAGATGGATATTGGCGGGAGCCGATTCCATATGCGGGAGTTCCGAAAGCCCGGCCACATCATATAACCGGTACCACTCGTCTTCAGTGGGCAATCTGTACGGTTGGCCGCTGAGGGCCGCTTTCCAGTTGCAGAACGCCTTAGCTTCGTGGTAGTTGACTTCCACCGGCCAATCCCAGGGCATGGGAATTTCCATGGTCATCAGGCGCAAATACCAGTCGGACCCTTTTCGAGTCCAGAAGACGGGATAGTCAGTGCGGGTGTAACATCGCCAGGCACGGCCCTCCTCTTCCCAGAAGCTTTCATTTCCGTAACCACCCGCCTGAACAAAAGCGAGAAATTCGCCATTGCTCACCAGGTACTTTGCTGCCTGGAAAGCAGCAACTTGCGCTACGCGTTTGCCAAACTCATTGTCCCATCCGTATGTCGGGTCTGTTTTCGTTTTGCCGAGCTGCACGACACCTTCCGGAACATCGATCAACTGATTTTCGAGCGCCTCCCCGGAGCCTTTATATGGCTCCCAGGCGGGATGGGGGCGCACGTATTCGAGTGCATGCTGGCGGATCAGCACCGAGGATGTCTCAAGATGGATGCGTTCATGTTCAATACCCATCATAATGGTCCACCAAGGGCTATCCCAGCCGATCGGCAAGGTCAGCGGCATGTCGGTGATAAGCTTGTCAACAATAAGGCGCACCTTTGCCCGGTAGGCGCGGACCTCCTCGACCGAGGGCCAGTCGTAATGAGTCGTATCCAGATCGTCCCAGCTCATCTCATCGACGCCTACGGCAAACATCGATTCCAGTCTCGGATTGATACGCTCCGTTATCAGTCCTGCAAGCACCAGCTTATTGGTGAAAAAAGTCGAAGTGTGACCGAGGTAGAAGATCAACGGGTGGCGCAACGAAATGGGTTTTTTTAAATACGCCTCATCGTCCTGTAACGTCTGGAAGAGTTGCTCGTAGCAATCGAGCGTGGCATGGAAGTATCGACGTATCTCCTCACGCTTCGCGGCGGCATCGCTGCCGGCGAGGGTAGGGGTTCTTGGGAAAAGCTGTCCCGGCGTGGACCCGAAACTCTGGTTCGCGGCATTTGCCGAGTTTGCCGGCTGAACTGACTCAGGGGGCACCATAACTTTTCGTGCGTCATTCAAATTCATTTTCAACCTCGGATTCGAGTTGTTAAATAAGATTAAACGAGAAGTTTAACACCTGATACGCTACCTCAACATCGCCGTTGATTGCCGAGATGATGAAATGTTGAACACTGCCTTAGCAAGGCAAGATCGAAGAGCTCGTATAGAGAACAAAATAGAAATCAGTTGAGCCAATGCGAGATTCATTCGTCTGGTTCCAGGACGCACCATCAGTAAGAGAGGCTTGGTAGGAGATCAGAGCGTCGAGCGAGCATCACGAGGATGAAGCAACCTTCCCTGGTCTTCGATTGTAATGATGAAAGTGAGTTCCGCAATTTCGTTCTCGCCTTTACTTCGCACTACTATAACCGGCCTTGGCGGTAACATCCCGGTACGCCCGCATTACGGATGGGTGAAGCGCGGATGCAGCATATATTCGACCGCGAGGTGAATCTGCGCCCCATGCGCGTGGGCTCGCGGCTTAGCGCCGGTTAAGGGGCCGGGAGACGATGCTGTTTCCTGTCATGCCGATAATCCCCCTGGACGCAGCAAAAGATGGCAGGGAACCGGAGGAAGTTGCAGAATACGATGAGCGATGAACGATGAACTACAGATGGATTTCCACGGAGCCACGGCTGCTGGAGACCCCTGCCAGTCTAATCCCGCAATGCCTGAACGTCAACCTGGGCCTCCTTTCGCTGCGCCAGTAAGATCATGCCCGGCAAGACAGATAACGACATACCGCAGTTGCCTTGGGCGAGTATTTTTTTGTTTCACACCTCTCCCATCGCTATTCCGGGCCCGGTAATGCGGTGCCGCGAGCGCTCGCGCAGCGTGCGTTTTAGTCTTTCCTCCTCGACGTGAGCGACGTGAGAGGAGAGTACCGACACGCCCTCTAGCGCATCCATAATTAAGCTGTGTCGGCCCCTGTAGAAATGCCGGATTTCTCCCCGCCAAGCCTGGGGTCTAGAATCAGTTAACAAAAAATATCGCCAAAAGTCGGTTACCGCACATATCTCGAACATCGCGGAAATATATATTCCTCGTCGTACTCCTCGCAGGCGCCTCATAGCGCCTGTATTTACCCGGGTGGACGCGCCGCTGGCGTTTCCCTTTGATAACCAGCGTGTATGTTTGACAGACTCTTTCTCAACAGGAATTACGATGAAGAAACTCAGGAATATTGATCTATCGGGGTATGAGGCAGAAGAATTTGATAAGTTGCTTGACGAAAGCACGAATAAAATTGCGAAACGCCCGCCTAAAACGAAGCGCGCTTGGGAAGCGGATGTGCCAGCTTCGCTGAAGGCTTCCAGACACGGCTCGAGCAGATCGTGCCACCCTCGGCAGCGCAGTATGTGACGATAAAATGACGTGTTCCACATGCATTGCTAAGACCATGGTAGATCGTATATGCTCGTTTGCAATTGCCGAGCGAACATCTTGCATGTGAACCACCCACTTCGCGACCTGCTGTAAACCAGGTTTGTACTTTTTCGGGTTCGCGGTTGGTTTATCGGTGCGGTTGACGCCTCATAGGGCGCCAAACCAATGCTGGCTCCGGTCCTCTTTGCCCAGAAGACCTTTGATTCCGGCCATCCCATGGGAGACTCCTCATGTTGATCCGGAGCTAAAGTACCGGAGCAGTGAAAACATAGCGTATTCTTTGCGCTCGATCGTGCCCGCTTCAGTTCGGGTATAAAGAAGGTACGCCGTCATCGTTGCTCCATTCAGTTATTAAACTCCCCGTCTTCTTATACTAATGATTTGATACAAAAGTAGCGTACGAATATTTTTCAGCGATTCACTACCTCGTGCCATTGAAATCGTCACGCAGCGGCTTTTAGTTTATAACGCCCCGGTGGAGGGTTTTGAGATAGACAAATCCGCAGCCGTTGACGGAACTGGCAGCGGGGAAAGGCAAATGCGAGAGTAATGCAGTGAAAGAAGCAGCGCTTCGTCACCAACGCATCGCGGCAGACGGCATCCATTTGCATGTCGTGGCGGCTGGGAAAGGTCCGCCGGTTATCCTGCTCCATGGCTTCCCCGAAAACTGGCACTCATGGCGAAAGCAAATCCCCGTTTTGGCGGCGGCTGGCTTTTCGGTGCTTGCACCTGACCTGAGGGGATATAACCTCTCGGATCGCCCCGCAGACCAGAGCGCCTACCGATTGGAACATCTCGTAAGGGACGTTGCGGCTCTGGTGCGTGCAACCGGTCATCCCCGTTCGCACATCATTGGGCACGACTGGGGCGGGGTCATCGCATGGGCGTTCGCGGGCCAATATCCGCAACTGGTGGACAAACTTGTCGTACTCAATGCACCCCATCTGAAAATTTACTTTAAAAAGGTGCGATACCCAAGACAGATGCTCCGAAGTTGGTATGTCCTCTTCTTTTTAATACCGCGCTTACCCGAATTCGTTCTGTCTGCAAAAAACTATCGGGCGGTAAGGGAGATGTTTAGGCGGAGCCCCGCGTCCAAAAAGGCTTTCAGCGATGAAGATACCGAACAATATATCCAGGCTCTAGCTTCTCCCGGCGCCCTCACCGCGGCATTGAACTACTACCGCGCAAACATACGCCCGGCAGACATGCGAAGGTTTGTGGATACCATGCCCATCAAAGCCGAGACTCTTGTGATTTGGGGGGAGCTTGATCCTGCGCTTGGAATTGAACTCCTGGAGGGGCTCGACGAGGTGGCTCCACATGTTTGTATTCATCGTGTAGCGCAGTCGAGCCACTGGGTGCAAAATGAGGCGCCTGCTGAAGTTAACCGCATGCTTGTCAATTTTCTCAAGCACCGGAAACGCATTTGAACGCAGCCTCTCCGTTAAACTCGTCCCGGAATCATCATTCCAGGTAACTGTCTAATAGTTCGCACTATTCATTCAGTTTCAACTATTCTTATAAAGAAGAGGCTGACAACAAAGCCGGGGCACGTATCTTCTAAATCAAAGGGGACGAACATGAGACTGCATGTATTGCCACTATGTGTATTCCTGAGCGCCTGTGCCGGCCTGCCCTCGGCAGTGAGGGATGTGCCGGTGACGAACCTCTCTTATGTCCAGGCAAGTGGCGACCCAAACAGTTATAAAGATACTTCCGTCCGATGGGGCGGAGTGGTAATCGATGTCGAGAATGAACAAAACTATACGCTGGTTCAAGTGTTGTCCTATCCCCTCGGCTACGGTGGCCGCCCGCAATTGACAAAACCAAGCGAAGGGCGTTTTGTCATAAAAAGCGCCGAGTTTCTCGACCCCGCCGTTTACGCCAAGGACCGGGAAATTACCGTTGCCGGTGTACTGCAAGGCGATATTGAACGCACGATAGGAAAAAAGAATGTCCGGCTGCCACTACTGTCCGCCACCGCGATTTATTTATGGCCGCTCTATCAGGCCGACCCATATGGCTATGGCTATAGAGGCTATGGCGGATGGGGTTACAGCCCATATTACGGTTACGGCTATTATGGAAGCCCATATTACTGGGGCGGATATTACCGGCCATACTGGTAAAATGGCATCAATGACGCAGGCCGGGTGACTGGGTATACCTCTACGGTCGGAGGCTCTAACCACGCTTTCTCCACGGGTTCCAACGGGGCGGGCATGATGGATCTCGGAATACTAGGTGGCGGCGAAAGCTACGCTCATGGCATCAACGATACGTGGCAGGTGGTGGGGCTTTCAACGTGGCTAAAGACCCTCAGCACGCTTTCGTAACCGGTCCCAATGGCGGGGACATGAACCGTCCCCCAACTCTTTAGCCTTCCAGCCAGCGTCGTTTTGACGGTGCTACCGGCATCAATAACCATGGGCAGGTCGTCGTCAATGCCATGTTTGTTCCCGAATCCGAAACTTATGCCATGCTGCTAGCAGGGCTGGGCCTCGTGGGCTATACGGCGCGTATTCGTCAAGCTGCTGAGGACAACTACCGCTGATCTCCAAAAATATGCGGAGGATGATGAACATTTTTTAAAAAGATCGCAAACGGCGCTAACCCCTCCAGTTGCCCATCACCGTGAGCACGGCTGGAGAGCTAGTCTCTAATTTATCGCTGCATAGCGGTCCGAACATTTGCGCTGACAGTTTGATTTATCCACATCCGCTATCAGGCAAAAACAAACGAGATTGCATGCGAAAACTTTCCCTCCTGATCCTCGGCCTGCTGACTGCTGCACCTCTCGCGCTAATGGCTACCCTGTGGCTAATGGTCGAGGATCGACCTCGTATAGACCGCAAGGTGATTCTCACGCCCGAGCATGTCGGCCGGGCGAAAGACATCATCGATAGACATCGTCATTCAGTAAGGCCGGGAATGCTCGCGGTCGCACGAGTTATATCGGCAGATGCCGATTTGGCGGCGAATTACCTCGCAAGCCGCTTCGGGAATGGCAGCGCCCAATTAACTGTCGCAGACCGCAGCGCGGTCATTCGCCTGACCCTGCCGATGACCGCAACTGGCCTACCTGCTATGAGCGGCTATCTGAACCTTGAGGGAACCCTTGTTCAGACAGATGGGCTTCCGACACTACGGTCGGTGCGCATCGGGAGACTGCCACTTCCCAACGCACTCGCCGAGGTAATCGCGCTTCGGTTCGAGGATTGGCTGCGCCGTAGCCCCGAATATCGCAGCGGGTTCGAGGCCCTTCGGCAGATTAAAATGTCGCGCAACGAATTGACAGTTGTTTATCGTTGGCTCGACAATTTCCCAAATGAAATGAGGGCGTCGATTATTGACGAGCATGAACGTGCTCGGCTACTTCGCTATCACTCTATGTTGGCGGCAAGCAGCGCCGAACACGGCGGGACTATATCCCTGGGAACCACCTTGTCACTGTTAGTGCGCGCTACGCACCCTGCCCAGTCGTTGGAAGATGCCATAGCAGACAATCGCGCGATTATTTTAGTCACAACTTTCCATGTGCTGGGAATTACACTCGAAAAACTGCTACCTGAGGCAGCAAATTGGCCTCGTTCCCGACCTCAGAACGTCACGCTCGACGGACGTGAAGATTTCGCAAAGCACTTCATCGTGTCTGCGGCTATTGCCGCCTTTGCGGATACTGCCCTCGCCGATGCAATCGGCCTGTACAAGGAAATTGATGACGCTAGGTATGGTAGCGGATTCTCGTTCAACGATATTGCCGCCGACCGCGCAGGTACAAAATTCGGTGAGAAGGCTGTGTCGAACGAAGATTCGGCGGTGGATATGCGACGCCGGATTGCGTCAGGACTTGAAGATCGTGATTTGATGCCGAAGTGGGATGATCTTCCCGAATACTTGTCCGAGGCCGAATTCAAGCGCCGGTTCACTGATATTGATTCGCCAGCCTATCGTGGAACGATGGAGAAGATCGAGCAACGCGTTGCGGGCTTACGCGTATTGCATTAGGGTGCTGCCGCGACAATCTTTGGCGCGTGCTGGATGGGACCTGAAAAGCCACCTAGCATCCGAGAGATTTTGACGCAGGATTGGGAAATGGAATGACGGAAGCAATGCCGACCTCGGCAGGAGCACGTAACCTGCCGAGAAAATACATCAAACGATACTTTACTTGTTGTTCACGCTGCTGATTGGTCATGTCTCTCTGCCAGCGATAGTTATTGCCCTCACAACCTTTTTAAGAATGCCGAAATAGTGGAGGCAGTCCAGGCGTCGATCTCGCGCTGACCCACGGGGTCAGGCAGTTTGGAAGGTAGTTTTTCACTGTCACCGTGGATGAGCAGGACGGGCATCTTGCCTTCATAAGCGCACTTTAGCTCCCAGAGCTGACCATCCGCTCGTACGATGTTTTTGGTCACGAGGCCAATCACGCCATCACAGTCGGTAACCTTTTCCCGGCACTCTTCCTTCCATGCCGGCTCCCACGACTGCTTGACGGGCATGTCCACAAACGTAAAACCTGTCTGCTCCTTGTTCAATTGTTCAAGAAGCTGATCGCGCAGTTTTATATCCCGGAGTGCAAAGCTGATAAAGACTTTGTTGGTTGAAGCCATTAAGTTCGTTCCTCCTTCCGTTTATTATATTGCAAGCACCCAAACGGGAACTCTGCTTGCTTTTCTGATTCAATTAAATAAAACTTGCCATATATGTCGCTTAGGCATTAGGGTTAATATCAGCTCAGGCGCTTGGGGCACGATGAGCCGTAACCTGGATTTCGACACGCATGCGTGGATCGGAAAGTCCAGCTGAAATCATCATCGCCGCGGGCCGGGTGTCCCCCAGATATTTTCGAAGAATCGGCCAGCATTTGGGGAAATCCCCTGCAACGGGCAACACGTAAGTAACCCGAACAACATCGCGTAAACTTGCCCCCGCTTCATTTAAGGCTGCCTGAATGTTTTTGAAGCATTGCTCGGCTTGTTCCAACAGGTCATCCGATATGGTCATTGTGCTGTAGTCAAATCCGGTCGTGCCGGACACGAAAATCCAGTCACCCTCGACAACGGCTCTTGAATACCCGATCTCCTGCTCGAATGTCGAGCCTGAACTAATCAATTGACGCGGCATGTAACTTCCCATTTTTTTAGATTAAGACAAGCCATTACCCTGCAACGCCTGATCGCCAGCGAGACCGGTGATACCGCTGGCGTTGAGCCTAACGCGCACGAATGCTGATAATTTAGTGAGAGAAACACTGACTCTTATCTGGCACTACCGTACAGGCGTATCGCAGCTCCTGGACACCTCCCGCACGGTTGAATACGTACTCTGCTCTCATGGCTTTGAATTGTGCATCAGTAAAAGAAATAGAGTCGGGGACATAACGGGCTTCGTTCCAGAACCTGACGCGGCAGAAGTCAGGCTGTGACCGGCACAACTTGCTAAGTGCGGCGCCATAAACCGCCTTGTCCATGTCTCGTTTGGCGTCAATCAGAACCATATGAATATAATTACCGGAATTTCCCAGCTGAACCGATCTGACGAGCTGCCAGCCATCACCCTGAGCTAGCGGTTGTGATTGTTGCTGCGGTTGTGATTGTTGCTGTGGTTGCGATGAGGCTGAAACTGACCATGAGAGAACGAATATGAATGCGATACCGATAATACTTTTGTTCACAAATACTCCTTGGCGGAATCTTTTCCGCCCCTAGAGACCATTAATGTCACGCTGCATAGAATACCGTCGTAGGAGATATAAGGGGGCGCTAGCGACGGGTTTACGGAATTGCTTACATTAAGACCCGGAAGCTGTACGGGGCTGTACCAATACCGCAACCTTAAGCTCGATCTATAGATGTTCTGATGCCATGCGCCGAGCGCCCATGCTCCCTCTGTACGCATGGAAGACATAACACCGCGGAGCCACCCAAAAATAGAGTTTATTTTATCAACAATAAAACGCGCCAACAAGGAAATCCCGTGCCCTGCTCGGCCTGACTCTCCACAGCTGCCATTGCGAAGCCAGCCGCAAAAATCGGGACGACATCTAGCCTCCGGTCGAGGTGACTGCGTGCGAATTTCCTTCATGCCTATCCACCCACCCATGTATGGCCAGGCACGTGCGTTGTAGCGATTAACTTGCCCCGGAGTTTTTTATGTCGAATTTTACTTCGTCGGCTTTCTTTACATGGTAGGTATCGAAACCTTTTTTACTGTTAAAAATCCTCGTATTAAAATTCGGCACAGATCTTGCTCATATCTTTTTAACCAAATATAAATAAAAACGAGAGTCGGCAACAGGCAAAAAAGCCGGCCATTTTCCCTTCAAGCAAAATGTCAGATATGGGTTTGTCCTTTTCACTCTCTGCCGAACAGGTAGAACGGTACGCCAGAATTATTCGCGAATGGATGGCCGTGCGGCGGCATTACGATCTTTTCTTATGGCTCCAGGGCGAAATACAGCACTATCTGCCACACGAAATCATGCTTGCCGCCTGGGGCGATTTCCATTCAAATCTCATCCACCACGATATTGTGTCCGCCTTGATAGGGGTCAGGACGGAACATTCGGACGTAACCAGCCTGTCGCCGTTGCTGCAGGGACTCTTCAACCGTTGGCTCGAGTTGGGTAGGAGGCCGTATGAACTTGGCGTGGGTGAAACTGGTTTCTTGCTTGAAGAGCGTGCCCTTCAGTGTCCGTTGGGCATCGCGTCGCAAGGGATGCAATCCATACTTATCCACGGAATAAGCGACAAACGCGGGCAGCATGATTGTCTTTACGTAATTTTTGGCTCAGGGAAAAAATTCGGCACTTCCTCGTTCAATGCCTTCAATATTCTCCTTCCTTATCTTGATAGCGCGCTGGGGCAGATTGATCCTCTTCCCTCCCACGACCCGCTCGGTCGAGCGCATATAAGCCGGGAAGACTACCGACTGACGCGCCGCGAAACCGAAATCATGAATTGGACCAAGGAGGGTAAGACCACCTCCGAAATAGCTGCTATCCTGGGGATCAGCACATTTACCGTCAAAAACCATTTGCGAAGTATCTTTAAAAAACTGGGGCCTTATAAATTGTACCCGGAAGGCGTGCGAAACTAGGACGGCGCGGTACATATACGACACGGCGCAACTGTTGCCGATCCGTCGCTTCCTGCCAGCCTGCACGCGCAGACCTCATTCATGGAAAAGCGATCCCTGGGCCATTGGCCGAAACTGCAAATGGTAGAACATATTGAGATAACGCATGGTTTCTTCATGCTCTAGATTGCTCACGAACTTCCAGAAACCGTAAATGCGCGACAGCGTCATCATCCGTTCCGCATAAAGACGCCACGTGTAGCGCGATTCCACCCGTTTCAGGGCCATTGCGGAGATCTTGTTCCATAACATCGGGTCAACCGCCGAACGTTCGAAAAAATCTGCCATGGCAGCGGCCGCCGCCGAACCATGATTAGGGTCGAAGTGATAACCCGAAACGCCATGCTGGATGATCTCGCGAGGACCGCCATAACAAGTGGCGAATACCGGCAGGCCTGAGGCCATCGCCTCGATGATGGTCAGCCCAAATGCCTCGAATCGAGCGGGCTGAACAAAAATACCCCGCCGGTCGGCCACGTGCCGATACAATTCGCCGGCGAGATTCTTCTCGAGGCGTATGCCCAACCAACGCATGCTGCCGTCCAGCCCATATTCGTTCATTATGGAATGCATGTGTTCGATTTCGGCTCGCTCCTCGCCATCTGACGACAATGCCGGATCGATGTGACCGCCGATCACGAGTAAATTTGCGACTGCCGGAAGCGCAGGAGATTGCCCGAATAACGCCGCCAACCCCGTCAGATTTTTAACCGTATCCAGACGCGCCATAGTAAAAATCAGAGGCTTTGAAGGATCCGTGAAATGTCCCCGCGAGGGGACGCCTGGCTCCTGCCCATACAGCAGGCGTTCGATTTCCGGTAATAGCGACTGCAGACGGCGTTCGTGGTCGAGATAAGAGAAATACACCTCCGCGTCCGCTCCGGGCGAGACAATGTTGAACTTCGGGTCGAAGAGGTCGATGCCGTTTACCACTCGATATAGCCCGGGCATGGTGAAATGCCGATAAGTCTCATATTGACCCACCGTATGCGCGGTTCCCGCGATTTCCTGGTACGTACTGGTAATAATAAAATCGGCGCTGTTCATCGCGATGAGATCAGCCGTATACTGGCAATTGAAGTGGTACTGTGTTTGGCTCTCCCGCCAGTGCAAGGCGGAGTGCAGGTATTTGCTCTGTTCCAGGGCGTGCGCGATATTGCACTGGGTTACCCCGATTCGCTGGGAGATCAACGAAGCGACAAGATTTCCGTCTGAATAATTACCTATTATGAGATCGGGACGTCCGCTTAACTGCGCGAGGGCCTCCCTTTCCACGTCATGGGCGAAGTTCTCCAGGTACGGCCATATCTCAAAGCGCGATATCCAATGCCTGACAATTTCACCATTGGGCTTGCGGAACGGTACGCGCACGATCCATGCGTTCTGTGTCCCGTGAATTTTTTCGAGCGGCTGATTGCATAGTGTCTCGCCTGCATCAGGAATGAGGCGAGTCGCAATCATGATCTTGGGCCGCACTTCTATTCCCTGCAGTAACAGACGCTCGCTCATGTCCCGCTCCAGCGCCCTCACCTGATCCAGGATATACACCACTTGACCGCCGGTATCCGGCAATCCCAGCACATGGTCCTGGCCGAAAAAGCCATGGGGGGAAAGGATCAGTAATTTTGAGACCATCGGGATACGCGCCAGGAAGTTCTCAAGTATCAAGGGAGAGGGCGCTTCGAGAATATCGACCAGAAGGCTCATGGTATCGGTTACCCGCGCGGCATTGTCCCCCCAGCCAGGAGCGAAGCCGAGCCCGCTGAGTGGCTCCGCAAATTGCTGCCACGGTGTCTCCACGGGGTATTTGTCGAGCAACGCAAGCGCACGGCGCAAACCGGCGCGTAGGGCAGCAACATCCGCAAAGTTACCGCTAAGCATCAGTTGCCGCCCCTCCATGCTATGGACGGTCAAAAAATGCAACAGCTTTCCTGCGCCTGCTCCCGATTGCGTAAAAAGTGTGCCTGCCAACTGCCTGTTCAGGAAGATTACTCCCTGCCCGATCGATCGAACTTCTTTGAGTCTCGGAAAGCCACGATTGAATGGAGCGAAATCCAGCTCCAATACTGGCTCATGAGCACCTTCCGAATGCACCAGCAGTTCCTTGAAAGCAAGATAGTCGGAAACACTGACAAGCTCGGGTACGAGCCGCTGCTGATGAATGCTCATAAAAGACCAGCGGCCGGCATCTTCTCGTAGCGCCATATAGATTAGCGGGGGCCGGCAAATTGCTTCTTGCAGGAGGTCGACCATTTCCTGCAACGGGGTCTCGACAAAAGAATGAGGATGATCCACATTCAACTCGTCAAAAACGGCGCGCAGGTCTGAACGCAGCAACAGGGGCCGTTCCAGCTCGAACCATTTGCGCACGAGGGCATACAAATCGCTACGATGATCCGCAACCCAGGCCTCAAACTTCTGAATCATTCGCCGTCTCCAGTGTGATCGAAGTACCAAATTTATAGTGAGCCATCCCTTCGGCAATGCCATCGGCGTAGCTGGTGCGAGCAAAATAGATCTGCTCATTGCCGCGCAGACTAGACAGTTCCGGGCTGTGATTGGAGACCACAACGCCAAGCGTATCGCCGATCAGCATCTCATGATCATTGCCTGAGTCTCCCGCTACCAGAAAAGCGCGTAGTGGCAACCCCCACTTATACGCCAGGTAACGGATCGCCCGGCCCTTGGAGGCACGCACAGGTAAAACGTCCAGATAAGCCTGCCGGGAATAGATCAATTGAACAGACAAATTCTGCTCGCGCAATAAGCTTCTGACTTCTGATATGGGGGGCAGCTGTGCAGATTCCACGTTGTAGCTGAGCTTGAATTCACGCTGGTTTTCGAGTGGTTGCAAAGTCAACCCGGGCACCGCCCGGAGCGCATTCTCGACCGCGTCGCGGCGCCACAAGTGTTTGATGAAATTCTGCCACCCCACATCCGGTCTAAGTTCAGGACCATAATTGATCTCGCTTCCCACTGCCGTTATAAACACATCGGGTACGGGAACGTTCCATTCCCTCAATATTTTCACTGCGCTATCCAAGGTGCGGCCGGTCGCTACGCCGAAGCCCAAATTCGGCGGCGTAGCTCGCAGCATCGCTAAAAAGCGTCGCAAGGCGGCACGATCCCCCAAAAGGGTGTTATCGATATCACTGATAAGCATCTGTGAGACCAGCGGCAGCGGATGGCGTTGCGATCTTTGGTGAATCGCAATATTCCGACGGATTCGCTTGCGCTCATGATGGAGCAAACGTGACAAAGCGCTTAGATACTTGCGAACGTGCGCGTCCCAGGTGTAGTGGTTCTTGACGCCCGCGATCCCACTGCGGGCCCAGCGCTGCCAACGTGATGGCTCGGCAAGTACATATTCAATAGCGGCGGCAATGGCGCCGACATCGGTGGGATTTACCAGCAGTCCGTTCTTACAGTGCGCGAGAATATCGCGCGGCCCACCGTCCTCCGTCACCACGACGGGTAATCCGCTGGCAGCAGCTTCAATCAAAGTAAGACCAAACGGCTCGGTAAGAGCTGGATTGACAAAGACGCCCCGGCGGCGCGCCGCGAGGCGATAGAAACCGGGAATGTCAGCGGGCTTGTGCTGCTTGGGCAGGGCCACCTTTCCCCATAGATCGTAACGATCAATATCCAGCAGGAGATCCGTCATTACTTCAGACTGAGCATCGTCGAGCGCCCTGATGTCATCGCGATTACCGGCAACAATCGCAAGATTAGCCTGTTCTCGTAATTTGGCTGAATGACCAAACGCAGCAATCAACGCGCCCAGATTTTTTCGTATTTCCGGTCGACAGATGGCAAGCACCAGCGGCTGGCGAGGATGCGTCAGGAAGCGGTCGATGATACGCGTAACCTCGGGTTCGTGCGGAATGTGACGGCTGGGCGGAGCGAAACGGGAAATGTCGGTTCCGGGTGGAATAACAATCGCACGCTCGGGGTGATAATTCGTGTACAGGCCGTATTGCTCGGCGCTTTCCTGAGGAGTGCTGGTTATTATCAGGCTTGCGTTCTGCAGCACCGCTTCTTCGGTGGCGATTCTCCGGCGAAAATTGAATTGACGTTCCAGCGCCTGTGGTTTGCGGCCCTGCGCCAGCAGCCGCTGATGTTTACTGCGTCCAAGCGAATGGCCGGTATGAACCTGAGGAATGCCCAGTAGCTGAGAAAGCTGCATCCCGACATATCCCGCATCGGCATAATGGCTATGAATGACATCGGGCAACCGCTTCTGCTCGCGCAGAAAAAGCAATGCGCGGTCCACCAGTTGATCCAGGTGTGGCCACAGGCTCTCCTTACGCAGGTAGCGGCGAGGACCGCATGGAAGGCGAATGATGCGCGCATGCTTACCCAGTGTCTCTACCGGACGCGCGTACTCGGACGAAACAGTGGGATCTTCTATACGCCGAGTGAGAAGGTCGACTTTAGTCACCTGCTGCTGACGCGCCAGCGACCGCGCCAGTTCCACAACATACAATATCTGGCCACCGGTATCAGCGTCGCGTCCCAGCTCCAGGTCGCTTCCCCGAATCAGTCCGTGCAGGCTCAGCATCAGAATATATAATTCGTTCATTCAGTTGAAAACCATTCATCAGTGAATGGCCGATAAAAATCGTCTTGGTCTGGAACCGCCCCGCGTATCCGGCAAATTGCTCCGGCGAAATGATGTGCCCGCTGCAGGGTTATGGTCAGGGTCCAACCGTGTACCTGTCCAAGTATAAAAATGGCGGAGAATGCGTCGCCCGCCCCGACCGTGTCACGAATATCCTCCACTGATTCGGATGCAATGGTTACAGGCTGTGCAGAATTGTCCATCCACCAAGCGCCCGCCGCGCCACAGGTGACAAGGACTCCCCGCAGGTGATATTGCCGCACCAAAGCATCTGCCTGGGCCTCAGCGGTCGTCTCCCCCAAATCAAGTAGCTGAGTTATTCGCGCCAGCTCGGCATCATTGGCCTTTACTATGTCAGCGTGCTGCAACGACCAGCGTATGCGGTCGAGGTATACCCATGGGTCACGCAGATTAACATCGAAAAACCGCTGTCCATGAACTGCACGCAAGGTGTGGCGCAAAGCTCGATGTGAGCTGGCGCGCTGCGCCAGCGTTCCGAAATAGATCCACTCGGGGCGCGCAGCAAGCGCGGCAATTCTGGATAACCGGGGATGAATATGGTCATAGGCCTGATCGGGAAGGATATCGAACCGGTGACCCGCATCAGTCAACTTCACCTCCACCACGCCGGTGTGGTACACCGAATCAAGCTGCACACCGTGCGTGGTCATTCCTGCACTTTTCAAGGTCTGCAACAGTCGAGCCCCAGCCGTGTCCTGCCCTACACGTGTTATCAGCACAGGGGTACATCCGAACGCATGAAGGTGCCGGGCCACGTTAAACGGCGCGCCGCCCAGCACTTCTCGATCAGGAAACCGGTCTATCAAGATTTCGCCAAACAATAATACAACATGGCGAAGGTCGGTCATTCTCACCTCCTGAAACAGCCTGGCTTTGGAACCCAGGCGCTTGACGACGTGATTCCGCACACCCTGAAAATCAGCCATCGAGGTGTGAGGCGCCGCTCCTTTCAGAAAGTCCAAACGATAACAGGACAGGAGCTTATTATGATTTTGTAGAAGCCTTTTTTACCGGAAACGTGCGCCAGGATCCGGTGACGCTTAAGGATGATATCAGCGTAAAACAGTTATCCATGAGCCCCGGGCGCAACATATTGCAAAATCGAGACCCGTCGCGTTCGCTACGCCCCTGTCATCAAAACTTGTAGCCGCGGTGCAGTGCGACAACGCTGGCTGTCAGGTTAAAGTACTCCACCCGGTCAAACCCGGCCTGTTGCATTAAACGTTTTAATTCTTCCTGCGAGGGATGCATCCGGATCGATTCGGCGAGATAGCGATAGCTATCGCTATCCTTGGCGATAAGCTTGCCCATTGCCGGGAGGACATTGAACGAATATAGATCGTAGAAGCGCTGCAGGGGTTTCCATACCTTTGAGAATTCGAGCACGATGAGGCGCCCACCGGGCCTAAGGACACGGAGCATTTCCCTCAGCGCGCCGTCCTTGTGGGTCATGTTTCTAAGCCCAAACGCAACGCTTACGCAGTCGAAATAGTCGTTGTGAAATGGCAGCTTTTCCGCGTCGCACTGGGTTACCGACACAGCCGCTCCCTCATCCAGCAACCGGTCACGGCCTATCGTAAGCATGGAATTGTTTATATCGGTCAGCCAGATCTCGCCGCTGGCGCCGGCCTGCTCCCAAAACAGCATGCTCAGATCGCCGGTGCCGCCGGCGATGTCCAGCACACGGTCACCTTTTTTGACTCCGCTTGCCTCCACGGCAAAGCGCTTCCACAGCCGGTGCATACCTGCCGACATCAGGTCATTCATCAGGTTATAGCGCTCCGCCACTGAATCGAACACCCCGGCAACTCTGCGGGCTTTTTCTGTTTCAGCAACGGTATTAAAGCCAAAATGCGTAGTCTTAGTCATGAATGGCCAGTCTTATGTAGGAAAGGATGCACAAAATATATATTGATGAGGTTGCGGCGCCGTTCACGCCCGGCAGGCGCACGTTCCGGCTAGCGACGAACCTCTCGGCTCGCTCCTGCTGCGTCCATCCGCTTCAAGTAATGCTGCCACATCTCGTCCTGGCGCAAGCCATAATCGTAAAGCAAATCCCAGGAATAAAGACCGGTATTGTGGCCGTCAGAAAAATTTAGCTGAATCGCGTAATTGCCGACCGGTTCGATTCGGTCAATGTTCACCTCCTTCTTGCCGGTTTGCAGCGTTTCCTGTCCCTGACCATGGCCTCTCACCTCAGCAGAAGGGGAGTAAACCCGTAAAAACTCGCATGGGAATCGAAACGTCTGACCGTCACTGAAGGAAATTTCCAGTATTCTCGATTTTCGATGCAGTTTTACTTCAGTAGGATTAGGAGTACCTTTACTTAGCCCTGCCATTTCATCCTTGCCATATGATTTCCTCGCTCGCGAACCGGGAATGATAAACCAGCAGGGGCAAAACCGAAACCCTGAGGAACTTGCATTATCGCCAGCTCATCATTCGCTGCCCTCTTTCCCATCCGTCACGAGCTGATACTCATTGGCGGCGGACATGCTCATGTCCTGCTGCTGCGGAAATTCGGCGTCAACCCGTTAAGAAATATTCGAGTGACGCTGATAAGCGACGTCGAGCACGCGGCTTACTCGGGGATGCTGCCGGGTCATATCAGCGGTATCTACAGCCGGGAGGAAATGTTTATCGATCTGCGCCAACTGTGAGACTTTTGCGGCGCCCGCTTCATTCACGCGCAAGCATATGGCATCGATCTGAAGCGGAAACAGGTTCTCATTGGCTTTGACGGTTCAACGCTGCCTGCCGATGTGATCTCCATCAACATAGGCGGTACCTCATGCATGGCGAGCGTAGCCGGCGCAAACCAATGGGCAATTCCAACCAAGCCCGTACCCGACTTACTGCGCGGTTGGGCATGTGTCCAGGCGGCAGCCGCGCACGCAAGAATGCGAGTTATTGTCGTAGGCGGCGGCGCAGGCGGAGTGGAACTGACACTGGCAATGCATTCGCAGCTGCGAAACGAAGCTGAGTTCACAATTATTCATGCCGGGCCGCATCTGCTGCCCGGATACCATTCGCGCGCGCGAGGTATTGTTGACAGCCTTCTATACGCGCGCCGTAACGGTAGTCAAAGGTCGCCGGGTAGTTGAAGTGATGCAGGATCACTTACGACTCGACGGCGGACAAACCCTCCCGGCTGACTTCGTTTTTTGGGCCGCACAGGCTGCGCCTTCCCTATGGCTGGAAGAAAGCGGACTGGACACTACCAGCGAAGGCTTCGTTCGAGTCGCACCCACGCTTCAAACACTAAGCCATCCCGGGATTTTTGCCGCGGGTGACGTAGCTGCTGTCCAAAATCGGGCATTGCCGAAGTCTGGTGTTTTTGCCGTACGCATGGCTAAGCCGCTGGAGCGCAACCTGCGTGCTTATCTTGCTGGCCCTCCGCTCAGCGCCTATAAACCGCAACGCCACAGCCTCAGCCTTATTGGCACCGCGGATAGGCGCGCCATTGCGTCGTATGGCCCTTGGGCTGGCCACTCCGCTCTTTTCTGGCGATGGAAAGATTGGATCGATCGCCGTTTCATGAAACAGTTCACAAACCTGACACGCTAGCACTCGTTACGGGAATGCCGGTATGATCGGTTCCGTGCCTTCAATGTCCACTTCAGGCAAATGTTTCTTTATACGGGCCTCGATCTCCGCTACCCGATTCTTTGGCACATCGGCCAAAACCAGCAGATGCCCGGCCTCGATCGCTTCTTCAAACTGTTTAATTCTGGAACTGGGCGTGCTGACCCCTATTAGGCTGCCGGCCCATGCACCCACACCTGCGCCTGCAAGCGCGCTTCCCAGCAAGACGCCGCCCGCAAGGACGGTCGAAGCAGGGGGAAGCGCTATTGCAACCAGTCCGGCAAGCGCGCCAGCCGATCCGCCCAGCGCTAGCCCACGCTCGACCGCCGGGACAAAATCGCTTTTTTGAAGGAGATTCGCCTCCGGCAGGTCTTCCAGCTCCGTGCCGCGCTTGGCGACCACGTGAATGTGCCGCTCCTCGATCCGCGCCAACAACAGGTCATCGACTATACGTTTGGTGGTCTCAATATCGGGGGAAAGAAAGTAGATCCGTCTCATCATGACCTCCTTAAAATCATTTATTAATAGGCAAATCACTAGGGCAGAGATACAAACCAGCCTAATTCATAATAGACGCCTTGTACCAAAAAGCCAACCTCGTCGGTACGCCGAGGGGCATGAGCCCGAGCCGCGTTTTTTCGGTCGCTCCGTCGCAGCTACGGTAATCTTCAGAACAACATGCCGAAAAAAGCATGCTGAACCGGGGACGCAGCGTTATTTGCAAATCCACGGATTGCCAAGCATACTACTCGGGAGCGTAACCGAGAGCAGAGAGGACTCGATCATGGATAAGATAAAGACGCGTGCAGCGGTTGCCTGGGGCCCCGGGCAGCCTTTAGCTATCGAAGAAGTGGACCTGATGCCGCCCCAGAAAGGGGAAGCACTGGTACGCATCGTCGCTACCGGTGTCTGCCATACTGATGCGTTCACGTTGTCAGGCAAGGATCCCGAAGGAAAATTTCCCGCCATTCTTGGCCACGAGGGCGGAGGTATTGTCGAGGCCGTAGGTGAAGGCGTGACCTCGCTCGCGCCGGGTGATCACGTCATCCCGCTCTATACCCCCGAGTGCGGCAAATGCGAATACTGTAAATCGGGTAAAACGAATCTGTGCCAAGCGATCCGTGCGACGCAGGGACAGGGGCTGATGCCGGACGGCACTACACGGTTTTCCAAGGATGGCAAACCCATCTACCATTACATGGGTACCTCCACGTTCTCCGAATACACGGTCATACCCGAGATTGCGCTCGCTAAAATCAGCAAGGAAGCGCCGCTCGAAAAAGTATGCCTGCTTGGCTGCGGCGTGACGACCGGCATGGGCGCCGTGTCCAACACGGCAAAAGTAAAAGCGGGCAATACTATCGCCGTCTTCGGTCTGGGCGGCATCGGTCTGGCGGTAATCATCGGCGCCGTCAAAGCCAGGGCCGGACGGATCATTGCGATCGACCTGAACCCGACGAAATTTGAAATTGCGCGCAAGCTGGGAGCAACTGATGTGGTCAACCCCGCAGATTACGACCGGCCCATACAGGATGTCATTGTCGAAATGACAGGAGGGGTGGACTTTTCCTTTGAATGCATCGGCAACGTCAAAGTGATGCGCTCCGCACTGGAGTGTTGTCATAAGGGTTGGGGAGAGTCGGTCATCATCGGCGTCGCCGGGGCGGGCGAAGAGATCTGCACCCGCCCCTTCCAGCTCGTAACCGGACGCGTCTGGCGCGGGTCGGCGTTTGGCGGAGTAAAGGGCCGAACCCAGCTGCCGGGCTACGTGCAACGTTACCTCGATGGGGAGTTCGAACTCGATACCTTCATCACTCACACTTTCGAGCTGAGGGACATCAATAGGGCGTTTGACCTCATGCACGAGGGAAAGTCTATCCGCTCGGTGATTCATTTCAGTAGATAAGCACGATAAACAGGCGGTAATTAGGACTGGAACGGGAGGCAGGTTATGCAGGTCTTGCAACTTCTTTCAAGCCATCGAGCGTTCGAAGGATCGCAAGAGCGCTACCGTCACTTCTCGACTTCGCTCAATTGCGAAATGAATTTCTCGATTTATCTTCCGCCACACCGCGAAAATCGGCTGCCCGCAACAACCTACTGGCTATCCGGATTGACTTGCACCGACGAGAATTTCACCAACAAAGCAGGCGCACAGCGCGTCGCCGCGGAACTGGGCATGGTGCTGGTCGTGCCTGATACCAGCCCGCGCGGGGAAGGTGTAGCGGATGTGGAGAATGCATATGACTTGGGTCTGGGCGCCGGGTTTTATGTGAACGCGATCCAGGAACCCTGGAGCCGCCACTACCACATGTACGATTATATCGTCGATGAGCTCCCGGCCCTCATCGAGCAGTCTTTCCCTGTTAGCGACCGTCGTTCCATTAGCGGGCATTCGATGGGAGGACATGGGGCCCTCGTCATTGCGCTGCGTAATCCGCGCCGTTACCGCTCGGTCTCCGTCTTTTCCCCTATCTCCAATCCGACCGATGCCCCGTGGGGCAAAAAAGCATTCAGCCATTACCTTGGCAGCGACGTCAAAAGCTGGCGCGACTATGACGCAACGTTCCTCATCAAGGCCGCTGATCGGGCCGAATACCTGCCAATGCTGATCGATCAGGGCGACGCGGATGAGTTCCTGGCCGAGCAACTGAAGCCTGAGCGACTGATCGACGCGTGCAAATCAGCAAATTATCCAGCGCAGTTCAACATGCGCGCAGGCTACGATCACAGTTATTTTTTCATCAGCACATTCATCGAAAGCCATTTGCGTTTTCATGCCAGCGCTCTATCCGCCTGAAAAACGGGTGGCGGAGTCTATTACCCGCCGACGTTCCGCTACTTCCATACCTCGGCGTAAGGGTGTGCCGGTTCATACGCTTATCCACGTCTCCAGTGTAAGCCGTATGCCCCTCCCCCTTCCTGTATAATTATTTCCTTTTGGAATAACTCCCATGGAAGCGGAACAGCTAAACGCGGTCATTAACCAGCTCGATGATCTCGATCACCGCGCAATAGAATTGCGGAGGTATCTTTGACTTCGATAGCAAACAGACCCGCCTGAATGAACTGACCCGGCTGACGGAAGACCCGGCCATCTGGGATGACAATAAACGCGCCCAGGAACTGGGCCGGGAAAAGAAAACGCTGGAGAGCGTTGTCGTCACCCTCGATACCGTCGGGCGGCAATTGCACGATGCCCGAGACCTGTTCGAGATGGCACGGGAAGAAGATGACGACGCTACCCTGCGAAGCATCGAGCGTGATATTGAACATCTCGAGAAAACCGTCGCGGATATGGAATTCCGCCGCATGTTTTCCAACCCGTTGGACCCCAATAATTGCTTCGTCGACATACAGTCCGGCTCTGGCGGCACCGAGGCACAGGATTGGGCAGCGATGCTGCAACGTATGTATTTGCGCTATTGCGAACGCCGTGGCTATAGCGTAGAAATAATGGAAGAGTCGCCGGGGGAAGTTGCGGGTATCAAGAGCGCAAGTCTCAAGATATCCGGCGAATATGCCTATGGCTACCTTCGCACTGAAACCGGCGTGCACCGCCTGGTGCGGAAGTCCCCGTTCGATTCCGGAAACCGCCGGCATACTTCCTTTGCCAGCGTGTTTGTTTACCCCGAAGCGGATGAAACAATCGACATCGACATCAACCCGGCCGATTTGCGCGTGGATACGTTCCGCGCGTCCGGCGCAGGCGGGCAGCATATCAATAAAACTGATTCGGCCGTTCGTATCACACATAATCCCACCGGGATTGTGGTGCAGTGCCAAAGCGGCCGCTCGCAGCACCGCAACCGCGCAGACGCGATGGCGATGTTGAAATCCCGTCTGTATGAGGCCGAATTGCGCAAGCGCAATGAAGAAAAACAGGCGGTGGAGGATAGCAAAACCGACATCGGCTGGGGCCACCAGATCCGCTCCTACGTCCTGGATCAGTCACGCATCAAGGATTTGCGCACCGGTGTCGAAACCGGAAATACCCAGGCCGTGCTTGACGGTGGGCTGGAGGATTTCATCGCCGCCAGTTTGAAACACGGCATATAAGTTTAAGAAAAAAAAGGAGCTGAAAGTGGCAGATGACGCTTTGGAGAAGAATCTGGACGAAACGCATGATCGGGTTCACGCAGAGATCAAGCTTGTCGAGGAGCGTCGCGCCAAACTGGGTGCGCTGCGTCAAGCAGGCAATGCTTTTCCCAATGATTTCCGCCGCGACGATCTTGCACAGGATCTTCATCGAGAATATGGAGATTATTCCAACGAAATGCTGGAAGAGACGCCACGCACTGTCAGCGTGGCTGGACGCATGATATTGAAACGCGTCATGGGTAAGGCGAGCTTCGCGACGATCCAGGATATGAGCGGCCGTATCCAGCTTTATATTGCGATTGATGTGGCCGGTGCTGAGACACAGGCGGCGTTCAAGCATTATGACCTCGGCGATGTTCTCGGCGCTCAGGGCACACTGTTCAGGACCAGGACCGGCGAGCTCTCCGTACGTGTGACCAACCTTCGGTTGCTCACCAAATCGCTGCGCCCACTGCCGGAAAAATTCCATGGCCTGGCTGATCAGGAACAGAAATACCGCCAGCGGTATCTCGACCTCATCACCAATGAAACCAGCCGCAACGTTTTCATTACCCGATCACGCATCATCCAGTCCATACGCGAGTGTCTGGTCGCGCGCGGTTATCTGGAGGTCGAAACGCCCATGATGCACCCTATCCCCGGCGGCGCCGCGGCGCGTCCCTTCGTCACGCATCACAACGCGCTGGATATGGAACTTTTTCTTCGCATTGCCCCGGAGCTTTATCTGAAGCGGTTGGTAATCGGCGGCTTGGAACGGGTGTTCGAAATTAACCGCAGCTTCAGGAATGAAGGCATTTCTACTCGGCATAATCCGGAGTTCACGATGCTGGAATTTTATGAGGCTTACCGGGACTACGCTTACTTGATGGACTTCACGGAAACCATGCTGCGGGAAATCGCTGTAAAAGTGTTAGGCACGACCATCATCAATTATCAGGGGCGGGAGATTGATCTTGCGCGGCCATTCGAGCGGCTCACCATTACGCAGGCTATCCGGAAGTTTCACCCTGAAATCGTAGATGAACAACTCGCAGACCGTGCATTTGTGATCGCCAAACTCAAGTCTCTCGGTGTTGCTTACAAGCCGGAGGACGGCATCGGCGGCTTGCAATTGACGTTATTCGATGAAACCACTGAGCATTTACTGTTTGATCCGGTTTTCATTGTTAATTATCCAGCCGAGGTCTCGCCCCTTGCGCGGCGTAACGACGATAATCCTGCGATAACCGATCGGTTTGAGCTCTACATTGCCGGACGCGAAATCGCCAACGGATTTTCCGAATTGAACGATCCCGAGGATCAGGCCGCTCGCTTTCAGCAACAGGCCAGCGCCAAGGAATCGGGCGATGAGGAGGCCATGCACTACGACGCCGACTATATCCGGGCCCTTGAGTACGGCCTGCCGCCCACCGCGGGCGAGGGTATCGGCATAGACCGGCTAGTCATGCTTTTTACCGATAGTCCGAGTATCCGCGATGTGATTCTGTTTCCGCAACTGCGGCCGGAAGACTGATCCGGCTGACACCCTTGGGCATTTTTTTTCAGGGACATGTAGCGATCATCCGCATTCTCTCAATACCCTCTGCCCTCTGTCTCAGTAGGTAAATGAGGGTCCATAGTATTCATGGCGGAAGAAGACGAGTAATGCTTCTCCGCGACAACACATCCATCGCTAATCAAGCTCTTTTCAAAAAATCCTGCCCCTTGCGGGCGCGGGCACTCCTACGGCTTCCCCACAAACTTTATGCGGCCCCACGCCGCAGGAGGCTTCGGCACTCCATTCAAACGATGATAATGGTGACCTCCTGACCCTGCCGTCCGGTTTCAGCCTATTCCCAGCGCGAAAACAGGATCGCTTTTTTCAAGCCATTTGCACTTTTCCCTCATATACCCCTGCCGGGTATTGACATATACCCCACTAGGGTATATGGTTGATACCAAGATTCAAACCTTATTCCCTAATTTGCTAACGCGGTGGCTACTTCTGGCTACTTGATTCAGGCAACCATGCACGGGTGGTGTTTCCTGAAGAACGGTCTTGGTTCAGCCAATAGGATGCGATGATGAATAAATCCAGACGTCTGAGAATCAAAGGCATGCATTGCACGGGTTGCGAAGAAACGATCGAAAATGCGTTATGCAGCTTACCCGGGGTACAGGGAGTAAAGGCGGATTATGTAAGGAGAACGATTGAGGTCGAGTTCGACGGCGAGCTCATCGCCGATGCGGGGATTCGGGCCGCAATCGAAGAAAAGGGCTACGAATTTGACAGCGCATCGGCGACCGCAGGCAGCCTGTTACGCAACGGGTCTATTTTCCTGTTCTTTCTACTGCTGGTAGGCGGAATTACGTTCTGGGGCAAAAGCATGGTCCCTGGGCTGGTGGGAGAGATGAGCCCCAATCTCGGCCACGCCATGCTGTTTTCCATCGGATTTTTTACCGGCTTCCATTGCATTGGCATGTGCGGCGGATTTGTCGTCGGCTACGCCTCCGCAAATGGACCGCAATCGGCTGCTTCCACGGCAATGAGACATCTGATGTACGCCAGCGGCAAAACAATCTCTTACGCAGTTATTGGCGGCACGCTGGGACTGCTTGGCTCAATTGTGACCTTTACCCCTTACATGCGAGGCGTCATCAGTATTGCAGCCAGTATTTTCGTAATAATTTATGGGCTCAAAATGCTGGATGTGTTTCCGGCACTGCGGGGTTTTACCGTGCGCTTGCCTCACTTCGTGACAAAGGGGGTGGCGAATGAGTTGCGGGTCCAGCGCAGCCCGCTGATGGTCGGGTTGTTGAACGGCTTCATGCTGGGCTGCGGCCCATTGCAGGCCATGTATGTCATGGCTGCCGGCACGGGCAGCGCCCAGGAGGGAGCGACGATGCTGTTCTTCTTCGGCCTGGGCACGCTTATACCCCTGATGGGCTTCGGCCTGATTGCCAGTAGTGTCCCGCGCCGCATCATGCGTCAACTTGTGCTCGCTTCCGCGGTCCTGGTTATTGGTATGGGTCTGATGATGGCGGATCGGGGACTTAAATTGACGGAGTCCGGTTACGATTTCAACTCGCTGACTTCCCGCTCGCACCAGCTGGGTTCAGCGAACGGGCAGGTAAATGGGCCGATGAAGAATTACCTTGAATCAGGTGAATCGGGTAATGCCAGGCGGTAGCGTCGACGAAAAACAAAAAGCCTGGAGTAGCTTGCCGGCTTATTCGCTTCCTTTCAAGAGATCGATGACATGAACTCATCCGTGCTAAAGCAAATAGACCTGCCCATCGAGGGCATGACGTGTGCCGCGTGCGCGGCGCGTATCGAAAAAAACCTGAATAAGCTCCCGGGCGTGCGCGCTGCTGTCAATTTTGCTAACGAGAAAGCTCGGATTGAGTTTGACGCTGCGGCAACCTCTCCGGAGCACCTGGTGCATTCGATCGAAAAAGCGGGCTTCCAGGTTGTACCTCAATCCGTACAGCTGCAAATCGCCGGAATGACATGTGCCGCGTGCAGCGGCCGTATCGAAAAAGCACTCAACTCCCTGCCGGGCGTAACTGCAAATGTCAACCTCGCCACGGAGGTTGCCCACGCCCGTTTCAACCTTGGCGCCGCATCGGTGGAAGATCTGATCGCGGCAGTTACCCGAACCGGTTTTGGCGCCACCGAAATCAGCGAAGCCAGCCGTGCTGAGGAAAAAGCGCGCAGGCGTGCCAGTTACCAGGCGGAGCTCCGCATGTTCTGGATTTCGGCTGCGCTGAGTCTCCCCTTAATGCTGCAGATGGTCCCCATGTTCTGGGGCGACCACATGGAACTGCCACGGGGGCTGCAGTTGCTGCTGGCGACGCCGGTTCAGTTCTGGGTAGGAAGGCGCTTCTATATTGGCGCATGGAATGCGTTACGCGGCGGCGGCGCAAACATGGATGTGCTGGTAGCGCTGGGTACCAGCATGGCATATTTGCTCAGCGCGGCTGTGACGCTGCTGGCGGTGGATCAACATGTGTACTTCGAAGCAAGCACCGCTATCATCACGCTGGTGCTGCTGGGCAAATTGATGGAAGCCCGCGCTAAAAGCAAGACTTCCGCAGCGATCGAGGAACTTGTCAAACTACAACCCAAGACCGCGCGGATGGAGCTTAACGGCGAGATCATCGAAGTGGAGGCAAGCACACTCAAGGTCGGGGATGTTTTTATCGTTCGGCCTGGCGAGAGCTTGCCGGTGGATGGCATAGTCATCGACGGCGCCTCCAGTGTGGATGAGGCGATGTTGACCGGCGAAAGCATGCCCGTCGCCAAGCAAGCAGATGCGAAAGTCTATGCAGCGACCGTAAATCAGCAGGGGCTGCTCAGATGCCGAGCCATCAGTGTCGGCGCTCATACCCAGCTTGCCGTGATTATTCGCCTGATAGAGGAAGCACAGGGCTCCAAGGCCCCGATCCAACGGCTGGCCGATACTGTTTCCGGAGTATTCGTGCCGGTGGTGGTTTCCCTGAGCGTCCTGACCCTGCTCCTCACATGGGGGCTGACGCGTGAGTTCGTTCCCGCCCTCATCAACGCCGTGGCGGTGCTGGTCATTGCCTGCCCCTGCGCATTAGGACTGGCGACGCCAACTGCGATCATGGTCGGAGTGGGGCGCGGTGCGCAGGCCGGAGTGCTGGTAAAAAACGCCGCGGCGCTGGAGCAGGCTGAAAAAATTCAGGTTCTGATCGTGGATAAGACCGGCACGCTGACGGAAGGGAGGCCGGCAGTGACGGATATCGTGCCAGCAGGATCGATCATGGAGCGCGATCTGATGCAGATTGTGGTTAGTCTCGAACAGGGATCGGAACATCCGCTGGCGAAAGCCGTAATGGAGCGGGCCGCGAGCTCAGGGCTACGGCCGCGGTCAGTGAGCAATTTCAGAGCCCTTCCTGGCAGCGGCGTTACAGCGCGTATTGATGATGTCGAATACTTGCTCGGCTCGCCCCGCTTTGCAAGAGAACATGGCGCACTCGTGGATGAAGAACTAATAGCTGTTCTTCAGGCCGAGGGTAAAACGGTCGTGTGCCTTTCCGCGGCAAACACTGCAAATGGGCACACAACTGACGTTCTCGGCTATCTTGCCATTGCGGATCGGGTGAGGAGCACTTCCGCACAAGCGGTAGCGCGGCTGCGAGCAATGGGCATAGAAGTCATCATGCTGACCGGCGACAACCGCGCCACCGCAGCAGCTATCGCCCGGCAAACCGGCATCACGGACTATCGTGCCGAAGTGCTGCCTAAGGATAAGGCCGCAGAAGTAAGCAAGATGAAGGAAAGCGGAAAATTTACGGGCATGGTTGGCGATGGAATCAACGATGCACCGGCCCTGGCCGCTGCCGATGTGAGTTTTGCCATAGGCGCTGGTTCAGATATTGCAATTCAAGCTGCCGATATCACCCTCATGCGCGACGACCTGATGAGCGTTGCTGACGCCATCTCCCTCTCACGAGCCACGCTGGGTAAAATCCGGCAGAACCTCTTTTTTGCTTTTATTTATAACGTGTTGGGCATACCGCTGGCGGCGGCAGGATTACTCAGCCCCGTGATCGCGGGCGCGGCAATGGCAATGAGTTCAGTATCGGTGGTAAGCAACTCGTTGTTGCTGAAACGGTGGCGGGCAGCGCCCGAGTCCGCTCTTGAGCAGTCGATTTACTTAACCGGAAAGGAGTCATGAAAATGCAAACAGAAATCATAAAAGTGAACGGAATGACCTGCATGGGTTGTGTCAACAGCGTGAAGAACGTGCTGGAGAAGATACCTGGTGTCAGCAGCGCGGACGTTTCTCTCGAACAGAAGCAGGTAACAGTCGCGTACGACGCCATGACAACTCATGCCGACCAGTTAAAGAACGCGATCAAGGAGGCCGGTTTTGAAGTCATCAGCTGACAAGAAGCCCTGTCACGCACCCGATATGGTGGTGCAGCCGGACAAGGAAGCTTTGATCAAACGCCTCAACCGGATCGAGGGCCAGGTGCGTGGGGTGGCGAAAATGATTACCGAGGATCGCTATTGCGTGGATATCCTGAACCAGGTATCTGCGCTTCAGTCCGCGCTTGACGCCGTTGCGATGCGATTGCTCGAAAACCATACTCATGGCTGCATGCAGGGGGCAATCAAGTCGGGCAACGGAGATGAAGCGATTGATGAATTAATGATGGTGGTGCGGAAATTCGCCCGCTAGTGGATTTGCCGTCCATCAATACTGCCCGCGAACATAACGCCGCTCTCATACCTAGGAAAGCACAGCAGGAACGAGGGTTTCATGAAACGACTCTTTCTGATCTTTTTATTATTTAGCGCGCTTGCTGTCGGCGCGTCGGAAATACTTGCGGCCAACGCCCCCGACACAATGGAGGAGCGGGTGAAGCCTTGTATTGTCTGTCACGGTCCAGAGGATAAAAAGGGAAGAGATGCGTACTACCCGCGCATTGCGGGCAAACCTCAAGGCTACCTTTTCAACCAGTTGCGTAATTTTCGCGATGGCAGGCGTCTCTATCGACCCATGGCAGTGCTACTGGAAGGTTTGCCCGATCAATATCTCTGGGAAATGGCCATGTATTTTGCCTCCCTGAAGCAAGCCTTTCCCCCGCCGGAGCCGATGAAGGCCCCGCCCGCCGAAATTGAACTTGCCCGCAAGCTGGTCACTCAGGGCGACCCTGCTCGAAACATCCCGGCATGCGTTGACTGCCACGGTAAAGCCCTGATGGGGACAACTCCTTTTATCCCCGGGTTACTCGGCCTGCCTCGCATCTACATTATGGCCCAGTTTGGCAATTGGCAGCATGGCGGACTGATCCGAGGGCAGACGCCGGACTGTATGTCGGAAATTGCTAAAAAACTGACGGCGAACGAGGCAAACATTATCGCGGCATGGTTGGCCGCCCAACCAGTGTCCGAGGCACTATTAAAGCGCGAGGGGCCCGCGCCGAAACTTTCCGATGAACTGGCAAGGCGTTGCGCCAGCATTGTCCTGCACTCCGGGCAGCCACAATCACAATGAAACATATCGCCATCGCTGCCGCGCTTGCCGGACTCTTAGGTATCGGCCTGTTCCTTGCATCGGCTGAAACCCGGCCCAGGATTGAAGAGAGCGAAAAACCGCCGACAGCAACGGCGGATGATATGGCGGTAAGACAAACCTTGCAAGCACGGGGCGCTTATCTCTCGCGGATCGGCAACTGCATGGGGTGCCATACGGCACAGGGTGGCCGGCCCTATGCCGGCGGGCATCGCCTCGATACCTCCATCGGAACGTTCGTTACGCCAAACATTACACCCGATTCGGAAACCGGGATCGGGCACTGGAATGAAGATGACTTGTGGCGGGCGCTGCATGAGGGCAAAGGGCGCCAGGGCGCGCCACTTTACCCGGCGTTCCCCTATACGGAGTATACAAAGGTCACGCGCGAGGACTCCGATGCCATTTTCGCCTATCTTCAGTCTCTCCCCCCTGTTGAGCAAAAAAATCCGCCAAGCGAGATCCGCTTTCCTTTCAATCTTCGCCCGCTCATTTATATCTGGCGTGCGCTTTACTTTGAGCCGGGCGTTTATCGCCCCGATGCAGGGAAAAAGGATCCGTGGAACCGGGGCGCATATCTCGTGCAAGGGCTCGGACATTGCAATGCCTGTCACACCTCTCGAAATCCGCTGGGCGCAAGCCAGGGCGGACTATTGGGCGGTGGGCAAATCATGGGCTCAAACTGGTACGCGCCCTCCCTCACCTCGCTCCAGGAAGCGAGCACTGCAGACTGGCCGCTTCATGACATTATCCAATTGCTTAAAACAGGGTTGTCATCTCGCGCAGCTACGGCGGGGCCGATGGCGGATGTCGTCAGCCAGAGCCTCCAGCATTTAGATGAGCAGGACGCCCATGCCATGGCTACGTATCTTAAATCGCTGCCCCAGAGCGACCCACGTTCCAGAGGAGTAGCGCCCCCCCTCACAGAGGAGGTCGATAAACTTCTTGCGCGAGGCGGCGACATCTATAAAACGCTTTGCGAGGATTGTCATGGCAACCTGGGACAAGGCAGGCCTAACGCTTACCCGGCGCTGGCGGACAACCGCGGTGTCACCCTGGCATCGCCGGTTAACGCGATTCGCAGCATTCTTTATGGTGGCTATGCACCGGTGACCATAAACAATCCGCGTCCTTATGGCATGCCGCCATTTGCGCAAATCTTGCGCGATGAAGAGATCGCCCTCGTTTTGTCGTATATCCGCAACTCATGGGGCAACCGTGGCAGCCTCGTTACCGCGATCGAGGTGGACCGAAGCCGGAAGGGAGCGCAATAAACACCGTAGAACTGATTCTTGAGCAGCGTGCTATCGCAGGACGCACGACCCAAGGAGCATCACCCATGTGCAATATCCGCATTTCAACCGTCAAGGAGAATCAAAATGCATAAGTTGATATACACCTTCCTGTGTGGAGCTACGCTTGCTCTAAGCCTGCCTGCGGGGGCCCATACCGAAGACTATTTCGATTCCAAAGAGTCGGCCCATGGTGGCCAGACGCGCATGGCCGGGCCATATCATCTGGAGCTTGTGGCCAAGAACAACGAGATTCTGCTTTACGTAATGGACCATGCCGACCGTCAGTTTAGCACCGAGGGTGGAACCGGTAAGGCAAACGTGCAAAACGGCAAGTCCAAGGTTAAAGCCTCGCTCAAGCTGGAACCCGTTGGCGCCAACATGCTTAAAGGAACGGGCGACTTCACGCTTACGCCCGAGACAGCGGTAACTATATTTGTCGAACTTCCGGGACAGGAACCAACCGCTGCCCGCTTCGTCCCGCTAAAACCGAAAGCCAAAACTGCCGGGCACGGGAATCATGTCAAACCGCGAATTTAAGCTGGGAAAGTAATGCAAGCTATTTTGAATAGTTTAGGGGATCGGTTAGCGGCGGCCGCTAGACAATTAGTGGGACGGACGGGACCGCAGAAGAAGCGTGATGTTTGAGCTTCCACACCCATGGATCCATGTTGGGCTGTGTGTATCGAACGAGACCTTATGCGTGGCCAGCCGCTACCCGCAGTATCCATTATTCCGAAACCAGTTCATCGCATCCTCCAGCGCCTCTGCGGCAGGCCGATATCGATATCCCAGCTCACGCACGGCCTTGTCGCTGGAGTAAAACATTTTTTTCCGCGCCATGCGCAGGCTATCCATGGTGGCGCGGGGTTCGACCTTGGTAACCATCGCCATTTTTTCCATTAACCATGCAGCCGGGAGGATCAGCTTGACAGGAAGATTCATTCGTTTCGTCTGCTTCCCGCGAATCCGGTCGATCATCTGGAGTATTTCCAGTAAAGTCAGGTTTTCCCCGCCGAGGATATATCGCTGACCCGGCTTTCCATGGGCGTAAGCCAGCAGGTGGCCATACGCGATGTCGTCGGCATGAGCGATATTCAAGCCTGTATTGACGTATGCAGGCATCCGGTCGCGTAAGGTATCCACCACGATACGGCCGGTTGGCGTGGGCTTGATGTCCCGTGGCCCAATGGGCGTGGAAGGATTCACGATTACCAGCGGTAGTTTATGCTCATCGGTCATTTGCTGAACAACTTGCTCGGCCATGAATTTGGAACGCTTGTAGTGTCCTGTCATGGCCACAAGACTGGAGGGCGTCTCCTCATTGGCGGGGATACCATCCTGATTCGTGCCCAGCGTCGCCACGCTGCTGGTATATATCATTCGTTTTACCCCAGCTTCTGCCGCGGCGAGTATCAACGCCTGAGTTCCCCTTACGTTAATGTCGTACATGGTTTCCGGATTTGGAACCCAGAGGCGATAATCGGCGGCAACATGAAAGAGGCTGTCGCAGCCTGCCACCGCGCGCCTCAATGACGGAGCCGAGCGCAAATCGCCTTCCAAGAGCTCGACAGGCAGTTTGTGAAGGTTTCGTCGGTCGCTTCCGGGTCTGACCAGGCACCGCACTTCATGCCCGGCGTTAAGTAAACATCGTGCAACCGCCGAACCGACAAACCCATTTGCGCCCGTAACCAATGATTTCATCATTTGATCCTTTTCAGCTCGGATTCATGTGAAGAACCTGCAACGCGAAGCGAGGGCGAGCATCGCATTGTGGTAGTCGTGCACACTTTTCGCACCTTGGATTATAGAACCAGGGACAGAGCGGGGCTCAGCAATAACAGGTCTATCGATTCACTGGAAGAGACGATACGCGGCCACGTTCTGCGCAGCAAGCCAATGCTGAACTGGCGATTAGGTGCCGCGTCCCGCAAGATGCTTCTCTATATCCTCCTTGCTGAAACCCAGCGCAGCGGCCACGCGGTCGGCGTGACTCACCCGCGAAACTCCCGGGATCAGACGATAGGTTGGGCCCTGGGGCAGAAACTCGCCCTGCAGGTAACGTCCAATACCCTTGTCCTGCAGGCGCTCACACAACTCGTGGTTATGTGTAACCAGCAATGTGCTTGCCCCTAGTTGATAGAAGCCTGCAAGGACATACTCCGACAGTTCCATCTTCTCCTCGAATGTCGTTCCCTCCGAAAGCTCATCCAGCACGACGAGGCTACGCGCCGTTGAGCTGAAGAAAATTTCACGCGTGCGTTTCAGTTCATGGGCAAAGCGTCCCATTCCCTCGGCCAAGTGTCCCGGATCGGGCACCTGGTAGAAAATATGTTCTGCCACGACCAGCCGCGCGTTTGCGGCGGGGATGTAACAGCCGATCTGGCCAAGCAGCTGAATCTGTGCCACCGTCTTGCAGTAGGCTGTCTTGCCGCCACTATTGGGTCCGGTAATGACAAGCAGCCGCCCCGTATCATCCAGTTCGATATCGTTAGGCACGTAGTTGGAATTGGCACGGGCAAGTAGAGGATTTCTAGCTTCAGTGACAATAAGCGAATGCCGATCGCTTTCAATTATTTCCGGGAGCGTCATCTTCTCGCCGAAAGCCCGGGAATAACGATGGAAGGACAGGATTTCATCGATCATGCCCATCGTTTCAAGCAGGCGCGCGAGCTCGAGGCTATGTTTGAACAGCTTCCGCAACGGATAGATGACAGAATCGCGATCCGACGAGGCAATAGCAATCAAGACGACCGGAAGAATGGGGATCGCCAGTACAAGTATCCCATAACCCAGGTAGGCGATGCCAAAACCGGCCAGTAATCCCTGAAAAAAATAAAGGCCTGTGACCAATGCTGCCAGGATAAGAAACATCGGCAGGGGCTTGATCATTGACGGATGGAAACGCGGGATCGGCAAGTATCGCGGCTTTTCTTCGCCCGTCTTGAATTTTCCCTCTACCAGGTAGACCGGTCCGCGTATCAGTGAGTAGATACGCGAGGTGCCAAAGTCGCGTATGGTCTTGAAGAGGTCGTGCAAATATTCGCTGCGGGGCTGCGGCAAGGCCTGCTCCATCTCGACGAGATCGACCACGAAGCCGGTTCCTTCGAGGAACTGATGATAGCCGTAGCCGCTGAATTCCATTTCATCGTTTTTACCAGTTCCAGAACTATCGATGGCAAAGCCACCGGTAAACGTGCCATAGAGCAATTCGTAAAGGGAACGCTCACCACGGGCCATCTCATCGATAAAATGCTGCAGCGCATCCCGAAGAGTGGCGTCGGACTCGAGCTCGTGTAATGCCTCCTGCTTTTTTCGCACAATTTCCGCATCGGTTCCTGGCCGGGCTAGCGAGCGGTAGAGAACCGACTGCCCGGCATGGGTAACAGCTTGATTGAGCGAGTCAAACAGTTGGTCGGTCTCGATTGCGTCGAACGTCTTGGCGTCGAGTACACCCTTATCCGATTCTCCCGGACGAGTGTCGCGGACACCGGCCAACCGGTCGCCGCGCGACAGGAGAAATGGCTGACTCCAGTATGAATCAGGTATGGCTGCCTCTTTCATAATAGGCCTTTGCTGGCTTCATGCCGCCATCCCCCTTGACAAGGAAACGGCGCAGCGGCGACACGCAACCCCGCTTGGTTGAAAATCTAACACTCAGACCAGGATGCGTCAACGATGCAGTCGGAGATGTATTGATGAACTTCATCATGACGCTTGCAGAACATCGTTTTTCGAGGCGGCACCTAGCGCAGCAACACCTTGTTGACCTCTCTCAAGTCTTCCTCATCCAGTTCCCCCGCCTCTGCCTTCAACCTCAACCTCGACATGTGAAAGTTGTAGCGCGCCTGGGCCAAGTCGCGTCGTGCCGTATAAAACATGTGCTGCGCATTCAAGACATCCACCTCGGTTCTGACGCCCACTTCCTGTCCAAGTCTGGTGGAATCCACCTGGCTCTGGCTTGATACCAACGCCTGCTTCAGTGCTTTCACCTGGGCCAAACCGTTGGTGACATTCAGATACTGCTGACTAACCTGCAGCAGGTTGTTGCGCCGGGTGTTATTCAGATCTTGAAACACCCTTTCTTGCGTTGCCAATGCTTCCCGAACGCGTGATTGGGTGGCGAAACCTTGGAATATGGGAAAACTGACCTGAACGCCAATCTCTTTCGACGTTAGGTCGATCGGCCGGCCTGTGATCGTGCCACCGACACCTTTCTGGTCGCTATAGATTGCTACCAAATCCACGGTTGGATAGTGCCCGGCCTTGGCGCGCTCCACGTCCTGTTTTGCGATTTCATACACTGACTGTTGGACTTTGAGCGCAAGATTGTTCTGCTCCGCCACGGTGATCCATTCCTGCATGGTTGGATACTTCAGCGTCAGCAGATCAGCAGAGTCTCCTGATGAAGGACGGCGGAGGTAATCCGGCATGCGGCCGATAATCTGCTGCAATGCCCGTTTGCGTATTTCCAGATCATTCCTTGCGGCAATTTCCTGGGAGTGTATGAAATCGTAACGCGCCTGGGCTTCATGCGTATCGACGATAGTCGCCGTGCCGACCTGGAAGTTGCGCTTGGCCTGCTCCAACTGCTCACGTATGGCCTTTAGTTGCGCCTCCGCCGCCTCCAAATTTACTTCCGCCAGCAGAATGTCAAAATATGCCTGCGCCACGCGCAGGATCAGGTCCTGGGCCGCAATGATGAACTGGGAATCGGCCTGCGCAACCTGAAGTTTTGATTGTTCATAAACCGCAAAATTTTCCTTGCGGAAAATCGGCTGCGTGGCAGTGAGCGTAAGACTCTGATTGTCGATCGTTATGTCCGATGGCCGCGCTCCTGCTATTCCGGGAAAGGCCGCGCTCAAATTCCCCACCTCGATCCATTGCCGTCGCCGCACAAATCCGAGCGTGACCGTGGGAAGCAGCCCGGCCCGACCCTGTGGTAACTTCTCCTGCGCCGCCTCGTGCGCGTGGCGCGCAGCGCTGTATAGGGTATCCTGCTCCAGCGCCTCCCGATAGATTTCCATCAGATCGGCAGCATGCGCCGGAGCATACGCACCCGCTGCAGCAATTAAAAGTGCACAAATATATCGCGGAACTCTCACCGTAGTGCCACATATCTTGAGGTGTCGGACGGAGTGCGCATCGGAGACCGCGTTTGCATATGCGCGTTTGACAGCAATCCAGACGCACCATGCGTGAAGCCGGCGTGGAAAATCAAAAAGTAAATCTCGCGGGCTGTTGCGCGTTTCTAAGGGGCGTAATACAGGTTTCAAACAAACCTACGGTATTATATGCGCCCGGTGTCCCCTCTTTTTCCTGTGTCAGGCAATTGATGATCATAGCCTGCATCACCGGTACGTCGCCAACCACCGCGAACAGGCGTCCACCAGTCCGGAGACTTTTCTGAAACGCCTCCGGTAAAACCGGCGTAGAGCCCGTCAGCACAATCACGTCATACGGTGCGTGGCTGGGCCAGCCGCGGGCAGCGTCTCCATTTTCGACCAGGACGTTGGCGATATCGTGAGCCTGGAGGTTTTTCTCTGCCATGGCCTTCAGTTCCGGCACAATTTCCACGCTATGAACATACTCACCCTTTTTGGCCAGCAGCGCGGCCAGGTAACCGCTACCGCTACCCACCTCTAAAATCTTGTCCGTTTTTTTTACCTGCAACTCCTGCAGAATGCGCGCTTCCAGCTTGGGAGCGAGCATTACTTCACCATGACCGAGCGGAATTTCCATATCCACAAATGCCAGAGAACGGTAAGCCGCAGGAACAAACTCCTCTCGCCGCAGCTCGAACAGTAATTTGAGAACTTCCTGATCCAGCACGTCCCATGTACGAATCTGCTGCTCCACCATGTTAAACCGGGTTTGTTCGAGATCCATGTCCAGCCCTATTAAAATATCATCACAGACTTGCAATTATTCCATATTTCCATTAGCTTCACAGCAGCAGCTAGGGGTCCGTTCCCGAATCCGGGAACCGGTGAGACAGTCCCTCAATACCTGACACGGATAATGCCGCCGTAGGGAAGCTGGGATTTTTTCGTCCCGCTCCTTCACGGCACTTGGCACTTAAAGGAGCGTACCATGAATGCAACAGTTTTAAACGCCGCGCACCTGCCTGGGGCGTTCTCGAGCAAGACCGCACACGTGGACGAAGGGGCGGTCCAACCCTTGCCCAATTCCCGTAAAGTTTATGTAAGCGGCGCCCGCTCCGATATCCGTGTTCCCATGCGCGAAATCAGCCAGTCCGACACACCCGCAAGCATGGGCGCGGAACAGAATCCACCTATTTATGTTTACGACACGTCCGGACCCTACACCGACCCGGAAATAGAAATCGATATCCGGTCGGGTCTGGCGCCGCTGCGCGAGAAATGGATCGATGAGCGCAATGACACCGAAAGACTCTCCGGTCCGGCTTCGGCCTATGGCAGACAGCGCCTGGCAGACCCTAAGCTTGCGGAAATGCGTTTTGATTTGAAGCGCCACCCCCGCTGTGGCAAACCAGGGGCCAACGTGACGCAGATGCACTATGCTCGGCTCGGCATCATTACCCCGGAAATGGAGTTCGTCGCCGTACGCGAAAATCAACGCTGCGAACAACTCATTACGGAACGGCGCGAACTCCTGACCCGCCAGCACCCGGGGCACGATTTCGGCGCTTTTTTGCCTCAGCACATCACGCCGGAATTCGTACGCGAAGAAGTGGCCCGGGGCCGCGCTATCATCCCTGCGAACATTAACCATCCGGAATCCGAGCCGATGATCATCGGGCGCAATTTTCTGGTGAAAATCAACGCCAACATCGGCAATTCCGCGCTCGGTTCAAGCATTCAGGAAGAAGTGGAAAAAATGACGTGGGCGATCCGCTGGGGTGGAGATACTGTGATGGACCTCTCCACCGGCAAAAATATTCATGAAACGCGGGAGTGGATCATTCGCAACAGCCCAGTGCCCATTGGCACCGTTCCGATCTATCAGGCGCTGGAAAAGGTGGATGGCAAGGCTGAAGACCTTACCTGGGAAATTTTTCGCGATACCCTGATCGAGCAGGCTGAGCAGGGCGTTGACTACTTCACGATCCATGCCGGCGTCAGGCTCGCCTATGTTCCGATGACGGCAAAGCGCCTGACCGGGATTGTGTCACGCGGTGGTTCCATCATGGCGAAGTGGTGCCTCGCCCACCACCGGGAAAGTTTCCTCTACACCCGCTTCGAGGAAATTTGCGAAATCATGAAAGCCTATGACGTCAGTTTTTCCCTCGGTGACGGGCTTCGTCCCGGCTCCATCTACGACGCCAATGATGAAGCACAATTCGCAGAGCTGATGACCCTCGGCGAGTTGACACAGATCGCGTGGAAGCACGACGTGCAGGTGATGATCGAAGGCCCCGGCCACGTCCCCATGCACCTAATCAAGGAGAACATGGACCTGCAGTTGAAGCACTGTGCGGAGGCGCCCTTCTACACGTTGGGCCCATTGACCACAGATATTGCCCCGGGCTACGACCACATTACATCCGCAATTGGCGCGGCCATGATCGGCTGGTACGGCACGGCCATGCTCTGTTACGTTACCCCCAAGGAACACCTTGGTCTCCCCGACAAGGATGACGTGAAGGACGGGATTATCACGTATAAAATTGCAGCACACGCCGCCGACCTTGCCAAAGGCCACCCCGGCGCCCAGATCCGCGACAACGCGCTATCCAAGGCCCGGTTTGAGTTTCGTTGGGCCGATCAATTCAATCTCAGCCTTGATCCGGATAAGGCCAAGCAATTCCATGATGAAACATTGCCGCAGGAAGGCGCGAAACTCGCACATTTCTGCTCCATGTGCGGCCCCCACTTCTGCTCCATGAAGATAACTCAGGATGTGCGCGACTTTGCTGCCAGCCAGGGAGTAAGCGAGGACGATGCCCTGGAAAAAGGCATGCAAGAGAAATCGATGGAATTTGTGGCTAAAGGTGGAGAAATCTATGGCAAAGCTTAGCCGGCATGAGTCAATCGATACAACGCGTGCCTGGCGTCCCTCCGCCTGATTTCCTAATTATTTGCACGATTGCGCTACGACGTCACCCTACAACCTGTGGCATATCGTCGTGTCCTTGCACCCTAGGCAATCGCCGTACCCGTCAGCTGCGATTTTTTATCGCCTGAAATATCAATACCGGCGTTGGTGGCGGACACCCCGGTCGGGAATGATTAAAGCCGCCTCGGGAGTATTCTTGAGTCTGAAGGACGGTTCAATGCGATAATGCCGAGGTTGTCGCTACGACGATTTTCCACAGCCTATTTCTTTGAACTGGAAAAGTCCATTGTCACGGAATATGTCGACTCAATCCCATACATTCAATATCCGGCATCAACCGATGCTGGACCGATAGTTGCGAATGGACTGGCTACTGCTTTTCAAGGCATTGATCCTCGGTGTTGTCGAGGGGCTGACCGAGTTTCTCCCCATCTCCTCTACAGGCCACCTCATCCTGGCGAGTGACTTGCTCAACTTCAACGACGAGAAGGGCAAGGTATTCACTATCGTGATTCAGCTAGGCGCGATCCTGGCAGTATGCTGGGAGTATCGCGCAAAGATCGGAAGTGTCGTCGCGGATGTTGGCTCGCGGCAGGATGCCAACCGGTTTGTTCTAAATATTCTGATCGCATTTCTGCCGGCGGCAATCCTGGGATTGCTGTTCATCAAGACCATCAAGCAGTATCTGTTTCATCCGGTGCCGGTTGCAACAGCTTTCATCGTCGGCGGCGTCTTGATCCTTTGGGCGGAGCGCAGAAAGCACGTGGTGGAAGTCGAGCGAGTGGAAGACATGGATTGGAAACATGCGCTCAAGGTGGGATTAATGCAATGCCTGGCGCTGATACCGGGCACTTCACGCTCCGGCGCAACCATCATCGGCGGTCTGTTTTTTGGCCTGTCTCGCAAAGCCGCCACCGAATTTTCCTTCTTTCTCGCCATCCCGATCATGTTTGCCGCCACCTTCTACGATGTCTACAGAAGCCGCGACATTTTGCAGTTTGATGATGTCGGCGTGTTCATGCTCGGCTTTGTGGCCTCGTTCATCAGCGCGCTGCTGGCTGTGCGCGGGCTATTGCGTTTTATCAGTCATCACGATTTTACGGTTTTTGCATGGTACCGCATCGGATTCGGAATCGTGGTCCTGTTCACGGCCTACTCCGGTGCGGTTGAATGGTCAGCCGCCTAGCCTGATTATCATGGACGAGGCTCCCGGCTATGGCGGCGCACTGCTCAACCCTGTATCCAGGGGAGGCCAGCAGCCTTCCAGCCACCCTTGGTCCCACGGTGGCCGCTCGCATCCTTCTCACCCTCAAATCCTTCGAGAATGTTATAGCAACTCGTGTAACCCATCTCCGTGGCGGTAGCCGCGGCCTGATGGGAGCGTCCTCCGCTGCGGCAAATGAACATCACCAGCGATTCCTTATCTATTTGGCTGGAAAGATAGTTGGTAAAATCTGGGTTGTGCCGCATACCGGGGTATGACTGCCACTCAATCTCAACGGCGCCCGGAATTCTTCCGACCCAATCCCATTCGGCTCTCGAACGAACATCCACCAGCTTGGCGTCCGGGGCCTCCTGTAGCAGGGTGAGTGCTTCATCAGGAAGAAGCGCGCCTTCATATGGCAAATCCATTTCCTGGGCACGTTGCTGCGCCCTTTCCAATATCGCAGTGATGGGTTCCATATCGCGTTCCAATGTTGTGATAGAAAATGCAATGGTAGTCGATTTCTAAGCCAATGTCGGGCTTCGTGCATTCAAGCGATCCGTGTCCAGCCGGTCTTACTCACAAAAACCTGATTCAGCGGAACGGGCTCGAACTGTTCAAGAACGAAGAACGCTCCTGCTGATATAATGTTGCCCTTATAATCGGCAAACCTAGGCGCCAGCTGCATCGTGCCTGCTTGGATTCAAAGGTTTCCAAAATCCTTTGTATAACTGCAAACGTAGTTCGGAGAAAAAAATGGCGTTAGCCGATGTACTGAGAATGATCCAGGATAACGAGGTCAAATTTGTTGACCTTCGATTTACTGATACCCGAGGTAAAGAACAGCATGTGACGCTCCCCGCTCACGCGGTTGACGCCGACAAGCTTGAGGATGGCCACGCGTTCGACGGTTCCTCCATTGCCGGCTGGAAGGGTGTTCAGGCTTCCGACATGTTGCTGATACCAGATCCGGAAACCGCCAAGACGGATCCTTTCATGGACGAGGCTACGCTTTTCATGACCTGCGATGTGGTGGAGCCTTCCGATGGCAAGGGCTACGACCGCGACCCTCGTTCGCTGGCGAAGCGGGGAGAGGCTTACCTGAAATCGACCGGCATCGGCGATACCGCATACTTCGGCCCTGAACCGGAGTTCTTCATTTTTGATTCGGTAACCTGGCATGCAGACATGTCCGGTTGCTCGGTAAAAATTGAATCGGAAGAAGCAGCCTGGAGTTCCGGAAAAAAATACGAGGGCGGTAATATTGGCCATCGTCCCGGTATAAAGGGTGGTTATTTTCCCGTCCCTCCGATCGACTCGCTGCACGATATCCGCTCCGCCATGTGCCTTGCGCTGGAAGAATTGGGTATTGAAGTTGAAGTGCACCATCACGAGGTCGCCACCGCCGGACAATGCGAAATCGGCACGAAATATAGCAGCCTGGTAAAACGGGCCGACTGGACGCAGGTATTCAAATACGTCGTGCACAACGTCGCGCACTCCTACGGGAAAACGGCAACGTTCATGCCCAAGCCCATTGTCGGCGATAATGGGTCAGGAATGCATGTGCATCAGTCTATCTGGAAAGGAAGTCAGAACCTGTTTTCGGGAAACGGTTATGCTGGACTTTCCGAAATGGCCTTGTATTACATTGGGGGCATCATCAAGCATGCAAAGGCCCTGAATGCAATTACCAACCCGGGCACCAACTCGTACAAGCGTCTCGTCCCCGGGTATGAAGCGCCGATCAACCTCGCTTATTCGGTCAGTAACCGTTCTGCCGCAGTGCGTATCCCTTATGCCAACAGCCCAAAGGGGCGGCGTATCGAAGTGCGTTTTCCGGATCCGACCGCAAATCCTTATCTTGCCTTCACCGCCTTGATGATGGCTGGGCTCGATGGCATTCAGAACAAGATCCATCCAGGGGATCCCATGGACAAGAATCTATACGACCTCCCGCCTGAGGAAGCGGCGAAGATCCCCAACCCCTGCGCCTCGCTGGATGAAGCACTCGATAATCTGGATAAGGATCGTAATTTTCTTACTCGCGGCGGAGTGTTTTCAAACGATATGATTGATGCTTACATCGAGCTCAAGATGGAGGAAGTTACACGCTTTCGGATGACAACCCATCCGGTCGAGTTCGACATGTATTATAGTTTATGATTCTTCTGGACGTGTTCCTGCCGCCCCTGGTGCGGCAGGACATTATAGGACGTCATATTTTATGAATATTCTCATTGCTGCGCTGCTCTCCGCATCGTTGCTCATACTTACGGGATGCGGCGAAAAACCTCCCGCAAGTCCCCCCAAACCACAGACCGAAACAAAGCTGCCAGATGAATTCACGTCTGAGAAACAGATTCCATCGGTGCTGGAGGAGGCGCTAACGCCCGAGGAAAAGTCGGACATAATGAAGCAGATCATGCCAGCCCAGGCAGGTGACTCAACCCCGGAGGAAAAATTTCTGCAATTAAGGAAAGATGCGGAAGCTGGGGACCCCAAGGCACAAACCGGCCTCGGCGTGATGTACTACACAGGCGAAGCGATTTCCAAGGATGCCGCAGGTAATATTCTAAGCAATGATCCAGCTACAGCCGCGGCATGGTTTCATCGCGCCGCTGCTCAGGGATATGCGCCTGCTCAATTCAACCTTGGTCTGATGTATGCGAATGGCGAAGGCGTCCCCAAAGACTCGGCAAAAGCTGTTGAGTTGTTTCGGAAATCGGCCGACCAGGGTAATGTCGATGCCCAGAATAATCTTGGGGTGATGCATTACGCAGGTGAAGGTGTGCCCAGGGACGAGGCCAAGGCCAGGGAATGGTTCAACAAAGCAGCTGCGCAGGGGAATACGGATGCGCAGGCGAATCTTGACGCAATGAAATAGTAATAACGTTTCTCGCGTTAATCAAGCGCATGGCCACCGGTATACGTACCGCGATTTTAACGTGAAGTTGATGTCTAATCCTACCCAACCGGTCGGCGATACACGATGACCCCAGCCCCTATTGAAGTTATCGGCGCAATGCTGTTCGGCATTGCGCTGATTCACACTTTCTCGACACAATGGTTCCAGCGCCTCGCCCACACTCATCCGGCACACGCGGGTATATGGCATTTTCTGGGTGAGGTCGAGGTGGTGTTCGGCTTCTGGGCGATGGTGCTGGTGGTGGCAATGCTGATCACGGACGGGAAGGAGGCGGCGACGGCATACATCGATGGGCAGAGCTTTACGGAACCCATGTTCGTATTCGCCATCATGGTAATTTCGGGCAGTCGTCCCATCCTTCAGTTCGCCATGACTTGCGTCAAGACGCTTGCCCGGCTGATTCCCTGGCCGGACGGCAAGGCGTTTTACTTCGTAACATTGTTTTTTGTCCCTCTGCTTGGGTCTTTTATCACCGAGCCCGCAGCTATGACGCTCGCCGGCCTGATCCTGCTAGAGCGCTACTATTCCAGGGATATTTCGGCGCGCCTCAAATACGTCACTCTCGGCGTACTTTTCGTTAATATCTCGATTGGCGGGACATTGACGTCGTTTGCAGCACCACCAGTTCTCATGGTGGCCGCAAAGTGGGGATGGGACTCTACTTTCATGCTTACCACATTCGGCTGGAAGGCTGCGCTCGCGGTACTCGTGAACGCAATGGCCGCGACTTTGCTGTTTCAACGCGAGCTGTCGGCACTAAATAGCGAAACACGTAGCACTCACGCTCAAACACCGACCTGGGTGGTCGCAGTTCATCTATTCTTTCTGACCGGAGTCGTGATGTTTGCCCATCACCCCGCCATCTTCATCGGTTTACTGCTCTTCTTCGTCGGCTTTGCCCATGCGTATGAACGCTACCAGGACCGGCTCATCCTGCGTGAAGGACTTATGGTCGCTTTTTTCCTTGCTGGCTTGATTGTTCTTGGAGGGCACCAGAAGTGGTGGCTGCAACCGGTATTGACGGGAATGGACAGTACGGTACTGTTTTTCGGCGCCACCCTGCTTACCGCTATCACGGATAATGCGGCCCTTACCTACCTTGGTTCTTTGCTGGAGGGTACGACCGCGGATTTTCGTTACTCGCTGGTTGCCGGCGCTGTGGCAGGAGGCGGCTTGACGGTAATCGCCAATGCGCCTAACCCGGCGGGCTTCTCCATACTCAAGGGTTCGTTCAAGGATGAGGCAATTCGTCCCTTAGGACTGCTGGCCGCCGCCCTTCCGCCGACCATCGTGGCTGTTCTCGCATTCCAGGTACTGTAGATCAAGGACCAGACCACCTTTCCGGAACATCTCCGTCCTGATCCTCAACTTGAGGCTACGCGTTTTCCATGCCGAGCCAGTGATTCATCCTTCGCGACCAGCGGCTAAGTTGGGGTGCTCCAGGTGCGATGTTCAGGCCTGTCGCGCACTCGCCAGCCGTTTAGCCGCTCCACCTGCGGATCTAGAGTACGGTCAGCCGCGAACTTTACGCGCAAAACCGATCTCCATCCACTTTTTGATCCGGTTTGCATCTCCCAGACGCGTATTCTTGCCCAGGGAGTCAAGCAATACAATAATGATTGGCTTGCCGGTTATGTTGGCCTGCATCACCAGGCACCGGCCTGCTTCGCTGAGAAAGCCGGTTTTCGATACGCCGATTTCCCAATTGGTGCTACGCACCAGATTGTTCGAGTTGACAAATTGTACGCTATGGTCGTCATCCTCGAATTCGACGGCATGCGCAGCGGTTGTGGAGAATTCGCGAATAATCTCGTAGTCATATGCCGCACTCACCAGTTTGGCCAGATCGCGTGCGGTGGAAACGTTGGCGCGGTTCAACCCGGTGGAATCAACAAAGTAACTGCTGCCCATGCCAAGTTCGAATGCCTTTCGGTTCATGGCGTCCACAAATGCGCGAGTGCCACCGGGATAGTTCCGTCCCAGCGTGGCGGCGGCGCGATTTTCGGATGACATCAGGGCGAGCCGCAACATTTCCTCGCGGGTGAGACTTGTTCCAACGCGCAGGCGCGAACGTGTATTCTTGAGAATGTCAACGTCGGCCGCTTCTATGAAGATTTCCTCGTCGAGCGGCAATTGCGCGTCAAGCACAACAATCGCCGTCATGAGCTTGGTAATGGAAGCGATCGGCATTACTTTGTCCGGATTCTTGTGGAAAAGAATGCGCTCCTGCTGCGCGTCCATAATTAGCGCGGCTTGCGATTTCAACTTTAACCCGAGCTGCTGAGCAACCGCGCTACCCGTGAATACGAACGTAAGACAAAGCGCCACGATAAGCTTGTTCATTTCTGATTCTGTCCATATCTGTGGAAAACAATCCGCCTCCCCGCGGACTGGGATGTATCCGGACGATAACTTAACAAATATCACGAGATCGGGAAAGAGCTTTTTGCATTGACGTGCGGCGATTCATTATTTTCCACTAGAGGATCGCGCCCGCTACGCGCAGCCAAACGGACTCGGGGGAAAGGACATCGTTTGCGCCTGCTGCCGCGGCATGCGGCGCACCCCCGGTTCAATTCCTATCGTTCAGTGACAGCCGGTAGCCCTCGATCAGCGCTCTGGATGCGCCCTCAAGCGGAAGAGGCCGTGAAAAATAGTAGCCTTGCATCTCGTCACAGCCGTGTTTAATCAGAAAATCCAGTTGCGACCTTGTTTCGACTCCCTCGGCTATTACCTTTAGCCCCAGGCTGTGGGCGAGGTTGATCATGGCAACCGCGATGGTTGCGTCATCCGGATCGGTCGTGACATCACGGATGAACGCGCGATCGATTTTGAGCACGTCGAGCGGAAACCGTTTCAGGTAGGCGAGACTCGAATAGCCGGTTCCAAAGTCATCCATTGATATCTGCACTCCGAAGGCTTTCAGATTCTGGAGCGCATTGGCAGCTACTTCTGCCTCTTTCATCAAAACCGATTCCGTCAACTCGAACTCGAGCAGGCGAGGATCTATCCCGGTCGTTTTGAGCGTATTCCCGATAACGTCGTCCAGATCTCGCTGCTGAAACTGGCGTGCCGAGAGATTCACCGAGATCGGGTGCAGAAGCAGACCCTGCCGCTCCCATTTTCTGATCTGCTCACATACCGTTTGGACGACCCATTCTCCGACCGATACAATCAGCCCCGTATCCTCAAGGACAGAAATGAATTGCAAGGGTGGCACAAGCCCATGCGCAGGATGCTGCCAGCGCAACAGCGCCTCGAAACCCGTTATCTCGCCGCTGACCAGGCTCGCCTTCGGCTGATAATGAAGCACGAATTCACGCCGCGCCAACGCGCCGCGCAGTTGAGTTTCCATCCTTAACCGAGCCACTGCGCGCTCATTCATCTGCGGCAGATAAAACTGATAGATTGCGGGACCTTGTTCTTTCGCCTGAAACATGGCGGTATCCGCGCTCCTTAGCAGGCTATCGGCGTCATCCCCGTCGCCCGGGAAAATGCTGATCCCGAGACTTGCGGAAATGTAAACTTCCTGACCTTCCAGCTCGAACAATTGCGAGAGCGCAGCAATCACTTTTTCCGCCACCACCGTTGCGTCCTCGGCATGGGTGAGACTGGACAGGATAAACCCGAACTCGTCTCCACTCAGCCGCGCGACTGTATCGCAGGAACGGACGCATTGCTGCAACCGTTGCGCGACTTGAACGAGCAGCCTGTCGCCTGTGCCGTGGCCCATCGTGTCATTGACGATCTTGAATCGGTCAAGATCGGCAAAAACAACAGCAAGGCGCTCGTGGTCACGTTGCGCATGCTCCATTGCCTGCTTCAGCCGGTCGAGGAACAGATTGCGGTTAGGCAAACCTGTGAGGGGATCGAACTGAGCCAGATAGGTGAGGCGTTCTTCTGTTTTTTTGCGGTCGATCGCGGTCGCAAGAATATTTGCCAGACTTCGCAAAAAATCGGTGCTGCTGGCGCTGAAGCAATAAGGGTCACGGGCATAGGCGCCAAGCACACCGTAGGGCCCGCCAGCACCCGAGATCACCACCCCCGCAGCGCTGCGTATAAGATGGCTCTTTAGAATTTTGGAAGGCTTGAAACGAGATTCGGTGCAAAAATCGCCTATGATCACCGGCTGATGGCTGGCAAGAATAAACCGGTTTTGGCTGTTCTCATATGTGGAAGAGATGCAGCGGCCAACCCACCCCTCCTGCCACCCTGAACCCGCCTTAAGATTGAACGAACGCAGATCCGGCGAGAGCAGAAGCGCTTTGGAGAAAGTAACGTTGAGTCCTTCCGACGCGATCACCGTTGCCTCATGCCACAACTCGTCAAGGTCTGCGCTAGCGAGTGCCTTCTGTCCGAACGCCGCAATAAGTCCCTGCTGCATTGCGTGCTGTTGAATAGCAAGCTCGCTTTGCTTACGCTCGGTTATGTCGATGGCAGCCCCTACAATAGTCAGCTCGTTTTTTTCCCCGACTTTGACAGTTTTGGCGATATGAACATGACGCACATGTTCATGTCGCTGTTGTATGCGAAAATCAAACTGGCTGCTTCCGTTCTCCTCTCTGATCTTATTTAGTTGCGCTTCCTTCTCGGTCAAGTCATCGGGATGAATATAAGACTTCCACGTTTCAAATGTGATTGCACTGCCGCGCGGAACACCGTGAATGTCGTACATCCGATCGTCCCAGATAATCTCGTTGGTTGCGATATTCCACTCCCAAATGCCGATCGCAGCAGCCTCCGTGGCGAGAGAAAGACGCGTTCTCTCCTCCCTTAACACACGTTCTCTGCGATTCGATTCGGCTCGCAGCCAGACGTTTTCTATGACCGTTGGCAAACGCTGAATATAGCCGGGGCTTTTTACCACGTAGTCGGCCGCCCCAAGCTTGAAAGACTGCCGCGCAATTTCTTCGTCACCGGGCCCAATCACGAGGACGATAGGCACATCAAGTCCTCGTACCTGGCAGAGCTCCTTTAAAATGTCGGTAGCGGAAGCGCCGGGCAAACGATAATCAAGGAGAAGGACATCAATATCAGGGCGTGAGCCGCTAATGGAAAACCGGTCGAATACCTGCTCAGCTGTCTGAAGAAATTCAATATTCAGATGCGGCGCCAAAGCAACCAGCTCTCTCTTCGTCAGATCGACATCGTGCGTGTTGGGGTCAACGAAAATCACCTTGAGCGCGGCTGCACGCCAAAATGTTTCGCTATGGAATTTATCGAGCGCAGCCCGCAGCACGAGAGGAAGCGTCTCCAGGTAACTCCCTCCCTTGATGACATAATCATCAGCGCCCGCGCGGAGCAAGGCCAGTAACAATTCCTCGCTCCCGGAGCCGGTGAGAACAACTACCGGCAGCGGCAAACGCGAGGAGCGAATGTGAGCAAGCAAGGTTTTACCGCTTCCATCAGGAAGGTTGAGGTCGGTAAGAACCAAATCATAATGATTGATTTCCGCATTGGCGCTCGCGATGGGTTGCGTGGCTGCGGTCCTCATCGGACTCTCTGCGTTATCGCTGTGGAACCGCTCCAGTCTCGCCAATGCCTCGGCCAACGTGCTTACAATATCCAGATGAATTTCAGGCGCGCGTTTTCCGAGCTCGATTCGCACCAGATGGGCGTCTAGTGCATCATCCTCCAGGTAAAGAACCTTCATGCGCGCTTGGGAAAACTGTGCATGTTGAGAACAGTCCAATAAAGCTCGATTTGCCGGGCCACCTCGATGAATTTATCGAAATCCACGGGTTTTACAATATAGGAATTGGCCCCTAGCGAGTAGGCTTCATTGATATCGCCGTCCTCTGCGGAAGAAGTCAGCACTACGACGGGGACAGTGCCGAAAATCGGATGTGCCCGAATGACGCGCAGCACCTCCAGTCCGCTGATTTTAGGCAGCTTCAGATCAAGCAGTATCACCGAGGGAATAATATCGCCTGCTTGCCATGCCTCGATAAGGTCGAGCGCTTCCTGACCGTCACGCGCCACCCTGAGCGGATTGGCCAGCTTATGCCGGATAAAGGCGCGCTGGGTAAGGTCCACATCCATCGGATTATCTTCGATAAGCAGAATTGGCAAGGTATCGCTCACACTAAGCCTGGATCCGCGTGGGGAACGGTTTCCCCGGTCCGGCATGACAAAGGCAACTGGAGGAAAAAAACCGCTCCGTTGCCGAGCTGACTTTCCGCCCATACCCGCCCGCCCATCCGTTCCATGGCCTTATGGACCATCGCGAGGCCGATACCGGTGCCCGGATATTCCTCAATACGATGGAGGCGCTGGAATATTTCGAAAATCTTGTCGTAAAAACGCATATCGAATCCGATTCCATTATCGCGCACCGAGATGATGCAGTTGCCATCACCGGCCTGTGCAGAAATTTCAATCGCTGGCTGCGAGGCATGCCGGGAGAACTTGAGCGCATTATCGATCAGATTGCGCAAAGCGATCGCAAGCGCGTCGGGGTCGGCATTGACATGGAAATCGTCGACCTTGACTATCAGCACGACGTTTCCGACGAGGTCCTGAAATTGACCCAATAGATTGGATATAAACGTAGACAGTCTGACGGAGGTGGAGGATGGCGTTCGCCGTTCAAGCTTGGAATATGCGAGCAGGTCCTCAATCAAGTCCGTCATGTGTTTCGTTGCAGCGCGCACATTTTTCAGGAAAGTCCGGCCTTCCTCATCAAGGCGTTCATGATAGCTCTCCAGCAAAAGCCGGCTGTACCCGTCTATTCCCCGAAGCGGCGCCCTCAGATCATGGGAGACGGAATAGCAAAAATTCTCCAGCTCCTTGCTCTTCGCAACAAGCTGGGCAGTACGCTCATTTACTTTGTACTCGAGATTTATCTTTGCATCGCGCAGTGCTTCTTCTGCCTGCTTACGCTCGGTAATGTCTTTAATCGTGAGAAAAGCCAGCCCCTTTCCGTCGCCATAGTGCGAAATGGCACCGGAATAGCTTAAGACCCTAACCCAATCCCTATCTAAGCGCCGAAGCCGCAACTCAAGGTCTTGCAGCTGCTCACCCTGAAGCACTCTTATCAAAGGCCATAATTTGGCAGGCAGAACAGCGCCATCGAGCGTCGACAACTCGTACATACTGGCGAAGCTGTCAAGATCGCGTAACGCCTCATCTGCGCTGGTGACATCGTGCATTTTGAGCGCGGCCCGATTCCAGTGCAGCAGCTTGCGGGAAAAATCGGACACCACCAGCCCTTCGGTCATGTTCTCCATCACGACTTGAAGCTGATTTTCAGTTTCGCGTCTAGCCTGTTCCGCCAGACGCTGATCGTGCACGTCGGTGTTGGTGCCTAGCCACTTTACTATATGGCCTTCACTGTTTCTCAAAGGCTCCGCCCGCGTTAAAAATATGCGGAATTGACCATCCGCTCCACGCAACGGAAACTCCATGTCGAATACCTGCTCTGCGGCAATCGCATTATTCCAGCTTTTCATTACCTGGGGCAGCAGCACGGGATCGTGCAGTTTCTGCCAACCCCAGCCTTCCATTTCCTCCCGGGTGGCGCCACTGTAATCGTACCAGCGCTGGTTGTACCAGGTTCGCGACCCATCAGGATTCGCAATCCAGGCAAGTTGTGGAATCGTATTGACCATGGTGTGAAACCATTCCTCGCGCTCCCGCAATGCGATCTCGGCACGTTGCCGGGTCGTGATATCCCGACCAATTGCCAGAAATGCTGCGTGGCCGCCTTGCTGGGTAAATAACTGTAGATGAAACTCGACGGGATACCGCGTGCCATCCTCGCGCGAAAGTGATGCTTCAAAAATGACAACATCCTTTTCACCGCACAGCAGCGGTTTCAACATGCCCCGAAATGACTTTTCGTTATATGCGGGCTCCAGGTCCAATGGGGTCATCAGTCGCAGCGCGGCCATGTGATAGCCAAGATTGCGCTGGGCGACAGGATTCACATATTCGAAACGCAGAGTTTGGGTATCGAAGAGGTAAATTTCATTCAAACTGTGCTCAAGGGTGTCGTGAGTCGTGCCGTGCGTATTCCCGCTTTGCAAAAGCTGCCTTTCATGCGTTACCTTGCTTGAGTCCGCTGCGCCTCTGGTATGGTTTTCGACTGGATAATTCATTAATAAAACGGAGAGCTTTTACCCCTCGTACCTCAAAAATATCTTGCGTATCACTGCTATTATTCCGGGTTTCAATCTGATCAGGAATTTAACGCCGGCGCGATGCGTAGCTGTCCGCAAACAATTACTCCCGATCAGGTATAACGGAGCTATGAAACCTTAAAATGAGCGATGTGCATAGCTGTAAGATTTTACAGGTGACGACAAGAAATCATGGCTTGAGCTGGCGGCTTTCATACTTGTGCTTTGCCGTAGCCTCGCTTGGGGATGACTTTTTACCGCGATTTAAATAACAAAGGGGGTCAACACGCCCCCGCCTGGAGATAAATATGCAAGAACTACAAGCAACCTGGACCGCCTTAAAGCTCGGCGGTTTGATTATTTTGCCGTTGTCTTTGCTGGCAGTGATTGCGTTGGCCATTATGATTGAGAAGGCATTTGTCTATTGGCGTTATGCCCGCCTCTCCCACGACCTGCTGAACCTGGTGGAGACCTATGGCTTCGCATGGCACGATCTGGAAAAAATACTGTCCGGGCTCGATGAGCGTCACTATTACAAACGCTTCTTCGAGGTGGTAATCAGCAATCGGCACCGCCCCTCCTGGTGGACCGAATCGCGGGCTGCCGATGAGGCTCAGTTGATCGAGACGTCGCTTGCGAGCAGGCTATGGGTTCTGGAAACGATCGTTACCGCCGCGCCCTTGCTCGGCCTCGTGGGTACGGTTGTCGGCATGATGCAGGCTTTCAAAATAATCGGGGGTGAGGGTATCGTCAATCCCACCGCCGTGACTGGGGGAGTGGCAGAAGCACTTATTGCAACGGTGGTCGGTCTGGTGATAGCGCTGATCGCGTTGTTCGGCTTCAACTATTTCTCCCGTTTGCAATCCCAAACCATGGATGAGATGGAGCGCCTCGGCACACGGCTGATTGACCACATTCGCCTGGACCAGGAGGGTAATCATGAAGCTTCGTAGGTCCCGGGAATTTCGCAAGGGGCGAATAGAAATCATTCCGATGATCGATGTCATGTTCTTTCTGCTTGCGACGTTCATGCTGTCTTCTTTATCGATGCAAAACCTGGATTCCCTGCAGGTTAATCTGCCCCAGGGGCAAGCCGAAAAGCTATCGACCAAAACGCCTGTCACGCTTACGCTGACAAATGACAGCCAGATCTTTATCAATCGCACGCCCGTTACACTGGAGACGCTCGCCGAAACGCTCAAACCATTACTTCAAGATTCGGAACATAAACTGATCGTCTCAGCCGATAACGATGCGCCGCAGGGCATCGTGGTGCAAGCCATGCTGCGTGCCCGCACTGCTGGCGCGCAACACTTTTTGATTGCGGTTAAACACAAATAATCCCCACAGCATGCTCAATTCCAGATCGAAGGAAATTCGAGTCTGGTGGCCCATGCCACTGGCAACCATTATTTGGCTTGTCATTATCTGGGCATTCGGTTTTTTACTCACTTCGCCAAAGGTGGAGGTGCCGCCTCCTGCACCCATCGAAGCCAGCTTTGTGGAACTGCCTGAAGAAAAACCGCAACCAAAGGCGGCGCCAGCGCCGAAGGAGAGCCCAAAGGTACCTCCTCCGCCCCGGCCTCAGCCGCGTCTGGGCGTTCAAAAATCGAAACCGGCCCAACCCCTTCCCGAGAAAAAAGGCGCCCCTAGGGATGAAGCCCCAGCTACGACTGCACGTACGCCATTCGAAGCCCCCAAGGATTTGACGGCTTATATGAACGAAGCCCGCGAACGCCGTCGTGCGGGGGGAATTTTCGAAGATGAGCCGACTGAACCGAAAAATGTGGAACGCGTGCCGTCCGAAGAAGAGATGCGAATGGCCAACGTCAAACGCAACCTGCGCGAACCGGGCGCAAGCGGAATCTTCCAAATTACACGAATGGGGACCCGCAGCGCCCAGTTTCTATTCCGCGCCTGGAGAATGGATAGCAGCAACACCCGGCGTGAAGTGATTGAAGTCACGGCAGGGCCGGATGTCGACATTCAGCGTGCCGTGGCACGCCGGATGATCGAACTCATCCGCGAATACCACCAGGGTGACTTTAACTGGGAATCTTACCGTCTCGGCCGTGTCGTCACCCTTTCCTCTCGTCCGGAAGACAGCAAGGGTCTGGAGGATTTTCTGATACGGGAATTTTTCTATGATCCCTCCATTCCTCCGCCGAGATAAGCAAATCGCCGTTCAATATCTTCTGGGCACTCTGCCTGTTTCTCCCATGCCGAGCTTCATTTCTTCGCCTTTCAGATACTTATCCAGAAACTCAAGTATCCGGCGATTGGCTTCGATCTGATTCTTTTTCTTGGTGAAGCTGTGGCCTTCATCGGGAAAGACGATATATTCCACTGGCACATTATGCTTCCGGACGGCTTCGACAATCTCATCGCTTTCAGCCTTGACCACCCGCGGGTCGTTGGCGCCTTGAATAACCATCAGAGGCTTTCGTATTTCCTTTGCGTGAAAAAGCGGCGATGTGGCGACCAGGATGTCAATGTCGTGAACTGGGTCCCCGATCTCATCATAAATCGCTTTACGGACCGATTCCCAATAGGGAGGTATGCTTTCCAGCGTTCGAAGCCAGTTGCTGACACCGAAAATGTCTACCCCTACCTTGAACGCTTCCGGGCGAAAAGCCAACGCTGACAATGTCATATACCCGCCGTAGCTCGCGCCCATGATGCCGATGCGCTCGTGGTCGATATAACCCAGGCTGGCGAGATAGGTCTTGGCCTCTACGCAATCCCACAGCGGCTCCCGTCCATGTTTACGGTTAGCCGCTGTAAAGAAAGTTTTGCCATAGCCGGAACTGCCGCGGTTATTAATGCCCAACACGGCATAGCCATGGTTCGCCAGGTATTGAATCTGCGCGTTATACCCCCGCATGGTCTGACCGCCAGGTCCGCCATGCACATAAATAATCGCCGGCACCTTGTTGCTTGCCGAAGCCTCGTGGGGCTTGTAATAGATGGATGGTATCACCATCCCGTCGAACGACCGGAAGCGCACCACTTCCGCCTCTACCAGGTCCGCCGGGTCTATGGCCTTATTCATGCTCTGGGTGAGCTGCCTGTAGAAGCCGGTGTTTAAATCGTGAACAAACAGATTATCGGGAGAACGGTCCCCATTCACATAGAAAGCCATCCGGGCTCCAGTACGGGAAAAGACTACGCCCCGTATCTCGCCCTCGGGCAATTCGGGCAGCGGCACTGCCGCTTCCACTGCTCCCCCCTCGTTCTCCACGATTCGCACCACCCGTATGACAATGCTCCCGTCCTGGTTGATCCCCGTCACCCGGAATTTCCCGTTCAACGAGAAATAGGTGTTAATCACGTCCCAGTCCGCGCTTTCGTGCTCCATCACAACGCTACTGAGCAAGTCATAGGTGCATAGCCGCTTGAATTCCGTCCCCTCGTTAGTCAGGAAGAAGAGCTTTCGTGATGCGGGGTCGAAAGTCTCCGCCCGATAAGCGATTCCCCCGTCATGTGGGGTCAGATGCTTCATCTCCTGTTTCGCGATATCGAAAAGATAAATGTCACTATCGGACGTGGTGTTCGCCCTGTTCAATGCCAGCCAGCACTCGTCGCGGCTGATCGGGCCCAGATCCAGCCCATGCTCATTCTTGTAAAGTAGCGTCCGGGCGTAGGTCTGAGCGTCATAACGGTACAGATCGAAAAAGCGTTGATCGCGCTCATTGCTTGACACATAAAAAACGCTCCCGTCGGCGCGCCACCCCATGAATTGGGCTTTGAGCCCGTCCCCCGGAGTCAGGTCCGTTTTGGTGCCGTCCGGAGCCAGCACGAAAAGATGAAAATTTTCGTTGCCGCCCCAGTCCTTGGTAAAAAGAACTCGATCGTCGCACGGGAAGAAGCTGACCGAAAAGATGCTGTCGACCGCCGAACGGGTTAGCGGCTCTGACCCGCCTCCTCCTACTGGCAGTGTGTAGGCATTGAAAATTCCCGTCTCATTGCTGCTGAAAAGGATGCGCTTCTCGTCCGCACTGAAAGATGCCCCGAGCAAGGAAGTCGTCGCCATGAATTGTTCGATGGAGTAGCGCTTCATTTCAGTTTTGGTAAGGAAGGTAAGCCGCATCATAACAACTAATTAACATGGGGATAACTGTCTGTTGCCGCACAGTCTCAATTACCGCTCTCAGTTATGCTGCCGGGTGTGCGTGGAACTGGAAGTAACTGGAAGTCTATGCGTGCGGATGCCTGGCGTCGGAATACATGAACGACCGCACCAATTTTTTCCGACAGAAGAGATGACGCCGGGTCGAGAGTTTCCGAGGGAAGTAGCATTTCTGAAATTGCCATGAATAAGGGGTTCACCCGGTCAGATGACCGGTTACCCGTTGCACGCATACATTGGGCTAGGTAACTCAGGCGAGATAGGCGATAGAGATTATTGCCCGATGCGCTATCGGTTTGGTTTCGATGATTTTTTTGGGGAGGAATAGCGATGCGTACCACCTGGATTTTAATTTCGGATAGTAGCCGGGCCCGGATCTTCGAGAAAAAAGAGCATGAGAAACATCTTGAGGAAGTTGAGGACTTCGTGGATAGCGTGGGCAGGGCCACTAGCAATGAGCTCGGCACGGACGAGCGTGGGCGTTTTTACGGAAGAGGCGAGGGATATCAGGGCCACACTGGGCAGCCAGCCGTGTCTCCGGTGGAGCATGAGAATGACCTGTTTGCCCATATCCTTACCCGATACCTCGATGACGCCCGCAAGGCGAACCGATATAACCGTTTGTACCTTATTGCCCCGCCCAAATTTTTAGGCCTGATACGCGGCAGCCTGGATGATGAAGTAAAAAAAATGGTCCAAGGGGAGCTTCAGAAAGATATTTCTACTTTTACTGCCCATGAGGTCGAAGGTTACGTAAAAGAAAATATATGGATGTTATAGGAGCAGAACTCGCCGGCGCGGAACCGCTATATCCAGTGTCCACACTGCCGGACGCTATCGGGCCTTTTGAACCAGAAGAACCAGAATGACGGCTCTGATTCAGCTGTGTACGATCGACACAAAGCGGTTGGATACTCCTGCCCCGACTTCATTCTCTGCGACGCAGTGCACTCGCAGAATCATCTCCCCGCGCAGCGTCGTTCATAGAACGTAAAAGATAAGCAGGATCATGGCCAACACGACCATAAATACCGCGCCTTCAATACCCGACGACGAAAGTCTGGAAGAAAGTCTGCACGAAGTATTTGGCCTCTCGCACCTCAGGCCGGGCCAGAAGGAAGTTATCCAAAGTGTATTGGAAGGACGAGACACGCTGGCGGTGATGCCGACCGGCAGCGGCAAATCCCTTTGCTATCAGTTGCCCGCTCTCAACTTCCCTGGCACTGCTATTGTCGTATCGCCGTTGATTTCGCTGATGAAGGATCAGGCTGAGAAACTGGAAGACGTTGGAATTGATACCGCGCAGGTCAACAGCACGCTCAATACGCAACAAGAGTCGGAGACGTTGCGACATATCCGTGGGGCGGGCAGCGATGTCGTATTCGTCACGCCCGAGCGCCTGTCGAATCGCGACTTTATCGCCGATTTACAGTGCATCAACATCAACCTGTTCGTCGTGGACGAAGCGCATTGTATTTCTCAATGGGGGCACGACTTCCGCCCGGCTTATCTCGGGCTAGGCGGCGCAGTTAAAGCGCTCGGTCATCCGCCGGTACTCGCGTTGACCGCCACTGCCACCAAAGAAGTGATCGACGATATTGTGCGGCAGCTCGGGCGCTCGATGCACATCGTCAATACCGGCATTTACCGCCGAAACTTGCGCTACAGCGTGACCCATGTCACCAGCCGCGAGGAAAAACTCGGTAAGCTGAATAATTTGATTCAGCAAAGCGAAGGCAGCGGGATAATATATGCCGCCACCGTCAAAGCGACGGAAGAACTGGCGGTCGCGCTCAGGTCGGCGAATCACAGCGTCACGCTCTACCATGGACGTCTGGCAAAAAAGGTGCGCAGCGAAAATCAGGAAGAATTCATGGATGGACACAGCAGGATCATGGTGGCCACCAACGCATTCGGCATGGGAATCGACAAGCCTGACATCCGTTTCGTGGTGCACTTTCAGATGCCCGGAAACCTCGAGTCATATTACCAGGAATCCGGGCGGGCGGGCCGCGACGGCCAGCCGAGTGCATGTACGCTGCTTTATGATGTTCAGGATAAGCGCATACAGCAATTTTTTCTGGCTCGTCATCATCCTGGCTATGAAGAACTGCGCGAGGTCTATAACGGCATACAAAACCTTTTTACGAACAACGCCGCGGTGGAATTCAAGGAGTTGCATGAAGCAGTGCGCCGGTTTTCTATTCCCGGCCTTCAGGTGATACTAAAGCTTCTGGAGGATGGAGGCATCCTTGCGCGCGATAATCATCTGGGTTATCGCCTGCTTAAAACAGACGTTAATTCAGATGAGCTTATGAGACTTGCCGAAGCGATAAGCAAAAAGCGGGCTCATGACCGTCACTCGCTTGAGCGAATGGTGTTCTATGCGCAAAGCGGATTTTGCCGATGGAAGGTTCTGCTGAAGTATTTTCATGAAGAGGTGGAGTGGGATCATTGCGGACATTGCGATAATTGTTTGAACCCTCCGCAAACAAGACTTCGACCCTCAACTGACGCGAAGCGGCGCCTGAACCGTGTGGTCAAGAAGCCTGCAGAACGGCCTTCTTATACCCCAGGCGCAGCGGTTCACGTTGCGAAAGTCGGTAAAGGTAAAGTGGTCGGCACCACCGATGACATGGTGGTCATTGTTTTTCCTGATGGCCAAACACGCACCTTTTTAAAAAGCTACGTGAAGCCGGTCCCTATTGTCACTGAAAGCGGTCAACCTCCTGAATCGGAACGTGCACCGGCATAGATTACTTATCACGGCGTCGGCCACTGGTTTCGTTGCTGTTTCGGCCGCACGCCCTTCCCCTGCCAATGCCTGGAGGAACTGTCCAAAAGCGGGCAAGGTCCAACAGGTGCCAATATCGCAGTAACGCCAGGTTGTCGGAGGTAAGGAGATCATGATGCTGGACGATCCCGCAGTTCTGATACTGATGTACTTCATTCTCCCGGTGTGGCTTCTGGCCGGGTTCGCTGACTGGCTTTGCCACCGCGCATCACACATTGAAACCACAAGCGGCGCCAAGGAATCAATGTTCCACCTGCTTCTGTTAGCAGAAATTGGCCTGCCCCTCCTTGCGGCGATTTTCCTTCAGATAAACGCCGGTATCATCGCCTTCATGATTGTTGCGTTTCTGGTTCATCAGGCCACGTCTCTCTGGGACGTCAGTTATGCTGTAACGGTGCGAGAGGTGACACCGGTCGAGCAGCAAGTGCACAGCTTCCTGGAGATGCTCCCGCTAATGGCGATCCTGTTCGTTATTTCGCTGCATTGGGGCCAGTTTTTGGCGCTGTTCGGCCTCGGTTCGGAAACGGCCCGGTTCGACCTTCGCTGGAAGGAAGAACCCCTCCCGGCAACGTATGTGCTTACCATTTTGGGCGTCACCTTCCTGTTCGAGATTATCCCCTTCGTGGAGGAGTTCCTGCGCGGACTGAGAGCAAATCGGGGCGCGCTTGTGCCGCCAAAATCTGGAATGGACAAGAACCATTAAATCCGCTTTTGCTTGGCTATATGCGCACGCCCGCACACAGCCATAAAGCGACATCACCTCGAATCCCCGGAATACCTTGCTCTACTTTGGCACTGGAACGTTTTTACACTTGACTTCCCATTGAAGCTCGCGCTCCGCGGGGGGGGTACCGGGCGGTTGCAGAACAATGGGGGTTTGCTCATTGACGAGAACGAATCCAGCTTTGCAGATTTCATTTGCGCGTCTCGTCAATGTTGTGGTTGCCCAGTCACGGCTCGATGGGCAGGGCTTGAAGTTAGTTTTGATGAAATAATGCTTTGTCCCATCGGGCAATGTCGTCGAAGGCACCTCTTGCACTTGCTTACCTGCACAACCCGTCAGCGCTAGGACGACCAATGATATGATTACGAAAGACCTCATAAATTACTCTTCGGCATAAGCGTGGATTTGCGTTGGGCCCTGAATTATGCCGGAAATCCCGCTTTAAAACGGTATTGTTTGTTTACAAGTCGCAAAGATGAGGGGCTCGGCCAGATCCTATCAAGATTAAGATTTCAATACCGGTGGCTCTGTTATGCCGACTGGGCTCGGCCCGCTGATACCCGTCCCTCAATCTGGCAGTCTCGATAAACCCCGGACATATGCCTTACATCCTTGCTCTTGATGCGGGCACGACCAGCGTTCGCGCGATTATCTTCGATCACGACGCCCGAATTCTCGGTTTCGCTCAGCAGGAGATACAGCAGATTTTTCCCCAACCGGGCTGGGTTGAACACGACCCTGAAGAAATATGGCGTGCACAGGTAGCTGTAGCCGTAAAAGCACTCGGTGATACCGGCCTCCAGCCCGGCGATATTGCGGCGGTCGGAATCGCAAACCAGCGTGAAACCAGCATTGTGTGGGATAGGGTATCCGGCAACCCGATATGTAATGCGATCGTTTGGCAGGATCGGCGCACTTCCCAAATGTGCGACGAGCTTCGCGCCGCGGGACATGACAACATCATCCAGCAATTGACCGGGCTGATCCTCGACCCTTATTTTTCTGCCACGAAAATCGCTTGGATTCTCGACAACATGCCGGGGGCGCGTGCGCAAGCGGAAGCAGGGAGGCTGATCTGCGGCACAGTAGACACATGGCTGATCTGGAAGGTGACTGGCCGCAACAAAGTGCATGTGACCGACCCAAGCAATGCCTCCCGGACAATGCTTTTCAACATCCATACTGGAAAATGGGACCCGGAACTGCTCAAACTTTTCCGCATTCCCCCGAGCATGCTGCCGACGGTGCGCTCTTCGAGCGAAGTGTACGGCGAAATCGTTGCGGTGCCAGGCCTCAGGAATATGGCCCTGGCTGGCGCGGCGGGTGACCAGCAGGCGGCTCTTTTCGGACAAATGTGCGTGCTTCCAGGGATGGCAAAGAATACCTACGGCACGGGCTGTTTCTTGCTGCAGCATACCGGCACTCAGCCCGTCGCCTCGACGCAGGGACTGCTCACCACGGCGGCTTGCAAAATTGGCGAGAAGCAGGAATTCGCGCTGGAGGGCAGCATCTTCATGGCCGGCGCGATTGTACAGTGGCTCCGTGACGGGTTGCATATTGTGCGCTCGGCGCAGGAGATGGACCTGCTGGCAGCATCAGTGCCTGATAGCGGTGGCGTTGTCCTCGTGCCTGCTTTCACCGGTCTGGGAGCGCCTCATTGGGACCCCTATGCGAGGGGCATGCTGATCGGCCTCACCCGTGACACCACCGCGGCACATGTGGCCCGCGCCGCGCTGGAAGGCGTGGCTTTCCAGGTCGCCGATCTGGTGGATGCGATGCGCTTGGATACGGGCACGCATTTGAAGGAGCTGCGCGTAGATGGCGGCGCGTCCCGAAGCGACCCGTTAATGCAATTCCAGGCCGATGTTCTCGGCGTGCCTGTCGTGCGCCCGGCCATAGTTGAAACAACCGCGCTCGGCGCGGCTTACCTTGCCGGGCTCGCGGTCGGCTTTTGGCATAACACGGACTCGATCGCCACGCATTGGCAGGTCGAGAAGGTGTTCCATCCGCAGATGCCGCAAGATCGCATTACCGAATTGCGTGAGCGCTGGGACGAAGCGCTGAGTCGCGCTAAAAATTGGGAGAACAGCGGAAAAAAAGAGAAAAATAAAATCTGACCGGGCGCGAAGGCAAGACCTGCAGTAGAAATATTCGGTTGTGACGGAGCCCCGCAGCGTGCGTTATCCGCATTAAGCTACACGTAGCGCATGCCTCGTTCACCTACGCGATATTCCTTTTTTTGTATCCGCGCACGTCTTCCAAGCCCATTGATGAGGTCAGTTTGCTGAAAGAACGCTTAAACTAGACCTTTCAATGCCATATCCCTGAGCGAAATTCACGCCGATATCTGGCAACACCTCCAGGATCGCGCCATTCTCAACGCGTTCGGCAATCGTCTTTATCTGCATGACATGCCCTATGTGATTGATGGCTTCAACCATTGCGCGGTCAATAGGATCCTGGACCATGTCCTTGACGAATCCACCGTCGATTTTTGAATAGTCGACCGGTAGATGCTTGAGATAAGTAAAAGATGACATCCCGCTCCCAAAATCGTCAAGCGCAAAGCGGCAACCCAGGTCTTTCAATTTGCTAATCAACACCGTCGCCTGAGGCAGATTGGCGATCGCCGATGTTTCCGTAATTTCAAAACAGATCCCTCTGGGTGGAATCTTGTATAAGCTGAATTGCTCCACCGCGAAAACGTAAAAATTGTCGTCGCAGGCGGACGCGCCGGAGAGATTGATAGTACAGATGCAACTCATACGATGCCGCAGATTGCTTTCCTCATATTGCAAAAAAGCAGTTGAAATCACCCAACGGTCGAGTTGAGGCATCAGGCCGTAGCGCTCAGCAGCCGGTATGAAAGCCATCGGTGGTACCAACTCCCCGCGCTCGTCTTTCATGCGCAGGAGCAGCTCGTAATGAGCCTCGTTCTCGGCGCCATTAGCGAGCGGCAATGTTTTTTGCGAGTAGAGCACGAAACGCTCCTCTTCCAGCGCTTTCTGTATACGCCCCACCCAGCCTATTTCCCCATGACGTTGCGCAAGCCCCGAATCTTCCGCTGTATAGATTTGCACCCGATTGCGCCCCTTGTCCTTGGCAAGCTAGCAAGCTGCATCCGCCATTCGCAAAATATCAGTGAGCGTTTCTTCCCCATCACTGAAGGTGACTAGTCCGATACTCGAACCCAGCGGAAACACCTTGTCTTGCCACACGAAACGAAAATCGCGTCGCACTGTGTGCCTTAACAGATCGGCGACCCGCCCGAAGCGAAGGTCCAGTCGGGACAGCTTTCCAGCAATATGCCGAACTCATCTCCGCCGAGTCGGGCCAGCGTTCCCGGGAAATTCAAACAGAACTGCGCCGCGATCTCACGGAACGTTGCTCCAGAAAAATTTCTCTCTGATACCGGCGGGATACCTGTGGCAAGAAAGAACACGAATATCGACTCCGCGGAACAGCAGATCAACATGCGAGAACGCCATTACATCACGCGTTGCCGGGCCGGATAACTGTAAAAGTTGACAGGTAAAGAAGTGGCTCGTATAGGTTCGCGCGGGCCTGCGAGGCCGCCGCGCCAGTGTGAAACGCCGTACAGAAGCGTTCCATGTATGCGCCTATCATCCTTCGTGAGACTAGAATCAGCGCGAATACGCACGGATCGCGCGGGAGCAGGACAGTAAACAAATTCCAGCAGCTGGGCAATTTTGCGGATGGACAATTCAGGAGATTTTTATGGATAACATTATCGCAGGACGATTTCAAACGGATGACGAAGCCAGGGCAGCTGCCGCGTCGCTGTCGGATTTGGTGGACAAGAACGATATCAGTATTTTTTTCAACAACCAGCCCGGTGCTCATGACTCGGATCGCGATTCGGAGAGTTCAGGTGACCAGGACGCTGCAAAAGGCGCGGCCACAGGGGCAGCTTCGGGAAGTGTCATAGCAGGGACGATCGGGACAGTCGCTGGCGGACCGGTCGTTGGCGCGGTAGCGGCTGCGGTGGGCGGCTATACCGGCTCTCTTGCAGGCACGGCGGGAGGTCTTCCCGACAAGGGTGAAGCAACTAACCGTGGCCCCCATCCAAGGTCCGCGGGAATGATGTTGGCGGTACATGTTGCGAATACCGATAATACTCGGCAAATAATAGAGCGCCTTCGGCTGCACAGCGCAGCCGACATTGAACAGGCAAAAGGGAAATGGTTAAATGGCGACTGGGTCGATTTCGACCCCACGACTCCGCCACATTTGGTCGACTGATCCCTGCTTTCGGCTGATTTTATTTCCGTCTTCCTTGTCCAATTACCGGTAGCCCAAACGACAAAATCGAGGTTGAGAATAGCGAGGATAGCGGAATTAATATATCCATGAGTTTCTGGCAGGAGGGAAAAGGATCGGGGGTATTATCGGGCGCACTCAGGATCGAGGCGCTTGCGGCACAGGCCGCAGCCGCAGGACTGATGTATGTGTCAGATAGCGACGCCGGAATTCGCCGAGTACGTTGTGGTCGCGGCTTTCGTTATGTCGGTCCCAATAAAAAAGCAATTACAGACAAGGCTGAACTTGAACGTATTGCCCGACTGGCAATTCCCCCGGCTTATACCGATGTGTGGATTTGCCTGCATCCGCACGGCCATTTACAGGCAACCGGGCTGGACGCGCGCAAGCGTAAGCAATACCGCTACCACGCTGACTGGCGCGAGGCCCGCGATTGCATCAAATTTGGTCGAATGGCGGAATTTGGAGAAGCGCTGCCCCAACTCCGGCAGTGCCTGCAGCGGGACCTGAGGCAACGGGGGCTCCCACGGAAAAAGGTCGTCGCCGCGATAGTAAGTCTGCTGGACAGCACCCGCGTGCGTATCGGCAATCTTTCCTATGCGCGCGATAACAATAGCTTTGGGCTGACAACGCTGCGCAAGCGTCACCTTGCTCTCATTAATGGGAGGCGGGCGCTGCTGAAATTCCGCGGCAAGAGCGGTATTGAACATGAGGTCGAGATAAACAATCGGCGCATCGTGAATGTCATCCGTGATTGCCGGCAGTTGCGGGGCCAGCATCTTTTTCAATATCTCGATGAGAGCGGTAAACGGCATCCCGTCGGAGCAGAGCAGGTAAACAGCTATCTTCGAGACACGATGGGGGCAGAGTTTACCGCAAAGGATTTCCGCACATGGGGCGCGACGGTACGAGCATTTGAATTCATGTTGGACACGCCGTTACCCGAATCTCGCAGCAAACGCGCGCTCAAAGCCTGCATTGTCTCGGCGACGAAAAAAGTCGCTGAGGAGTTGCGCAACACCCCTGCCGTCTGCCGTAAATCCTATATTAATCCCATCGTGTTTTCCGCCTGGCAAAACGGCATTCTCCATCGATGCGTCCAACAAACATCCGAAGGGATACAACAGGAGGTGGAGTGCATAGTGCTTAGCTTCCTCAAAGATCAGACTGCGTTGGAAGATGCACAGGGCTTGGCGGCGCAGGGCTAAAAAGCGGGCCGGATCGCAATTTGATAGAACAATCGCAACGTCTGATGGGTCGTGCGTGTTGTTTCACCGCGTATGTATACGCGTCAAATCCACGGTCAAATCCGTCGGGTCTACTCTAACGAATCTGCGGGATGACCAGTAACTGCAAGTACTTGTGATGGACCCAAGCAACGCCGGAACCAAAAATACTGGTAGTATGAGCCCTACTCACGGAGCCGAAGAGTCCGAGGGTCATAATGCTTCGAGATGATACAGACCAGTAGTTTTCCCCCACCAAATTTTTCCGCCCTGAACCCGGATTGTGTGCTGAACGCGCTGGAAAGCGTAGGCTTCCGCGGCGACGGCAGGCTGCTGGCACTCAACAGCTACGAGAATCGAGTCTATGAAGTCGGCATGGACGAAGGCGCGCCGCTTGTGTCGAAATTCTATCGTCCCGGGCGCTGGACCGATAGCGCGATACTCGAAGAACACGCGTTCGTGCAAGAGCTAGCCGAGCATGAAATCCCTGTCGTGCCCGCTTTGTCGCGGGATGGACTGACACTGCATCGCTTCGAGGGATACCGCTTCGCTATTTTTCCGAAACAAGGCGGTCGGGCGCCAGAATTGGAGGATCGCAGCACGCTGGAACGTATCGGCCGTTTTCTTGGGCGCATCCATGCTATCGGCGCAATAAGGCCATTTCGCGAACGCCCCGCTCTCGACACCGCCAGCTTCGGTGAAGAGCCGCGTGATTACCTGCTGACGCACGGGTTCATTCCGGCTGATCTAGACGCGGCTTACCGCGGCGCGGTAAATCAGGCGTTAGACGCCGCGCGCCACTGCTTTGCACGAGCCGGTGAAGTGCGCCTACTGCGCCTGCACGGCGACTGCCACCCCGGCAACGTGCTTTGGACTAACGAAGGTCCGCACTTCGTCGATTTCGACGATAGTCGCATGGGCCCGGCGGTGCAGGATTTGTGGATGCTATTGTCCGGTGAACGCGGCGACATGGCGCGGCAGCTATCGGATATCCTGGCCGGGTATGAGGATTTTGCCGATTTCGACGAGCGCGAATTAAATCTGATCGAGGCGTTACGCACGCTGCGACTTATCCATTATGCCGCATGGCTTGCGCAACGCTGGGATGATCCTGCATTCCCGAGGGCTTTCCCCTGGTTCAACACCCAGCGCTATTGGCAGGACCGAATCCTTGAATTGCGTGAACAGATCGCATTGATGGATGAGCCGCCGCTGTGGCAAGCATGATTTCAACATACTCGACCGCATCTTTCAAAATCAGTGACTACGAAACCCGGCCCTCTTCCCCCTCCCCTCCCACGCTGCCCCTGCAGCGTCGACGGTGGCGATCAGGCAAAAACTTACGCCGACTGTTGTGGGCGCTACCTGGATGACGGCGAAGCTGTCCCAACTGCAGAAGCGTTGATGCGTTCGCGCTACACCGCATATACCCTTAGTCGGGAAGAATATCTGCTGGCCACGTGGCATCGCAGCACACGTCCGGATTCGCTTGGACTGGGAAGTGCACCACGCAGCCGATGGCTGGGGCTGGAAGTGAGGCGTCATGAACAGCGAGGGGCAGATCACGCGGCGGTGGAATTCGTGGCGCGCTACAAGGTAGGGGGCGGCCGCGCACATCGCTTGCACGAAATCAGCCAATTTGTATGCGAGGCTGGGCAGTGGTTCTATATGAATGGCAATATTGCGATTGCCGAGAACACCTCCGATCTCTGAGTGCGCACAATGTTCCCCCTGCGCCCCTGCTCCGACCAAATCTGAAACACCGTGTTGCAACCTCTTAACGCTTAACATGCGCTTAAGAGCTCATGCGTATAGCTCATCCATAAGCATCTGCTGTCACTTTCTCCCCCCTACACTTTCCAGGTACTAAAAGCCACACCCGGCGTGAGCCGGGGCCGACACGTTGGTAACAAGAAGATCCTTCTTATTGGGAGAACCAGAAAAAATGAACCGCATGAAACTGCCACTGCTGGCGGCAATGCTGACGGGCTATGTAGGCTCCGCGTCAGCGGTTGGACCAGGATACCTGGGAAATTTGACAGGCAATACTTACAACATTGGTAATACTTTCTCAGCACTAGCATACGGCTCGTCATTTGTTGACACCTATTTGTTTGATATAGCACCTACATCTGTTACGGTGGGTACCACGGTCACGATCAATCTTGATCTTCCGTTCTTCCCGGGGCCCCGAGTTTGAGTTATCGAACATGTCAATCAAATTTACCGACGCCACGAGCGTCACAGTTTATGACGTTGACAGGCAAAATAACGCTGTGGATTACATGCTTTCCGTGGTCGCCACGCTGCCTGCGAACATCGGTTATAAATTCGTTGTCTCGGGCGACGTAACAGGTAATTTTGGCGGCAGCTGCGGTGGCGTTCTCCAGGCCTTGCCGGTACCGGAACCTGAAACGCACGCCATGTTGCTCGCTGGCTTGTGTCTGATGGGAGCTATCCTGCGCCGTTGTAAGATCGCTGCGTAAACATCGCATTCTGAAGCCCCGGAGGGCAACTTCCCTATGGGGTATTTTTGGTCTCTCCATTTTTTTAGCCTCGCGAAACTCCTGCCTACCGCTTCTTTCCCCTCCTCTTCCTTAATTCCTTAATCGGGCGTCGACCGACTGCATACTATTATTCATGTTGGCCGCCAGCTCAGGCTCAAGCGAACCGAACATAGATAGCCTAATTCTCCAATTCCTATGAATATCTTGCAGGCGAGCAAGGGATGTACTTAGGTCCAATTGTTTGTTTAATGAAAAAATCCAAAAATAGAATCCGCAGTGTAAGAGTATTTATGCAGTAGCGGATGTGTTTACCGACCTGCCCGAAGCTCATTTGGACAAAAAAGTACAATACTAAGGAAAGACATGAACGATTCTTTACTACTGGTTGTGATTAACCTTGCTGAGGCGGAGGTCCCTGTCGAAACCGATGTGACGCTTGTGGTTGGGGGTTTTCTGATTTCCGGTTCAGTAGTTAGCGCAAAAAAATATTTTATGCATAACGCGGTATCCGCCATGGCGGGAATGATGGAGCAAGTCAAGACTGAGGCAGCCCGGCGGGAGAATAATCGGCCAGAAACAATAAAAAGGAGTTATATCCATCTGAAAGACGCCCGGTATTACGCTCCGGGCCAAAACCCCATCCCGAGCAATACCGGCGTTTTTTGCCGAATTTCACTTGATGCAATCGCGGGATTCTCTTTCGGCAGGCTTTCCGTGGGAATCGCTAATGCAACACTCGCGCGCATTAACTGCCGGTAGCGCTTACTTGTGTACCCCTTCACTCTCGGTTTCGCTACCGGGCCTGTTCAAGTAACGACTTGTGGCGAATCCACAGTGAATTACCAGCCCACCCGAAAGGGCTTTATCGTTGTCGTAGCTTGAGTTACCAAGGTCGTTGCTCCTTCTCACGACTGATTAACGCTAGCCGCGGAAGAAAACAAATTACCACCTCTCCAAGGAAAAGATAGCCCGCAATGACTCATTACTTCTGATACTTTTCCTAGTTTTAACATTCACAATTGATCACCCGTACTGGATAATTCCTTCACGGGCTGCATGGTAATCTCCCTTATCCTAGTTAATGTCCTGTCGTTAATGATGTTCGGACGTTGGGAGAATATGACATGAGATTGATAATCCTTTTAGTCGGATGCCTCGTCATTGCTGCTGAACTCAAGGCGGTAAAACAGATCGAGGAAATGAATCAAAGGGCTGAACTTCGCACCGAGGCAATGGATTGTGAGGGTGGGAAGCACAGCAAGAAAATGAAGCGCGAGCTGGCGCAGCGCTAATGTGTTAGAGGATCCGGGCTAGGCGCGTTAAACGTCCCGCATGATTCGTCGTTTTGCGCTGCTACCTCCAGACAAACGTCGGTCTTATCCGTGGCCCCCCCTCATCCCGAATCAAAGCAATTCCCCGTGCCGATTCACCGAGTCCCCGATGGTGGTCCTCGAACATGACTAAACCGGGAGCTATTGCGGCGATCCGTGCTTTTTTATAGTAATCCCGTCCCCGTTATTGCTGAAAAGTGGGAACGGTAATTTTGCTTGACCAATATGCTTCTGAGTCACGACTAACAGGTCAGCAGTTAGAAAGTCAGGACAAGGCAGCGACAATGCCACCCATCGTGGTAACGGCGGCGTCCGCCCTTGGCGACCGTGTCTGACTATAGTTAAGGCGAATACAATTTTCGAACTTCCGTTGTGGGCGAAAAAATTTGGCCCGGTACCAGAGTAATCTTTCCATCGCCCTAGGGATCAGTCGATGAGCAGAGCTACACTAATCCCGATTAGCCTTTTGGTTCTCTAGCGCCTTGGCGGTAATTTCGTGGTACAAGTGTATTACTTTAGCAGCCAACGGCTCATATTCTGGGTGCCTGCTGATCAACGTCCTGATGCTGGCACTTTCCCTAAAAACTGTTTCAAGGAATGCGATATCGTACTCGTCAAGCAATCCCCCCTTATCAATCCTTTCTTTGAGAGCTAGCGTTCTCGGAAGCCGTTGCGTCTGGAATCTCTCCAGTAGGGCCAGCGTGACTCCGGTGTCTTCTTCCGTAGATTCATCCATAATCCTTAATCCCACTTGGTTGATGATTTATTAATTTAACAGACTCCTAAAGCGCAAAAGCATCGGAACGGTCCATATTCCGCCGCTTTTCGGCCAGTAGAATAACTATTGACCGTTCAAAACTCGTCAAAACCTGTCCTCGCCGAGTCACTTTCTCGCTTCGAGTCTTCTCAAGATGCCTAGCTGCTGCAACGCAAAAGCTTCAGCGTGCTTCCAAGACGGCAATGCTACGAGGTTGCGTGAAGTAGCATGCACCGGCGTAGTAAATTTGCATGTCCGGCACACTAATGTCTTGCGGTGAATCCAATGCCGTATCCAGGGCAATATGCCATTTCCGCCCTTGGATAACGGGTAATGGCGCATCCAGCATTTGTTCCGACATGTTCATGATCACATGCAAATCCGCCTCGTCCTCCTCCTGACCAGCAATCGTGCACGCGAGCACGCGGCATTGATAATCATGCCAGAGCGGTTCGTTCAGTTGTATTCCATGCCAAGCGATATCAGGCAGATTGCGTCCGGCCACTACAGCGCCGGTAAAGAATCTATTGGTGGTCAGACTAGGATGCCTCCGCCGCAAAGCAATCAGTTCCCGTGTGTAGCGCAACATGTTGTTGTGCTCGACAAGCCCCCAGTCGAACCATGAAAGTTCGTTATCCTGGCAATACGCATTGTTGTTGCCGCGCTGGCTGCGGAGTACCTCATCGCCAGCAAGCAGCATGGGTACACCGCGTGACACCATCAAGAGGGCCAAGAGATTTTTTGCCTGGCGACTACGCAGCGCCAACACCGCAGCATCGTCGGTATCGCCCTCCGCACCGCAATTCCAGCTCAGATTGTCATTGGTTCCGTCACGATTATCATCGCCATTGGCTGCGTTGTGCTTGCCGTTATAGCTCACCAGGTCATATAGTGTGAAGCCGTCGTGGCAGGTGATGAAATTGATACTGTTTGTCGGACATCGACCATCGGCGTAGAGATCGGCGCTTCCGCTGAGTCTCGTCGCCACTTCGCCAACCAATCCAGGATCGCCGCGCACGAAGCGCCGCATGACATCGCGATAACGGCCGTTCCATTCAGCCCAGGTCATCCCGGGAAATGCGCCGACCTGGTATAGTCCAGCCGCATCCCAAGCTTCGGCGATGACCGGTACACGGCTCAGGATGCGCGAGGTTTGGATGGCCCATGGTAATGGTGGATTCGCCAGAGGTGCTCCTTGCTCTCCACGGGCGAACACGCTGGCGAGATCGAAACGGAAGCCGTCGACGCCGAAAGTTTCCACCCAGTATTCGAGGCAATGCACAATGAAACCGCTGACCAGGGGATGGTTGCAGTTCACAGTATTGCCGCAACCGGTAAAGTCGAGGTAACGCTGGCGGTCACTTGCATCAAGGTGGTAGAAGATATCGTTGCCAAGCCCACGGAAACTGATGACCGGACCATCCTCGCCGCCCTCCGCCGTATGGTTGAAAACCACATCCAGTAAAACACCGATGCCTGCTGCGTGAAAAGCATCCACCAGCTCCCGAAACTCCCGATCGGCCTCGGTTTCATCCATACAGTACCCCGGGTGCGGGGCCCAGAAACTGTGTGTATTGTAGCCCCAGTAGTTACTCAAGCCTCTTTCGGCAGCGGGCAACGGCACACTCTGTGGGTCAAATGCCATGATTGGCAGGAGTTCGACATGGGTAATCCCCAGTTCCTTCAAGTATGGAATTTTTTCTTGTAGGCCAGCGAAGAGACCTGGCCGCGACACCCCAGAAGAAGGATGTTTGGTAAATCCCCTGACATGAAGTTCATAGATAACCGCGCCGGTCAGATCAGAGCCCGTCTGTAACGCAGTTGTGGCTGGAACCGAAGGTGAAAGGGAACCGACCACAATGGCGCGCAGTCCGCCATCTTTCGCGTTGGGATCGTTGCCTTGGCGCCGATCCCAAAGGCGGTCGGATACCGCCCTCGCCCAAGGATCGAGCAGCTCCTTGTGGGGGTAGAAGCGTCGGCCGGTCGGGGGATCGTTAGGACCGTCCATCTGCCAGGTGTAATACGTCCCGGCCGGCAGCCCAACCACGAATACATGCCAGAAAAAGAAACTGCGATTGTGCTCCGGCTGCAGCGTAATGATCTGGAATGCATCAAGACTATCCGCAGCTGCATACAATCTCAGCTCGGCCCGGATTGCATGTCTGCTGAAGATACAGAAGTTTACGCCTTCGGCAGTGGCGGTAATTCCCGGCGGAAATCGCGTTCCGGGCTTGGTTGGATAGGGGGGTGTCATGACACCTTATTGAGGCTCGCAAATGCTCAGTTCTTTACAGTCACCGGCCCGACATTCCAGATTTCCTCACAGTATTCCGTAATGGCGCGGTCGGAAGAGAATTTGCCGCTGCCCGCGGTGTTGAGGATGGACATCCGCGTCCAGTTCTTGACGTCCTCCCAGGCCGAATTGACCTGTTCCTGGCAGGCGATGTAGGCAGCGTAATCGGCCAACACGAGGAAAGGATCATCATGGATCAGATTGTCGACCAACGGACGAAATACTTCGGCATCACCTCGCGAGAAGTGTCCTGTACCGATGAGTTCCAGTGCAGCACGCAATTCGTCATTGCCTGCGATGTAATCACGAGGGCGATAGCCTGCGCGCTTTATACTTTCCGTTTCGTCGGCCGTAAGGCCGAACAGGAAGAAATTGTCTACCCCGGCCTCCTCGCGTATCTCGACATTCGCTCCGTCCAGCGTACCTATGGTGAGCGCGCCATTGAGCATGAACTTCATGTTGCCCGTGCCCGACGCTTCTTTGCCGGCGGTAGAGATTTGCTCTGACAGATCCGCAGCCGGATAGATGAGATGCCCATTCTTGACATTCAAATTTGGAATGAAGGCAACTTTCATGCGCGAATTCACTTCTGGATCGGCATTTATCGTCTCTCCAACCGCGTTGATGAGCTTGATGATGCGCTTGGCCATGAAGTAACCGGGCGCCGCTTTGCCCCCGAAAATGAAGGCGCGCGGTGGTATTGTCAGCGCTGGGTTCTCCTTGAGCCTGCGATACATGGTAACAATATGCAAAACGTTCAGATGTTGGCGCTTGTATTCATGAATGCGCTTCACCTGAATGTCAAACAGCCAGGCGGGATCGATCTCGATCCCCGTTTGCGTCTGGATGTAAGATGCGAGGCGCTGCTTGTTGCCGAGTTTTACGGCGCGCCAGTCACGCTGAAAGGCTTCGTCACCGGAATGAACGTCGAGCTTGCGCAGTCGGTCCGGTTCCGTCAGCCATTCTTGACCGAGCGTATGATCGAGTAATTCGCGCAGGGCGGGATTTGACAGGGCCAGGAAACGGCGCGGAGTGACACCGTTGGTCTTGTTGCTGAAACGCTCCGGCCAGAGTTCGTGGAAATCCTTGAGTATGCTAGTCTGGAGCAGTTCGGTATGAAGTGCCGCGACACCATTGACGGCATGACTGCCAACGGTGGCAAGATGGGCCATGCGTACCCGTTTGGCGCCTTCCTCGTCGATCAGGGACATCCGCACTACGCGCGCCTCGTCGCCGGGAAAGCGTGAACGCACCTCGTCGAGGAAACGGCGGTTGATCTCGTAGATGATTTCCAGGTGCCGGGGCAGCAGCTCGGCGAACATGGGAAGCGGCCATGTCTCCAAGGCCTCCGGCAACAGGGTATGGTTCGTGTAACCGAAGCTTGCCACGGTGATGGCCCAGGCCGCATCCCAGTCCAATCGCCGTTCATCAACCAGCAGTCGCATCAGCTCCGCCACGCCGATGGAAGGGTGCGTGTCGTTGAGCTGCACGGCAAAGCGCTCGGCGAAGCTTTCGACCGGTGAATTGGCCAAGTCGAGCAGACGCAGCATGTCCTGCAGCGAGCAGCTTACGAAGAAATACTGCTGCGCCAGGCGCAGCCGCTTGCCGATCGCCGGTTCGTCGTTGGGATAGAGCACCTTGGTCACCGTTTCCGAGGCCACTTTTTTGTTCACCGCTTCGTAATAATCGCCGACGTTGAACGCCTGGAAGTCGAACGACTCGACGGCTTCGGCACTCCACAACCTTAGCGTGTTGCAGGTGTTGACGCTATAACCCTGGATCGGCGTATCGTACGCGATGCCCCTCACCACCCGGTGGGGTATCCAGCGCACGCGCTGACAGCCCGTCTCATCGCGGTAATACTCGGTGTGCCCGCCCCAATTGACGTAATAGCAAACATCGGGCTTGGCGATCTCCCAGGCATTGCCTCGACTCAGCCACTTGTCGGTGATTTCGGCTTGCCATCCGTCACGAATCTCCTGCTCGAAGATACCGAACTCATAACGGATGCCATAACCAATCGCCGGACATTGCAGTGTCGCCAGCGAATCAAGATAGCATGCCGCAAGACGCCCCAGACCGCCATTGCCCAAGCCCGGCTCCCCCTCGCAGGCGAGAATGGTGTCAAGATCGTGGCCGAGATCCGCCAGGGCCTTTCTCGCTTCCTGTTCGAGATGCAGATTCACCAGATTGTTGCCCAGATGCGGACCCATAAGAAACTCGGCCGACAGATAACAGGCAACTTTACGGTTCAAGTCAAAATAGGTCTGGCTGGTGCTGATCCAGCGATGCTGCATCCGATCACGAATGGCAAGCGCGAACGCGCGGTAATAATCGTGAGGACGTGCCACAATTGGCGGGCAGCCGAGGGAATAATACAAGTGATCAAGCACCGCCTGCCTGAGCGAAGTAGCCTGCATCCCGATTCGCACATCAGAACCCGTGGCTGATGATGCGGGTGCGGCTGCTCTGTTCGCACCAATTTCAGAAGCGTCCTGATCCATATGGTGTTTCATGCGTCGCTCCGATTTAAATAAAAATACTTCAGTAGGGCCAGACCCAGTTACTGAACTGCTCACTGTCAGTGCCATGCTCATGGGCGTATGCCAGGTTCAGGATAATTTCGTTCTTCATTTGTTCTTTCAGATGGGCGGCCCTGTCCGCCAAACCAGGCACGCGATCAATGACATCGATGACCAGGGTAAAGCGGTCGGTCTGATTAAGGATTGCCAGCTCCAATGGCGTATTGATGTTGCCACGCTCCTTGTAACCCCGAACATGCAGGTTTTCATGGTTCTTGAACCGATAGGCCAACTTGTGTATCAACCAGGGATAACCATGGAAGTTGAATATCACTGGCTTGTCGGTAGTAAACAAACTGTCGAATTCTCGTTCTGTTGAACCGTGAGGGTGCTCGCTCGCCGGCTGCATCTTGTACAGGTCAACCACGTTAACGAAGCGCACCTTCAAGTCCGGCAGGTGCTCGCGCAGGAGGGCGGTTGCCGCCAGTGCCTCTTGGGTGGCTACATCGCCACAGGAAGCCATTACAACATCCGGTGCCACACCTTGGTCATTGCTCGCGCGTACCCAGATACCAATGCCTTTGGAGCAATGAACGATCGCTTCATCGATGGTGCAGAACTGTAGGTGTTTCTGCTTGTCGGCGACAATCACGTTGATACAGTCGGTCGACCGAAGGCATTCGTCCGTCACAGCCAACAGTGTATTGGCATCAGGCGGCAAATAGACGCGCGTAACAGTCGGACTTTTGTTGGTAACCAAATCGATGAAGCCCGGATCCTGATGGGAGAAGCCATTATGGTCCTGCCGCCAGACTGTCGAGGAAAGGAGAATGTTTTGGGAGGCGACAGACGCGCGCCAAGGCACATGGTTCTTCGAAATATCCAGCCATTTGGCGTGCTGATTGAACATTGAGTCCACCACATGGGCGAACGCTTCATAAGTGTGGAAGAAGCCATGCCGGCCCGTCAAAAGGTAGCCTTCGAGCCAGCCAATCAGAGTGTGCTCGGAAAGCATTTCCATCACGCGACCGTCACGCGACAGCTCGCCACCATCGGCATCCTCTGGTAACAGATCCGCCATCCAGACTTTCTTGGACACTTCATATATGGCCTGCAGGCGATTGGAGGCAGTCTCATCGGGACCAAATACCCGGAAATTAGTCATGTTGTCCCGCATCACATCGCGCAGGAACTGACCCAGCGGCCGGGTATTTTCGTATAGCTCCTTGCCTGGCTGAGGTACTGCGACGGCATAGTTGCGGAAGTCGGGCAGTTTGAGATCCTTCCGTAACAAGCCTCCATTGGCATGCAGGTTCGCGCTCATGCGGAACTTACCCTTGGGTGACAATTCCCGCAACTCGGATACCAAACCGCCGTTGGCATCAAAGAATTCTTCCGGTTTGTAGCTCTTCATCCAATCCTCAAGCACTTTGAGATTCTTTGGATTCTCACGTACGTCTGAGAATGGGACTTGGTGGGAGCGCCAGCTTCCTTCGGCCTTGTGGCCATTGATCTCTTTTGGCCCGGTCCAGCCTTTCGGCGCGCGCAGCACGATCATGGGCCAGCGAGGACGCTCCGCTTGACCACTGTCACGGGCCGTTTTCTGAATGGCGCGAATCTCGGCGATAGACTGCTCCAAAGTACCCGCCATTTTCTGATGCATATCAGAAGGATCGTCACCCTCTATAAAGTAAGGGGTGTAGCCATAGCCACGGAACAGGGCCTCAAGCTCCTCGTGGCTGATACGCGCGAGGATGGTCGGATTGGCGATTTTGTAGCCATTCAGGTTCAATATCGGTAATACCGCCCCATCACGGATAGGATTAATGAATTTATTGGAGTGCCAAGCGGTCGCAAGCGGTCCGGTTTCGGCCTCGCCATCTCCCACCACGCATGCAACGATAAGGTCTGGATTGTCCAGGCAAGCGCCGTAGGCATGCGAAAGGCTGTACCCAAGTTCGCCACCCTCGTGAATGGAGCCGGGTGTTTCAGGGGTAACATGAGAGCCAATATGGCCGGGAAAAGAGAATTGTTTGAAAAACTTTTTCAGCCCTTCCATATCCTGGCTCTTGTCAGGATAGACCTCGGAATACGTGCCCTCGAGATAGGTCGGGCCGAGCACGCCAGGTGCGCCATGGCCCGGACCCGCCATGAAAACCACGTCCAGATTATCGCGCTTGATGATTCGATTCAGATGCGCCCAAGTAAAGGATAACGCCGGGCTCGCTCCCCAGTGCCCGAGCAGTCGATGCTTGACGTCCTCGATCTTGAGCGGTTCCTTGAGCAATGGATTGTCGCGGAGATAGATCATCCCGACAGAAAGGTAATTACATGCTCTCCACCAAGCGTTAATGAGGCGTAACTCTTCGGCATCAAGTGGATTGGGATTTGGGGCTGATTGAGTCATAGCAGTTTGTCCTCATCTTATTTGCTATTTCAGGAAAAAAATTGGCTAAGGTGGTGACGTAAGACTCTCTAAATTGGCAGGCCATGGTGTTTCTGTTGCTGATACCGACAACCCCTTGCTTTCCAAGCGAACGTCAAGGTTGTAGGGCTTTCAATCTGCGTATCGCGATTCTTTAGAATAACCATGGTCTAAACATAGATGATGGGCTTGGGAAGTCAAGGCAGGCGAAGCTGGATCTCGCCGGAGGGATAATTGTCACTTATCTAGCGTAGTTAGGCAGGTTCCCGATGTAACTCGCCTAATATGCTTTAAAACTCAAAATGTTAGAGTGGCGGCAAATACCTAAAATTCGAAATGACCGCGACTTTAAAACCTCTGAGGTGAAGCCGCCACACGCTCGCCGACTGATAAATCGCTATACAGGACGACCCACCAACGAGCCAAAAAGCCAAGCCAGGCAGACTGCGGAATTCGAATGGTGGAAAGAACGGATCGGGGCGTCTGCGCTAGCCGACGTCACCCCAGCCCCTGATTGTCCAGCGCGGAGACAAACTGATCAGTGGAATTACAGTAAGAGGCGCCTGAAGTAAACATCGATGTGTAACCATTACTCGTGCGCAAGAAGTCCCAAACGTACAATCCGCTCCCATTCGGGAGCGAATGGATTAATCGCCAACTCGCGGCACCGCGCTTCCAATTGTTCGCCCAATCCGTTTACTGTGCCGTTGCAAATTGCTGTTTAGCTGGGAAATGATGTCCGATGCCACGGTGATTACCTGGCTTGAGCCGAAGCCCGCGCGCGTCATTTCCTTATAAAAGGATTTCACCATGATTTTCGCTATTTGATCGGGTTTATGCAAAACGTTTTTTAATGAGCTGTCGACATTTTGTTGCATCTCCTGTATCAGAGCCATTTGTGCGAAACGGGAATTCAGAATACTCTGAAGCTGCAGCGTCTGAATCGATTTACCTATGAACATGGCTATGACATCCAGCAAATTCAGATCAGCTGGCCTGAACGATTTTCCGTTTTTGTAATCCGTCACATTGATCACCCCCACAATCCCGGCATCGATTCTTATCGGCGAGCACAATAAGCTCTTGTGTGAATCCTTGGCGCGGCGAGCCCGATTGGCGAACTGCGATTCGTCTATATTCTCGATAAAGAGGGATTTCCCGGTGTCAATTACGTGCCCGGCAATACCCTCGCCCTTATGCACCGATTCCTTGTAGGCAGCTGCGGCCAGCGAGCCATAACTGGCACAAACGCTCATGCGCGGATTTTCAGGTTCACCTTCATTCAAAAGCATAATCGAACAATGTCGAGCTTCCAAAATTCTAGCTGTCTTTTCCGCGAGCTGTAAAAGATTGTCGTCGAGACTGTCCGCTTCCAAAAAACCGGATATATCCTGAAGCCTGATGAGCTGATTTTCGACACCGTCGGTAACGTCCATTGCACACCTCACCGCAATTGACCAACAATTTTCTTTATAACGGCGTGTCAGCTTACCTTTGTAATAAGATTTTTCGAAGAACGAACACTGTCAAGAAAACAGGCCAATTCCAAGGTCAGTTTCCGCCATGCAGAAAACGCAAAGGACGCGATTGGCTTGTGAACCTCGGCACGAATAATACGAGCCGGGTGTAAGCTTCCCCGTCAGGTAGACAGTCAGAAGTAGAATTCTCGTCTGCGATGATGTTCCCCCAATTCTGATGGGATTCAAAACTAGAATCTAGCCGCTTCGAGCAGTCTGACCTGGTTGGATTTAACGTATTCGCTTGGGGTCA